>NZ_JBHUFU010000005.1:0-363416 GCF_042681365.1 Streptomyces desertarenae | reverse complement strand
TCGCGGAGGTGGTGGAGCGCGATGCACCGCTAGAGCTTGCGAAGTCCACTGAGCACCCTTTCGAGCAGTGTCACGTCCGGTGCGCCGCCGGGCTCGCTGCTGCTTCCCGGCTGGTGGATGGCGACCATCCCGGCCTCGGCCAGGTCGGCGACGAGGATACGGGCCACACCCAGGGGTATGGCGAGGAGCGCCGAGATCTCCGCCACCGACTTGACCTCCTGGCAGAGGTGGCAGATCCGCTGGTGCTCGGGCAGCAGACCCATCAGCTGCGTCGGGTCCGCGCTGGTGCTCACCAGCGCCTCTATCGCGAGCTGGTAGCGCGGGCGGGTGCGGCCCCCGGTCATGGCGTACGGCCGCACCAGCGGCTGGTCGCCCTCGCCGTCGTACGGCATGTGACCGTTCGGGCCACCGTACGGACCGGGTGAGGCGGGCGGCGGGGTCATGGCTCCTCCGAGCGAGGCATGAGGTCGGCGATGCGGACTGTGGTGCTCATGTGGGGGGAGCGTTCGTCAGTTCAGGAGGCTTCCCTGCAGTTCGGCGCGGAGGTCCGGCGTCAGCACCGTACCCGCGCGGTCCACCAGCAGGGCCATCTCGTAACCGACCAGACCGATGTCCGCCTCCGGGTGCGCCAGCACCGCCAACGAGGAACCGTCGGAGATCGACATGATGAACAGGAACCCGCGCTCCATCTCCACCACCGTCTGATTCACCGCACCCCCCTCGAAGATCCGCGACGCACCAGCGGTCAGCGAGGTCAGACCCGACGCGACCGCCGCCAACTGATCGGCACGATCCCGCGGAAACCCCTCGGACATGGCCAGAAGGAGGCCGTCGGCGGAGACCACCACCGTGTGCGACACCCCCGGGGTGTTCTCCACGAAGTTGGTGATCAACCAGTTCAGATTCTGCGCCGCCTGGCTCATCGGACTCAACTAACGCTCCTGCTGGTAGGTGGGGCCTGTGCCGCGGCCACCGCCGGTCCGGCCGCTGCCGGCCTGTCGACCCTGCTGAATGCCCCGGCGGAGATTGGTCAGCCGGCCGCGCACGTCGTCGGGCGCACGCGAGACCTGCGGACCGGCCGGCGCGGACGACCTCTGCTGCGCGGTCCCCGCCACCAGGTTGGCGCGGGGCACGCGGCGCGGCAGGCCGGATGTGGTGACGCCGCCCGCGGCGGGCTGGCGGAGCTGTTCGGCCCGGCGCCAGCGCTCGTCGTTCGGGCTCTCCTGCCATCCGGCTCCGCCCCGGCCGCCGGAACCGCCGGCCGCGGACGACCGCTGCGGCGCGACCGGGGCCGCCCCGTCCGGCCGCCGCTCACCGGAACCGCCGGCCGCCGCGCCGGGGGTCTGCTGCCGGGTGTCCGACGACTGCGCGGTCGGCCCGTCCTGGGCGGCGTGCTTGGCGCTGAACCAGCTCGACTCGACCGACTCGAAAATCGGAGTGCGCTCGTCCGAGCCGGTGGAGGGCGAGCTGCCGGGCAGTTCGTAGCCGGATCCCCCGCGCGCGGAGGACTGGTCCTGCCCGGGGAACCGGCCGGTGTCCTGCGGGCCCTGCGGACGCGAGAACTCACCGGTGTCCTGCGGGCCCTGCGGACGCGGGAACTCACCGGTGTCCTGCGGACGCGGGAACTGGCCGGTGTCCTGCGGATCCTGCGGACGCGGGAACTCACCGGTGTCCTGCGGACGCGGGAACTGGCCGGTGTCCTGCGGGCCCTGCGGACGCGCGAACCGGCCGGTGTCCTGCGGGCCGTGGGGCGCCTGCAGGCCCCCGCCCGGCTCCAGACGCGGCAACTGGGCGGTGTCACCGGGGCCGGCGGGCTGCCGGTGCGTCCCCGTCTGTTCGGGACGGGCGAACTCCGAGGTGCTCTCGGCCTCCTCGTGGCCGCGCGGCGCGTCGGGCGCCTCGGCCCACCCGGTGGCCCGGTCGCCCTGACCGTCGGCCCAGCTGGGACGCCGGTCGCCCGACCCGGCGGGCAGCGCGCTCGCGGGAGTCTTTCCGCGCTGCGGCAACTGCCCCTGGCCGGTGTGGGCGTCGGGCTGCGGGCCGGTGCCGAAACCGCTCGGGGCACCCGCGCCCGCCGGGGCCCCCGCGGGACGGCCGGGACCGGCCGGACCACCGGGACCGGCCGGGCCGCCCGGACGCCCGGGACCGCCGAAGCCGCCGCCGCCCGCGGCGGAACCGCCGCCCGGCAGCGCGGCGCGCGAGGAACCGCCCTGGACCTGGTTGCGGGTGGGCAGCGCCCCGAGCCGGCTGGTGCCGGCGGGCGGGGCCCCGCCGCCCTGCGGCTCACGCCGGAGCGTGGCGGAGGGGCCGGAGCCCTGGCTGCCGTCGCCGCCCGGCTTCTGCTGCCCGCCGCGCTGGGTGACGTCCACCGGAAGCATGACCAGCGCGGTCGTGCCGCCGGAGTCGGAGGGCCGCAGCTGGATGCGGATGCCGTGGCGCAGGGAGAGGCGGCCGACCACGAACAGGCCCATGCGCCGGGAGACCGAGACGTCCACCGTCGGCGGGTTGGCGAGCCGTTCGTTGATCGCCGCCAGGTCCTCGGGCGACAGGCCGATGCCGGTGTCGTGGATCTCGATCAGCACCCGGCCGTCGGGGAGGGCGTGACCGGTGACCTTGACCTTGGTCTGCGGAGAGGAGAACGAGGTGGCGTTCTCCAGCAGCTCGGCCAGCAGGTGCACCAGGTCGTTGACGACCCGGCCGGCGACCTCGGTGGTGGGGACGGCGCTGAGTTCGATGCGCTCGTACTGCTCCACCTCGGACGCGGCGGCGCGCAGCACGTCCACCAGCGGCACCGGGCGCGTCCAGCGGCGGCCCGGCTCCTCGCCCGCGAGGACCAGCAGGTTCTCGCCGTTGCGGCGCATGCGGGTCGCCAGGTGGTCCAGCTTGAACAGCGAGGAGAGCTGGTCCGGATCGGCCTCGCGGGACTCCAGCTCCGAGATCAGCGACAGCTGGCGCTGGATCAGGCCCTGGCTGCGGCGCGAGAGGTTGGTGAACATCGCGTTGACGTTCCCCCGCAGCAGCGCCTGCTCGGCCGCGAGGCGGACCGCCTCGCGGTGGACGTCGTCGAACGCCGCGGCCACCTTGCCGATCTCGTCGCGGCTGTGGACGCCGACGGACTCGACCGAGGTGTCGACGTCCTGCGGGTCGGCCTCGGAGAGCTGCTTGACCAGTTCGGGCAGGCGGCGGCGGGCCACGTCCTGGGCGGTGTCCTGCAGGCGGCGCAGCGAGCGCACCATGGAGCGGGCCACGACGAACGCGCCGACCAGCGAGATGCCGAGCACCAGCAGGACGAGGACACCGTTGATGAAGGCCGACTGCTGGGCCTCCGCGCGCAGCTGACGGGCCTGCTCGTCCATCTGCGTGAGGAGCGAGGCCTCGATCTTCTCCATCTGCTCGATCTTGACCCGGTCCTGGTCGAACCAGTCCAGGTACGAGCGGTTCTCCCGCGAGATGCCCTCGGGGTCCTTCACCACGCGCTCGGCGTACTGGTTGGCCGAGGTGATGTTGACGATGCCCTCGTCCAGCGGCTTGGTCAGCTCCGCCGCCCGGCTGCTGCCGTAGATGTCCCCGAAGCGGTTGAGCGCCGCGGACTCGCCGTCCCAGGCCGTCCGCAGGTAGAGGTGGTCGTTGTCCGAGAGCTTGGGGCCGCCCTTGCGGGCCAGGCCGGCGCTGATGATCGCGCGCTGCACGGAGGCGTACTCCTTGGCGGCGGAGAACGCGGCCAGCGCGCGGGTGCTCTGGATCATCTCCGGGTTGCTGGTGGCCTGCGCCATGTCCTGGGACAGGCCCAGCAGCGACTCGATGAGCTGGTTGTAGTCGTTGACCGTCTGCGCGACGTTGTCCGGGTTGTCGTACGCCCGGTCGCGGATGCTCTTCAGCCGGTTGAGCTGCCGGTGGATCTCGGTGACCGAGGCCCGGACGCCGGAGAGCACGTCGTTGTCGGCGTCGTCGAGGCCCGCGGTCGCGTCGAAGAACGCGCCCTTGACCTGGTCGGTCGTCTCGCGCGGGGCGACGACCGTGTCGTCCTTGGGGTTTCCGGTGCCGGTCAGCGGACCGGCCGAGCGGTCCCGCTCCTCCTGGAGGGCCGCCGCCAGCTCCGTGGCGTGCTCGGTCATCTCCGTCAGGAGCTTCATGTTGTCGAGCTGGTCGACCTCCGCCAGCGAGGTGTTGATGCGCAGCACGCCCAGCGAGGTGGCCGCCACGACCGGAAGGGCCAGCAGCGAGACCAGCCGGGTGCTGATGCGCCAGTTGCGCAGGGCGAGGCGGGAGCCCGCCGCACTGGGCTCCTTGGGCTTCGGAGCACCTTCGGGCTCTCCGGCCGGCTGTGTGCCGGCGCGCCTGCCTCCGTCGGCGTCGAGGGCCTGCTCCCGGCCACCGCTCCCCTGGGCGCGCTGGGCCGAGGAGCCGCGGTCGGTCGCACCGCGCAGCTCCGGGTCCCCCACAGCGCTGCCATCCCTCTTGAAACGTCCCTGCACTAGCGTCGCAACCTCTGGACCAGGCGTCCCCCCGCGAACGGCGGAACGGTATCGAGTCGGGAGGGCCCGAGGCCCCCCTGACGGTCGTGAGTGACCGGCGCGCCTCCACGTCACCGCCGCGCGGCGCTTCCATGCGCCCCTTGCGCGCCGGTTCGTCTACGGCGGTCCGTGGAATTCCAGCACAGTGCCGGATCTCCAACAAGGGCTGTGGATAACCCCACAACGGGCGTCACGCTGCGCAGAGACCGGGTGGCGCAGCGTGTATCGCCATAGCTCTCATTGCGGACTTTCGGCAGCTAGCGCCGCAGTCGGACCCCGGCGGCGCCCCCTGCCCCGGTAGAGCCGCCGGAGGACGGAAAACCCGACTTGAGGCCTGTATGTCCGTTTGTCGGTCCACCAGAAGTGGCCCGGTATACGGCTTTTGACCGACGAGTCGTGAGTAAAATCACAGGTCAATCGCTGTAGGAGTCATCCCCGGAGGGGAAGGGGGACCCTTACGCTCACCTTTTACGGAACGCTGGTAAACCACAAGAAGGCGAACGGGGCAGACTCGGTGAAGACGACCACGATCACGCGCAGCGTTGCCAATCCGCGGCGCACGACCCTGGCCCACCTCAAGGACGCCGCGGAGCTCACCGCGGTTTCCCGCACGGAGCAGACCGAGGGGAAGCAGGCAGCCGTCCTGCCGGCCCAGACCGCCAACCCGCGGCGCACCGTCCTGGTGGACGCGCCCGTCGGCTGACCGCCCCGCACCGCCTGCCGGAACCGCGCAGCGGCCCCGTACGCGATCGCGTACGGGGCCGCTGCGCGGTTCCGGCAGGCCGTCGGCCCGCGGTTTCAGCCCTGCCAGCTGTGCGGGGCGCGGAAGCCGGAGACGCGCTCCAGGCGGCGCCAGCCGGCGGTGCTGCGGCGGGGGCGCGCGACGCCGGCGGTACGGCTGCGGTGTGCGGCGGCGCGGGCCAGCAGGAGGGCGGTGACGGCAGCGAGTTCCTCCTCGTTGGCGTGGCCCTTCTCCACACGGACCACGTCGGTGGCGGCGAGGGTGGCTGAGTCGTTCACGGGACGGTTCCTCACAGGTGTCGTGTCGTCGCTGGTGTCGTCGCGGGCGCGGCCGCGGGCCGCTACTGCGGGGGGTTGCCGTGCTTGCGGGAGGGCAGGTCGGCGTGTTTGGTGCGGAGCATGGCCAGGCCCTGGATGAGGGTGGCGCGGGTGTCGGCGGGATCGATGACGTCGTCGACCAGACCGCGTTCGGCCGCGTAGTAGGGGTGCATCAGCTCGGCCTTGTACTCCTTGACCAGCTCCGCCCGGGTGGCCTCGGGATCCTCGGAGGCGGCGATCTGCCGGCGGAAGATCACGTTGGCGGCGCCCTCGGCCCCCATCACCGCGATCTCGTTGGTCGGCCACGCATAGGTCAGATCCGCACCGATGGACTGCGAGTCCATCACGATGTACGCCCCGCCGTAGGCCTTGCGCAGCACCACCGAGATCCGCGGCACCGTGGCATTGCAGTACGCGTACAGCAGCTTCGCCCCGTGCCGGATGATCCCGCCGTGCTCCTGGTCCACCCCCGGCAGGAACCCCGGCACATCCAGCAGCGTCACCAGGGGAATGTTGAACGCATCGCACATCTGCACGAACCGGGCGGCCTTCTCACTGGCCTCGATGTCCAGCACCCCGGCCAGGTGCTGCGGCTGGTTCGCCACGATCCCCACCACCTGCCCGTCCAACCGGGCCAGCGCGCAGATCACATTGCCCGCCCACCGCTCGTGCACCTCGAGGAACTCGCCCTCATCGACGATCTCCTCGATCACCGCCCGCATGTCATAGGGCCGGTTGCCGTCGGCCGGCACCAGATCCAGCAGCGCCTCACCACGCCGGCCGACCGGATCGGCACACTCCACCCGCGGCGGCATCTCCCGGTTGTTCGACGGCAGCAACGACAGCAGGTAGCGCACCTCCGCCAGACACGACTCCTCGTCGTCGTAGACGAAGTGCGCCACCCCCGACGTCGCCGCGTGCACGTCCGCACCGCCCAGCCCGTCCTGGCTGATCTCCTCACCGGTGACCGCCTTGACCACATCCGGACCGGTGATGAACATCTGCGAGGTCCGCCGCACCATGAACACGAAATCCGTCAACGCCGGCGAGTACGCCGCACCCCCCGCACACGGCCCCAGCATCACCGAGATCTGCGGAATCACCCCCGACGCCCGGGTATTGCGCTGGAAGATCCCCCCGTACCCGGCCAGCGCCACCACACCCTCCTGGATGCGCGCACCCGCCCCGTCGTTCAGCGACACCAGCGGAGCCCCCGCCGCGATCGCCATGTCCATGATCTTGTGGATCTTCGCCGCATGCGCCTCCCCCAACGCACCACCGAAAATCCGAAAATCATGGGCATAGACGAACACCGTCCGCCCCTCCACCGTCCCCCACCCGGTCACCACACCATCGGTGAACGGCCGCTTGTCCTCCAACCCGAAACCCGTCGCCCGATGCCGCCGCAACGGTTCCACCTCGGAGAACGACCCCGGATCCAGCAGCAACTCGATCCGCTCACGCGCAGTCAGCTTCCCCTTCGCATGCTGCGCCTCGGTCGCCCGCTCACTCGGACCACACCGCACCCGCTCACGCACGGCATGCAACTCCGCCACACGACCACGAGCATCGGTCGGTTCCGCCTCACGCGGTGTCTGGGACAGATCGGTCATGTTCAGACCCTACGAAACAGCCCGGCTGTTCGCCGTCGTCAGATTCGTACAGTCTCGGCCCGTCATTCATGGCCACGCCGCACAGAACCACGCCTTCGCAGCGCCCACACCAGGGAAGACCCCCAGTTTCCTCCCGCGCGCGCTGTGGGGTTCCCACAGTGCGCGCGGGAGATCGTCCGTACCCGTAGGAGTGTTCCGTGACGGCCGGTCAGCCCACCGGCTCGACACCCGCTCGCAGCAGTCCGTAGGCGTAGGCGTCCACGAGCGCCTGCCAGGAGGCCGCGATGACGTTGTCGGCGACGCCGACGGTGGACCACTCGCCGCCGCCGTCGCCGGTGGAGACGAGCACCCGCGTGGTGGACTCGGTGCCGTGGGTGCCCGCCAGGATGCGGACCTTGTAGTCCACCAGCTCCATCTGGGCGAGTTCGGGGTAGATCCGCTCCAGTGCCACCCGCAGCGCCCGGTCGAGCGCGTTGACCGGACCGTTGCCCTCCGCGGTGGCGACGATGCGCTCGCCCTTGGCCCACAGCTTGACGGTGGCCTCGTTGGCGTGGGAGCCGTCGGGGCGGTCCTCGACGATGGCCCGCCAGGACTCGGTGGTGAAGAAGCTCTGCGGACGCCCCTCCACCTCCTCGCGCAGCAGCAGCTCGAAGGAGGCGTCGGCGGCCTCGTAGCTGTAGCCGCGCAGTTCGCGCTCCTTGACGCGCTCCACGATCCGCCCGACCAGCTCCCGGTCGCCGCCCAGGTCGATGCCCAGTTCCCGGCCCTTGAGCTCGATGGAGGCGCGGCCGGCCATGTCGGAGACCAGCATCCGCAGCCGGTTGCCCACCAGCTCGGGGTCGATGTGCTGGTAGAGGTCGGGGTCCACCTTGATGGCGGAGGCGTGCAGCCCGGCCTTGTGCGCGAAGGCCGACACCCCCACGTACGGCTGATGGGTGGAGGGGGTGATGTTGACGACCTCGGCGATGGTGTGGGAGATCCGGGTCGCCTCGCGCAGCGCGCCCTCGGGCAGCACCCGCATGCCGTACTTCAGCTCCAGCGCGGCGACGACGGAGAAGAGGTTGGCGTTGCCCACGCGCTCGCCGTAGCCGTTGGCGGTGCACTGCACGTGGGTGGCGCCGGCGTCCACGGCGGCCAGGGTGTTGGCGACGGCGCAGCCGGTGTCGTCCTGGGCGTGGACGCCCAGGCGCGCGCCGGTGTCGGCCAGGACGGTGCGCACCACGGCCTGGATCCGGGCCGGGAGCATGCCGCCGTTGGTGTCGCACAGGACCACCACGTCCGCCCCGGCCTCGTGGGCGGTGCGCACGACCTGCTTGGCGTACTCGGGGTTGCCCAGGTAGCCGTCGAAGAAGTGCTCGCAGTCGACGAAGACCCGGCGTCCGGCGGACCGCAGGTACTCCACGGTGTCGCGGACCATCGCCAGGTTCTCCTCCAAGGTGGTGCGCAGCGCCAGCTCGACGTGGCGGTCGTGCGCCTTGGCCACCACGGTGACCACGGGCGCCCCGGAGTCGACCAGCGCCCGCACCTGCGGGTCGTCCGCGGCGGCCACCCCCGCCCTGCGGGTGGCTCCGAAGGCGACGAGCTGCGCGTGGCGGAAGTCGATCTCCGCGCGGGCCCGCCGGAAGAACTCGGTGTCCCTGGGGTTGGCACCGGGCCATCCGCCCTCGATGAAACCGACACCGAAGTCGTCCAGGTGACGGGCGATGGCCAGCTTGTCCGCGACGGAGAGGTTGATTCCCTCGCGCTGGGCCCCGTCGCGGAGCGTGGTGTCGAAGACGTGGAACGCGTCGCCGAGAGGGGACGCGCTCCCCGGATGCCGGGAGTCCGCGGCGTCGGTCATGCTGGTCAGGCTCCTGTCGGATGAGAGTAGGTCCGGAAGGCTTGGCCCCACTTGTCCCCTCGTCCCGCGCGCCTTCGCCTCCGGCGGGATGGACCGGAAAACGAAAAGACCCCTCGCGGGTGCGAGAGGTCTGCGCGCGGGTCTGGGACACGGTGTCCGCCACCGCACCGGGTCTGTGCGAGGACGGTCACTGCGGACCGGCGCGCCTGCTGCCGATAATCATGGCGAGCTGAGGCACGGGGACAGTCTGCCACGGATCCGTGCCGCCGGGAGGGCGGTCTCACGATGTGGTCGCCGGAACGGGACACCGGCTCCGTCCGGGAGGGGGCGGAGCGAGGCGGGGCCGGGCGCCGCCTCGCTCCGCCGCTCCCCGCCGCCGCGGTCCGCCCCCGTCCGTGCCCCACCGGGACGCGGGCGGGCCGCGACGGCGGTCGCCGGCGCGCCGGGCCGTCAGGCGAGCCGGTGCATCCAGCCGTGCTTGTCCTCCGCGCGCCCGGTCTGGACGGCCAGCAGCGCCTCGCGGAGCCTCATGGTGATCTCGCCCGGCTCGCCGTCGCCGACGGTCCACTCCCCGTCCGCCGACTTCACGGTGCCGACGGGGGTGATGACGGCCGCCGTGCCGCAGGCGAACACCTCGCTGATCGAGCCGTCGGCGTTGCCCTCGCGCCACTCCTCGACGGAGATGCGGGCCTCCTCGGTGCGGTAGCCCAGGTCCGCGGCGATGGTCAGCAGCGAGTCGCGGGTGATGCCCGGCAGCAGGGTGCCGGTCAGCGCGGGGGTGACGACGGTGGCGTCCGCTCCCGTCCCCCTGACGAAGTACAGGTTCATGCCGCCCATCTCCTCGATCCAGCGGCGCTCGTCGGCGTCCAGCCACACCACCTGGTCGCAGCCGTGTCCGGCGGCCTCGGCCTGGGCGACGAGGGAGGCGGCGTAGTTGCCGCCGGTCTTGGCCTCGCCGGTGCCGCCGGGGGCGGCACGGACGTACTCCTTCGACAGCCACACCGAGACCGGCTTGACGCCGCGCGGGAAGTAGGCGCCGGCCGGGGAGGCGATCACCATGAACAGGTACTCGTTCGCGGGCCGCACCCCGAGCCCGACCTCCGTGGCGAACATGAAGGGCCGCAGGTACAGCGACTGCTCCGCCTGGCTGGGCACCCACGCCACGTCCTGCTGGACGAGCAGGTCGCACGCCTCGACGAAGGCCTCCACCGGCAGCTCGGGCATGGCCAGCCGGCGCGCGGAGCGCCGGAAGCGCTCGGCGTTGGCCTCCGGCCGGAAGACGGCGACGGAACCGTCGGACTGGCGGTACGCCTTCAGGCCCTCGAAGATCGTCTGGGCGTAGTGCAGCGTCATGTTCGCCGGGTCCATCTGGAGCGGCGCGTACGGCTGGAGCTGCGCGTCGTGCCAGCCGCGGCCCTCGGTCCACCGGATGGTGACCATGTGGTCGGTGAAGTGGCGGCCGAACCCGGGGTCGGCCAGCACCGCCTCGCGCTCCGCGTCCGGCAGGGGCTGCGCGGAGGGCTTGAGGTCGAACTCGATACGGGGCGTCGTCATGGTGAGCGCGTCCTTCACTGGGTGTCGTGGCGGACCGCACTCCCGCGTTCCCGCGGGTACTAGGACGTCCGAGCTTCCTCGCCTACAGCGGCCCCATCTCCGATTATCGGAGATGGGCGGCCGCACGGCGGACACGGGTGGGCGGTCCTGGGGTAGATGGTCGCACCCAACCGCCGAGTAGCACAGCGGCCGGGCGCCTGCGGGCCCGGCCGGAACGTGCGGCGGGGCTCGCTAGCCGGCTACTCGTACCGCGAGGGCGTCGCCGATCTCGTCGGTCGTGCGGGCGCCGGAGCGCTCCGCGAGGTCGGCGGAGACCGCGTCCTCGATGCGGGCCGCCTCGGCCTCGAAGCCGAGGTGGCGCAGCATCAGCGCGACGGACAGGACCGTCGCGGTGGGGTCGGCCTTGCCGGTGCCCGCGATGTCGGGCGCGGAGCCGTGGACCGGCTCGAACATCGACGGGAAGGCGCCGGTGGGGTTGATGTTCCCGGAGGCGGCCAGTCCGATGCCGCCGGTGACGGCGGCGGCGAGGTCGGTCAGGATGTCGCCGAAGAGGTTGTCGGTGACGATCACGTCGAAGCGCTCGGGCTGCGTGACGAAGAAGATCGTCGCGGCGTCCACGTGGAGGTAGTCGGTGGTGACCTCGGGATACTCCTCGCCGACCCGGTCGAAGATGCTCTTCCACAGGTGGCCGGCGTGCACGAGGACGTTGTTCTTGTGGACCAGCGTGAGCTTGCGGCGCGGCCGGGCCTTCGCCCGCTCGTAGGCGTCCCGCACCACGCGCTCGACGCCGTAGGCGGTGTTCACGCTGACCTCGGTGGCCACCTCGGCCGGGGTGCCGGTGCGCAGGGAGCCGCCGTTGCCGGTGTAGGGGCCCTCGGTGCCCTCGCGGACGACGACGAAGTCGACGTCCGGGCGGCCCGCCAGCGGGGTCGCCGTGTTGGGGAAGAGCCTCGACGGACGCAGGTTGACGTAGTGGTCGAAGGCGAAGCGCAGCTTGAGCAGGAGCCCGCGCTCCAGGACACCGGAGGGGACGGACGGGTCGCCGATCGCGCCGAGCAGGATCGCGTCGTGGCCCTTGAGCCGCTCCAACTCGGCGTCCGGCAGGGTCTCGCCCGTGGCGTGCCAGCGCTTCGCGCCGAGGTCGTACTCGTGCGTCTGCAGCTTCACGTCCTGCGGCAGGACGGCGGACAGGACTTTCAGGCCCTGGGCCACGACTTCCCGGCCGATGCCGTCACCGGGGATCACTGCGAGGTCGATGCTGCGAGACATGGGGGGACCCTACCGCTCATCCCAGGGGTCGACACGCGCCGTCCAGGATCCGGACCACCGGCCGGCCCCGCGCGGCGCCCGGTGCTCCCCGGACGCCGCCCGAGGGGCGGCGGGACCCTGCGGGCGACTCCCCGGGGCCTCAGTGGCCGGTGGCTCCGCCGTTGTCCCGGCGGTCCAGCGCCCGCTGGAGCGCCGCGGCGGCGTTGCGGCGGTCGGCGTCCCCGTGGTGCTGGTCGCGGGCGGCGTGGCGGGCACGGCGGCGTGCGGTCTCGTCCATGGTCGAACTCCTTGGGAACCGGAAGACGGGAAGAGGAGGGATTCCTGCGGGATTCCAGGCGCCGTGAGCGGCGGGGGCGGCCGGTGCGGCAGGGGTCGCCTGCGGCGGGCACCGCGCCTCATCCGCCATTCGCTGATGGAGCGAGACGTTCGGCTCCTACCAAAATAAGGGCTGGGAGCCGTGATGTCCCGCCAATTAGTTGGCCTTCCTACTATCTGAGACGGCACCCTCTTCGACCTGCGTCTCCTCCGTCACACCACTCGCCCCCCCCCGCCCGGCCCCGCCCGCGCAGGCCGACGCCCCCGACCGGGCGGAGCCGGGCGGGGGCGTCGGACACGGGCCGTCGAGGAGGGTTCAGCCCATGTGGGGGTAGCGGTAGTCGGTCGGCGGGACCAGGGTCTCCTTGATGGAGCGGGTGGAGGTCCACCGCATCAGGTTCAGCTTGGAGCCCGCCTTGTCGTTGGTGCCCGAGGCCCGGCCCCCGCCGAAGGGCTGCTGGCCCACGACGGCACCGGTGGGCTTGTCGTTGATGTAGAAGTTGCCCGCCGCGAAGCGCAGCACCTCGCAGGCGTGGGCCGCGGCGGCGCGGTCCCGGGCGATGACGCAGCCGGTCAGGCCGTACGGCGCCACCGACTCCATCTGCTCCAGCACCGCGTCCCAGTCGCCGTCGTCGTAGACGTGGACGGCCAGGATCGGACCGAAGTACTCCTGCCAGAACACCTCGCTCTTCGGGTCGGTGCAGGTCAGGACGGTCGGGCGGACGAAGTAGCCGACGCTGTCGTCGTAGCTGCCGCCGGCGATGACCTCGCAGGACGGGTCGGCCTTGGCGCGGTCGATGGCCGCCTTGTTCTTGGCGAAGGCGCGCTCGTCGATGACGGCGCCCATGAAGTTCGACAGGTCGGTGACGTCGCCCATGGTCAGGCCCTCGACCTCGGCGGCGAACTCCTCCTTGAAGCCGTTCTCCCAGATGGAGCGCGGCACGTAGGCGCGCGATGCGGCCGAGCACTTCTGGCCCTGGTACTCGAAGGCGCCGCGGGTCATCGCGGTCCTGAGCACCGCCGGGTCGGCCGAGGGGTGGGCGACGACGAAGTCCTTGCCGCCGGTCTCGCCGACCAGGCGCGGGTACGTCCTGTAGTTCTCGATGTTGTTCCCGACCGTCTTCCACAGGTACTGGAAGGTCTTGGTCGAGCCGGTGAAGTGGATGCCCGCGAGGTCCGGGTGGACCAGTGCCACCTCGGAGACCTCCTTGCCGTCACCGGTCACCAGGTTGATGACGCCGTCGGGCAGGCCCGCCTCCTCCAGCAGCCGCATGAGCAGCACGGCGGCGTGCGTCTGGGTCGGGGACGGCTTCCACAGGACGGTGTTGCCCATCAGCGCCGGGGCGGTGGGCAGGTTGCCCGCGATGGCGGTGAAGTTGAAGGGCGTGATGGCGTAGACGAAGCCCTCCAGCGGGCGGTGGTCCATCCGGTTCCACACGCCCGGGGAGTTGGCGACCGGCTGCTCGGCCAGGATCTGGCGGGCGTAGTGGACGTTGAAGCGCCAGAAGTCCACCAGTTCGCAGGGGGTGTCGATCTCGGCCTGCTGCGCCGTCTTGGACTGGCCCAGCATGGTGGAGGCGGCCAGCGTCTCGCGCCAGGGGCCGGCCAGCAGTTCGGCGGCGCGCAGGAAGACGGCGGCACGGTCGTCGAAGGAGAGCGAGCGCCACATCGGGGCGGCGGCCAGCGCGGCGTCGATCGCGTCCTGGGCGTCCTGCCGGGTGGCGTGGGCCGCGGTGCCCAGCACCGCCTTGTGGTTGTGGGGCTGTACGACGTCGAAGCGCTCCCCGCCGCCCATCCGCTTCTTGCCGCCGATGGTCATCGGCAGCTCGATCGGGTTCTCGGCGAGCTCCCTGAGCTTGGCTTCCAGACGGGCGCGCTCCGGCGTGCCGGGTGCGTAGGTGTGCACCGGCTCGTTCACCGGCGCGGGGACCTGGGTCACAGCGTCCATGGCCGTGTCTCCTTCGAGGGTTCGGTCGTGTCGTCGTGCGTTCGGACCGCCGGCCCGTGCGGCCGCCGCGGGATCCGGGCACTCAGTCTCTGGTGGCCAGCGAGCGGAGGAAGAACGCCAGGTTGGCGGGGCGCTCGGCGAGCCGCCGCATGAAGTACCCGTACCAGTCGGTGCCGTAGGGGACGTACACGCGCATCCGGTGCCCGGCCTCGGCCAGCCGCTCCTGCTCGGCGGTGCGGATGCCGTAGAGCATCTGGAACTCGTACTCGTCCGACTTGCGGCCGCAGCGCCGCGCCAGCTCCTGGGCGATGGCCACCATCCGCGGGTCGTGGGAGCCGATCATGGGGTAGCCCTCGCCCGCCATCAGGATCCGCAGGCAGCGGACGTAGGCCCGGTCCACCTCGTGCTTGTCCTGGAGGGCGACGGAGGCGGGCTCCTTGTAGGCGCCCTTGACCAGCCGGACCCGCGAGCCCGCGCCGGCCAGGGCGCGGCAGTCGTCCTCGGTGCGGTGCAGGTAGGACTGGAGCACGGCGCCCGTGGCGGGGAAGCGCTCGCGCAGCTTCGCCAGGATCGCCAGCGTGGAGTCGACCGTAGTGTGGTCCTCCATGTCCAGGGTGACGGTCGTGCCCGCCTCGGCGGCGGCCTCCACGACCGGGAGGACGTTGGCGTACGCGAGGTCCTCGCCGCCCGGCAGGGCCTGCCCGAAGGCGGAGAGCTTGACCGACATCTCGGCCCGCTCCCCCAGGCCCGCCACCCGCAGGGCCTCGGCCAGCTCCAGGTAGGCGTCCCGGGCGCGCAGCGCCTCACTGCGGTCGGTGACGTCCTCGCCCAGGTGGTCGAGGGTGACCTCCAGGCCGCGCCCGGTGAGGGTGCGGACGGTCGTCATGGCCTGGTCGAGGCGCTCTCCGGCGACGAACCGGTCCACCACGGGACGGGTGACCGGTGCGGCCGAGACGACGCGACGGATGCTGTCGCTGCGCGCGGCCGCGAGGAGCACGGGACCCAGCACGGGGCACCTCCACGGACGGATCTAGACGGTGGTCTTGCGGCTGGAGAGCCACCGTCGAACCTAAGGATCGCTCTCCCTTCCCGCCATCGACAGCTGTCACGCTTCCGTGGCCCGGATCTCATACATCTGTATGACAATGGAGGGATCCGCGGAAGGCGTCCGGGTCTTTCGGGGACGGTGTGAACGGAAGGCGGCGCAAGGGATGCGCGAGGACTACCAGGTGCTGGTCGACGAGGTGACCGCCCTCCTGGGCACCCCGGCCACCCTGGAGAACCGCGACTTCGGCCTGATCGCCTTCGGAGCGCACGAGGGCGACGGCGACGACACCGCCCTGGACCCGGTGCGCACCAGTTCGATCCTGCGGCGGCGCTCCAGCGCACGGGTGCGGGCCTGGTTCGAGAGCTTCGGCATCACCCGGGCGACGGGCCCGGTGCGCATCCCGCCGGATCCCTCGGCCGGGGTGCTGCGCGGACGGATCTGCGTGCCGGTGCGGCACGGCGGCGTGGTCCTGGGCTACATCTGGCTGCTGGACGACGGGGCGCTGGAGCTGTCCGACCCCCGGCTGGCGGACGTGCGGGCCGTCGCCGACCGCGCCGGCGTGCTGCTGGCCGCCGAGTCCCGGACGGGCACCCGGCTGGGCGAGCTGCTGCGCGTCCTGCTCACCGCGGCCCCGGGGCAGCGGGCGGCCGCGGAGGAGGCCGAGGCCGAGCTGGCCGGGGAGCTCGGCGCCGCCGCGGCCGGGCCGCTGACGGTGGTGGCCGTGGTGCCCTGGGCCGACGGCGCCGACGCGGAGCCCGCCGGCTTCTTCCCCGTCCTCCCCCGGGGCGTCCCCGGCGCCCTCGCGGGATGCGCGGTGCCCGCGGCGGCCTCGCCCGCGCCGGGCGGCCCGGGAGGGCTGGCCGTCCTGGTCCGGCTGCGCACCCCCGCCGGTCTGGAGCCGGCCCGCACCGCCGCCGAGCGGCTGCTGCGCTCGCCGCGCGCCGGCGAGCCGGGGCGGCCCGGCGCGGCGGCGGGGATCGGCGGTCCCTGCACGGGGCTGGGCGGGGTGCCCGCGGCCTGGCGGCAGGCGCTGGCCGCGGCGCGGGCGGCGCGGGCGGAGCGGCGGTTCGGCCCGGTGGCGCAGTGGGACGGGATCGGTCCGTACCGGATGCTGGCCGCACCGGGCGGCGCCGCCGCCGGGGAGCCGGATCCGTCGGTGCGGGCGCTGCTGGAGCCCGGCCACCGGGAGCTGGCCCGCACCGCCGAGGCGTTCCTCGACTGCGCCGGGCAGGCGGGTCGCACCGCGGCGCTGCTGGGCGTCCACCGCCAGACGCTGTACTACCGGCTGTCGCGGGTCGAGCAGCTCACCGGCCTGGACCTGGACGACGGCGAGGACCGGCTGCTGCTGCACATGGCGCTCAAGAACGCGCGGCTCCTGCGCCCCTGACGGGCGGAGGGCGGGGCCGAGGGGCGGACGGGTGCGGCCCCGGCACGGATGTCCGTGCCGGGGCCGCCACCACTTCACTCCGAGGAGTGAGGGAGGATCAGTCCTCCAGGTTGACACTGCGGGCCGAGGTGGCGCCGATCTCACCGGCGATCTCGGCGAGCACCGCGGGCGGGATGGGCCCGTCCACGGTGAGGGCCACCAGCGCCTCGCCTCCCTCCTCGGAGCGGGAGACCTGCATGCCGGCGATGTTGACGCCCGCCTCGCCCAGGACGCGCCCGATCGTGCCGACCACGCCGGGGCGGTCGGCGTAGCGCAGGAACGCCATGTGGTCGGCGAGCGCCAGGTCGATGTCGTGCTCGCCGACGGCGACGATCTTCTGGAGGTACTTCGGGCCCGACAGGGTGCCGGAGACCGAGACCTCCTCGCCGTCCGCGAGGGTGCCGCGCACCGTCACCACGTTGCGGTGCTCGGGCGACTCCGAGCTGGTGGTCAGCCGCACCTCCACGCCGCGCTCCTGGGCGAACAGCGGCGCGTTGACGTAGCTGACCGTCTCGTCCACCACGTCCTCGAAGACGCCCTTGAGCGCGGAGAGCTCCAGCACCTTGACGTCGTGCTGGGTGATCTCGCCGTAGACCTCGACGTCGAGCCGGACGGCGACCTCGCCCGCCAGCGCGGTGAAGATCCGCCCCAGCCGCTCGGCCAGCGGCAGCCCAGGCCGCACCTCCTCGGCGATCACGCCGCCCTGGACGTTGACCGCGTCCGGGACCAGCTCCCCGGCCAGCGCCAGCCGCACGGACCTGGCCACCGCGATCCCCGCCTTCTCCTGGGCCTCGCCGGTGGAGGCGCCCAGGTGCGGGGTGCACACCACGTTGTCGAAGGCGAACAGCGGGGAGTCGGTGCACGGCTCGGTGGCGTACACGTCCAGGCCCGCGCCCGCGACCCGGCCCTCCTTCAGGGCCGACAGCAGCGCGTCCTCGTCGACGATGCCGCCGCGCGCGGCGTTGACGATCCGCACCGTCGGCTTGACCTTGCGCAGCGCCTCGTCACCGATCAGACCCAGCGTCTCGGGGGTCTTGGGCAGGTGCACGGTGATGAAGTCCGACACCTCCAGCAGCTCGTCCAGGGAGAGCAGCTTGACGCCCATCTGCGCGGCCCGCGCGGGCTGCACGTAGGGGTCGTAGGCGACGATCTTCATGCCGAAGGCCGACATGCGCTGGGCGACCAGCACACCGATGCGGCCGAGGCCGACGACGCCGAGGGTCTTCTCCGACAGCTCGACGCCGGTGTACTTGCTCCGCTTCCACTCGCCGTTCTTCAGGGCGGTGTTGGCCTGCGGGATGTTGCGGGCCGTGGAGATGATCAGGCCGCAGGCCAGCTCGGCCGCGGTGACGATGTTGGAGGTCGGCGCGTTGACGACCATCACGCCGGCCTTGGTGGCGGCGGAGACGTCGACGTTGTCCAGGCCGACGCCGGCGCGCGCGATGACCTTCAGCCGCCGGGCGGCCGCGATGGCCTCGGCGTCGACCTTGGTGGCGCTGCGCACCAGGATGGCGTCGACGTCGGCGATGGCCGGGATCAGCTCGGCGCGGTCGGCTCCGTTGCAGTGCCGGATCTCGAAGTCCGGGCCCAGGGCGTCGACCGTGGCCGGGGAGAGTTCTTCGGCGATGAGTACTACGGGTTTGCTCACTTCGGTCTTCAGTCCTCACTGGTCCTTGGGGCCCCTCCCGTCACCCCGGGGTGACGGGCGAGGACGGCCGCGTCCCGACGGCCGAGGGCGGTGGAGGTAGGCAGCCGCGTGGAGACGCACGACGCTGTGAGCCTGTGACGCGCTTGGTCACGAGTGTATCGGCGCGGGGGCGGCCCCGGTGGCCGTTCGCCGGTCACCGGGGCCGCCGCGCCGCACGGACGGGCCGCTGCCGTCCACCTGCGGGCGGAGAGCGGTGGGTGGGCGGACCCGCTCAGTCCTCGTCGCCGACCCAGCTCATGAGCTTGCGCAGCTCGCGGCCGGTGGTCTCCAGCAGGTGGTCGGAGTCGGCCTTCTTGTACTCGTTGTACTTCGGCAGCCCGGCGCTGTACTCGGCCATCCAGTTCCTGGCGAAGGTGCCGTCCTGGATCTCGGCGAGCACCTTCTTCATCTCGGCCTTGGTGTTCTCGTTGATGATCCGCGGGCCGGTGACGTAGTCGCCCCACTCGGCGGTCTCGGAGACCGACCAGCGCATCTTCTCCAGGCCGCCCTCGTACATCAGGTCCACGATCAGCTTCAGCTCGTGGAGGCACTCGAAGTACGCGATCTCCGGCTGGTAGCCGGCCTCGACCAGGGTCTCGAAGCCCGCCTTCACCAGGGCCGAGGCACCACCGCACAGCACGGCCTGCTCGCCGAACAGGTCGGTCTCGGTCTCCTCGGTGAAGGTGGTCTTGATGACGCCGGCGCGGGTGCCGCCGATGCCCTTGGCGTACGACAGCGCCAGCGGGAAGGCGTTGCCGGTCGCGTCCTGCTCGACGGCCGCGATGCACGGCACGCCGCGGCCCTCCTCGAACTGGCGGCGGACCAGGTGGCCCGGGCCCTTGGGGGCGACCATGCAGACGTCCACGCCGGCCGGGGGCTTGATGAAGCCGAAGCGGATGTTGAAGCCGTGCCCGAAGAACAGGGCGTCGCCGTCCTTGAGGCCCGGGGCGATGGACTCCTCGTAGACCTTGGCCTGGATCGGGTCCGGCACCAGGACCATGATCACGTCGGCCTCGGCGGCGGCCTCGGCCGGGGTGACCACGCGCAGCCCCTGCTCCTCGGCCTTCGCCCGGGACGCGGAGCCCTCCAGGAGGCCGACGCGGACGTCGACGCCCGAGTCGCGCAGCGACAGGGCGTGGGCGTGGCCCTGGCTGCCGTAACCGAGGACCGCGACCTTGCGGCCCTGGATGATGGACAGGTCGGCGTCGGCGTCGTAGAACAGCTCGGCCACTTGGGATATCTCCTTGTTGTTCCTGCCGTACGGAGCTCTCGCCGTACGGGTCGGGGGTGCGGTCGGCCCGTCCCCGGACCGCCTCCGGGGCCACCGTATGCCGCCGCGGGCGGGGACGGGCCGGGGTCTCGCTATGCGGTCCGGTCCAGGGCGCGCAGCGACCGGTCGGTGATCGACCTGGCGCCGCGGCCGATCGCGATCGTGCCGGACTGGACCAGTTCCTTGATGCCGAACGGCTCCAGCATCCTGAGCATGGCCTCCAGCTTCTCGCTGCCGCCGGTCGCCTCGATGGTGACGGCCTCCGGGGAGACGTCGACGGTCTTGGCGCGGAAGAGCTGGACGATCTCGACGATCTGCGAGCGGCTGTCGTTGTCGGCGCGGACCTTCACCAGGACCAGTTCGCGCTGGACGGCCGAGGACGGCTCCAGCTCGACGATCTTCAGCACGTTGACGAGCTTGTTGAGCTGCTTGGTGACCTGCTCCAGCGGGAGGTCCTCCACGTTCACCACGATGGTGATGCGGGAGATGTCGGGGTGCTCGGTGACGCCGACGGCGAGCGAGTCGATGTTGAAGCCGCGGCGCGAGAACAGGGAGGCGATCCGGGCGAGGATGCCGGGGGTGTTCTCCACCAGGACGGAGAGCGTGTGCTTGGACATCGGGCGTGGTGCTCCGTTCCTAGGGTTCCTCTGGGTTCTCAGTCGTCGCCGTCGCCGAAGTCGGGCCGGACGCCGCGCGCCGCCATGACCTCGTCGTTGGAGGTGCCTGCCGCCACCATCGGCCAGACCATCGCGTCCTCGTGGACGATGAAGTCCACGACGACGGGGCGGTCGTTGATGGAGTTGGCCTTCTCGATGACCGCGTCGAGCTGGTCGGGGGACTCGCAGCGGATGCCGACGCAGCCCATGGCCTCCGCCAGCTTCACGAAGTCCGGCACGCGGGTGCCTCTGGGCGCCCCGCCGCCGGACTGCGCGTCGGGGCCGCTGTGCAGCACGGTGTTGGAGTAGCGCTGGTTGTAGAAGAGGGTCTGCCACTGGCGGACCATCCCCAGCGCGCCGTTGTTGACGATCGCGACCTTGATGGGGATGCCGTTGAGCGCGGCGGTGACCAGTTCCTGGTTGGTCATCTGGAAGCAGCCGTCGCCGTCGATCGCCCAGACGGTGCGGTCGGGGAGGCCGGCCTTGGCGCCGAGGGCGGCCGGGACGGCGTAGCCCATGGTGCCCAGACCGCCGGAGTTCAGCCAGGTGGCGGGCTTCTCGTACCTGATGAAGTGCGCGGCCCACATCTGGTGCTGGCCCACTCCGGCGGCGAAGACCGTGCCCTCGGGGGCCAGGGCGCCGATGCGCTCGATGACCTGCTGCGGGGCCAGGGAGCCGTCCTCGGGCAGGTCGTAGCCGAGCGGGTAGGTCTCGCGCCAGCGTTCCAGCTGCCGCCACCACTCGGTGTAGTCCCCGGTGTTGCCCGCCTCGTGCTCGGCGCGGACGGCCACCACGAGGTCGGCGATGACCTCGCGGGCGTCGCCGACGATGGGGACGTCGGCGGCGCGGTTCTTGCCGATCTCGGCCGGGTCGATGTCGGCGTGGACGACCTTGGCGTACGGCGCGAAGGAGTCCAGCCGCCCGGTGACGCGGTCGTCGAAGCGGGCGCCGAGCGCGACGATCAGGTCGGCCTTCTGCAGGGCGGTGACGGCGGCCACGGTGCCGTGCATGCCGGGCATGCCCAGGTGCTGCGGGTGGCTGTCGGGGAAGGCGCCCAGCGCCATCAGGGTGGTGGTGACGGGGGCGCCGGTCAGCTCGGCGAGCACCTTCAGCTCGGTGGTGGCGCCGGCCTTGAGGACGCCGCCGCCGACGTACAGCACCGGGCGGGCGGCCTCGCCGATCAGCCGGGCGGCCTCGCGGATCTGCTTGGCGTGCGGCTTGGTCACCGGGCGGTAGCCGGGCAGTTCGTGGGCGGGGGGCCAGGTGAACGTCGTCCGCGCCTGGAGGGCGTCCTTGGCGATGTCCACCAGGACCGGGCCGGGGCGGCCGGTGGAGGCGATGTGGAACGCCTCGGCGATCACCCGCGGGATCTCGGCCGGGTCGGTCACCAGGTAGTTGTGCTTGGTGACCGGCATGGTGATGCCGCAGATGTCGGCTTCCTGGAAGGCGTCGGTGCCGATCGCCCCGGAGGCCACCTGGCCGGTGATCGCCACCAGCGGGACGGAGTCCATGTGGGCGTCGGCGATGGGTGTGACGAGGTTGGTGGCCCCGGGCCCGGAGGTCGCCATGCAGACGCCGACCTTGCCGGTGGCCTGGGCGTAACCGGTGGCGGCGTGGCCCGCTCCCTGCTCGTGGCGGACCAGGACGTGACGCACCCGGGAGGAGTCCATCATCGGGTCGTAGGCGGGCAGGATGGCGCCGCCCGGAATGCCGAATACCGTGTCGGCGCCGACTTCCTCGAGAGAACGGATGAGGGACTGGGCTCCCGTGACGTGCTCGACGGTGGCGGGCTGCGGCTGCGCTCCGCCGGTACGGGCCCGCGGCTGCGGGCGGGGGGCCCCGGTGGCCTGCTCGGTCATCGCTTGTCTCTTCTCGGAGAGTGAGGGTTGACGCTCGTTTTGGGGTGGTGTGGGTGGCTGCCGGCGGGTCGCGCTGGGGTGCCGGTGCAACAAAAAACCCCTCGTGCCGTCAGGCAAGCGAGGGGAGCGCGTCGCTGTCGTCCACGGGGCGGGCATGCCCCGGGTCAGCCGACGCGCTGTCCAAGTACGAGAATTCGGGTGCGCATGGCACTGACCATCCTCCCGTGACGCAGGGGGTGTCAAGTGGGTGGGACGGACGTCTCACTATTTGAGCGCAACGGGGGATGCGGAAGGGCGCCGGCCCCGGCCGCCCCGCTCCCCCACATCGGCAGCGAACCGGCCACCACCACCGAGCGGCCACCGAGCGTGGTGCGCTGCTCACCATAGGGCACGGGGTAGCGCCCGCGGGCCATGGCGCGGCGCAGCCCGGGCTCGTCCAACGGCGCGGCGAAGACCGCTCCCTGGGCGTGGGTGCAGCCCATCGCGCGCAGCGCCGCCGCCTGTTCGGGCCGGTCCACCCCGTCCGCCACGGAGGCCATGCCGAGGTCTCCGGCGATCCGGAGCAGCCCGGAGGTGATCTTGCGCACCTTGGGCGACTCCAGCACGCCGTCGACCAGGGGGCGCTCCAGCCTCAGCACGTCGGCGGGGAGCCGGCCGAGCGCGACCAGGCCCTGGCCGCCGCCGAAGCCCGCCAGCGCGATGCCCACGCCGATCCGCCGCAGCGCCGTGACCCACAGCTCCAGCTCGTCCAGGGAGACCCCGGCGTCGCTGCCGGACACCTCGACGACCAGGGCCTCGGGCGGCAGCCCGTGCCGGGACAGCAGGGCCTCGACGGCGGCCGGGGCGGTGGCGCGGTCCGCCAGGCGGCGTGCGTCGATCCGCACCGACACCGGCACGGGGAAGCCCGCGCGGTGGCGCTCGGCGGCCTGCTCGACGGCTCTGGCCAGCAGCCGGTGCCCCGCTCCGCCGGACCCGTCCCCGCCCGGGGCCCGCAGCGCATCGGCATCCTGCGGCGAGTCCCCGGGCGGCAGGACGGCCTCCGGGACGGGGCGACCGCGCACCTGGGCGGCGACCGAGGCGATCCGGCCGCTGGAGAGCTCCACCACGGGCTGGTGGAGCAGAGGGGCCGCCGCCTCCTCGGGAAGCGCGCCGCGCAGCCGGCCGGCGGTCATCCGCTCGGCGCGGCGGACGGCCTCGGCCTGCTGCTGGGGCGCGTACAGCTCGACCCGGTTCTTGCCGGCCTGCTTGGCGCGGTACATCGCCAGGTCGGCGTGGCGCATCAGCACGGCCGGGGTCGTCCCGGGCTCGGCGAAGGCCACGCCGATGGAGGCGGCGACCCGCACCTCGCCGCCCTCGACGAGGTAGGGGTGCGAGAGGGCGGCGCGCAGCCGTTCGGCGATCTCCAGCACGCGGTACTCGCGCTCGGCGCGGTCGCACCGGTCGTCGCCGACGATGAGCGCGGCGAACTCGTCGCCGCCCAGCCGGGCCGCGGTGTCCCCCGCCCGCACGGACTCCTGGAGCCGCCGGGCCGCCTGCACCAGCAGTTCGTCGCCCGCCTGGTGGCCGACGGTGTCGTTGACGGCCTTGAAGCCGTCCAGGTCGATGTAGAGCACCGCCGTGTGGCCCGCGGCGGCGTCGCCCCGGCGGCGTCCGCCCAGCGCCTGGCGCACCCGGTCGGTGAACAGCGCGCGGTTGGGCAGGTCGGTCAGCGGGTCGTGGGAGGCGTTGTGCTGGAGCTGGGCCTGGAGCCGCACCCGCTCGGTGACGTCGCGGCTGTTGAAGATCAGCCCGCTCTGGTAGCGGTTGACGGTGGACTCGACGTTGAGCCACCGCCCCGAGGCGTGCCGGATGCGGCACTCGATGCGGGTGGAGGGCTCCTCGTCGGGCCGGGCGGCCAGGAAGCGGCGCACCTCGTGCAGGACCCGGCCGAGGTCCTCGGGGTGGATCAGGGAGGCGAGTTCGGAGCCGACCAGCTTGTCCGGCTCGCGGCCGTAGACGCCCGCGGCGGCCGGGGAGACGTAGCGCAGCATCCCGGCGGGGGAGGCGATCATGATGACGTCGCTGGAGCCCTGCACCAGGGAGCGGAAGTGGTTCTCCTTCTGGGCCAGTTCCTGGGTGAGGTGGATGTTGTCCAGCAGCATGATCCCCTGGCGCACCACCAGGGCGAGCACGACGGTGCAGCCGGTCAGCAGCACCACCCGGTCGATGGCCCCCCCGTCGCGGACGTTGTAGAGGATCCCCAGCGTGCACACGGCCGCCGCCAGGTAGGGCGTGAGGGCGGCCAGCGACCCCGCCATGGCGCCGTTCGCCGGGGCGGGCGGCCGGCGGACGGCGCGCACCGCCTCCGTCTCCCTCCCCTCCGCACTGCTCACCCAGGGCGCGTACGCCAGCAGCACGGAGCCGGCGAACCAGCCGGCGTCGAGCACCTGCCCCGAGGAGTAGTGCTCCCTCAGCAGGGGCGCGGAGAACAGGGCGTCGCACAGCACGGTGAGGGCGAGGGCGCCGATGACGGTGTTGACCGCCGAGCGGTGGGCGGAGGACCGGCGGAAGTGCAGGACGAGGACCATGCTGATCAGGACGATGTCCATCAGGGGGTACGCGAGGGAGAGCGCCACGAGGGAGACGGACTCGCCCTGCCAGTACGAGGGATGGTCGAGCGCCAGGCTCCAGGAGAGGGTGAGCAGCGAGCCGCCGATCAGCCAGGCGTCGAGGGCGAGGCAGACCCAGCCCGCGCGGTTGACCGGCCGCTTGGCCAGGACGAGCAGCCCGACGATCGAGGGGGGTGCGAAGAGGAGGAAGCAGAAGTCCGCGGGCGAGGGGCTCGGCACGGGACGGCCGAGCACCACCTCGTACCAGCCCCACACCGCGTTCCCCAGGCCGGCCATCGTCGACGAGACGGCGAAGAGCACCCAGGCGGGGCGGAACGGGTTGCCCGGGTGGGTGCGGGCGTAGTGGAGGCAGGAGGCCGCGGCGGCGAGGGCCGCGATGCTCAGCCCGAAGTCGCCCATGAAGAGGGCCACCGCCTCCGAGCCCCAGCCGAGCGCGGCGCCCACCGCGTACGCCCCGCAGATCGCGGCCAGGGTGAGCCTGGGAAGTGTCCTCGGTCCCCGCGCCGCGCCGCGCCGCCGCACCGGGCGGAGCAGCCCGGGGAGCCGCGGGAACTCCGTCTCCCGGAGGTTCATCACGCAGCCTCCCGGTACGGGCGGCCCGCTGGCGTGCGGAGCACCGCGGACCGGCGGTCCGTCCGGCGTCGGCCGTGTGGCCGGTGGTTCGTCCGGTGGCCGTGCATGTCGCCCGTCCCCCCTCGTGGTCTGGTACGCCCCCGACCGGACGATACACCAGAAAAGTCACGCAGGGACATAGCACGTCTACGCAGCGTGACTAGTGTGGAAAATGCGGATACAATGCGCAGCCACCTGTATCCGGAGCGTGCAAGGGGTGGTGCGGCCGGTCCGGCGCGCCCGTGGTGCCCGCGCCGCCACCGCGCCGGGCGCACCACTCCCCGGTCGGCACCGCTACGCCGTGGCGACGACGTTCCGCGGCCGCTCCCCCGCCGCGAACAGTTCCAGCTGCGAGCGCACCAGCCGCTCGGCGCGCGGCCGGAACGCCGAGGTGGGGCCGCCGACATGGGGCGTTATCAGAGTGCCGGGCGCCTTCCACAGCGGGTGCCCGGCGGGCAGCGGTTCGGGGTCGGTGACGTCCAGGGCGGCGCGCAACCGGCCCGACTCCAGTTCGGCCAGGAGCGCCCCGGTGTCCACCACGGCCCCGCGCGCGACGTTCACCAGCAGCGCCCCGTCCTTCATCCGGGCCAGGAAGCCGGCGTCGACCAGGCGGCGGGTGGCCTCGGTCAGCGGTGTGACCAGGAAGACGACATCCGCCTCGGGCAGCAGCCCGGGCAGGTCCGCCAGGGTGTGCACCGGGCCGCGCGGCGCGGACCGGGCGGTGCGGGCGACGCGGTGGACCCTCCCCACCTCGAAGGGCACCAGCCGCTCCTCGATGGCCGCGCCGATGGCCCCGTAGCCGACGATCAGCGCGGTCCGGTCGGCCAGCGCCGGCCGGAAGCACGGCTCCCAGCGCCCGGCGTCCTGGGCCCGCACGAAGTCCGGGACACCGCGCAGCGAGGCGAGCGCCAGGGCGAGGGCGAGTTCGGCGGTGGAGGCGTCGTGGACGCCGCGGGCATTGCACAGCAGGGTGCCCGGGGGCAGTTTCGGTACGGCGGGCTCCACGTGGTCGACCCCCGCGGTGAGCGTCTGCACCACCCGGACCTTCGGCATGTGCTCCAGCGGACGTACGGCGACCGCCTCACCCTTCAGGTAGGGAACGACGTAGAAGACGCAGTCCGCCGGGTCCGCGGGGAACTCCTCTGCGCCGTCCCAGTGGACGTAGCGGAACGCGGCGGGCAGACCGCCGATCTCCTCGGGCGGGATGGGCAGCCAGACGTCGGTGGAAGCCATGGTCAGAGGCTATCCGGAGGCTGTGCGGAGCCGCCGCGGAGCACCCGTTAGGTTGGGACGCGCCCGGCGGGGGGCGAGGGAGGGAGCACGTCCAGGTGGAGCGCAGGACGATCGGTGCGGCGGCGCTGGAGGTGGGTGCCGTCGGGCTCGGCTGCATGCCCATGAGCTGGGCCTACACCACTTCCCAGCAGGACGGCGAGGCCTCGCTGCGCACGGTGCACACCGCGCTCGACCGGGGGATGACGCTGCTGGACACCGCCGACATGTACGGCCCGTTCACCAACGAGCTGCTG
Source organism: Streptomyces desertarenae (assembly GCF_042681365.1). NCBI lineage: Bacteria > Bacillati > Actinomycetota > Actinomycetes > Kitasatosporales > Streptomycetaceae > Streptomyces > Streptomyces desertarenae. The sequence goes on along the minus strand of NZ_JBHUFU010000005.1, from coordinate 336,611 downwards.
CTGGGCCGGGTGCTCCGCCGGCGGCGCGCGGACGCCTTCGTCTCCACCAAGTGCGGGCTGCTGGTCGGCGAGCAGCACATCGTGGCCAACGGGCGCCCCGGTTACGTGAGGCGGGCCTGCGACGCCTCGCTGCGCAGACTGCAGACCGACGTGATCGACCTCTACCAGCTCCACCGCGCCGACCCGGAGGTCCCCATCGAGGAGACCTGGGGCGCGATGGCCGAACTGGTGGCGGCCGGCAAGGTGCGCGCGCTGGGGCTGTGCGCGGTCGGCGCGCGGGCGCGGCGGCGGGGCTCCAGAGCCTCCCCCTACGAGGAAACGATCCGCCAGCTGGAGCGGGTGCAGCAGGTCTTCCCGGTCAGCTGCGTCCAGGCCGAGCTGTCGGTGTGGTCCCCCGAGGCCCTCTCCGCGCTGCTGCCGTGGTGCGAGGCGCGCGGGATCGGCTTCCTGGCCGCCATGCCGCTGGGCAGCGGCTTCCTGACCGGCACCCTCACCCCCGGAAGCGGCTTCGAGCCCGACGACGCACGGGCCCGCCACCCGCGGTTCACCGCCGAGATGATGGCCGCCAACCAGCCGATCGTCGCCGGGCTGCGGCGCGTCGCCCGCCGGCACGGCGACGCCACCCCGGCCCAGGTCGCGCTGGCCTGGCTGCTGGCGCAGGGACCGCACGTGGTGCCGGTGCCGGGCACCAAGAAGGAGCGCTGGGCCGCGCAGAACGCGGAGGCGGCGCGGCTGGAGCTCACCGCGGAGGACCTGGCGGAGATAGCCGGGCTGCCCCCGGCCCGGGGGTCGTGGGACTGATCCGGGAACATCCGGCGCCTCCGCGGCGTACGGTCGGGTACGGGACCGCCGCACCGGCGCCGCGGCCCGCACCGTGACCGACAGCCCCGACAGCCCCCGAAAGGCACGCCGATGCTGCGAAGCCGTTCCCTGCCGCTGCGGGCGGCCACCGCCTCCCTGGCCGGTCTCGCCCTGCTCGCGGCGGGCTGCTCCGGTGGCGGGCCCGAGCCCTCCGGCTCCCCGGACGCCACCGCCGGCCGGTCCTCCCCCGCTCCGGAGTCCTCCCGCTCCCCCGGCGCCTCGCCCGCTCCCGCCAAGGGCTCGGTGAAGGTGGTGGACACCGTCGCGACGGGCCTGGAGTCGCCCTGGGGGGTGGCGCCCCTGCCCGACGGCGACCTGCTGGTCTCCTCCCGGGACGAGGGCACGGTCTCCCGGGTCGACGCCGGCAGCGGGAAGGTGACCGGGCTGGGGTCGGTGCCCGGGGTGGAACCGGGCGGCGAGGGCGGCCTGCTGGGCATCGCCGTCTCGCCCGACTTCGCCGAGGACCGCTACGTCTACGCCTACCTCACCAGCGCCTCCGACAACCGGATCGTGCGCATGCTCTACGAGGAGGACGAGGAGGGGGCCGGCCGGCTGGGCGCGCCCAGCACCGTCCTGCGGGGCATCCCCAAGGGGGTGGTCCACAACGGCGGCCGGATCGCCTTCGGCCCCGACCGCATGCTCTACGCCGGCACCGGCGACACCGGCGACGAGAGCCTCGCCCAGGACCGGGACTCCCTCGGGGGCAAGATCCTGCGCATGACGCCGGAGGGCGAACCCCCGGGCCACGGCAATCCCGAGGCGGACTCCGTCGTCTACTCCTGGGGCCACCGCAACGTCCAGGGACTCGCGTGGGACGCCGAGAAGCGCCTGTGGGCCTCGGAGTTCGGCCAGGACACCTGGGACGAGCTCAACCTGATCCGGCCCGGCGGCAACTACGGCTGGCCCGAGGCGGAGGGCGAGGCCGGTGAGGAGGGCCTCGTCGACCCCGTGGCCCAGTGGAAGCCGGCCGAGGCCTCCCCCAGCGGCATCGCCGTGGCGCGGGGCTCGGTGTGGATGGCGGGCCTGCGCGGCGAGCGGCTGTGGCGGATCCCTCTGGAGGGCGGGGAAGCGGTGGCGGAACCGCAGGCGTTCCTGGAGGGTGAGTACGGGCGGTTGCGGACGGTCGTCCCCGACGGCGGCGGCGGGCTGTGGCTGGTGACCGGCGAGACCGACTCCCGCGGCACGCCCGGCGAGGACGACGACCGCATCCTGAGGCTGGAGGTCCGCTGATGTTCAACCTGGTCGAGGAGTTGTTCAGCCCGGGACGGCGCCACGCCGACGACGAGCGCAGGCGGCTGGAGCACACCCGGGTGGAGGAGGGCAGCCAGGACCCCGGCCGCGGTCCCATCGACCTCGCCTCCGGCCAGGTCCTGATAAGGCCCCAGCGCCCGGCCCCGGCCGCGGAGACCGACCGGGGCGGGGAGCGGGGCTGAGCCGGGACGCCGCCGGGCGTCCGCTCATCCCGCGACCGCCGGCGCCGGCCGGATCGGACCGTCCGGCTCGACCAGCCGCAGCCGGTGCGCCATCGCCGCCGCCTCGCCGCGTCCCGACACCCCCAGCTTCGCCAGGATGTTGGAGACGTGCACGCCGGCCGTCTTGGGCGAGATGAACAGCTCCTCGGCGATCCGGCGGTTGCTGTGCCCGGCCGCGACCAGCCCCAGCACGTCGCGCTCGCGCGGGGTGAGGCCGAAGGCCTCCGCCGGGCCGGCCGGCGTCCGCGGCCCGGTGCGGGGGCCGCCGGGGGGCCGGAGGGGGATGCGGGCCCGCCCTGCCAGGTGCTCGATGCTCGCGCGCAGCGGCGCGGCACCCAGCCGGACGGCCGTCCCGTGCGCCCCGGCCAGCAGTTCGGCGGCCTCGTCGCGGTCGCCGCCGGCGTCGAGCAGGGACTCCGCCCGGCGGTGGCGCACCAGGGCCAGCCGGAAGGGCCGGGGCAGCTCCTCGAAGGCGGCCACCGCCTCGGCCCAGCGGTCCGGGTCGTCGTCCCCCCGGGCCCGCAGCAGCTCGGCGTCCGCCAGCAGCCCGTACGCCGCCCACACCGGCACCAGCCGCGGCAGTGCGCGGGCCGCCTCGCGGATGCGTTCCAGGACCTCCTCGCGCCCCGGCGCGGCGGCGGGCAGCCCCCGCACGTCCGCCTCGACGGCCAGCGCCGAGCACAGCAGCGGCCAGGCGTACCGCTCGACGGCGAGGGGGAAACCGCGGTCCAGCGCCTCCTCCAGCACGCGCCGGGCCTCCATCGGCCGGCCGCGCGCCGCCTCGACCTCCAGCTCCAGCCGGGCGAGGGGGACGGTGTACTGCGGCTGCGGATCGTGCGTGCCGTGGTGCCGCCACGCCTCGGCCAGCTCCCGGACGGCCCGGTCGGTGTCGCCCCGGCGCAGGGCGAGGTGGGCGCTCTTGAGCGCGGCCGAACCGCGCGGCCGGGGACTGCACGCCAGCCGGCGCACGGCGGCCAGCGCGGCGTCGGCCTCCTCCCAGCGCCCCAGGGCGACGAGCGACTCGGCCTTGTTGCTCTGCAGCCACGCCCTGGTGTCCCGCAGGCCGAAGCGGTGGGCGACCCGCAGCCCCTCCTCGGCCGTCTCCACGGCCTGCTCGGAGCGGCCCACCCCTTCCAGGGCCGACGACAGGTTGACGTGGCAGCGTCCCATGACGCCGACCTCGCCCCGGTCCACCACGCACCGGGCCACCTCCGCCATCTCGGCGAGCCCGGCGTCCACGTCCCCCGCGAAGACCCGCAGGTTGCCCAGGGTGAGCCGGGCGTGCAGCTCGATGCTCCCGGCGCCCACCACGGACGCCAGCTCCACCGCGCGGCGGGCGGTGGAGAAGGTCTCCGGCCCGACCTCGTGGACGGCGCCCCAGCCCGCCGCGGCGGCCAGCACGTCGGCGTGGACCGGGGAGGGCGGCAGTCCGCGCACCAGTTCCCGGGCCCGGGCCAGCTCCTCGCGGCCGTCGCCCTGGCCGGTGCTCTGCACGAGCCGGGAGCGCTGGGTCCAGAACCAGGCCGCCCGCAGGGGCTCCCGCCTCTCGTCCAGGGTCCGCAGGGCTCGCCTGACGACGGCCAGGGCCCGCTTGCGCTCCCCCGAGAGCTGGGCGGCGGTGACCGTCTCGGCCAACAGGTCCAGGTGGCGCAGCGACTCGTCGTCTCCGTCGCAGGACGGGTACACCTCGGCGTGCCGGGGGGAGGGCAGGGCGCGGCGGGTGGCCGCGTCGGCGTCCTCCCACAGCTCCAGCACCCGGTCCAGCAGCCGCAGCTGCTCGGCGTAGGCGTAGCGCCGCCGGGCGGCGACCGCCGCGTCCAGCGCGGCGGGCAGGGCCCGGGGCACGTCGCGCGCCGCATACCAGTGGCTGGCCAGGCGGGCGGCCCGCTCGTCGGTGCGGACCAGGGAGGGGTCCGCCTCCAGCGCCTCGGCGTAGCGGCGGTTGAGCGCGGCGCGCTCCCCGGGCAGCAGGTCCTCCGAAACGGCCTCGCGCACCAGCGCGTGCCGGAAGCGGTAGCCGTCGCCGTCCTGGGCGGGGGCCAGGACGTTGGCGCCCACCGCGTCCCGCAGCGCCGCGATCAGCTCGTCCTCCGGGAGCCGGACGACGGCCGCGAGCAGGGCGTGCTCCACCGTGGAGCCGCCCTCGGCGGCGGTCCGCACCACCTGCTGGGCGGTCTCCGGCAGCGCCTCGACCCGCACCAGCAGCAGGTCGCGCAGCGACTCGCTGATGCCGCAGGCGGAACCGGAGACCGTCAGCTCCTCCACGAAGAACGGGTTGCCCTCGGAGCGCTCGAAGACCTGTTCCGTCAGGTCGTGGTCGGGCGCCTCCACTCCCTGGATGCCGGCCATCTGCGCCCGCACCTCGTCGCGGCTGAGCCGGGGCAGCTCGATCCGACGGACGGTGCGCAGCCGGTCGAGTTCGGCGAGGAAGGGGCGCAGCGGGTGGCGCCGGTGGATGTCGTCGGAGCGGTAGGTGGCGGCGATGACCAGCCGGGCGCGGTCGAGCGAGCGGAAGAGGTAGGCCAGCAGCTCGCGGGTGGAGCGGTCGGCCCAGTGCAGGTCCTCCACGGCCAGGACGAGGGTGCGGCGCGCGGAGAGGGACTCCAGCAGGCGGGCCGTCAGCTCGAACAGCCGCGCCCGGCCGTCCTCCTCGTGCCACTCGCGGGTGGTCTCCCCCAACTCCGGCAGGAGGCGGGCCAGTTCGCCCTCCTGGCCCGCGGCGGCGGCCGTGAGCTCCTCGCCGAGCTGCCGGTGCAGGGAGCGCAGCACGGTGGAGACGGGCGCGAACGGCAGCCCCTCCGCCCCGATCTCGACGCATCCCCCCACGGCCACGACGGCGCCGGCCGCGCGGGCGGCGGAGAGGAACTCCTCCAGCAGCCGCGTCTTGCCGACCCCCGCCTCCCCCGCCACCACGACCGCCTGCGGGCCGCCCGCGGCGGCGCGGGCGAGCGCGTCGGCGAGGGCGGCCGACTCGTCCCCGCGGCCGACGAACACCGGACTCACTCGGGCACTGTCCACGGCGCCGAGCATCGCACAGGAACCGGGCCGCGCGGCACCGGATTCCGGCGCCGCGTCCCGGTCCGGCGGGCGGGCCGCCGGACCGGGGCGGCGCCGGGTCAGGCGGCCCGGGTCCACCGGCCGCGTCCTCCGTCCGCGCCGCCGCGCCGGCGCCCTCCGTCCGCGCCGGTGCGCTCCGTCCGGCGGCGGCGCCGGCGGGCCGCCGCGGCCTCGCGCGCCAGGCGCTCCCGTTCGGCCTCCCTGCGCAGTTCACCGGCGCTCTGCCGGTACAGCTGGTACTCGATCATCACGGCCCCCCGTGCTCGGTGGTCGTCTCCCTCCGCTGTCCGCGGACGGTTCGACCCTCCTCCCCCAGGCGGGGCGGCCGCATCGGGAGGATGCCGGATCCGTGCCGCCCCGGGTGCCCTAGGGAGCGTCCCCGGGCGCGGGCCGCGGCGGCCGCCCCTAGGGCATGTGCGGGATGCTCCGGGGGACGGCGTCCCGGGGGGACGGGCCGTGGGCGCGGGGCGGCCGCCACCCGGCGCCCGGTCCGTGCCGGGAGCGCCTTCCCACCGGGGCCCCGGCCCCGGTGGTGCAGTGCGGACACGGCCCGGCCCCCGCGCCTCCGGGCGGGAGGTGCGGGGGCCGGGCCGTACCGGGCGGGTGGGCGTCAGCCCTGGACGCCCAGCCTCTCCAGGATGAGCTCGCGGGCGCGGGCGGCGTCCGCCTGGCCGCGGGTGGCCTTCATCACGGCGCCGACGAGGGCGCCCGCCGCGGCCACCTTGCCGCCGCGGATCTTCTCGGCGACGTCCGGGTTGGCGGCGATCGCCTCGTCCACGGCCTTGCCCAGCGCGCCGGTGTCCGAGACGACCTTCAGACCGCGCCTCTCCACGACCTCGTCCGGCTCGCCCTCGCCCGCGAGGACGCCTTCGATGGTCTGGCGGGCCAGCTTGTCGTTGAGGGACCCCTCGGCGACCAGCGCGCACACCCGGGCCACCTGGGCCGGGGTGATGGGCAGGGCGGACAGCTCGCTGCCCTGCTCGTTGGCCCGGCGGGCCAGCTCGCCCATCCACCACTTGCGGGCCTGGTCGGCCGGGGCGCCGGCGTCGACGGTGGCGGTGATCAGGTCGATGGCGCCGGCGTTGAGGACGGACTGCATCTCGTGCTCGGAGACGCCCCACTCCTCGCGCAGCCGGTTGCGGCGCACGCGCGGCAGCTCCGGCAGCTGGGCCCGCAGCTTCTCCACCCACTCGCGGGCGGGCGCGACCGGCACCAGGTCCGGCTCGGGGAAGTAGCGGTAGTCCTCCGCCTCCTCCTTGACGCGGCCGGAGGTGGTGGTGCCGTCCTCCTCGTGGAAGTGGCGGGTCTCCTGGACGACCTTCTCGCCGGCGTCCAGCAGCGCGGCGTGGCGCTGGATCTCGAAGCGGGTGGCCCGCTCGACGCTGCGCAGCGAGTTGACGTTCTTGGTCTCGCTGCGGGTGCCGAACGTCTCGGTGCCGTGCGGGCGCAGCGACAGGTTGACGTCGCAGCGCATCTGCCCCATCTCCATCCGGGCCTCGGAGACGCCGAGGGCGCGGATGAGTTCGCGCAGTTCGGCGACGTAGGCGCGGGCCACCTCCGGGGCGCGTTCCCCGGCGCCGGTGATCGGCTTGGTGACGATCTCGATCAGGGGGATGCCGGCCCGGTTGTAGTCCAGCAGCGAGTGCGAGGCGCCGTGGATGCGGCCGGTGGCGCCGCCGATGTGGGTGGACTTGCCGGTGTCCTCCTCCATGTGGGCGCGCTCGATGCCCACGCGGAAGACCTCGCCGTCCTCCAGCTGGACGTCCAGGTAGCCGTCGAAGGCGATCGGCTCGTCGTACTGGGAGATCTGGAAGTTCTTCGGCATGTCCGGATAGAAGTAGTTCTTCCGGGCGAACCGGCACCACTCGGCGATCCCGCAGTTGAGTGCGAGGCCGATCCGGACGGCGGACTCCACCGCGGTCGCGTTGACCACCGGCAGGGAGCCGGGCAGGCCGAGGCAGACCGGGCAGGTCTGGGTGTTGGGCTCGGCGCCCAGCGCGGTGGAGCAGCCGCAGAACATCTTGGTCCTGGTGCCCAGTTCGACATGGACCTCCAGGCCCATGACGGGGTCGTAGGAGGCCAGCGCGTCCTCGTACGACACCAGTTCAGTGACAGTCACGGAAAGCCAAACCTTTCAGGCGCTGCGGTCAGTCGTCGGCCAGGACGTCGTCGATGTCCAGGCGGCGCAGCTCCCGGACGAGGACGGCGGCGTTGGTGAGGACCGCGGCGCCGGAGACGACGGCGTCCAGCAGCTTGAGCTTGTCGGTCTCGCGGCGGGCGAGCTGGATCTGCTTGACCACGCCGACGATGCCGAAGAGCGAGGTGCCGATGGACAGGTACAGGCCGGGCCGGCTCTTCTTGAACCCCCTGGCCTTCTTCAGCGTGCTCACAGCGCGGGTGCCTCCTCCAGCAGCGGGTGGCCCCACCGTGCCTGGAAGGCGGCCTCGACCGCCGCTCCGACACGGTACAGCCGGTCGTCGGCCATCGCGGGGGCGATGATCTGCAGCCCCACCGGCAGCCCGTCCTCGGGGGCCAGGCCGCAGGGCAGCGACATGGCCGCGTTGCCCGCCAGGTTGGCCGGGATGGTGCACAGGTCCGCCAGGTACATGGCCATCGGGTCGTCGGCGCGCTCGCCGATGGGGAAGGCGGTGGTGGGGGTGGTCGGCGAGACCAGCACGTCCACCTGCCCGAAGGCGGCCTCGAAGTCGCGCTTGATGAGCGTGCGCACCTTCTGGGCGGAGCCGTAGTAGGCGTCGTAGTAGCCGGAGGACAGCGCGTAGGTGCCGAGCATGATGCGGCGCTTGACCTCGGGCCCGAAGCCGGCCTCGCGGGTGAGGGAGGTGACCTCCTCCGCGGAGCGGCCGCCGTCGTCGCCGACGCGCAGGCCGTAGCGCATCGCGTCGAAGCGGGCCAGGTTCGAGGAGCACTCCGACGGCGCGATCAGGTAGTACGCCGCGAGCGCCTTGTCGAAGGAGGGGCAGGAGATCTCGACGACCTCGGCGCCCAGCTCGCGCAGCAGCTCCACGGACTCGGTGAAGCGCTGCATGACGCCGGCCTGGTAGCCCTCGCCGCCGAACTCCCGGACCACGCCGACGCGCATCCCCCGGACGCTCCCGTCGCGGGCGGCCTCGACCACCGGCGGGACGGGCGCGTCGATGGAGGTGGAGTCCATCGGGTCGTGTCCGGCGATCGCCTCGTGCAGCAGGGCCGCGTCCAGCACGGTGCGGGCGCAGGGGCCGCCCTGGTCCAGGGAGGAGGAGAAGGCGACCATGCCGTAGCGGGAGACGCCGCCGTAGGTGGGCTTGACGCCGACGGTGCCGGTGACGGCCGCGGGCTGGCGGATGGAGCCGCCGGTGTCGGTGCCGATGGCCAGCGGGGCCTGGTAGGAGGCCAGTGCCGCCGAGGAGCCGCCGCCGGAGCCGCCCGGGATGCGGGTGAGGTCCCAGGGGTTGCAGGTGGGGCCGTAGGCGCTGTTCTCGGTGGAGGAGCCCATGGCGAACTCGTCCATGTTGGTCTTGCCCAGGATCACCACGTCCGCGTCCTTGAGGCGCCGGGTGACCGTGGCGTCGTAGGGCGGGATCCAGCCTTCGAGGATCTTCGAGCCGACGGTGGTGGGCACGCCCTCGGTGGTGAAGATGTCCTTGAGGGCGAGCGGGACGCCGGCGAGCGGGCCGAGCTCCTCGCCGCGGGCGCGCTTGGCGTCCACGGCGCGGGCGCGGGCCAGGGCGCCCTCGCGGTCGACGTGGAGGAAGGCGTTGACCTTCTCGTCGACGGCCTCGATGCGGGCGAGGTGGGCCTCGGCCACCTCCACGGCGCTGGTCTCGCCGGAGGCGATGAGCGCGGCGGTCTCGGCCGCGGTGAGCCTGGTCAGGTCACTGGTGCTGGTCACGGCGGTCACTCCTCCCCCAGGATCTGCGGCACCTTGAATCGCTGCTGCTCCTGGGCCGGGGCGCCGGAGAGCGCCTGCTCGGGGGTGAGCGACGGACGGACCTCGTCCGGGCGCATGACGTTGGTCAGGGGCAGCGGGTGGGAGGTCGGCGGTACGTCCTCGTCGGCGACATCGGAGACGCGGGCGACCGCGCCGATGATGTCGTCGAGCTGTCCGGCGAAGTGGTCGAGCTCTTCGTCCTTCAGCTCCAGACGCGCCAGCCGGGCGAGGTGGGCGACCTCCTCGCGCGTGATGCCAGGCATGCAGCGATTCCTCGGGGGTGAGTGGTGGATCCTTCGGGGCTTGACGGACTCTTCTGCGGTCCGCCCCAATCCTATGGCGCCCGGCGCCCCCGGCGCACAGCACCACGGCACCGCCGCGTGGGCCGCCCCGGGCGCGGGGCCCGGAGCGGCCCGCCGCGCCTACCGCGCCGGCTGTCCGTAGGGGTGCCCGGCCCCCCTCGCCGCGCCGGGGCGCGGCAGCACGCGGTTCGGGCCCGGCAGCGCGTGCGCCGCGCCCTCGACCGCCGGGGGCGCCCCGTCGCGCGCCCTCAGCCAGGCGGTGGCCTCGGCCGGGGGCAGCGCGGCGGAGACCAGCCAGCCCTGCACCGCGTCGCAGCCCAGGTCGCGCAGGCGCTCCCAGGTCTCGTCGTCCTCCACGCCCTCGGCGACGACCAGCAGGCCCAGGGAGTGCGCGAGGTCGATCGTGCAGCGCACGATCTCGGCGTCCTCGGCGTCCACGGCGAGCCGGGCCACGAAGGAGCGGTCGATCTTCAGTTCGCTCACCGGCAGCCGCCGCAGGTGCACCAGCGAGGAGTAGCCGGTGCCGAAGTCGTCCAGGGACATCCGCACGCCGTGGCCGGTGAGCGCGGCCAGGGTGCCCGCGGCCCGCTGCGGGTCCTCCAGGAGGACGTGCTCGGTGATCTCCAGCTGCAGCGCCGCGGCGGGGACGCCGTGCCGGGCGAGCCGGGCGGCGACGGACCCGGCGAAACCGGGGCTGTGGACGTCGCGGGGCGAGACGTTGACGGCGACCGGCACCCTCAGGCCCTGGGCGCGCCAGCGGGCGACCTGGGCGAGGGCGGTCTCCAGCACGTAGTCGGTCAGCCGGGGCATCAGGCCGGAGGTCTCGGCGATGGCGATGAACTCGTCCGGGGGGACCCTGCCGCGCTCCGGGTGCACCCAGCGCACCAGCGCCTCCAGACCGGAGACGGTGCCGTCGAAGGCGACCTTGGGCTGGTAGTGGAGTTCGATCTCGCCGGCGTCCAGGGCGCGGCGCAGGTCGCCCAGCAGCCCCAGGCGGTCGGGGGTGTTGCCGTCCCGGGTGGCCTCGTAGACCTCCACCCCGCTGCGGTCGCGCTTGGCCTGGTACATCGCGACGTCGGCGCGGCGCAGCAGCCCCTCGGCCTCGCCGGCGTGGTCGGGGAAGACCGCCACCCCCGCGCTGGCCTCCAGCTCCAGCGTCAGACCGTCCAGGTCGATCGGGGAGCCGAGCGCGGAGACGAGGGTGCGGGCGACGCGCTGGGCGCTGGTGGGCGAGTCGGCGAGCGGGAGCAGCACGGCGAACTCGTCGCCGCCGAGCCGGGCCACCTCGGCGCCGCACGGCAGCGCCGTCCTGAGCCGTTCCGCGATCTGGAGCAGCAGCCGGTCGCCGGCCAGGTGGCCGAGGGTGTCGTTGACCGAGCGGAAGCGGTCCAGGTCGATGAGGACGAGGGCGGAGCGGGCGCCCATCCGGTCGGCCTCGTCCAGGGCGGACCAGGTGCGCTCCAGCAGCCACTGGCGGTTGGCGAGCCCGGTGAGGGGGTCGCGGAGCTGCTCCTCGGCGCGGGCACGGGCGATCCACAGGGCGGAGTCCAGCGAGATCAGCGGCACGGCGAACAGCGGCAGCAGCGGCGGGGTGTGGGCGGCGACCACGACGATCAGCGGGGAGATGGCGAGCAGGGCCAGCCCCACCAGCCCTTGCCGGACCAGGGCGGTGCGGGCGATGGTGGGCAGCCCGTCCCGGCGCCGGGTCAGGGCGTACCACAGCAGCGTCCGGGTGACCAGCAGGTAGGCGCAGGCGGCCAGCAGCACCTCCAGGACGGTGGAGGGGCTCCAGGCGTCCGGCAGCCAGGGCCGCTCCACCGAGGGGCGGACGCCGAAGGCGGCGAGGCAGAGGGCGGCGGCGCCGATGCCGAGGATGTCCACCGCCCCGTTGCGCACGGCCTGGCGCCAGTGGTGGCGCCGGGCCGTGCCGACCAGCACCACGACGGCGAGGCTGACCAGGGTGGCCGGGATCCAGCCGTACAGCAGCAGGATGGCCAGGGTGAGGGTGGCGCCGGATCCGGTGCCGCCCCACCAGCGGTCCCGGCCCAGCGCCACCAGGTGCCCGACGATCAGGCCGGTCAGGACGGCGAAGGACCAGCCCGGCATGCCGCCGGGGAAGAGCGCGTGCCCCTCGGAGACGACCCGGAGGACGCCGACGGCCAGCGCGGCGCCGGCGGTCGCGACGACCGCGCGGGAGAGGCCGGGGACCTCCAGCGAGATCAGGCGCAGCAGCAGCGGCACCCCGTCGGAGTCCTCGCCCGGCGGGGCCTGCGGGTGCCCGCGGCGGAGCCACTGCCGTCCCCGGTCCCGGGGTTGTCGCTGCATGCGCGTCCCTCTCACAGCCGTCGGTGCCCACGCCACGGCAGGCGCACCCCATCAACAGTAGGGCGCGCGCGGCCGCCGGGTGCGGTGGTCGACCGGGGGTGCCCGAATGCCGACCGGTCGCTCGCGTCCGTCTGATAAGCGCCGGACGGACGCGCTCCATCACTCACCCAACGGCGTTCCGCGCAAACGTGGTTGGCGGCCGGGACGCCGCCCCGCATCACTCCGCGGGAGGCTCCGCGGCGGCTTCGGCGGGGGCGGCAGCGGCCTTCCGCGCGGCCTCGGGCCCCTGCTCCAGGAGGACGGCCAGACCGTCGTCATCCAGGATCGGAACCTTCAACTGCACGGCCTTGTCATATTTCGATCCTGGACTGTCGCCTGCCACAACAAAACTGGTCTTCTTTGAAACAGAACCAGTCACTTTTGCTCCGCGGCTCTGCAGCGCCTCCTTCGCCGCATCCCTGGTGTAGGCCTGGAGCGTCCCGGTGACGACGACGGTGAGGCCCTCCAGCGGACGCGGGCCGAGCTCCTCGCCGCCCTCCTCCTCCATCCGGACCCCCGCGGCCCGCCACTTCTCGACGATCTCGCGGTGCCACTCCTCGGCGAACCACGCCTTGAGCGAGGCCGCGATGGTCGGGCCGACCCCCTCGGTGGCGGCCAGCTCCTCCTCGGACGCCGCGGCGATCCGGTCCAGCGAGCGGAACTCCCGCGCCAGCGCCTCGGCCGCCACCGGGCCCACGTGGCGGATCGACAGGCCGGTGATGATCCGCGCCAGCGGGCGCCGCTTGGCCGCCTCGATGTTCTCCAGCATGGCCAGGGTGTTCTTACGCGGCTCGCCCTTGAGGTTGGCGAAGAGGGTGACGACCTTCTCCTCGCCCGTCTTCGGATCCCGCTTGGGCAGACCGCTGTCCGGATCCAGGACGTACGTCCTGATGGGCAGCAACTGCTCCAGGGTGAGGTCGAAGAGGTCCCCCTCGTCCCTCAGCGGCGGCTCGGCCGGCTCCAGCGGCTGGGTCAGCGCGGTGGCCACCACGTAGCCGAAGTGCTCGATGTCCAGGCACTTGCGCCCTGCCAGGTAGAACAGGCGCTCGCGCAACTGGCCGGGGCAGGAACGGGCGTTGGGGCAGCGCAGGTCGACGTCGCCCTCTTTGGCGGGCTTGAGCGGGGTGCCGCATTCCGGGCACTCGGTGGGCATCACGAACTCCCGCTCGCTGCCGTCCCGCAGGTCCGCCACCGGACCCAGGATCTCGGGGATGACGTCGCCCGCCTTGCGCAGCGCCACCGTGTCCCCGATGAGCACGCCCTTGGCCTTCACCACGTCCTGGTTGTGGAGGGTGGCGAACTCCACCTCCGAGCCGGCCACCGTCACCGGCTCCACCACCGCGAACGGCGTGGCCCGCCCCGTCCGGCCGATGTTCACCCGGATGTCCAGCAGCCGGGTGTTGACCTCCTCCGGCGGGTACTTCCAGGCGATCGCCCAGCGCGGCGCCCGCGAGGTGGAACCCAGCCGCCCCTGGAGGGGGATCTCGTCCAGCTTGACGACCACCCCGTCGATCTCGTGCTCCACCGAGTGCCGGTTCACCCCGAAGTGCGCGATGAACTCCCGCACGCCCTCGACGGAGTCGACCACCTTGTTGTACGCGGCCGTCGGCAGGCCCCACCCGTGCAGCAGCTCGTAGGCGTGCGACAGCCGGTCGATGTCGAAGCCCTCCCGGGCCCCGATGCCGTGCACCACCATGCGCAGCGGGCGCTCCGCGGTGACCTTGGGGTCCTTCTGCCGCAGCGAGCCGGCCGCCGCGTTGCGCGGATTGGCGAACGCCGGCTTGCCCGCCTCGACCAGCCGGGCGTTCAGCTCCTCGAAGCGCTCCATGGGGATGAACACCTCGCCGCGGACCTCCACCAGCTCCGGGACCCGCTCCCCCCGCAGCCGCTCGGGGACGTCGGCGATGGTGCGGATGTTGGGCGTGATGTCCTCGCCGGTGCGCCCGTCGCCCCGGGTCGCCGCGCGCGTCAGCCTGCCGTGCTCGTACGTCAGGTTGACCGCGAGCCCGTCCACCTTCAGCTCGCACAGGAAGTGGTACGGCACACCGCCCAGCTCGCGCGCGATCCGGTCGGCCCAGCCGTCCAGCTCCTCGTCGTCGAAGGCGTTGTCCAGCGACAGCATCCGCTCACGGTGCCGTACGGCGGTGAACTCCGTCTCGTAGGCACCCGCGACCTTCTGCGTCGGCGAGTCGGGCGTGGCCAGCTCCGGGTACTCCTCCTCCAGCGCCTGGAGTTCGCGCATCAGGGCGTCGAACTCGGCGTCGCTGATGACCGGCGTGGTCACGTAGTACCGGAAGCGGTGTTCCTCGATCTCCTGAGCCAGCCGCGCGTGCCTCTCCCGCGCCTCGCTGCCCGGGCCCACCATCTCCACGAATCCAGCCTCCCGTCACTCAGGGTCGTTAGCGAGCGATCGTGCCGCCCGGACGCAGTGCGCCAGCGCGGCCCGCGCGTACACCGGGGAGGCACCCGCCAGCCCGCAGGAGGGCGTGACCACCACCGACCGCGGCAGCAGCTCCGGAGAAAGCCCCAGCCTGCGCCACAGCATCCTGACACCCATGACGCTACCGCCCGGGTCCGACAATCCGGCCGTTCCCGCCCCGGTCGCCGGCACCACCCCCGCGAACAGCGCCGTGCCGCCCTCGACCGCCTCGCCGATCGCCTCGTCGTCACGTTCGGTGAGCAGCGAGAGGTCGCACGAGATGCCGGCGGCGCCCGCCCGGCGCAATAGCCCGAAGGGCACCCCCGGGGCGCAGCAGTGCACCACCGCGGGCCCCTCCCCGGCGGCCTCCAGCACCTGCCGCAGCGCCTGTTCGGCCACGCCCCGGTCCACGGCCCGGTGGGTGCGGTAGCCGCTGGCGGTGGGCACCCGGCCGGCCAGCACCGCCGGCAGCGACGGCTCGTCGAGCTGGAGGACGACCGCCGCGCCCGGCACCCGCCGCCGCACCTCGGCCAGGTGCTCGCGCAGCCCCTCGGCCAGGGACTCGGCCAGGTAGCGGCAGGCGCCGGCGTCGCCGAGCATCGCCTCGCCGCTGCGGCGCTCCAGCGACGCCGCCATCGTCCACGGGCCCGCGGCCGAGACCTTCAGCGCGCCGGAGTACCCCTGGGTGAACTCCTCCAGCGCGTCCAGGTCCTCGCCCAGCAGGGAGCGGGCGCGCCGCATGTCGTGGCCCGGGGCGTCGGCGGCCCGCCAGCCGCTGGGCTCCAGGTGCACGGGCAGCTCCACCAGCATCCCGGCCGTCCGTCCGATCATGTCCGCGCCCGGCCCGCGTGCGGGCAGCTCCGGCAGGTGCGGAAGCTGTCCGAGGGTGTCGACGACGGTCCTGACCGCCTCCCGCACGTCGGTGCCGGGCAGGGAGCCGACGCCGGTGGCGGCGGCCGTCCCCCACACGTGAGCGCTCACGCCGACGGCCTCACCCTCAGGTCGGTGATCTCCGCGCCCTCCGGCAGGTCGAGGGCGGTCAGGACGGTGGTGGCCACCGCCTCGGGGGTGATCCAGCGGCCCGGTTCGTACTCCCTTCCCTCCTGCCGGTGCACCTTGGCCTGCATCGGCGTGGCGGTGCGGCCCGGGTAGACGGAGGTGACGCGCACCCCGCTGCCCTTCTCCTCCGCCCGCAGCGCGTCGGCCAGCGCCTTCAGGCCGTGCTTGCTCGCGGCGTAGGCGCCCCAGTCGGCGTTCGCGTTCAGGCCGGCGCCGGAGTTGACGAAGACCACGTGGCCGCGGGCGAGGCGGAGCTGCGGCAGCAGCAGCCGGGTCAGTTCGGCCGGGGCGACCAGGTTCACCGCCAGGATGGCGTTCCACACCCGGGGCGTCAGGTCGCCGACCGCGCCGAGGTCCACCACGCCGGCCACGTGCAGCAGGGAGTCCACCTCCTGCGGCAGCTCCTGGTGGGACAGCGCCCACGACAGCCGCTCGGGTTCGGCCAGATCCCCGACGAGGGTACGGGCGCCGGGGAAGCGCCCGGCCAGTTCCCTGGCGCGTCCCGCGTCCCGCGCCAGCAGCCACAACTCCTCGCCGCGCCCGCTCAGCCGCTCGGCGATCGCGGCCCCGATGCCGGAGCCCGCCCCGGTGATCACATGCGTTCCCATGGCGGACATCGTCCCATCCGCCGCTCCCGCCGGCGGGAACGGTGCCCTCCGCGCGGCAGGCGTGATCCAATGCGCTTCCGTGACCTCCTCGACGCCGCCCTCCCCGCCCCCGTCCCCGCCGCCGCCGGGCGTCCCGCCGCAGGGCGGACGCCGCGGCGGTCCGGGCGACCCCGCCCACCGCACCGGCCACCTGGTGGTCTGCGGCGACAACTCCCTGGCACAGCGGCTGGTGAGGGAGCTCGCCTCGGTCTACGGGCAGCAGGTCACCGTCGTGCTGCCCTCGCTGCGCGGCGGCGACCAGGGGCCGCAGATCGCCGCCCTGGTGGGCGATCCGCGCCTGGACGTGCGGGCGGTCCAGGCGCAGGTGCCCGACGAGGCGGCGCTGCGCGAGGCGGGCATCGAGCACGCCGCTGCGCTGGCCCTCACCTCCGGCGACGACCAGCTCAACATCCACACCGCGCTGCGCGCCCGCCGCATCAACCCCGGGCTGCGGCTGGTCATCCGGATGTTCAACCGGACCCTGGGCCGCTACCTGGAGGACCTGCTCGACCGCACCATCACCACCCGCGTCCCCGGCCTGGACCGGCAGGCCGTGGACGCCTCCACCACGGTGCTCTCCGACGCCGACACCGCCGCGCCCTCCCTGGTGGCGGCCGCGGTGGTGGGCGCCGGCAAGGTCATCCAGGCGGACGGGCTGCTGCTGCGCGCCAAGGAGCGCACCATCGGCACCGCCGGCCGCCGCGACCCGCTGTGCACCCTCGCCCTGCTGCCCGACGCCCCCGACTCCGACGAGGGCGACGTCTACGCCGACCCCGAGGACCGGGACGGGCCCGTGCTGCTGCCCGACCCGCGGGAGCTGGAGGGCCTGCCCGACGACCGCGGCACGGTGGTGCTGGAGGCGATCACGCGCCGCTCCGGCCCCGCGGGCGCCCCCCTGTCCCGGGTGCCGCGCCTGCCGGTGGGCTCCTTCTTCTCCCGGCGGCTGCGGGCCTTCCTGCTGGGCCTGGCCGCCGTGACCGTGCTGCTGGCGGCCGCCAACTGGTACGTCACCCGCGAGACGCCGCTGCACGCCGCCTACGTCACCCTGCTCAACGTCATGTCGATCAACGAGCCGGAGCTGGGGGGCACCACCGGGGAGCAGGTGCTGCAGCTGCTGGGCGGACTGGCGGGGATGGCGCTGCTGCCGCTGCTGTTCGCGGTGGTGCTGGAGAGCTACGGCACCTTCCGCCAGGCGGCCGCCCTGCCGCCCCCGCCGCGCGGCATCGAGCGGCACGTCGTCCTGCTGGGCCTGGGCAAGGTGGGCACCCGCGTGCTGGACCAGCTGCTGGAACTGGGCATCCCGGTGGTGTGCATCGAGCGCGACGCCGAGGCCCGCGGCATCGCCGTGGCCCGCGCCCGGCGGGTGCCCACCCTGATCGCGGACGTCACCGAGGACGGCGTGCTGGAGGAGGCGGGGGTCGCGCGCAGCCGCGCCCTGCTGGCCCTCACCAGCGACAGCGGCACCAATCTGGAGGCCGTGCTCTACGCCCGCCAGGTCCACCCCGGGCTGCGGGTGGTGATGCGCCTGTTCGACGACGAGTTCGCCGCCACGGTCTACCGCACGCTGCGCGACACCTACCCCGGCGCGCAGACCCGCAGCCGCAGCGTCTCGGCGCTGGCGGCCCCGGCCTTCGCGGGCGCCATGATGGGGCGCCAGGTGCTGGGGGCGGTCCCGGTGGGCCGCCGGGTGCTGGTCTTCGCGGTGGTGTCGGTGACGGGCAACCGGCTGCTGGAGGGGCGCACCGTGGGCGAGGCGTCCCGTCCCGGGCGCTGGCGGATCCTCGCCCTGGACGCCTCCCCGCCCGAACACCGCCGCCCGGACCTGGGCGCCCTCCCCCCGGGCGGCGCCACCCACACCCTCACCGGCGACCTGGTCTGGCGGCTCCACGACGGCTACGTGATGACGGCGGGCGACCGGGTGGTGGTGGCCGCCACCCGCGACGGTCTGGGCGCGCTGCTGGCGGGCGAGGACCCGCAGGGCGCCGGGGCGGCGGACGGCACGGGGGCCGGCTCCCCGGCACCGGCCCCGTGACCGGCCCCCTCACGCGGGGCTGCGCTCCGGCGCCGCCCGGTCCGGGGCCGGCAGGGTGACGCGGATCTTCGACTGGCCGTGCGGGAGCCGCTCCCAGTCCTCCATGAACCGCGCCGTCAGGCCGTGGCTGGCCGCGAGGTCGGTCAGCGTCTCGGTGCGGTAGTAGAAGTCCTCGCGCAGCACGTCGTGCTCGCGGCCCTCGGTGCGGTCGAAGGTGAAGTCGAAGAAGCCGCCCGGTGCGAGGATCCGCGCCACGTTCTCCAGGCACTGGTCGATGACGTCCAGCGGCGAGTGGGAGAAGACGCTGTGGGCGTGGACGACCGTGAAGTGCCCCTCGGGCAGGAAGTCGAAGGTCAGGTCCTCCACCAGTGCCAGGTGCGGCAGCTTGTGCTGGAGCCCGTGGCGCACGACGGTCCGCTGGGCCTCCAGGAGGATGTGGGGCGATATGTCGATGCCGTGGTAGTGGCCGGGCTCCAGGTGGCCGATGAACAGCCGGCCCGCCCGCAGGTTGCCGCAGCCGATCTCCAGCATCCGGTCCTGCGGCCGCAGCCCGTGGCCGGCCAGGTAGTCGAACTGCATCCGCCCGACCGCCAGCCACCGCTCGTACGAGGCCCTGCCGCCGACGGCCGCCTCGGGACTGCGTGCGGTGTCGGAGGCCATCACGGCCCGGTAGTACGCGATGTGGTCGTCGCGGTACTTCGCCCGCAGCCAGGCGTCGCGGGCGGCGCGGCGCAGGTGGGCGGGGACCCGCCCGGGGTGGGCGAGCGCGTAGCGCGCCTTGTGGGTGAGGCTGGCGCGGTTCCGGATGAGGCGGGAAGGGACCTTGGCGGAGGGGATCCGGGTTCCCATGGGGCACCTCCGTGTCGCTCGGATGTCGAGCCGGTGGCGCCAGTATGGGCACCCCGCCCCCGCCGCACCCCCCGACTGGTCCGAACGGGTAGGCGCCCGGCCCCCGCGGGCGGCGTGCGCCGGACCGGTCGACCCGGCCGGCGCCGCGCGCGTCCTGCCGCGTGCGGGGCGGCCCACAGGGCCGTCTCCCCTGGCCACGGGGGGTGCCGACCGCCCTCCGACTCCCTGTGCTCCCCGGGTGTACGTGCCGTGTGCCCATGGGGCGCGTACGCGGAGGAACCGGGCAGCGCGCCGCGGACCGCCGCTCCGGCGGCCCGGGCGTGACGGCGCCGGCAGCCCCGCCCCTGCGGCCCCGGCCTCGCCGTCCGAGCCGTGTCCGGTTCCGGTCTTGGCCGCCGTGCCCCGCCGCCCCCACCATCGGATCCGGCGGCCCGCCCGGGCCCGGAGGGGGAGGGGCACATGGACCTGCGGCTCAGCGGCAGACGGGCGCTGGTGACCGGTGCGAGCAGCGGACTCGGCGCGGAGATCGCCAGAGTGCTGGCCGCCGAGGGGGCCTCGGTCGTCGTCCACGGACGGGACGGCGGCAGGACCTCTGCGGTGGCGGAGTCCATCCGCGGCAGCGGCGGCGACGCCGCCACCGCCATCGGCGACCTGGGTACGGACGCCGGCGCCGACGCGGTCGAGGCCGCGGTCGCCGCGAGCGGCCCTCCCGTCGACGTCCTCGTCAACAACGCCGGTGTCTACGACGTCACGCTGAGCTGGGACACGACCCCGCCCGACGTGTGGGCCGAGACCTACAACACCAACGTCCTCTCCGGGGTGCGCATGATCCGGCGCTTCGTCCCCGGCATGCGGGAGCGCGGCTGGGGACGGGTGATCCAGATCAGCAGCGTCGTCGGCACCCGGCCCCCGGCGGGCTACCCCCACTACGCCGCGGCCAGCGCCGCCCGGGACAACCTCGCCAGGTCCCTCGCGCACGAGCTGAGGCACACCGGCGTGACGTCGAACGCGATCGCCGCGGGAGGTTTCGTCACCCCTCCCGTGGAGGAGATGCTGTTGGACGCGGGCAGACGCTTCGGCTGGGGGGAGACCCTGGAGGAGGTCGAGCCCAAGGCCGTCGCCGCCTTCGGCCCCAACGACACCGGCCGGCTCGGCCGCCCCCGCGAGTGCGCCGACCTGGTGGCGTTCCTGGCGAGCCCGGGCGCGGGCTACGTCAACGGCGCGGTCCTGCCGCTCGACGGCGGCTGGTAGCCGCGCCCCGCGCGCCGGGACCGCGGCCGGGCGCGCGCCGGGACCGCGGCCGGGCCGCCGCGGGAACGCCGTCCTCAGCCGACGGTGGCCTCGCGGCGGCGCTCGGTGGCGGCGATGGTGGCCGAGCCGACCACGCGGGTGCCGTCGTAGAGGACGACCGCCTGGCCCGGCGCCACGCCGCGCACCGGCTCGGTGAAGACGACCTTCAGCTCGCCGCCGACGAGCTCGGCGGTGACCGGCGTCTCGCCGCCGTGGGCGCGGAGCTGGGCGGTGTAGGTGCCCGGGCCGCTGGGCGGGGTGCCGCACCAGCGGGGGCGGATCGCGGTCAGGGCGACGACATCCAGCGCGGCGGCCGGGCCGACGGTGACGGTGTTGTCCACCGGGGAGATGTCAAGGACGTACCGGGGCTTGCCGTCGGGGGCCGGGTGGCCGATGCGCAGGCCCTTGCGCTGGCCGACGGTGAAGCCGTAGGCGCCGGTGTGGGTGCCGAGCCGGTTGCCGTCCTCGTCGACGATGTCGCCCTCGGCGGTGCCCAGGTGCCTGGCGAGGAAGCCCTGGGTGTCGCCGTCGGCGATGAAGCAGATGTCGTGGCTGTCGGGCTTCCTCGCCACGGCCAGGCCGCGGCGCTCGGCCTCGGCGCGGATCTCGTCCTTGGTGGCGGGGGTGTCGCCCAGGGGGAACATGGCGTGGGCGAGCTGCTTCTCGTCCAGCACGCCCAGCACGTAGCTCTGGTCCTTGGCCGCGTCGGCGGCGCGGTGCAGCTCGCGGGTGCCGTCGGGGCGGACGACGACGGTGGCGTAGTGCCCGGTGCACACCGCGTCGAAGCCCAGCGCCAGGGCCTTGTCCAGCAGCGCCGCGAACTTGATCTTCTCGTTGCAGCGCAGGCAGGGGTTGGGGGTGCGGCCGGCCTCGTACTCGGCGATGAAGTCCTCCACCACGTCCTGGCGGAAGCGCTCGGCCAGGTCCCACACGTAGAAGGGGATGCCGATGACGTCGGCGGCGCGGCGGGCGTCGCGGGAGTCCTCGACCGTGCAGCAGCCGCGGGCCCCGGTGCGGAAGGACTGCGGGTTCGCCGAGAGGGCGAGGTGGACGCCGGTGACGTCGTGGCCCGCCTCCACCGCGCGGGCGGCGGCGACGGCGGAGTCCACGCCGCCGGACATGGCGGCGAGGACGCGGAGGCGGGTCGGGGCGCTGGGCGTGTCAGTCATAGCGCTCCCAGGGTACGGGTCCGGGCGCGGGCCGGTGGAACCGTACGGGTGATCCCGGCCGTTGTGCTCGCCGTGAGCGAGAGAAGAGCCCCCGGGCACCGGGCGGACCGCGAGGGGCGGCCGGTCGGCCGCCGGGCCCTGCTGATCGGCGGTGCGGCGGTGGGCCTGGGCGCGGTCGGGTACGCGGCCCGCGACGAGATGGCCAGGACGTGGTGGAAGGTGCCGGGGGTGGACCGGCCCCGCAGGGAGGGCGAGGTGGACCACCCCGGGGCGGAGTGGGTGCCGGCCTCCGAGGCGAACTGGCGGCGCGCCGACCGCCCGTACGACTACACCGTGGACCGGGTGGTGATCCACGTCATCCAGGGGAGCTACGAGGTGGCGCTGAAGGTCTTCCAGGACCCCGCGCACGGCGCCGCCACCCACTACGTGGTCCGCACCTCCGACGGGCACGTGGCGCAGCTGGTGCGGGAGCTGGACGTGGCGTACCACGCGGGCAACCGCGCGTACAACGAGCGGAGCATCGGCATCGAGCACGAGGGCTTCGTGGACCGCGCCGACACCCTCACCGACGCCACCTACCGCGCCTCGGCCGAGCTGACGGCCGGGATATGCGACCGCTACGGCCTGCCGAGGGACCGGGAGCACATCGTCGGCCACGTCGAGGTACCCGGCACCGACCACACCGACCCCGGGCCGCACTGGGACTGGGAGCGCTACCTGCGGATGGTCCGGGACGTCCCCGTCCGCCGGACGTGATCGCTCCGCCGGGGCGGCGGAGCGCCCGCCGTGAGGGGCGGACGGGCCGGGGGCCGCCTACGACAGCCCGGCGTCGCGGGCCCGTTCCACGGCCGGCCCGATGGCGGCGGCCACCGCCTCCACGTCGGCCCTGGTGGAGGTGTGTCCCAGCGAGAAGCGCAGGGTGCCCCGGGCCAGGTCCGGATCGGTGCCCGTGGCCAGCAGGACGTGGCTGGGCTGGGCCACTCCGGCCGTGCAGGCCGACCCGGTGGAGCACTCGATACCCTGGGCGTCCAGGAGGAGCAGCAGCGAGTCGCCCTCGCAGCCGGGGAAGGAGAAGTGCGCGTTGGCGGGCAGCCGCCCGGCCGGGTCCGGGTCGCCGCTCAGGACGGCGTCCGGCACGGCCTCGCGCACGGCGTCGACCAGCGCGTCGCGCAGCGCGCCGACCTCCCGGGCGAACTCCTCGCGCCGCCGGGCGGCCAGCTCCGCCGCGACCGCGAAGGCGGCGACGGCGGGGACGTCGAGGGTGCCCGAGCGCACGTCGCGCTCCTGGCCACCGCCGTGCAGCAGCGGCACCGGCGCCCACGCGCGGCCCAGCAGCAGTGCGCCGACCCCGTACGGGCCGCCGATCTTGTGGCCGCTGACCGTCATCGCCGCCAGCCCCGAGGCGGCGAAGTCCACCGGCACCTGGCCGACGGCCTGGACGGCGTCCGCGTGCATCGGGACGCCCGACTCGGCGGCCACGGCGGCCAGCTCGGCGACGGGCTGGACGGTGCCGATCTCGTTGTTGGCCCACATCACGGTGGCCAGTGCCACATCGTCCGGGTCGCGCGCGATCGCCTCGCGCAGCGCCTCGGGGTGCACCCGCCCCACCGCGTCGACCGGCAGCCACTCCACCTCGGCGCCCTCGTGGTCGGCGAGCCAGTGGACGGCGTCGAGCACCGCGTGGTGCTCGACGGGGCTGGCCAGGACGCGCCTGCGGGCGGGGTCGGCCGCGCGCCGTGCCCAGTACAGGCCCTTGACCGCGAGGTTGTCCGCCTCCGTGCCGCCGGAGGTGAACACCACCTCGCTGGGCCGGGCCCCCAGGGCGGCGGCCAGCGTCTCGCGCCCCTCCTCGACGGTGCGCCGGGCCCGCCGCCCCGCCGCGTGGAGGGAGGAGGCGTTGCCG
Organism: Streptomyces desertarenae; assembly: GCF_042681365.1. Classification (NCBI taxonomy): domain Bacteria; kingdom Bacillati; phylum Actinomycetota; class Actinomycetes; order Kitasatosporales; family Streptomycetaceae; genus Streptomyces; species Streptomyces desertarenae. Next base: position 313,259 of record NZ_JBHUFU010000005.1, on the reverse strand, counting down.
GTGGCGCCGAGCAGGGCGGTCATCGCCTGCACCGCCTCCGGGAGCATCGGGGTGGTGGCGGCGTGGTCGAGGTAGGCCATGGTTCCCCGATTCTACGAGCCGCGCGGAGGCGCGCGGCAGCGAGGACCGGCCAGGTGCCGCCACCGCCGGCCGCGTCCGCCCTCGCCGGCCGGGGTGCGGGGCCCGCACACGCGGCGGGCCCCCCGCCGCGCGGTGCGGCGGGGGACCCGTCCGTTCCTGCCCGCGCCCGCCCGGGGCGCGGCCGCGTCACACGGCCGCGCGCGGGCGGGCGGACCGGGTGCGGCCCCGGCTCACTTGTCCACGATCTTGTGCTCGGCCTGGAACATCCAGTGGTGCTTCTCGAGCTCGGCGATGATTTCGATGAAGATGTCCTGGGTGACCGGGTCCGGCTTCTCGGTGGCCTCCATGCGCTCGCGCATGCGGTTCACCACGGAGGCCAGGGCGCCGACCATGACCTGCACGGCCTTGTCGTCCTGGTGCCAGCCGCTCTCCACTCCGTCGATGCCGGAGCCGGAGGCGACGCTGGAGGCGCGGCCGTCGGGGGCCAGACCGAGGGCTGCGGCGCGCTCGGCGACGGTGTCGGAGTAGGTGCGGGCGGTCTCGACGACCTCGTCCAGCTGGAGGTGGATGGAGCGGAAGCGCGGTCCGATCACGGTCCAGTGGACCTGCTTGGCCACCAGGGAGAGATCGACCAGGTCGACCAGCGCGCCCTGCAGCGCCTCACCGACGACCTTGAGGTCCTGGTCGGGCAGTGTGCTCTTCACGGCGTACATCCGTTGACCACCTTCGCTTCTCTTACGGCGTCTGCCGCGCTTGGTCAGGTTTCGTCCCTGGTCCGGTTACCCAGGACGGGCCCCGCCACTCCCGCCCGCATCCCGTACGGCCCCGCGGGCCGCGGCCGGGGAGGGAGGGCGGCCCGGACGCGCGGAGGCCGCCCCGGTCCGGTTCCGGGGCGGCCTCGGGCCGTGCGGCCGTGCGTGCGGGGCCCGGTCAGTCCAGCAGGGCCCGGGCGAGCTGCCGGGACTGGGCCACGAGGCGGTCCTGGCTGTCCCAGACCTCGGCGTCCTCCTCCAGGAAGCCGCCGGCCAGGTTGCGGGTGGTGATCGCCACGCGCACCGGGCCCGGCGCCGGGCGGTGCCGGACGTGGACGGTGAGCTCCACGGTGGGCACCCAGCCGGACAGGCCGAGGTCGAAGGCGGTGGGCGGCAGGGCGTCCACCGCCAGCAGCAGGGAGAGCGGGTCGTGGTCGCGGCCGTCGGCCAGTCCGAACCAGCCGCGCACCTCGCCGCGTCCGCTGGGTTCGCCGACGGCCCAGCCGACGGTGGCCGGATCCAGCCGCAGGTCCACCTGGTGGGTGATGGGCGGTACGTTCGCCGGGTCCATGCCGTCCTTGGCTCCCAGGCACTGCTCGTACGGCGGGATCTGCGGCGGCTTGGCGCTGGTGCGGACGTCGTCGGGGAGTGCGGCCAGGTCGCCGTAGGTGGCCAGGACGCGGATGCGCTCGACCTCCCGCCCCTCCTCGTCGGCCTGGGCCAGGGAGGCGGTGCCGGTGGACAGGGTGCGCCCGACGCGGACGGTGGCGGCGCGCACGGTCGCCGGTCCGGGCCGGGAGGCGGTGAGGTAGTGCGCGGTGATGGTGAAGGGATCGGGGTGCGGCAGCACGTCGCCCAGGGCGCGGCCGAGCAGGGCGAGGAGGTAGCCGCCGTTGACGGCGTTCCCGATGGTCCACTGGTCGGACAGTTCGGCGCCATAGACGCCCTCTTCCCGCGCGGTGACGGCCGTGTCGCGGTCGAACGCGCCGGCACCGATGGTTGCCTCGGTCATGGGAGTACACGGTACAGGTTTTTATTACCGGCAAGTAGCATAGGGGTCCGCACCCGGTCCGCCGCCGCTCACGCCTCCCCGCCGCCGTCTTCCCTGCGCCGGCTGCGGCGGTGCCACGCCCTGGGCGCGCGCCAGTTGTAGCGCAGGGCCAGCAACCGCAGGGCGAAGGCGAGCGCGGCCGCCGCCCCGCTGGTCGCCCCGTTCAACCGCCCGGCGTGGATCAGCAGCGCCACCGCCGCCGCCCCGACCATCGCCGGGACCGCGTAGACCTCGCGGTCCCAGCGCAGCAGCGAGGGCACCTCGTTGGCCAGCACGTCGCGCACCACGCCGCCGCCGACCGCCGTGGCCAGCCCCAGGACCGCCGAGGCGGTCAGGCCGAGCCCGTACGCGTACGCCTTGACGGTGCCGGTGACGCAGAACAGTCCCAGCCCGGCCGCGTCGAAGACCATCACCGCCCGGTTGATCCGCTCCACCTGCGGATGGAGGAAGAAGACCAGCACCGTGGCGGCCAGCGGGGCCAGCAGGTAGCCCAGGTCGGTGAAGGCGGCCGGGGGCACCGCGCCGATCACCAGGTCCCGGAAGAGCCCGCCGCCCAGGCCGGTGACGCAGGCGAGCAGCGCCATGCCGACGACGTCGAAGTTCTTGCGCACGGCGAGCAGCGCCCCGGAGATCGCGAAGACGAAGATCCCGGCCAGGTCGAGCCCGTGCTGCACGGAAGGGGTGAACAGATCCACCCCCCGGTTGTAACAGGACCGGCCTCACACGCCGCCGCCCGTCCCCCCGCCGGACGGGCGGCGGGGGGACGGGCGGCGGCGGACGCGGCTCACTTCACCGCGGCGGCGGTCCCGGTCTCCTCCGGCTCCCCGGAGGCGGCCTGCTCCGGGACCACCCGGGCCGCGTTCGCCGAGGGCTTGATCCGGCCGTCGGCGATCTCCTCGGCCCAGTGGCAGGCCACCCGGTGCCCGCCGCCCAGGTCCCGCAGCTCGGGGCGGTCGGTGGCGCAGCGCGTCTGCTGCTTCCACGGGCAGCGGGTGTGGAAGCGGCAGCCGGCCGGCGGGTTCGCCGGGGAGGGCAGGTCACCGGTGAGCAGGATGCGCTCGCGGTCGTCCTCCACCTGCGGGTCGGGCACCGGAACGGCCGACATCAGCGCCCTGGTGTAGGGGTGCCGGGGCTCGGCGTAGAGCATGTCGCTGGGCGCCTCCTCCACCAGCGAGCCCAGGTACATCACCCCGACGACGTCGGAGATGTGCCGCACCACGGCCAGGTCGTGGGCGATGACCACGTACGTCAGGCCGAGCGCCTGCTGGAGCTCCTCCAGCAGGTTGATCACCTGGGCCTGGATGGAGACGTCCAGCGCGGAGACCGGTTCGTCGCAGATGATCACGTCCGGCTCCAGGACCAGCGCACGGGCGATGCCGATGCGCTGCCGCTGTCCGCCGGAGAACTCGTGCGGGTAGCGGGAGAGGGCGTTGGCCGGGAGGCCGACCCTGGCCAGGATCTCCCGGATCCGCTCGCGGCGCTCCTCCTGGTCGGCGCCGATGCCGTGGGCCGCCATGCCCTCGGAGAGGATCGACTCGATGTTCTGCCGGGGGTTGAGGCTGCCCAGCGGGTCCTGGAAGACCATCTGGAGCCGGCGGCGGAAGCGCCGCATCTCCTCGTCCGGCAGCTTCGCCAGGTCGGTGCCGTCGAAGACGACCTCGCCGTCGGTGATGTCCACCAGCCGCAGGATCGACCGGCCCAGTGTGGTCTTGCCGCAGCCCGACTCGCCCACCAGGCCGTAGGTCCGGCCCGCCTCGACGGAGAGCGAGACCCCGTCGACGGCGTAGACGTGGCCGACGGTGCGGTCGAACAGGATGCCCTTCCGCACCGGGAAGTGGACCTTGACGTCCCTCAGTTCCAGCAGGCTCATGCCCGGGCCTCCTTCCCGGCCGTGCCGGCCGTGCCGGCGGTCTCGTCCGCCGCCTCGTCGTTCGCCCCGCCGGGCGCCTCGGCCGCGTCGGACTCCAGGGCCGCACCGCGCAGCTCGGCGGCGCCGCCGGAGGAGAGCACCGGGTTGACGCACCGCACCCGGTGCCCGGCCTTCCGCGGCTCGCCCAGCGCCGGAGTGCCCTGGAGGCACTCCATCGTGTAGTGGTCGCACCGGGGCGCGAAGGCGCAGCCGTCCTCCCAGGCGATGACGTCGTTGATCGAGCCGCGGATGGGCCTGAGCGGCTCGCCGCGCGGCGCGTCGAGCCGGGGGATGGAGCCCAGCAGGCCGTTGGCGTACGGGTGGGTGGGGGCCCCGAACAGCTCGCGGCGCTCGGCGGACTCCACCACCTTGCCCGCGTACAGCACGTTGACCTGGTCGCACAGGCCCGCGACCACGCCCAGGTCGTGGGTGATCATCAGCAGGGCGGTGCCCTCCTGGTCGACCAGCTCCTTGAGCAGCTCCAGGATCTGGGCCTGGATGGTCACGTCCAGCGCGGTGGTCGGCTCGTCGGCGATGAGCAGGCGCGGCGCGCACGCCACCGCCATGGCGATCAGGGCGCGCTGCCGCATGCCGCCGGAGAGCTGGTGCGGGTACTCCTTCAGCCGCCGGTCGGGGTCGGGGATGCCGACCCGGTCCAGCAGGGAGGCGGCCTCCTTGCGGGCGGCCTCGCCCTTCATCCCCCGGTGCCGGGCCAGGATCTCGGTGACCTGGACGCCGATGGGGACCACCGGGTTCAGTGAGGACAGCGGATCCTGGAAGATCATCGCCAGCTGGGGGCCGCGCAGGTCGCGCATCCTCCCCCTGCTCAGGCTCAGCAGGTCGGTGCCGTCGAAGACGGCCCGGCCGCCGACCCTCACGCCCCGGTCGGGCAGCAGGCCCATCAGGGCCAGCGAGGTGACGGACTTGCCGCAGCCCGACTCGCCGACCAGGCCCACCACCTGGCCCTGGTCGACGTCGAAGGACACCCCCGACACGGCCTTCACGTCGCGCCGCCCGCGCCGGGTGAAGGTGACGGTCAGTTCGTCCACGGATAGCAGGGCCATGTGATCAACTCCGCAGTTTCGGGTCGAGGGCTTCCCGCATCGCCTCGCCCAGCAGGGTGAAGCCGAGGGCGGTGATGATGATGCCCAGCGCGGGGTAGACCGCGAGCATCGGAGCGCTGTCGAAGTACTCCTGCGCCTGGGCCAGCATGACCCCCCACTCCGGGACGGCGGCGTCCGGGTTGCCCAGGCCGAGGTAGGACAGCGCCGCGGCCTCGATGATGGCGGTGGCCAGGCTCAGGGTGCCCTGGACGATCACCGGGCTCAGCGAGTTGGGCAGCACGTGCCCGAGCGCGATGCGCCGCTTGCGCACGCCGAGGGCCTGGGCGGCCAGCACGTAGTCGGCGCCGCCCTGCGCCAGCATCGCGCCGCGCAGCAGCCGGGCGAAGACCGGGATCTGCACCACGCCGACCGCGATCATCACGGTGGTCAGGGACTGGCCCAGGACCGCCGCCACGGACACCGCCAGCAGCAGCGAGGGGAGCGCCAGCATCATGTCGATGACGCGCATCACGACGGTGTCGAAGCGGCGCCCGGCCCGGCCGCCCAGCACCAGGGCGGCGCCCGAGGCGCCGCCGATCAGCGCGCCGACGGTGAAGCCCAGCAGCGTGGCGACGATGCCGACCAGCAGCGTCTGGCGGGCACCGACCAGCAGCCGCGAGAGCTCGTCGCGGGCCAGGTGGTCCAGTCCGAGCCAGTTCTCGGCGCGGGGGCCGACGAAGACGTTCTGGTTGGTGAGGACCTCGCCCCGCCACAGCTGCGCAGTGGGGTCGTAGGGGGCGATCCACGGGCCGATGACCGCGAACACCACGAACACGGCGATGACGGACGCGCCGATGACGGCCATCTTGCTGGTCTTCAGCCGCCGCCACGCCTCGACCCACAGGCCGGCACCCGCGGCGTGGTCGGTGGCGGCGGTGAGTTCGGCGAGCCGGTCGATCTTGTCGGTCTTGGTGCTCATCAGTGCACCCGCACTCTCGGGTCGATAAGGCTGTAGGCGAGGTCGACCAGCAGGTTGACGACCACGTAGACGGCCGCGATGAACATGATGAAGCCGACCAGGACCGGGTAGTCGCTCTGGTCGATGGCGTCCTTGATGAACGAGCCGATGCCGCCGAAGGCGAAGACCGACTCGGTGAGCACCGCTCCCGACAGCAGGCCGCCGGTCAGCAGGCCGACGGCGGTGACGACCGGCAGCAGCGCGTTGCGCAGCACGTGGCGGCCGCGCACCACCTGCCGGCTCAGGCCCTTGGACTCGGCGGTGCGCACGTAGTCCTCGCCGAGCACCTCCAGGACGCTGGCCCGGGTCATGCGGGTGATGATGGCCAGCGGGATCGAGGAGAGCGCGAGCGCCGGCAGCACCAGGTGCATGAGCGCGTCCCAGGAGGCGTCGAACTCGCCGGTGAGGATGCCGTCCAGGACGTAGAAGCCGGTCACCTCGGTGGCGTCGATGCCGGTGGTCTGGCGGCCGAAGCTGGGGAACCAGCCGAGCTGGACGGCGAAGAGCGCCTTGAGCAGGAAGGCCAGGAAGAAGACCGGGATGCAGATGCCCAGCAGGGAGCCGGAGACCGCGCTGATGTCCAGCCAGCTGCCGCGCCGGCGGGCGGCGAAGTAGCCCAGCGGGACGCCGACGGCGATGGCGATGAGCATGGCCGCGACGCCGAGTTCCACCGTGGCGGGGAACCGCCGGGCGAACTCGTCCCACACCGGCTGGCCGGTCTGGGTGGACACGCCCAGGTTCAGTTCGGACAGCCGCCTCAGGAAACGGCCGTACTGCACCCACACCGGCTGGTCGAGCCCGAGGGCCTCCTCGATGCGGGCCTTGTCGGCGGCGGTGGCACGCTCACCGAGCATGGCCGCCGCGGGTCCGCCGGGAAGCCGGTTCAGCCAGACGAACAGCAGAACCGACAGGCCCAGCAGGGTGGGAATCAGTTGCAGCAGTCTTCGTACGACGAGACGCAACACCCCGCGATGCCCCTTTCTATGTCCTCATGGTCAGGTCCGCCCGGCCACATCGGTGCCGTGGCCGGGCGGACCTGCGCGATCATGCGTTTACTTGAAGGAGACCTCGGCGAAGTTCTCCTGGGTCAGCGGGGAGACCTTCGGGGGGTTGACGTCCTTGGCGAACGCGATGGACGGCGGGGACGAGGAGACCGGGACGCCGGGGATGTAGTCCATGATGACCTCGTTGGCCTTCTTGTAGAGCTCCACCCGCTTGGCCGGGTCCGGCTCGGACTCGGCGGCCTTCATCGCGTCGAAGACCTCGTCGTCGCGGAAGCCCCACTGCTTGTCGTAGCCGGCGAACCAGGTGCCGATGAAGTTGTAGGCGTCGTTGAAGTCACCGGTCCAGCCCAGCAGGTGCAGGTCGCAGCTGCCGGCCTCGGTGGCGTCCAGGTAGTCCGGGGCCCACTTCATGGGCTTGGGGTTGACCTTGATGCCGGCCTCGGTCAGGTCGGTCTTCATCAGCTCGAACATGTCCATCGGGGCGGGCATGTACGGGCGGGTCACCTCGGTGGGGTAGCAGAAGTCGACGGCGAGGCCCTCCTCGCCGGCCTTCTTCAGCAGCTCCTCGGCCTTGGCGGAGTCGAACTCGTAGGTGGCGACCTTGTCCGAGTAGCCGTCGACCGTGTCCGGCATGAACTGCGTGGCGACCACGCCGCCCTCGGGCAGCTGGGTCTTGACGATGTTCTCCCGGTCGATCGCGTGCGTGATGGCCCGGCGGACGTCCTTCTTCTGCAGGGCCTTGTTGGCCTCCTGCGAGAAGCCCACGTAGAAGAGGTTGAACACGCCGCGGACCGGGACCTGGAAGCCCTCCTTCTCCAGGGTCGCCACGTCCGACGGCGCGACCAGGTCGTAGCCGTGGATGTTGCCGGCCTGGAGCGCCTGGCGGCGCGCGGACTCCTCGGCGATGGTGCGGAAGACCAGCTTCTCGACGCCGGCCTTCTCACCCCAGTAGTCGTCGAAGCGCTCGAGGGTGACTTCCTTGTTGCCCTTGTCCCACTCGACGATCCGGAAGGGGCCGGTGCCCGCGACGGTGCCGGCCTTCTGGCTGTACTCGGGGTAGGAGATGGCGTCCTCCTCGCCGGTGGCCTCCTGCGCCTCGTACTTGTCGATGGCCTTCGGGGAGTGGATGGCCAGCGCCTGGAGGGAGAAGCCGCCCGGGAGGTTGGCGGAGGCCTCGTGGACGCTGATGACGGCCGTCAGCTCGTCCTTGGCCTCGCAGCCCTTGTAGTTGGCCTTCGGGGTGTCCTCGCTCTCGTTCTTGGCGAAGCCCCCGAAGATGGTCTGCCAGTAGTAGGAGACCGCGCTGTTCTGGTACGTCCCGGTCCAGTTGAACCAGTGGTCGTAGTTCTTGCAGACGGCCTCGGCGGTCAGCTTCTCCCCGTCGTGGAACGTCACGCCCTTGCGGAGGTTGAAGGTCCACTCGGTGCCGTCGTCGTTGCTGTCCCAGGACTCGGCCAGCCCGCCGACCAGCTTGGTGCCGCCCGGCTCGTGCTCGATCAGCGCCTCGAAGGCCTGGCGGGTCACCCGGAACGTCTCTCCGTCACTGGCCAGCGCCGGGTCCAGGGAGCCGGGGTCACCGGCGGCGCCGAAGACGAAGGTGTCCCCACCCTCGCTCTTCTCGCCTCGTTCGCTGGCACATCCAGTGGCGATCACACCAACCGCGAGGGCGGCCGCGATCGTCTGGACGACCCTGGAACTGGTTATTCGCATGTTCCACCTCAGGGGTCGGTGACGGTAGGAAGGTCTGCTGGTCGCCCGAACAGTACTGCCCCCAACCAGCGGTGTGAACTGTCCGCATGTCGGTGATATAGACCTGAGACCCGAACCGCGGAACGACGACACCGCAGGTCATAGAGGTGCAACACGGGCGAAACCAGCGGGCCTTCACAGGCCCTCACCGGCCCCTCGGACCGCCGCGGTCCGGCGGTCCGCCACCGCCCGGCTCAGTAGGGGCGCGGGTAGCCGTAGCCGTACCCGGTGCCGGTGCCGGGGGCGGCCGCCGGGGCGGCCGGTGCGGCCCCCTGGTGGGCGTCGCGGTCGAAGAAGGGGCGGGAGTTGGCCCTCAGCCACATGGCGACCGGGTCGTAGTCGTCCGCCATCGACACCGTGGAGACGGCCAGTCCGTCGGGCACCGCGGCCACCGACCGCTGCATCATCGAGCGCACCGACTCCACCGACTGCGGACTGCCGTCGTACAGGTCGAGGCCGATCACCAGGTACGGCGCCCCCAGCGCGGGCTGCACCCAGGCCCGGCGCAGGGTGCGCACGGCGGAGGTGCGGTGGGCGTTCTGGACGAGCTGGGCGTAGAAGTGGGGGACCTCGACGGTCGGCTCGCCGATGCGCAGCGGCCCGGCGGGCAGCCGGTCCAGCCCGCCGGCGATCCGGCGCAGGTCCAGCCAGGGCACGCCGACGCCACCGCCGGGCGCGTGCGGGTTGAGCCACAGACCCCAGCGGTCGGGGAAGAGGGCGGCGGCGACGTCGCGTCCGCCCACCACCTCGTGCGCGCGCGTCCAGCCGGAGGCGGCCAGCTCGCGCTCCGACGTCACGCAGGGGGCGTAGCCGTGCCCGGCGACCTCCATGTTCCCGTACTGGGCGTCGGGCGAGCCGGCCTGGCCGTGCCAGAGCAGCATCCACACCCGGCCCCGGGCGAGGGCGTGCAGCAGCGCCTCGTAGGCGTCGTACCGCCCGGGCGCCACCTGGTGCAGCAGCTGATCGACGCTTCCACCCGCGCTCACGTGGCCGCCCCTTCTCGTCCTTGCGTGCTCCGTACGTCCCGCACCGGGCCGCGCGCGCGTCCCGTCCCGACATCCAACCAGCTTACGGTCCGCACCCGACAGGGCCGGGAGTACTCATCCGCGCCTGGGCGCGGGTACTCAGCCCGCGGCGGGCGGGCGGCCGGCCGGGCGCCTCAGTACGGCTGCTCCGCGCGTGCGTAGAAGGGCCTGACGCACTGGCGCATCCAGTCCACGACCGGGTCCTGCGCCGCGTCCAGCAGCACCAGTTGCACGGGCCAGCGCACCGGCTCCCGGCCCAGCGCGCGCCCCAGCGCGTCGTGCGCCGCCGTGCGGGCCTGCGGGTCGAGCAGGTCCAGCTCCACTCCGACGAACAGCGCGGGCGGGCCGCCCTCGATGCTGGCCAGGCCGCGGCGGGCGCTGCGGACCTGCGGCAGCACCGCGAGCTCCCCGGCCGCGGCGGCGAGGAAGTCCACCGGCTCCTCCTGCCAGTCGGGCTCGAAGAGCCGCACCCGGGCGCCGCTCGCCATCCCCGGCACGCCTTCCGGGCCGCCCTCGCGGCACAGCTCGGCCACGGCCGGCGGGGGCAGCGGGAGGCCGACCGTGCCCTCGGGGTTGACCACGATGCCCACCTGCGGCGGCAGACCGCGGGCGAACTCGCGGGCGGGGGCGACGGCGAAGGACAGGTGCGAGCCGGCGCCCCGCAGGAACTGCTCCCGGGAGCTGAAGACGGGCACGTACGGCGCCCCGTCGAGCTGGACCGTGGGCAGGTCGAGGTGGGGGCTGGCCGGCGTGCCGCCCTCGGGCAGCGGCACCCACAGGCTGCTGCGTCCGAGCACCTCCAGCAGCCGGGCGCCCGCGCCGGGGACGCCGACGGACGCGGCGAGGGCCTCCTCCAGCTCGTTGCCGGGCCAGCCGTCGTCCCCCGGCCCGTACTGCTGCGGGATGGTCATGCGAAAACCCTATCGGCAGCCGGGGGCCGTCCGGCGCGCCCGGGGGCCGTCAGTCGAAGACGACCCCGCGCAGCGCACCGGCCGCCGCCCGGTCCAGCAGCACCACCGAGGCGCAGCCCGCGGGCGGCCGTCCCGCCTCCGACTCCGCCACCAGGCGCCGCACCGCCCTGCGGTGCCGGGCGAAGGCGTACGCCGACACCCCCCGGCCCCGCTCCGCCTGCCCGGCCAGCGCCACCGGGGGAGGCACGTCCAGCAGCACCATGTGCAGCGCCCGGCCGCGGCGCCGCGCGTCCAGTGCCAGCCAGCGGCGCACCCAGCTCTGGGAGCCGCAGTCGTGGACCACCACGCTCGCCCCCGAGGCCAGCGCCCGGCCCAGGGCGAGGTAGTGGGCCGCGCGGACGAGGGGGCGGTAGAGGGCGTACGGCAGCCCGGCCGGCAGCCCCGCCTCCCAGCGCTCCCGCATGTCCTGGGAGTCGATCCGCACCACCGTCTCGTGGGCGGCCACCACGCGCCGGATCAGGGTGGACTTGCCGCTGCCCGGAAGGCCGGAGACGACCACCCGGTCCCCGGCGGGGAAGCGCAGGACCCGCACCCCCGTCGTCCCGCGCAGGTCGCGCCCGCCCGCCAGTGCCGGCGCCGGCGCGCGCCGCGGCACCGCCCCGGCCCCGCCCTGCGCCGCACAGGCGCTCTCCAGGCTGCTCACTGGTAGGCCTCCCCGCTGTCCGCCACGTGTCCGCGGCCGTACCCAGAGCGTGTCAAGCGGGACGGCGGCGGACAAGGTGACTACCCATTCCGGGCGCGTCCCGACACATTCCGCCTTCCCCCCGCTCGCGGGCGCACCCCAGCGGGGCACGCCGCGCGGTGCGTCCGGCCGCCTCCGCACGGCTCCGCGCCCGCCCGGCCCGCCCCGGGGCCGGGCATGCGATGATGAGCGCGCGAACTGCATACCGGCCGCTTGAGCCCGCGCGGGAGAGTTCCCGGGAACCGCTGGTCACAGCGGGTTTCCGGGGCGCCGAAGGAGCAAGTCCTCCCTTGAATCTCTCAGGCCCCGATACCGCGCGGGCGAGGCACATCTGAAAAGCGGACGTCTCCCGCGGGAGGCGTCCCACCCAAGGTGCAAGCCGTGGTCCGCCCGTGCGGACTTGTGGCGAACCTCTCAGGTTCCGATGACAGATGGGGAGGGCCTGGTCCTCCACCGTCCCCCGTCCGTCCATCGTGTCCATCGGTCCCGCCGGGCCCGTCCGCGGCCCGGCCACCTCGCCTGGGAGCCACGACCATGAGCGATTCCCCCCGACGCACCGCCCTCGACGCCGTCCACCGCGCCCTCGGCGCGACCATGACGGACTTCGCGGGCTGGGAGATGCCGCTGCGCTACGGCAGCGAGCGCGACGAGCACAACGCCGTGCGCACCCGCGCCGGCCTGTTCGACCTGAGCCACATGGGCGAGATCACCGTCACCGGGCCGCAGGCCGGCGAACTGCTGGACCACGCCCTGGTCGGCCACCTGTCCGCCGTCCCGGTGGGCCGGGCCCGCTACACCATGATCTGCGAGGAGTCCGGCGGCATCCTGGACGACCTGATCGTCTACCGGCTGGGCGCCGAGGAGTACCTGGTCGTCGCCAACGCCGCCAACGCGCAGGTGGTGCTGGACGCCCTCGCCGAGCGCCGCGACGGCTTCGACGCGGCCGTGCGCGACGACCGCGAGGCGTACGCGCTGCTGGCCGTCCAGGGCCCCGCCTCGCCCGCCGTCCTGGCGAAGCTCACCGACGCCGACCTGGACGGGCTGAAGTACTACGCCGGACTGCCCGGCACGGTCGCGGGCGTGCGGGCGCTGATCGCCCGCACCGGCTACACCGGCGAGGACGGCTTCGAGCTGTTCGTCTCCCCCGGCGACGCCGAGGCGCTGTGGTCGGCGCTGACCGAGGCCGGCGCGGCCGAGGGCCTGGTGCCGTGCGGGCTGTCCTGCCGCGACACCCTCCGGCTGGAGGCGGGCATGCCGCTGTACGGGCACGAGCTGACCCGGGCGACCACCCCCTTCGACGCGGGGCTCGGCCGCGTGGTGAAGTTCGACAAGCCCGGCGACTTCACCGGCCGCGCCGCCCTGGAGGAGGCCGCCCGCAGGACGCGGGAGAACCCGCCGCGCACGCTGGTCGGCCTGGTCGCCGCCGGCCGCCGGGTGCCGCGCGCGGGGTACGCGGTGGTCGGCGCGGACGGCTCGGTGATCGGCGAGGTCACCTCCGGCGCCCCCTCCCCCACCCTGGGGAAGCCGATCGCGATGGCGTACGTGGACGCCGCCCACGCCGCCCCCGGCACGGAGGGTGTGGCCGTGGACATCCGCGGTACGCACGAGCCGTACGAGGTCGTCGCGCTGCCGTTCTACCGGCGCGAGCGCTGACCCCGCAGCGGCCCCGGCAACCGGCGCCGCGCCGCCCGAACGGCGGTCCCGCCCCGTCCCACCTGGCAAGACCCGTTTTCCTCACCCCCCTTCCCACCAGGAGAATCACGCCATGAGCAACCCCCAGCAGCTGCGCTACAGCAAGGAGCACGAGTGGCTGTCGGCCGCCGAGGACGGTGTGGCGACGGTCGGCATCACCGAGCACGCCGCGAACGCCCTCGGTGACGTCGTCTTCGTCCAGCTCCCCGAGGTCGGCGACACGGTGACCGCGGGCGAACCCTGCGGCGAGCTGGAGTCGACCAAGTCGGTCAGCGACCTGTACGCGCCCGTGTCCGGCGAGATCACCGAGGTCAACCAGGACGTGGTGGACGACCCGGCGCTGGTGAACTCCGCCCCCTTCGAGGGCGGCTGGCTGTTCCGGGTGCGGGTGACGGAGGAGCCCTCGGACCTGCTCTCCGCCGACGAGTACGCCGCCTTCACCGGCGAGTGACCCTCCCGGCCGGCACCTTTGCCGGTCCCCCGGCCGGCACCGGCCCGAGCGCCGGTGCCCCGGGCCGCCCGCCCGTTCCGCCCGCCTCCCGCACGCCACGATCGGAAAGATCAGGATGTCGCTTCTGAACTCCTCCCTGCACGAGGTCGATCCCGACGTCGCCGCGGCCGTCGACGCCGAGCTGCGCCGCCAGCAGTCCACGCTGGAGATGATCGCGTCGGAGAACTTCGCCCCGGTCGCCGCCCTCCAGGCCCAGGGCTCGGTCCTCACCAACAAGTACGCCGAGGGCTACCCCGGCCGCCGCTACTACGGCGGCTGCGAGCACGTCGACGTCATCGAGGACATCGCCCGCGAGCGGGTGAAGGCCCTCTTCGGGGCCGAGGCCGCCAACGTCCAGCCGCACTCGGGCGCCCAGGCCAACGCCGCGGCGATGTTCGCCCTGCTCGACCCGGGCGACACCATCCTCGGCCTGGACCTGGCCCACGGCGGCCACCTGACCCACGGCATGCGGATCAACTTCTCCGGCAAGCTCTACGACGTGGTCGCCTACCACGTCGACGCCGCCACCGGCCTGGTCGACATGGAGGAGGTCGAGCGGCTGGCGAAGGAGCGCCGCCCGAAGCTGATCATCGCCGGCTGGTCGGCCTACCCGCGGCAGCTGGACTTCGCCGCCTTCCGCCGCATCGCCGACGAGGTGGGCGCGCTGCTGATGGTGGACATGGCGCACTTCGCCGGCCTGGTGGCCGCCGGGCTCCACCCGAACCCGGTGCCGTACGCGGACGTGGTCACCACCACGACCCACAAGACGCTGGGCGGCCCGCGCGGCGGCGTGATCCTGTCGAAGCAGGAGTACGCCAAGAAGATCAACTCCGCGGTCTTCCCCGGCCAGCAGGGCGGCCCCCTGGAGCACGTCATCGCGGCGAAGGCCGTCGCCTTCAAGATCGCGGCGACGGAGGAGTTCGCGGACCGCCAGCGCCGTACCCTGGAGGGTGCCCGGCTCCTCGCCGAGCGGCTGACCCGGCCCGACGCGGCCGAGGCGGGCGTGTCCGTGCTGTCGGGCGGCACCGACGTCCACCTCGTCCTGGTCGACCTGCGCGACAGCGAGCTGGACGGGCGGCAGGCCGAGGACCGGCTCCACACGGTCGGCATCACGGTCAACCGCAACGCCGTCCCGAACGACCCGCGCCCGCCGATGGTCACCTCCGGGCTGCGCATCGGCACCCCGGCGCTGGCCACGCGCGGCTTCACCGCCGACGACTTCCGCGAGGTCGCGGACGTCGTCGCCGAGGCGCTGAAGCCCTCCTTCGACGAGACCGCGGCCAAGGGACTGGCCGCCCGCGTGTCGGCCCTGGCCGAGAAGCACCCGCTGTACCCGGGCCTGTAGGGGCCGCGGGCTACGGCACCCCGGGTGCGCCGCCCCACCGGGCGGCGCACCCGGCACCCCGCACGTCCCGCGCACCCGCGGGACCCGAGGGCCCGTCCACCCGGCGGGCCGCGAACCACGAGCAGACAAGGGAGTCCGCCACCGTGGCCATCTCCGTCTTCGACCTCTTCTCCATCGGCATCGGCCCCTCCAGCTCCCACACGGTGGGCCCGATGCGGGCGGCCCGGATGTTCGCGCTGCGGCTGCGGAGGGAGGGCGTGCTGGACCGCACCGCCTCGCTGCGGGCCGAGCTGTACGGCTCCCTGGGCGCCACCGGGCACGGCCACGGCACGCCGAAGGCGGTGCTGCTGGGCCTGGCGGGCCACGCGCCGCGCACGGTGGACGTCGAGGCGGCGGAGGCCGAGGTGGAGCGCGTGCGGCGCTCGGGCCGGCTGGGCCTGCTGACGGCCGACGACGGCGGCGACGGCACCGCCGTCGGCGGGGGGCGGGAGATCCCCTTCGACGTCGACCGCGACCTGGTGCTGCACCGCCGGCGCTCGCTGCCCTACCACGCCAACGGCATGACGCTGGTCGCGTACGACGAGGCCGGCGCGGTGCTGCTGGAGAAGACGTACTACTCGGTCGGCGGCGGCTTCGTGGTGGACGAGGACGCGGTCGGCGAGGACCGCATCAAGCTCGACGACACCCGGCTGAAGCACCCGTTCCGCACCGGCGACGAGCTGCTGCGCGCCACCCGCGAGACGGGCCTGTCGGTCTCGGCGCTGATGCTGGAGAACGAGCTGGCGTGGCGGAGCGAGGAGGAGATCCGCGCGGGCCTGCTGGAGATCTGGCAGGTGATGCGCGCGTGCGTGGCGCGCGGCCTGTCGAAGGAGGGCATCCTGCCCGGCGGGCTGAAGGTCCGCCGCCGGGCGGCCGCCTCGGCCCGGCGGCTGCGCGCCGAGGGCGACGCCGCGGCGCACGCCATGGAGTGGCTGACGCTCTACGCGATGGCGGTCAACGAGGAGAACGCGGCGGGCGGCCGCGTGGTGACCGCTCCCACCAACGGCGCGGCGGGCATCATCCCGGCCGTGCTGCACTACGCGATGGAGTTCGTCCCCGGTACCGACGAGGACACGGTGGTGCGCTTCCTGCTGACCGCGGGCGCCATCGGGCTGCTGTTCAAGGAGAACGCCTCCATCTCCGGCGCGGAGGTCGGCTGCCAGGGCGAGGTCGGCTCGGCCTGCTCCATGGCGGCCGGCGGGCTGGCCGAGATCCTGGGCGGCTCCCCGGAGCAGGTGGAGAACGCCGCCGAGATCGGCATCGAGCACAACCTGGGCCTGACGTGCGACCCCGTCGGCGGCCTGGTGCAGATCCCGTGCATCGAGCGCAACGGCATGGCCGCGGTCAAGGCCGTCACCGCCGCGCGGATGGCCCTGCGCGGCGACGGCCGCCACCACGTCTCGCTGGACAAGGCGATCAAGACGATGAAGGAGACGGGGGCGGACATGAAGGTCAAGTACAAGGAGACCGCCCGCGGCGGGCTCGCGGTCAACGTCATCGAGTGCTGAGGGGCTGTTCCGACCTGCGGCTCCTGCCCTTTCGGAGCGGTCGGGCCTTTCCCGTCCGCCCGCCGGGCAGCACGGCCGGTCCCGTCAGGCGGCCCGGTCTCCGCCACGTCGACGCCGAAGGCACGTTCCACGGTCTGCGGGACGTCGGCTCCCCGCGCCGGCGACGGTCGGCGAACCCGCGGCGGGACCGGCGCGGGCGCCCTCCGTGCGGGCCGCGCCCTGGTCGGCGCACCTCTTGGCCCCGCGCGCACGGCGGGCCGGGCGCTGCCCGTCCCGCCGTGACCGTGCGTCGGCTCAGGAGCGCAGTTCCAGGGTGCAGCACTTCACGCTGCCACCCGCCTTGAGCAGTTCGGTGAGGTCCACCCCGATCGGGTTGAAGCCGCGGGCCGACAGCTCGGCGATGAGGCCTTCGGCGACCTCGGGGAGGAAGACGTTGAGACCGTCGGAGAAGGCGTTGAGCCCGAAGACGGCCGCGTCCTCCTCGGAGGCCAGGATCGCGTCGGGGAACATCTCCCGCAGAACCGCCCGGCTGCCCGGGGTGAAGGCCGCCGGACAGTACATGATCTCGGTGTCGGAGAGGACTGCCAGCGCGGTGTCCAGGTGGTAGTAGTGCGGGTCCACCAGGGTCAGGCTCGTCACCGGCAGGCCGAAGAACTCCTGCGCCTCCTGGTGGGAACGCGGGTCCGTGCGGAAACCGGTGCCCGCCAGGATGCGGCGGCCGACCAGCAGGTAGTCGCCCTCTCCCTCGTTGATGTACTCGGGCCACAGTATTTCGCGGTACCCCTGCCGGGCGAACCAGGCGAGGTAGGCGGGGCCTTCCGCGGTGCGCTCGACATGGCGGAAACGTGCGCCGAGGACCTTGCCGTCCACCACCGTCGCCCCGTTCGCGGCGAACACCATGTCGGGCTGTCCGGGCAGGGGGTCGATCACCTCGACGGTGTGGCCGAGCGACTCGTAGAGTCTTCGCAGACGTTCCCACTGGAGCATCGCCAGACCGGTGTCGACCGGCTTCTCCGGGTGCATCCAGGGGTTGATGGAGTACGACACCTCGTAGTGGGCCGGTCGGCACATCAGGAGGCGGCGCGGGACTGCGGTGCGGGTCACGGACATGTTCGGGTCTCCTTTGCCTGCACTGGCAAGTGGTTGCACGGGGATTGCCCGCGGCACGGCCTCGGCCGTGCCGCGTGCCGATGGGGCGGGGTCGTCCGCCGTCGGCCTCCCCTGGCGGTGCGGGTGCTGTACGCGGGTCAGGTTCGGGGCCGGACCACCACCTCGATCGACGCGGCGGCGTCCTGGGCTCGCCGGCGCGCCTCGGCCGCGTCGGAACCGGTGGCCACGACCGAGCCGACGCGGTCCCGGCCGGAGCGCAGCGCCCGGGTGACCGATCCCGGCCCGGCGAGGACGTCGGCGGAGACGACGCCCGGGAGGCGGGTTGCTGCCGATGTGCCCCCGACCCGGATGACCTCGCCCGGTTCCGCGGAGACGAACCAGCTCGCGGCACCGCCGGCCGCGCGGTCGGGCAGGTCGGCGCGGGGGGCGTCGCCGCGCATCACCGCCAGGTATTCGCGGGTGATGTCGATGCCCCAGGCGAGGTCGATGAGCGTGATGATCCCGTCGCCGGGCATCCGCCCCGCGCACTCCACCAGGTGCGGCTCGCCGTCCACCACGATCCACTCGCAGTGGACGAAGCCGGTGGCGAATCCGACGGTCCCAAGGAGGTGCTCGGTCGCCGAGCGCAGGCGCTCGCTCAGCTCCGCGGGGATGTCGGCGGGCACGGTGTGCCCGAGTTCCACGGGGCGGTCGCCGGGGAAGAGCGACTTGGCCGTCACGTTGCCGAAGAGGGCACGGCCGTCCCGGACCAAGAGTTCGACGCTGAACTCCGGTCCGGACAGAAAGGATTCGGCCAACATCCGGACCGGTACGGTGCTCTGCGCGGCCATGGCCCGGTGCTCACGGACGGTGCACTCCGTCCACGCCTCCGCCACGTCCTCGGCGGTGCGGATGATCCTGGTGCCGATCGAGCCCTGCCGGTTGGCGGGCTTGAGGACCACCGGTCCCCCGGTCTCGGCCATGAGCTTGCGGACCTCGTCCGGGTGGGTGACCGGACGCGATACCGGGTTGCGCACCCCGCTGTCCGCGGTCACTTCCCGGAGCAGCCCCTTGTCGCGCAGCCGGTCGGCCGCCAGGGGGCCCGCGCCGGGCAGGCCGAACAATTCGGCGAGCCGCGCCGCGAACGGCACGGCGTACTCGATGCCGGGGATGACGGCGGCCGGCGGCCGGCCCTCGTACTCGTCGTGGAACCGGGCCGCAGCGCCCTCGGCCTCGTAGTCGGTCGTGATCAGTTCGCAGGGAGCCCCGGCGGCGGCGAGCACCGCCGCCAGGTCCTTCTCGCGGGCCGCCGCCGGCGTGTCCACGAAGAGCGTCGTGGTGTCGCGGTGGTGCTTCTGCGCGACGTGCTTCCAGCCCGCCGTGTAACCGACGATGATCACCGGTCGGTTGTCGGACTCCACCACTGAATGCCTCCTAGGGGGTTGGTGTCGCTGTGGGGGCACTGTGCCGGGCGGGCTCCGCGCGTGGACGCATCGCGACTGCCGCGGCAAGCGTCGACAGCAGTCCCAGCGCACCCCAGACCAGCCACACCCGGTTGCCGAGCGCGTCCCAGCCGAAGGTGCCGATCACCGGCCCCAGCGCGCTGCCGAGCCCGAACGCGGCCTGGGTGAGGCCGAGGTAGCGGCCCTTGGACCCCGGGGGGGCGAGCTTCGCGGGGTAGGTCCACATGGTGGGCCCCCCGACCATCGTGCCGAGGACTCCCACCAGCGTCGCCGCCACCAGCAGGGGGACGTACTGCGGCGCGACGTACATCGCCTGCCCGCATCCCAGGAGCAGCAGTCCCGCACAGGCCGCCAGCCAGGCGGGCCAGCGCTGGGTGAACCGGGTGATGAGCAGTTCCAGGGCGATGATGGCCGCCGCGGACAAGGTGATCACCCAGGTGTAGGCGGTGGGTGAGTAGCCGGCCTCCTTCATGGACAGCGGCAGGGCCACGAACGACTGGATGAAGATCGCCGCGCTGAGGAACATCGCCAGGAGGAAGAGCATGAAGCGGACGTCGCGGACGATGAGCGCGTAGCCGGCACGTCCCGGGACCGCCCCGTCCCCGGCCTCTCCGGTCTTCCCGGAGTCCCCGGCCTCCCCGGAGTCCGCGGCCCCCGCGCGTGCCGTGCCGTCCCTCGGCAGCGCGATGACCGCGATCAGGGCGTACGCCAGCGAGGCCAGTCCGCTCACCCAGAACAGCAGGTTCCAGGAGACCGTCACCAGCCAGGCCGCGAACAGCCGCCCCACCGTCGCGCCCAGGTTGAGCGCGATCCGGTTCATCGAGAACACCATGACGTGGCGTTCCTCGGGCACCAGGTCGGTGAGCAGGCTCAAGGACGCCGGGCGGTACGCCTGGATCATCGCTCCGGAGGCGGCGATGACGGCGACGACGACGTGGTAGTTGCCGATCATCGGCACGGCGGCGGTCAGTGTCGCGGCACAGGCCATGGCCAGCACGATGGTCCTGCGGGGGCCGAGGCGGTCGGCCAGCTCTGCGCCGAACATCACCCCCGCGATGGTGCCGACGCCGTACGCGGTGAGCGCGATGCCGGCCTGCCCGGTGGAGAAGCCGCGCCAGACGAGGTAGAGCACCAGGAAGGGCTGGACGAAGCCGCCGACCTGGTTGACGAAGACGCCCAGGAGCAGGAAGCGCACAGCCGGATGGCTCTGGCGCAGAGTCCTGACGGCGCCCCACGTCCCGGCGTCCCCGGCCGCCTCGTTCCGCTTCCCGCCCTTCCCGTCCTCTTCTGCCGGTGCGGCGCTCATCGGGTGTCCTCCGCCCCGGCGGCGGTCCGGTCCGCGGCGCCCGGTGTCGTCCGGGACCACACCAGCTCGGGTGCCGCGTCCGCGTCGAGTGCGGGTGCGGGACGGCGTTCCAGACCGATCGCCTCGCGGGCGCGGGCCAGGCTCGCCTCGCACTCCTCGACCGTGTCCGCGACGCATATCGCGTAGGCGTAGCGGGAGATGTAGCCCCGCGGAGGGAGGCGCAGGACGTCGCCCGGCTCGACCAGGGCCGCGGCCTGGTGCAGCCCCGGGACTTCGCCGGGCCGCGGAAGCCGCACCCGGTCGACCGTGCAGTCCTCGTCCGGATAGGCGAAGTGGATGGCCGCGGCACGGCCGCGGCCGTCGGCGGTCGGCACGACCGGGCGGCCCAGGGCGGCGCGGGCCGCGACCCGGCCGGGGTCGATGCCGTTGGACAGGGCCCCGAGGTAGGGGATGAGTCCGCCGCCCAGACGGGCGTTGACCTCGATCAGGCGCGGCCCGGAGTCCGTCAGCTTGAGCTCGGTGTGGGTGATGGCGTCGGCGGCGCCGAGCAGCCGGTGGACGTCGGCGAGGAACGCCGTCAGCTCTTCCGAGGACAGCAGCGGGTCGCGCGGGTCGACGAGGTGGCCCTCCTCCTCGAAGTAGGGGGGCAGGGCCACCCGCTTGCGGGCGAGCGCCAGGGGTTGGTAGGCACCGTCGGCGAACAGGCCGTCGACGCTGATCTCCGGACCGTCGACGTACTCCTCGACCAGCACGGACGCCGTGAAGACCGGCACCCCCGGATAGCTGGGTGCTGCGGCCTCCCGGTAGGCGCCGGCGAGTTCTTCCGCACAGGACACGAAGACGACACCGAGGCTGCCCGCCAGTCCCCGGGGCTTGAGCACCACGGGATAGCCGATCGCGTCCGCCGCCTCGGCGGCCTCGGCGAGGGAGGAGACGGCCACCGAACTCGGCTGGCCCACACCGGCGGCGGCCAGCAGCTCTCGGGTGCGGCCCTTGTCCCGGCAGTTGCGGACGGCCTCCGCGCTCATACCGGGCAGGGACAGGGCGTCGGCCACGGCGGCGGCGGGCTCGACCAGCGCCTCCGAGAAGCAGAAGACACCGTCGACCGGGCGGCTGCGCCGCAGTGCCCGGGCGGCGTCGACGAGCGCCTGCGGATTCGAGGTGTCGACCTGGGTGAAGCCCGTCAGGTACGGCTTCTGCCAGGTGGGTTCCCCGGAGTCGAAGAGCCAGAGTGGATGCTCCGCGGCGGCCCCCGCCAGCAGGTACTCGCGGTACAGGCGTATGCCGCTGCCGACGACGACGAGGACGCCGTCGTGCGGGCCGGCCGATTGCGGGTTCGTCATCTGGTTCCATCTCCTCCTGTGGGCTGTCGTCGTGCCCTGCGGCCCGGCGGGGGCCGGATTCCGGTCGCGGCGGGGCGCGTCAGCCGATGGTGTAGAAGCCGTCGCCGTCGAGCTGGCGGATGGTTCCGTGGTCGCGGCGGACGATCTCCTCCACTTCGTGGGCGAGGTTGACCAACAGCGGGATCTTGAAGTCGTCGACGGTCCGGTGGATCGGGTCGCCGGGTGCCACGGCCATCTTGAGCTCGTGGAAGCTCTCCAGGGTGCGCACCTCGGGAAGCCGGGGGTAGTCGACGAGGGTGCCGGAGCGGGGTGCGATCAGCCCGATGGAGGCGATGTACCGTTCGATGCGGTAGTCCTCCCCGCACCGGTCGAGGAAGACGTCCGGCGCGAGATAGGCGTCGGCGGTCCACTCCAGCTGGCTCTCTCCGAGCGCGGTCCGCACCAGTGTGGGCAGGCCGCCGCCGCACAGCCGGGCGCCGCTCTCGATCAGGCAGGGGCCGTCGGGGGTGAGCTTCAGTTCGGTGTGCGCCGGTCCGTTGGCCACACCGAGCGCGTCGAGCACTGCGAAGGTGTATGCGACCAGTTGCTCCTGTACCTCGCCCCGCCGGGGAAGCAGGTGCGCCCCGTCGAGGAGGTCGCGCACCCCGTTGGCGGAGATGTGGGTGGTCCGCCATATGTCGCAGACGTGGTGCCGCCCGTCCATGCTGACCGTGTTGACGTAGTACTCGGTGCCGAAGAGGTACTCCTGCACCAGGATGGCGTCGTTGCGGGACGCGACGGCGTTGTCCTTGCCGAGCACGGCGCGGACGGCGGCCCGCACCTCGTGGCCGGACTCGCAGAACCGGACTCCTTCGCTGCCGGAGCTGCGGACCGGTTTGACGACGACCCTGCCGCCCAGTTTGCCGGCCCACTCCACGGCCTCGTCCTCGTCGGAGGTCATCAGCTGCTCGACTCCGCGCAACCCGGCGGCCCTGACCGTCTCGACCATGCGGAACTTGTCCCGGCGAGCGGCGCTCTTCGCCGTGCCGTTGGTCCGCAGGCCCAGCGACTCGCTGAGGGCGTCGGCGAGTTCCACTCCGACTTCGCCGCCCGGCAGTACGGCCACCGGGCGGTGTTCGGCGAGGACCGAGGCGGTGGCGGCCGGGTCACCGCGATGGACGATGTTGGTGTCGAAGTCCTCCGGGACGAACTGGGGGGCAGAGACGGCGGGGATGCGTCCGGTGCTCTGGACGTGGACGACGCGGTGGCCACGCTCCCGCAGCAGGGGGGCGAGGCGGTTCGCCGAGGAGTAGGCGTCGACGATGGCGACGGTCGGCGCGACGGATGGGGGCACGGGGGCTCCTTTGCTCGGAGGGGCTCCTCGCCCTCGCCGACCGTCAGTCGGCGAGGGCGAAGACACCCTCCCGGTTGCGGGAGTGGTAGTGAGCGATGTCGGCGAGGACGGTGGCTTCGTCCTGGTGGCGCAGCCACAGCACGAAGGTGGCGTTCTCGTCCAGTGAGGGCTCCAGGAGCGTCTCCGGCTCGGGGATGCGTTCCGTTCCCGCGTACGAGGGGCGGGCCAGCAGCTCGGCGAGGCCGATCACCCCGGCGAACCGGCCGGGGGTGCGGACGATGAAGGAGTAGTCGGCGACGAACCCGGGGTGCCCGGTGTCGGCGAGGGCGACGGGCCGTCCGGTGGTGAGCGCACCGTGTTGACCGGGTATGCCGAGCAGGTCGCACAGTTCGGGCAGTGGGGAGGCCGCCTGCCGGCGTGCGAACTTGACCACCTTGGTGACGTGCTCGGCGACGACGAGTTCGAAGTGCACCGGTCCGTCGGTGATGCCGGCGGCCTTGACGACCTTCTCCAGTTCGGTGGTGAGCCTGGGGAGCAGCGGGGAGTCGGAGGCGACGTTGATGACGCTGGTGAGGATCGTGCGTACGCCCTCCTCAAGGGTGAAGCAGCGCCAGCAGTCGGTGATGACCAGGCGGCCGTCGTGCACGACGGCGTTGGCGAAGTGCGGGGTGCCGGGCACCAGGGCGTGCGCGACGACGCGGCTCCCGGTCCGCCGCCACAGGTGGGCGGTGTCCTCCTCGGACAGCGGGGCGCCGGGGCGGTGGAACAGCGCCGATCCCATGTCGTCGGAGACGTCCGGGCGTACCACCACGGTGCCGGAGGCGGCCAGGAGGTGGTGGGCCAGGGACGCCGGACTCTCCAGGACGGTCAGGTCCAGGGCGAGCGCAGGGTCGCCGGCGGCGACCACCGCGTTCTGGCCCGTCTTGGTGCTCACCTCGGGGAGTCCTGTGTTCCGGTCGTCCTGCGGTGGTGTGGGCATGGTCGGACCTGCTCTCAGACCTGCTCGAAGTGGAAGGACTTGATGAAGCAGTCGCGGGGTTGGCCGACGGCGAAGAGCACGCACTCCGACAGCGACTGGGAGGTGAGCATGGAGTCGGCCGTGCGCGGTGCCGTCTCCCAGGCCTCCGACAGCGGGTCGTTGTTGCGGAAGTCCGGCGGGTAGAGGGAGATGACCCGCACGCCCTTGGAACGCAGGCGCTTGGAGAGCACTTCGGTGAAGCCGGCCTGGGCGTGCTTCGCGGCATAGAAGGCGTCGTGGGCGCTGGAGCGGTGGTTCCCGGGGACTCCGCAGACGGACACCATGGTGACGATGTCGGGCTGCTCGGAGGCGAGCAGCAGGGGCAGGAAGTTCTTGACGGTCAGGACCGTGCCGACGGCGCCCGAGGCGATGGTGTCGATGACGTCGTCGTCCGAGGCGGAGAGCAGGTCGGTGCCCTCGAGCCAGCGGGCGGCGTTGTTGACCAGGATGTCCACGTGGTCGGTGATCTCGCCGACCCGGGTGGCGAAGCCGCGCACCGACGCGGGGTCGGCCAGGTCGCAGGCGAAGGCGTGCACGCGGTCGTGGCCGAGGGCGCGGATCTCGTCGCGCACCTTCTCCGCGCCCTCGGCGGTGCGGGCGGAGAGGAAGACCTCGGCGCCCTCCTGGGCGAAACGGATCGCGAGGGTGCGGCCGAAGTCGCGGGAGGCGCCGTTGATGACGACACGGCGGTCGCCGAAGCGGTTGCTCATGGTGGTGTCCAAGGTCGTTGTGGTGGGGAGGTGGCAAAGGGTCTCAGGGCGCCGGGAAGACGAGGCCGCCGCCGGAGGGCTCCTGGGGGAGCCGGTGCAGCAGGTAGTCCACCGCGGCGCGGGCCCACTCCTGCGGGCCGGGATAGGCATGGTGCTCGTCCGGCAGGCAGGTGGCGAGCATCTCGGTGTCCACGGCGCTGTCCGGGGCGACCGCGGCGACCTTGACGTGGGCGGGCACTTCCTTGGCGACGGCGCCGACGTAGCCTTCGACAGCGAACTTGGCGGCGCTGTACGCGGCGAGGAACTCGCGCGGGGTGCGGCCCCAGCCGGAGGAGACGGCGACGAAGGAGCCCCCGGACTCCAGCATCAGCGGCAGGAACGCGTGGGCCATCGTGTGCACGCCCTCGACACTGACCCGCATGATGTCGCTGAAGACGGCGGGGTCGACCTCCCAGACGGGCCGCTGCGCGTGGATGGCGCCGGCGTTGGCGACGACCAGGCGCGGCACGCCGATCTCGGCGACGGTGGTCCGGGACCACCGCGCGACGGCAGCGGCGTCGGTGACGTCCACGGCCTCGACGACGTGCCCCGGTCCGAGCCGGTCGCGCAGTTCGCCGACCGCGTCCGCGGAGCGGCCGCAGCCGGAGACGGGGTGGCCCAGCTCGGCGAACCGCAGCGCGAGCGCACGGCCCATCCCCTTGGTGACACCGGAGACCACCACCGGATACCTGTCGTTCATCTCTGTCGCGCTTTCCCGTCGATGACTGTGATGGGGGTCGTTTCTCCGTCGCGCGCAGGAGCGGAGGCGGGCAGGACGGCTCCTGCGGGGTCGAGGTCGTACACCTGGTGTGCTCCGGCGGCGTCGGAGCCGCCGAGCGTCCGGGACGCGCCGAAGAAAGCGTATCTGCGTACGAACAGGAAGCCGGTGCCCGCGGCGGATGCCGCCGTCAGGTCCTGGCGGGAGTCCCCCACCAGGACCGTCCGCTGCGGCGCCGCGCCCGTCCGGGCGAGGATCTCACCGAGCCGTTCGGCCTTGGGACGCTCACCGCCCCGTACGGACCGGAAGGCGTCCAGCAGCCCCCTCGCGGCGAGGACCCCCTCGGCCTCCGCGGTGAGCGTTCCCGTCGCGACGTGCAGTTCCGCACCGAGCGAGGTCAGTGCGCGGACCAGCTCGTCGGCATGGGCACACAGCGGGACCTGCCGGTAGCGCTCGGCGAGCAGCTCGGCGTAGGCACCGGCGTAGCGGTCGAAGAAGTCCTCGAAACCGGAGCACTCGCCGCTTCCACCGAGGTGCTCGCGGTGGAAGGCGGCGAAGTGCTCGCGCCGGGACCGGCCGAACGTCCGGCGGAACTCGTGGAGGAAGTCCTCCACGAGTTCCGGGTCGAAGTCCGCCAGCGCGGTGCGCATGCACACGACTTTCAGCTCGTTGGAGTCGACCAGTACGCCGTCGAGGTCGAAGACGACCGCGTCGTGGCCGGCGAGCCAGGGGAGCAGACGGTCAGCCATCGCGCAGCGCGGTCTCCAGCCGGCCGGCCGAGAAGGCGTTCGCACCCACCGCGGCGAGGGACCGCAGCACCCGCAGCTTGACGTCCAGGCTGTGCTCCGTGGTCTGTTCCAGGCACTGCACGTAGGAGGGGTGGACCCGGTCCATGCCCGCCAGGGCGTACAGCGGGTTCGCCCCCCACCTGTACTTGTCGAGCAGCGTGGTGAACCGGCGTGCCGCCGTCTCCAGGAGGGGCCGCAGCCGGTCGGGCGGAGTGCCGAGGGCTGCGAGCAGCTGCTCGGTCCGCGTGTTGCCGGCGCCCCGTCCCATGCCCAGGACGGTGGCGTCGAGCCAGGTGGCCCCCGCGTCCGCCGCGGCGAGGGTGTTGTGCAGTGCGAACCCCTGGTTGTCGTGGGCGTGGATCCCCACGGGGGCGTCCTGGCCTGCGCGGAACCGCTCGACCAGGGCGGCGATCCGCTCCGCGGACATGGAGCCGAGCGAATCGGCGATGTAGACCGCCTCCAGCGGAGCCATTCCGGCGACCGCGTCCACCGCCCGGGCGAGCCGGTCGCCGTCGGCGAGGTCGATCTGCATCAGGTTCAGGCAGACGCCGAACCCCGCGGAACGCACTGCCTCCACCAGGGCCCCGGTCTCGGCGGTCCGGGCGTGGTTGACGGCGATCCGCACCAGGTCGATGGGCAGCGGCCCGGTGGCCAGTCGCTCGGCGAGCCGGGACCCCGCCTCGGCGGCGCGGTCGCCGAGCAGCGGCCCGGCGTCCACCATGACCGCGAGCCGCGTTCCGCGGTCCCCGGACAGGGCGGCCGCCAGGTGCGGGGGGAAGCCGTCGGGGAGCCGGCCGTACGGCCCCCGGCCGGCGTCGCCCGGCCCGGCATAGCCGAGTTCGACCACGTCGACGCCGACCTCCGCGCAGGCGGCGAGGTAGCTCTCCACCAGCACGTCGTCGAAGGCCCAGTCGTTGTAGTAGCCGCCGTCGCGCAGTGTGCAGTCGAGGACCGTCACCGCCGGCCTGTCGACGGCTCTCACTTCTCGTCCAGGTCGGGGAGGGTGCCGGTGAAGTCCACATGGTGGATGCGGCGCATCGGCGCCCAGTTGAGCTTGCCGTCGTTGCCGGGGTGGCGTTCGAGCAGTCCGCCGTCGGCGTGCATCATGTCGTCCCACTCCTGCACCTTGGGGTGCAGGTCGTTGGCGCGCAGGAAGTCGCGGACGGGCTCGAAGTGGTCCTCGGCCTCGACGTACATGAACAGGGTCAGCGGATCGATGTAGAAGATCTGGAGCTTGCGGACGCCGATGGTCTCCAGCGCGCCGCCGGGGCCGACGATCTCGGGCCAGACCTCGCGGTGCATGGCGATGTACTTCTCGGCGGCTGCCTCGTCGCGCAGGCGTATGGTGAAGGCGTGGTTCTTCATCGGGAGAGCTCCTTGGAGAGGGCGAGAAGGTTCTCGTAGGTGCGGTGGACCTCGGTCCACGTCTCGTCGTCCAGCACGTGCCGACTCGGACCGCGGACGAGCGTGTTCTTGACGATGCCGCGCTCCTTCAAGAAGCGCTTGGCGATCGACAGGTAGTAGTCGGTGCTGTTCATCATGTGGCACATGAGGTAGGACAGCGGATGGCCGATCCTCTCGGCGTCGTCCCGCCGGCCCTCCTCCAGCAGGCGCCACAGCACCACGACGATCTCGGCGATCTCCGTCGCCGGGATGGTGCCGACCAGGCCGCGGCGGTGGCAGTCGAGCAGCATCATGCCGCCGTCGCCCTCGAAGATCCGGGCCCGGCCACCGGTGGCGTCCCGCAGCTGGCTGACGCGGGGCGGCGTGGGCTGCGCCTCGGGCTTGTACAGCACCCGCTCCTCGCCGTACTCCTCCAGCAACCGCGCCTGGACGGCGATGGACAGAGGCTGCTTGGCCAGGCTCTTGGCGTGGTGGATGATCACGGGGATCTCCACCGACTCGATGACCCGGCTGTAGTAGTCGGTCATCTCCTCGTCGCCCAGGGGGAGCGTGGTGGGGTGCATCACGAGCAGGGCGTCGACTCCGCACTCCTGCGCGTGGCGTGAGTACTCGATGGCCGCCTCCGCCGTCTCGGCGCCGGTGCTCATCACGGAGATGCCGCGTCCCTCGGCGGCCTTGGCGGAGATTTCGGCGACCCGCAGCCGTTCGCCGTGGGTCAGCCGGAGCAGCTCCGACATCTGGCCGACGACAAAGCCGTCGCTCCCCACCTCGAACATGTGGTCCGTCTGGGCGAGGAAGTCGTCCTCGTCGAGGGCGCCGTTCTCCGTGTAGGGCATCAGGACCACAGGTAGGACGCCCCTGATCTCCTTGGTCATCGTGCACTCCTGCGTTCTGTGTCGCGGCTTGGGACCGAACTGGTGGAAGGGGCCGCCGCTGCTTCGGTGACCAGGTCGGCCACCTCGGCGGCGGCCCAGGGGGCCATCTTGAAACCGCCGCCGTTGAAACCGGTGGCGAGCAGCAGCGAGGAATCGCGGGACAGGGGCCCCACCCGTGCGGCGGTGCCGGGGGCGTGGCATTCCGGGGCCCGCAGCCCCCCGCCGGCGTGGCTGTCGTCCATCCAGCGCAGCCGCTGTCCGGCGGCCTTCCGGATCGACTGCGAGTGGGCCGGGTCGGCCGGTTCGTGCCGGTCGGCGTCCTGGAGGCGCAGACCGGTGGGGTGGCCAACGTAGACGCCGGCGGAGTCCGGGTCGGGCCTGCCGTTGAGGTCGTACAGGTCGTCCATGTACGCCGGGTGTCCGGTCAGGGGGGTGGACGGGAACCTCAGGTCGACCTGGATCGCCTGGATCCACATGTCGTGCGGGATGCCCCACGAGGAGAGCAGGGCGGGGGTCCACGCGCCGGTCGCAAGGACGACCGTGCCGGCGTGGACGGCACCCGGTCCGGTGCGGACGCCGGTGACCCGCTCCCCGCTGCGGAGGAGACCGCGGACCTCGACGCCCTCCATGAGCCGGCCGCCCTTGCGCTGTCCGGCCCGCAGGTAGCCCCGGGTGACCCGGTCCGCGTCGAGGTACCCCGAGCGGGGTTCCCACACGGCGCCGTGGCACTCCCCCCTGAGGAGGTGCCCGAAGCGCCGGGTCACCTCGGCGGGGGGCAGCCACTCGGCGGGCACTTCGGCGGCGGCGATCCGCGAGGTCTCCGCCCGGGCGTACTCGACGCGGTCGGCCCGCGGCACGTACAGGAAGCCGCACGTGTGGAACGGCACGTCGACGCCGGTGTGCCGGACGAAATCGTGGAAGTACCGCCAGCCGGCCACGGCGCGGTCGGTCAGCGACGGGGTGTCGTGGTAGCAGCGGACCACACCGCCGCACCAGGCGGTGGTGCCGCTGCCGGCCCGGCGGGTGTCGACGGCCGTGACCCGCAGGCCCCGGTCGGCCAGTTCGTGGAAGACGGCCGCTCCGATGATCCCGGCGCCGACGACGACCACGTCGGCGGTCGACGTCCCGCTCGCGGCTTCACTCATGGCTGCCGCTGAGGACGGCCGGCCGCTCGACGGCTCCCGGCTCCGCCCGTGTGCTCAGCAGGATGGAGTCGAGGATCTCGCCGGCCCTCACGGCGACCATGGACAGCAGGGACGAGGTGATGCCGTGGGTGTGCTCCGTGCCGCCCTGGAGGTAGACCCCGGCCCGCACCGCGGGGTCGGTACGCACCCGGTAGTCGCGTTCGACGCACAGCCGCCCGGCGGCGTCGCGGACGCAGAGCCGATCGGCCTCGCCGAGCAGCGCGGCGGGGTTGAAGGGCCGGTACCCGGTGGCGAACACCACGGCGTCGGCGTGCAGCTCCTTGGCCGTCGCGGTCGTGAGGTCCTGGACGCGCACCACGGCCCTGTCCGGCCCGTCGTGCACGTCGGTGACCCGGGAGGTGCGCAGGATGCGGAGCCGTCGCTGGCCGCGGACCTTCTCCTGGTACTCCGTCCGGTAGAGCTCCTCGATGAGGTCCATGTCCACCACGGAGTAGTTGGTGTTGCGGTGGTAACCCATCAGCTGGGCCTTCACCTGGCCGTCGGCGTGGAAGTACACGTCCACGGCCTCGGGGTCGAAGACCCGGTTGGCGTACGGGCTGTCGTCGGCGGGGCCGTACCCGTACCGGGAGAACACCGCGCACACCTCGGCGGACGGATAGGTCCGGTGCAGGTGCCAGACGGCCTCGGCCGCACTCTGGCCGGCGCCCACCACGACGAAGCGGGTGGGGGCGGCGTCCTCCTTGATCTCCTTGAGGTTGGGCAGCAGGTCGCTGCTGTGCCAGACGCGTCCGGAGGCGGTCACGCCCTCGGGGAGGAACGGCCGAAGCCCGCACGCCACCACCACGTTGCGGGCCCGGTGGACGGTCTCCTCCCTCTCGCCGGGGCGACGCGAGACCACTTCGAACAGGCGGACCTCGCCGTCCGTGACGACCGGGCGGACGGCGGTCACCTCGGAGTCGTAGCGCACCATGTGGCTGACGCCGCCGGCTGCCCACTCGAGGTAGTCGTGGAACTCCTCACGGGTCGGGAAGAACGTCTTCTGGTTGATGAAGTCGACCAGTCGTCCCCGCTCGTGGAGGTACGGTACGAAGCCGAACCTGCTGACCGGTCTGCGCAGGGTGACGAGGTCCTTGAGGAACGAGACCTGCATGGTGGCGCCCTCGATCAGCATGCCGCGGTGCCAGCCGAAGCTCTGCTTGCGCTCCAGGAAGACCCCGGTGATCGTCCGCTCCCCCCGGACGGCCTCGTTGTGCTCCTCCATCGCGATCGCCAGCGCGAGGTTGGATGGACCGAAACCGACGCCCACCACATCGTAGACGGGGTCGATTTCCGCTCTCAGTTGCGATTCAGACATTCTCGTCCTTACCGTGCGGAAAAATGCACTGGAGATCACTGCGGTCAGAGCAGGACGAAATTCGCGACTCCACTGGAGTCTTGGATGACGAATTCTGACTTACGTCACAGAGCCCATGAAATGGGAATCGAATCAACAGTCCCCGGCAAGGACTTCACGCCGTCACCGGTCCGGCGTGCAGGCCGGCCGGGCGAGCGCGATGGAAATTGGATGCCGTCAGAGAGGTTGCCGACGCGGGCACAGACGACGATCGATGCCTGAACACTCCGAGCAACGCATATACCCCCGTAGAAGCTGCTCGACGAGCAGCGCCTTGCCTGTGGCTTCCCCCCCGGGCGAGCCCCCCCGCCCACGTGGCAGCCACGGCCACGAACCACCTGCAAATCAAAGCGTTTCGACACCGGGTGCGACGCAGCGCACACCGGCGTCGACAGACTGTACGCAGCAAGGATGAGCGAATCAACCCTCTGTCGGATCTTTCTGCGCGTGCGCGAGAACCGGCCACGGGCCGCAAGCCGCCACCGGCATCACCGCGTCCGGGCGTTCCGGGAGGCACCCTGCGAAGAGCTGCGAACCGGCGACCGGATCCGGCCAACTGCCCTGCCGACGAAAGATCTTGATAGTTCCTCAGCATGTGTTACCATCCGGCTTTGCAGGGCGTCGGAATGACGAGAGTTCCACCAGAGCCGGCATTGCCAGGATTCCGCTTCGGTGCAGCGAAGCGGTTTGCGGCACCATTCCCCTTGGGAAGGGTTCGCTGTTTTCGGGCTTCACCTCTGCGGTTGCCCCGTGATGACGTCACCACAGAGTCCCGCTAGCCGGAGTTTTGCATTCCGCCGCGTCCGCAGGGCGTTTTCCTCTGCACTTTCTCCATCCCCTCGGCACCGGGTCGGCCGTGTTCCCGAGCACCGCACCCCGTGTGCCACGCCCGTCTCCCAGCAGTCACCGCCGGGCATCCCGCGACAGTTGTGAGGTTCCCTTGATCACCAAGATCCGTATCTCCCTCTCGGACGCGTCCGAGGAATTCGGCATGGCCTGTCAGCGGCTGATCCCCTGGCAGGGGGCCGCCGAGGGGGGCGAGCCGCCCGTCGGCGCAATGGCCTGCTTCCTGCCCTCCGGATCGAGCTCGGAGCCGGACTGCCACAACCAGGACGAAGTCATGATCGTCCTGTCGGGCACCGGACGCCTGGACCTAGCGCAGGAGACCACCGACTTCCAAGCGGGCGACCTGCTGGTCCTGCCCCGCAACCAGGAGCACGTGGTCCACAATCCCACCGGTTCGCTCCTCTCCTGGGTCTCCGTCTACTGGCCGCTGCACGAGCCCGCGCCGGAGGTCTCCGCGTGACCACTCGCACCTGGATCACCGCCACACCCCCGACCCCCAACGGAGACCTCCACGTCGGCCACCTCGCCGGCCCGTACGTCGCCGCCGACGTGCTGAGCCGCTTCCTGCGCGCCGACGGCGAGGAGGTGCGCCTGACCACCGGGCTCGACGACCACCAGGGCTACGTCGCCGTACGCGGCCTCAGGGACGGCGACCGCAAGCCGGAAGAGATCGCCGACGGCTACGGCGACTCCATCGTCCGGGCGTGGCGCGAGGCCGCCATCGGCTTCGACCACATCACACGGCCGCGCACCGATCCCGGTTACCGGGAGTTCGTCCAGGACTTCTTCCAGAAGCTGTACGACGCCGGCCACATCGTCGCGCGCACCCGCCCGCTGCCCCACTGCGCTCCCTGCGACCGCTGGCTGTACGAGGGCTACCTCGTCGGCGAGTGCCCGCTGTGCGGCTCCGCCACCAACGGCAACGCCTGCGAACCGTGCGGCCGTCCCAACGAGTGCGGTGACGTCCTTAACCCCCGCTGCGTGGTCTGCGGTACCCGGGCGGAGCTGCACGACGTGGAGCGGTTCTACCTCCCGCTGGCACCGTTCGCCGAGCGGCTGGCCGCCTTCTGGGCAGAGGTCGACATGCCCCCGCACCTGCGGGCGCTGTGCGAACGGATGCTCGCGGACGGGCTGCCCGACATCGCCGTCAGCCATCCCGCCGACTGGGGCGTCCCCGTGCCGGTCGCCGGCTTCGAGTCCCAGCGGATCTTCGTGTGGTTCGAGATGGCACCCGGCTACCTGTGGGAGTACGCCCCCTCGGGCGCCGCCCTGCCCGACAGCGGGCCGGTGCAGTTCTTCGGGTTCGACAACGGCTACTTCCACGCCGTGCTGTTCCCAGCGCTCTTCCTCGCGTACGACGCGGGGATCCCGCTGCCACGGGCCTTCGTGGTCAACGAGTTCTACCAGCTCGACGGGCTGAAGTTCTCCACGAGCCGGCGGCATGCGGTCTGGGCTCACGAGGCCCTGGCCGAGACCGGCCCCGACGTGCTCCGCTACCACGTCCTCTCCGACCGCCCCAACGGCCGCCAGACCAGCTTCGGCCTCCCTGCCCTGGCGCGCAGCCGGCAGCACCTGGCCACCCTGTGGGACGGCTGGCTGGACAGGCTGCTGACGGCGGTGGCACAGGACTGCGGCGGCCGCGTCCCCCAGGAGACGCCCTCCGGGCCGGCCTGGGAGCGGTTGCACGGGCGGCTCACCCGGATCGTCGACGAGCTGCGCGAGGCGTACGGCGTGCCCGGCTTCGACCCGCGCCGGGCGATCGCCCTGCTCGACGAGGTGGTGGCCTGCGCCGCCGACTTCGGTCACGTCCACGCGCACGAGCGCGACCGCCCCACCGGCGGGCCCGCCCACCGGGCCGCCCTGCGAGGGCA
This sequence comes from Streptomyces desertarenae, assembly GCF_042681365.1. Lineage (NCBI taxonomy): Bacteria > Bacillati > Actinomycetota > Actinomycetes > Kitasatosporales > Streptomycetaceae > Streptomyces > Streptomyces desertarenae. The sequence continues at coordinate 279,559 of NZ_JBHUFU010000005.1, read as the reverse complement.
GCTGGCCGTGGCCGCAGGGCTGTCCGCCTGGGCGGCCCCCGCCCTCCCGACGGCCGCCGGGCGGCTGGCCGCCCTGCTGGGAGTGCCGGCCGACCGCCCGGTGCACGCTTCCGCTCTGGTCCCGCCTCCGGCAGGACGGGAGATCTCCCCCGCAACCGGCCCCCTGTTCAGTGGCTGACGGGGGCCGGGACGTGACACGGATAGCGGTGGTGGGTCCCTTCAGCGGTCCTCGCGCGCCGTGGGGCGAGTTGCTGAAGCGGGCGGCGACGGCGCACGGCCGTCCGGAGATCTCCTGGGACTTCCACGACGACCGGGGCGACGCCGACCACGCGGCGCACGTCGCCGAGGCCGTCGTGGCCGACGGCGGCTACACCGCCGTCATCGGCCACTTCAACAGCATGGGTGCCGGCCGGGCGCTGCCCCACTACAGCCGTGCCGGTCTGCCGCTGCTGCTTCCCCTGGCCACCGCGCCGGGGCTGCTGAACCGCACGGGCGGTGCGGAGGACGGGCGCGGTGCGCGGGAGGCGGGCTCCGGCCGAACGGCCTGGGCCCTGCGGTGGTGTCCGCACGACACGGGGCAGGCCGAGGCGATCGTGCACGCGATCAGCGAGCTCGGCCACGGCCGCCCGGAGGTCGTCGACGACGGCAGTGCCTACGGCCGTCAGATCGCCGACCGCGTCCGGCTGCTGTCCGGCGGCGGGGCGGCGTCCGTGCAGGAGGCCGACGCGGCGGTGGTGTGCGGCACCCACTTCGGAGCCGCGGCCACCGCCCGGCGGCTGCGCACCGAGGGCTTCGGCGGGCGGCTGTTCTTCACCGACGACTGCGCGGTGGAGGACTTCGCGCGCCTACTCGGTCCCGCCGACGCCCGCGACGCCCGCGTCGTACGGATACGGGGCGGGGCGTACGCGCACGTCGAGGCGGCCTTCGACTGCCTGGTCCGCACCCTCGGCACGCACCCCACGGCCCGGGGGGAGCAACTGCTGGCACACCTGCGCCGGCACGCGGGGGTCGCGTTCGACCGGCACGGCGACCCCGTGGACGCCGCCGACGCGGAGGCGTGGGAGGTGACGCCGGTGTTCCGCGCGGCGCGGTCGGCCGTGGCCGACCGCGCCGCGCGGACGACGGACGTGCTCGTGGTCGGTTCCGGTGTGGTGGGTTCCGCCGTCGCCGCGGAACTCACCCGATCCGGCCTGTCGGTGGTGATCGCCTCGCCCGGGCCGGAGGTCCCCTCGGCCACCGCCTGGTCGGGCGGACTGGTCCGGGCGTACGACCCGGACCCGGTGGTCCGCGCGCTCGCCGTCCGCAGCCATCTGCTCCTGTGGGGGGCCTCCCCGGAACGCGCGTCCGCCTGCGGGTTCCACCGCACCGGCTCGCTCGTCCTCCTCGGCCCCGGTGACCTCCCGGAGGCCGAGCGCGGCCTGCGGAACCTGCACGACGCGGGCATCGAGGCGGAACTGCTCACACCGGCGGCGGTCCGCGGACGCTGGCCGGATCTGCGCCTCGGCGAGGAGGTCGCGGGAGCGGTCTGGGAGCCGGGTGGGGGGTATGCGGACCCGTCGGCCACGGCGGCGATGTACCGCACCAGGGCCGTGCGGTACGGGGCCTCCCTGCCGGCCTGCGGCCCGGTGCTCGCGCTCACCCCGCACCGCTGCGGCGTCGAGGCCGTCACGGCGGCGGGTACGGTCACCGCCCGGTGTGCGGTGGTCGCTGCGGGCAGCGGCACGTCGCCCCTGCTGGGAGACCGCCTGCGGCTGGGGCCCAACGCCCCGGCACCGCGCACGAAACGCATCCGGTACGCCTTCTTCGACTGCTCCGACCGGCGGCTTCCGGCGGTCAACGACCTGACGACCGGTGTGTGGGGCCGCCCGCACCTGGACGCCGGAGCGGCCGGAAGCCATCTCATCGGGTGCCCCGTGGAGGAGTGGGACGTGCCCGCGGAAGGAGGCGAATCGCTCACCGACGACGAGATCACCCACATCCGCGAGGGCACCGCCCACCGCTGGCCGTGGGTCACCGGGGCCGCTTTCCTGGGCGGACGGTTCGGAACCGACCTGTACCATCCGGACGGTCCGTTCCTCGGACTCCTCCCGGGCGAACCCCCGGTCGTGGTGGCGGCGTGCTGGTCGGGGGCGGGCTTCAAGACCGCGCCCGGCGCCGCGACCGAGGCCGCGGAGGCGGTCCACTACCTGTTGAAGAACGGCTGAGGAGCAGAGAGGCGAAAGGTGAGCGATCTTCCGACCCATCCGTCCGGGGACCGGCTGCCGGTGACGGACCGGACGCGACTGCGCCGGATGCGGCACAAGGCCCGCACCGCGCGCGCCGACCTGGACCAGGTGCTCGCGGCGGGCTTCGTCTGCCACCTCGGAGTCGTCGTGGACGGCACGCCCATGGTCGTGCCGACCCTGTACGGAGCCACCGCCGACACGCTGTACCTGCACGGGTCGGTGGCCGGGCGCAGCCTCCTCGGCGCGGCGGCGGGGACCGTCTGTGTGACCGTCACCCATGTGGACGGCGTGGTCCTGGCCCGCTCGGTCTTCGAGCACAGCGCCAACTACCGCAGTGCCATGATCTACGGCGTCCCGCGACCGGTCGTCGACGACGAGGAGAAGCTGGCCGGTCTGCGCGTGCTCACCGAGCAGGTGGTCCCCGGCCAGTGGGACTACGCCCGGCGCCCGAACCGCAAGGAGTTGGCGGCCACGGCCCTGCTCGCGCTGAGCCTTGAGGAGGCGTCGGTCAAGGTCCGCACCGGCCCGCCGGACGACGGCGACAGCCCCGACGCCGAACTCGGCCTGTGGGCAGGTGTGTTGCCGCTGAGCACCGTGTGGGGGACACCCGTGCCCGATCCGGTGCTGCCGCCGGACGTCCCGCTCCCCGACCACCTGCGGCGCGGCTGACCCCGACGGCCTCCCCGCGCGGGCTCCCGTGGCGTCCGGGGCGTCACCCGGGCGTCACGGCGCCGGGGCGGGGGCCGGGCCGTCCGGCTCCCCGTCCGCGGGTGCCGCTCCCCCGCCGGGTCCCGCGAACCGTCCGCGCGCCGCCCACAGGGTTCGGACGCGGTCGAGGTGGCGGCGGGTCAGGGCCTCGGCCGCGGGCGCGTCGCCCGCCAGCACCAGGTCCAGCAGTTCGCCGTGCTCCCGGGCGGACTCCACCAGCGCGCGCACCCCGCCGACGCCCCCGAGGCCGTGGAGGCGGGAGCGGCGGCGCAGTTCGGCCGCCGTCTCGACCAGCCGCCGGTTGCCCGACAGGGCGAGCAGGCCGAGGTGGAAGCGGTGGTCCGCGTCGAGGAAGGCGGCCAGGTCGCCGGCCCGGGCGGCGGCCATGGTCTCCCCGGCGAGCGGGCGCAGGGCCTCCAGCTCCTGGGGAGCGGCGGCGCGGGCCACCCTGCCGACGGTGGGGACCTCGATGAGGGCGCGGACCTCGGTGAAGTCGTCCAGGTCGCGCCCGGTGGCCTCGGTGACCCGGAACCCCTTGTTCCGTACCGTCTCCACCAGCCCCTCGCGGGCCAGGTCCAGCATGGCCTCGCGGACCGGGGTCGCCGAGACGCCGTACGCGGCGGCGAGGGCGGGAGCGGAGTAGATCCTCCCCGGCCGCAGCTCTCCCGTCGTCAGCGCGGCGCGCAGGGCCTCGGCGACCTGTTCGCGCACGGGCTGGTGGGGGGAGACGGCTCTTCGGGGGGCGGAGTCGCTCATGGGGGCCTTTCGTGGTCTGCCTCTGCTCCCAGGGTAGTGACGTCCCTCCGGGCCCCTCCGGCCCGCCCGGGTCCGCCCGCCGGACGCGCGGCGGCGCCTCAGCGGCGGGGCTTGCTCTCGTAGCGGGGCCCGAGGCCGGAGCCGTCGTCCTGGACCTCGGTCGCCAGCCGGTGGACGGCCACCAGGTCGTGCAGCAGCACCCGGGTCTCCTCCTGCGGCAGCCCCGCGGCGCGGGAGACGTCCTGGAGGTGGACGGGCTCGCCGGGATGCCGCCCCTCCTCGGCCGCCAGGGCGCGGAAGACCTTCTCGTGCTGCTCGCCGTAGGGCGGGGCGCCGCGTCCGGTGAACGTGCGCCCTGTCTCCTCCGGGGCGCGGGGCCCGGTGCCGCCGTCGGCGCGCTGCCCCTGCTTGCCCTGGTGGCGGGTGTCCAGCTTCTCCTCGTGCGTGATCGAGGACCGGCCCGTGAGGTGGGTCCGCTGCTTGGAGGCACCGGTGGTGGCGCTCCGCTCGCTGGGGGCCCGCCCGACCCGCTCGGCCTCGCGTGCCGCGGCGCGCTTCTGGTCCTCGTCGCCTTCCATCTTCCTGCCCGCCATGGGTCCTCCTTTCCGGTCCGTCCCCGGTCCGCCGCCGGCCCGTCCCGTGGTGCGGGGCCGCCTCTCAGCGGTCCGGCTCGTCCTCCACCGGGGTCCCGGGGGCGTCCCTGAGGTGCTGGGAGAGGCCGGGTTCGCCGCCCCTGCGGGCCTGCGCGGCCCGCTGTGAGGCGCTGCGCCCGAGGTCGGAGTCGGGATCGACCCGGACCGAGCGCGCGACCTCCTCCCGGTTGCCGTACCGGTCCGGCGGGATGCCGCCCAGCGCCTTGAGCGCCTCGTCGGACGCGCCGCCGGCCGTCGCGGCCCGCAGCAGCTCGTCCTTGTCCGCCGGGAAGCCGACGTCCCCCAGGGAGCCGAGGATCTCCTGTGCGTCCGTGTGGGCCATACCGGGCGGGTGCCCGGCACCCGCGGAAGGAAACAGACAACAGGGACATACGGGATTCCCGCGGCGGTCCGCCCGGGTCGGCGCGGTGCGCCGGCCCGGGCGGTCCGCGAGGTCCGCGCCGGTCGCGGATGCCTCAGCAGACCGGTACGCCGGGCAGCTGGGCGGCGGGGTGGTCGATGTAGATGTTGGAGATGAAACCGCCCTGGTCGCGCAGCTTGCTCCACCAGTTGTTGGTGTAGCCCTCGGCGCTGACGGTGTCGCCCTGCTTCTGGCAGACGACCGTCACCGCGGTGGGCCCGGCCAGGGTGGTGACGACCGGCGAGGAGAGGTAGGCGTCGGCGCGGACGCGCACGCCCGAGCCCCAGGTCGTGAACGAACCGCCGCCACCGCCGCACCCGTTGTCGCTGGTCAGGTAGGCCTGGTGGTAGCTGCCCGGGTAGGACAGGGCGGAGCCGTTGATCCTGATGTTCTGGCCCACGCCGTTGTAGAGCTGCTCGTAGTGGATGTGGGCGCCGGAGGAGTTGCCGGTGCTGCCGGTGGTTCCGATCTGCTGCCCCTGGCCGACCCAGGCGCCGTTGGCCACGGAGAACGCGGCCAGGTGGAAGTAGTACGTCTTCCAGCCCCCGCCGTGGTCGACGACGACGTAGTTGCCCGCGCCGCCGGCCTGGTAGTGCCGGGTGGCGGTGCCCGCGGCGGAGGCCAGGACCGGGGTGCCGGCGGTGGTGCCGCCGTCGGCGCGCACGAAGTCCAGTGCGCGGCGGACCTCGGCGGAGTGGTGGCTGTAGGTCCACCTCTGGCCGCAGGGGTAGGGGGCCTTGAAGGTGGGCGCGGCCAGGGTTCCGGCCGTCTCGGCCCGGGCCGGGGCGGCGGTCAGGCCCGCCAGGACGGCGAGCGTGCCCAGCAGCACGGCCAGGAGCCGTCCCACCGCGGGCCGCGGGGCGGCGGAGGGTCTGGGGAGTCCGGAGGGTATCGGGGATGTCGCGGTCACGGGCGTCGTTCCTCCCTGGACGGGTGTGCGGGACGGGTGTCCCCGGTGGGGCGGCGTCCCGGGGCCGGCGGGGTGCCGGGCCCGGGACGCCGCGGGCCGGGGTGGCGCCTAGCAGGTGGGGACGCCGGGCAGCCGGCCCTCGGGGACGTCGATGAAGACGGTGGGGACGTAGCCGCCGTGGTCGGGCAGGTAGGCCCAGGCGTCGTCGGTGCGGCCGCCGTGGGTGGCGGTCCCGCCGCGGACCTGGCACTCCACCCGGACCTGTGTCGGTCCGGCCAGGCTGTCCACCACCGCGGAGGCGGTGGTGGGCTGCTGCCGGACGCGGACGTCGCTGCCCCGGGTGGAGAAGGTGGAGCCGGTCTGGCTGCCGGTCCACAGGTAGGTGACGGTCACCCAGCCGTTGTCGTCCAGGCCGACGTTGTGGAAGGTGCCGTCGGCCAGGTCGATGCCGGCCGGGTTGAGCACCCGGCGACCGAAGCCGTCCAGACCGCCGTTGTGGCCGTTCTGGTAGGCCGCCTGGGCCTGGGGGAGCCCCCGGGGCAGGTCCCGGTAGCTCTCGCGGACGGAGGAGGGATTCCAGTAGTCGTCGCGGGTGTTCCACGGACCGACGTCCCACACCGGCGCGGTCTCGCAGCGGGCCGGGCCGCAGACCCGCACCGAGTAGTCCGAGCTGCCCCGGGGCGACAGCCCGCGCCGCGAGGGCAGGGCGACGAAGTGGTCGTCGGGCCGGATGACGTGGCCGTTGGCGGTGGTGTGGCCGACGAGGCCCTCGCGGGTGGCGAAGACGCGGGCGGTGAAGGCGGCGGCGTCCGCCCCCGCCTCCTCGCCCTGCGCCCGCACGGCGGTGTCGGCGGTCAGCCGCAGGCCGCGCACGGCCAGCTCGCCGGTGGCGTCCCACAGCACCAGCCGCACCTGGACGGTGGTGACGGCACGCGGGAGGACGGCGGCGCCGGCCTCGTCCGGGCCCGCCTCGCGCCACTCGGTCCACCGTCCGCCGTCGGAGCGGCCGCGGACGTCGACGGCGATGCGCGCGCCCTCGGGCACGTGGGCGTCGGGTTCGGCGCGGAAGCGGTCGGCGGGCCGGTCGAGCGGGTGGGGCGCGAGGACCTGGGTGCCGTGCCGGCCGGGCATCCGGGCCGACGCCTCGGCCGGAGCACCGGCCGCCTCCGCGGCCGTCCGCAGGGCGCCGCCGCTGTGGCGGACTCCTGCGTCGTCGGCGTCGACGCGGCTCAGGTCGGCCCGCCAGGTCTGGACGGGGCCGCCCTCCGGTTCGGGCGCTACGCGCGTGGACGGGCGCGCGTCGGCGGACGCGGCGTACGAGAGGGAGGCGGGTGCCAGCGTCAGGCACAGCAGCGCCGCGGCGGGCGCGAACAGTCGGGGGAAACGGTTCTTCGGTGGACGGTGGGGGGTGGTGCGCGCAGCGCGCATCGCGATCCTCCGGTTCGGGCCGGCGCCTCGCCCCCGCACGGATCGCCCGCCCGGGGGTCCGGCGCGCGGCGGACCTGGGAGCCGCCATACCGTTCGGCCGCGGCGGGCCCACGGTAGAGCGAATGACATGTCACGAACAAGAAGGCGGAGCACCCGCCATTGGTGGCGACCAATGGCGAACGCCCCGCCCCCGCGGAACCTGCCCCGCCCTACGCCAGCGTGGCGGCCTTCTGGCGCGCCACCCAGAACTCCTCGAAGGAGAGCAGGCCGTCGCCGTTGCCGTCGTGCTGGTCTATCAGGGTCTGGGCCAGGCCCACCGTGACGTTGTGGTCTCCCAGCTCGCCCATCGCCTGCTGGAACTCCGCGGCCGTGATCAGCCCGTCCCCGTTCAGGTCGAACCGGTCGAAAACCTCGCGCGCGGCTTCGATGTCGGCCATCGACACCTGCTCCTCCCGTTGTGCGGTCGTGACGCGCACACCCTAACCGCCCGTCACGCGCCCCACATCAGTAACGGAGGCCACTTGGCCCCCTCAGGTCACCACGCGCCACACCAGCACCGAGCGGGCGGGCACCGCCACCTCCCCGCCCGCCGGATGGACCGTGCCCGGCTCCCGCTCCTGCTCCTCCAGCGAGGTGTCCGCCACCAGCTCGTACTCCCGCCCCCACGGCGGTCCGGGCAGCCGGAAGTCCCGGGGCTCGTGGCCGGCGTGGAGGACCACCAGGAAGCTGTCGTCGACCACCGGGACGCCGCGGGCGTCGCGCTGCGGGATGTCCCGGCCGGACAGGTACATGCCCAATGTGGCGCCGGGGGCGTACCAGTCGGGCTCGGCCATCTCCCGGCCGTCCCCGGTGAACCAGGCCAGGTCGCGCAGTCCCTCGGGGCCGTGCGCCCGGCCGGAGAAGAAGGCGCGCCGCCGCAGCACCGGATGGTTCCGGCGCAGCGCGATCAGCCGCGAGACCAGGTCGCACAGCGCCCGCCATCCGGGGTCGGCCAGCAGCGACCAGTCCACCCAGCCGGTCTCGTTGTCCTGGCAGTAGGCGTTGTTGTTGCCGCCCTGGGTGCGCCCCATCTCGTCGCCGGCCACCAGCATCGGCACCCCGGTCGACAGCAGCAGCGTGGCGAGCAGGTTGCGCAGCTGCCGCCGCCGCAGGGCACGGATCCCCTCGTCGCCGGTCTCGCCCTCCGCACCGCAGTTCCAGGACCGGTTGTCGTCGGTGCCGTCGCGGTTGTCCTCGCCGTTGGCCTCGTTGTGCTTGCGCTCGTAGCTCACCAGGTCCCGCAGGGTGAAGCCGTCGTGCGCGGTGACGAAGTTGACCGACGCGTACGGCCGCCGCCCTCCCCAGGCGTACAGGTCGCTGGAGCCCGACAGCCGGTACCCCAGGTCGCGCACGTCCGGCAGGGCTCCCCGCCAGAAGTCGCGGACGGTGTTGCGGTAGCGGTCGTTCCATTCCGTCCACAGCGGCGGGAAGGCCCCGACCTGGTAGCCGCCCGCGCCGACGTCCCAGGGCTCGGCGATCAGCTTCACCCGGCGCAGTACCGGGTCCTGCGCGATGACGGCCAGGAACGGCGAGAGCATGTCCACGTCGTGCATGGAGCGGGCCAGCGCGGCGGCCAGGTCGAAGCGGAAGCCGTCCACGCCCATCTCCTGCACCCAGTAGCGCAGCGAGTCGGTGATCAGCCGCAGCACCTGCGGCTGCACCACGTGCAGGGTGTTGCCGCAGCCGGTGTAGTCGGCGTAGCGGCGCGGATCGTCGGCCAGCCGGTAGTAGCCGCGGTTGTCGATGCCGCGCAGGGAGAGCGTCGGACCGAACTCGCTGCCCTCGGCGGTGTGGTTGTAGACCACGTCGAGGATGACCTCGATCCCGGCGGCGTGCAGCGCGCGCACCATCCGCCGGAACTCCCCCACCTGCTGCCCGCGCGTGCCGGAGGCGGAGTACGCGGCGTGCGGCGCGAAGTAGCCGACGGAGTTGTAGCCCCAGTGGTTGCGCAGCCCGCGGCGGAGCAGGTGGTCCTCGTGCGCGAACTGGTGCACCGGCAGCAGCTCCACCGCCGTCACCCCCAGCCGCGTCAGGTGCTCGATCGCGGCCGGGTGCGCGAGCCCGGCGTAGGTGCCGCGCAGTTCGGGCGGGACGCCGGGGTGGCGCATGGTGAAGCCGCGCACGTGCAGCTCGTAGATGACCGAGTCGGGCCAGGGGACCTTGGGGCGTCGGTCGTCGGCCCACTCGTCGCCGGCGCCCGCGGCGAGGGCCGAGTCGACGACGACGCCCTTGGGCACGTACGGCGCCGAGTCGCGCTCGTCGCGGACGGTGTCGGCCAGATGGGGCTGCGGCCAGTCGCGGACGTGGCCGTAGACCTCCGGCGGCAGCGCGTACTCCCCGTCCACCGCGCGGGCGTAGGGGTCCAGCAGCAGCTTGGCGGGGTTCCAGCGGGCGCCCGTCCAGGGGTCCCAGCGTCCGTGGACCCGGTAGCCGTACCGCGTGCCGGGGCGGACGCCGGGGACGAAGCCGTGCCAGATCTCGTGGGTGTGCTCGGTCAGCGCGCAGCGCGTCTCGTTGCCGTCGTCGTCGAAGAGGCAGACCTCGACGGCCTCGGCGCCGGCCGACCAGAGGGCGAAGTTGGTGCCCTCCACCCCGCCGGGGCCGATGTGGTGGCGGGCCCCCAGCGGCTGGGGGCTGCCGGGCCACACGGCCGCCCCCGAACTCCCGGGGCCGGCCGGCGGGCGCGGGGCGTGCTCGCGCGGCGCGCCGGAGGCCGCCGCCCCGCGCGACTGCTGGTCGGGTGCGCTGTACACGTCGGACACGGTCTGCCTCCGGCGGCTCGCGGCTGGAGCGGACGCGGGCCGCCGGAGCCGTCCCGGCCGCCGGCCCGCGTCCGGGTCTGCCGGGGAGTGTTCCCGCTCCGGCCGCCCCCCTCACCCGCGTGATCGCCGCGGCCGCTCCGGCCGGGTGGCTCCGGCGCGGGTCCGCGGCCCCGGAGGGCGCCGGACCGCTCCCCGTTAACGGGGGCTAACCTGCCCCCATGACTGTGACTCTTGAGGTCTCCGAAGGCGTCGGCACCGTCCGGCTGGACCGTCCCCCCATGAACGCACTGGACATCGCCACCCAGGACCGGCTGCGCGAGCTGGCCGAGGAGTGCACGCGGCGCGACGACGTGCGGGCCGTGGTGGTCTACGGCGGCGAGAAGGTGTTCGCGGCGGGCGCGGACATCAAGGAGATGCGCGAGATGGACCACGCGGCGATGGTCGCCCGGTCCCGCGGCCTCCAGGACGCCTTCACCGCCGTGGCCCGCATCCCCAAGCCCGTGGTGGCCGCGGTGACCGGCTACGCGCTCGGCGGCGGCTGCGAGCTGGCGCTGTGCGCCGACATCCGGATCGCCGCCGAGAACGCCAAGCTCGGCCAGCCGGAGATCCTGCTCGGCCTGATCCCGGGCGCGGGCGGCACCCAGCGGCTGGCGCGGCTCGTCGGCCCGGCGAAGGCCAAGGACCTGATCTTCACCGGCCGCCAGGTGCGGGCGGACGAGGCGCTGGCCATCGGCCTGGTGGACAAGGTGGTGCCCGCCGCCGAGGTCTACGAGGAGGCGCACGCCTGGGCGGCGAGGCTGGCCGCCGGCCCGGCCATCGCGCTGCGCGCCGCCAAGGAGTGCGTCGACGCGGGCCTGGAGACGGACATCGACACCGGCCTGGCCATCGAACGCACCTGGTTCGCCGGGCTGTTCGCGACCGAGGACCGGGAGACCGGCATGCGCAGCTTCGTCGAGGAGGGGCCGGGCAAGGCGAGGTTCCGCTGATCCCGGGCCGTCGGCGGCCTCCGGGGCCGGGGGCCGCCGGCGGCGGGAGCGCGGGGAGCGCGGAGCGGCGCCCGGCTCGCTGCGCGGGGCGCTCCGGCGCACCACGGCCGCGCGCGCGGACCCCGACGGGCCGGTCCACCTCCCGGCGGACCGCGGATTGCCGCGGTACCGGCCCCGCGGCCGTCCTTCTGCCGTCATGATGGGGCCATGACGGGAGCGGACACGGCGCGTGCGGCATCGGACCCGGAGGGTGACCCCGCCCCGGCGGTTCCCGGGGCGGGCGGCGATCCGACCGCCGGGGAGATCCGGCTGCCCAACCGGCCCGAGTCGGCGTCCGCCGCGCGCGCGCTCGTCCGCTCGGCCCTGCTGGACCGGTGGGGGCTGCCCGAGGCGCTCGCCGAGGACGTCGTGCTGCTCGTCTCCGAACTGGTCGGCAACGCCGTGCGGCACACCGGGGCCCAGACCCTGGGGCTGCGGGTGCGGCGGCCGGCCGGCCGGATCCGCGTGGAGGTGCGCGACCCCTCCCGCGAGCTGCCGTGCCTGCTGCCCGTCCACGGGCTCGACGTCAGCGGCCGGGGGCTGTTCCTGGTGGACCACCTCTCCGACCGCTGGGGCGCGGACCTGCTGCCGCACGGCAAGACCACCTGGTTCGAGGTGCGGGCCGAGGAGCGCTGACCCGCGGCCCCGGCGGCCGCCCCCGCACCCGGCGCCGCGGGCCGGTCAGCGGCCGGCCGCCGACCGCTGGGCGCCCGCCCGGCGCCGCCGGTCGTTGCACAGCAGGCACCGCCCCCAGCCCGGCGGCAGCGGGTCCTCCTTGTCCCCGTAGAGCGGGTCGACCGCTCCCCTCGGATGCTCCCGGCAGCCCGTGCCCCCGCGGTCCTCGCCCAGCGCGCGGGCCGCGTCCAGCGCCCGGCGCAGCGCGTCCACCAGCCCGGCGACCTGCTCCGCCGACGGCTCCCCGTCCAGGGCGAAGGCGATGTCGGACGCGGTGTGCAGCGCGGTCTGCAGCTCTCGTACCTCTGCCTGACTCATACCGCGCAGCGTAGGCGCCGCCACCGACAGGCGCCGCGGCACGTCCCAGGGCCGCGGCCGGCGCTTTTCCGTGGACGCGGCGCAGTGGTCCAGTCCACACTTCCGACTCGTGACAGTGTCCCCCTCCTCCGCCTCCTCCCGCGGCGCCGGCCGCCCCCGGCCCGCCCCCGCGCCCGAGTCCGGTCCCCCGCACCGGCTGTGGTCCCGCGGCTTCCTGCTGTTCTTCACCGCCCGGGCCGTCGCCGTGCTGGGGGACGCGATGCTGCCCGTCGCGCTCTCCGCCGGCCTCCTGCGGCACGGCATGGGGGCGGGCGACATCGGTCTGGCCATGGCCTCGTTCACGGTCTGCCTCGCGGGCTTCGTCGTCTTCGGCGGGGTGCTGTCGGACCGCTTCGACGCCCGGCGGCTGATGGTCGGCTCCGACCTGGTGCGGATGTGCACCCAGGCGCTGGTCGCCGTGCTCTTCCTCACCGGGCACGTGGTGCTCTGGCAGCTCTGCGCGATCGGCGCGGTCAACGGGGTGGCGGCCGGGCTGTTCCAGCCGGGGGTGGCCAGCACCGTCCCGAAGGTGGCGCGGGACGTGCAGGGGGCCAACGGGATGATCCGCACCGCCGAGTCGCTGGCGATGCTCGCCGGACCCGCGCTCGCCGGCGTGCTGGTCGCGGTGGCCTCGCCGGGCGGGGTGTTCCTCGCCCACGCGGGGACGTACGCCCTGAGCGCGCTGTGCCTGGTGCTGCTGCGGCTCCCCCGGACCCCCCAGGGCCCGCCGCCGGCCGCGGCCGGCGGATGGGCGGCCGCCTACCGGGCCGACCTGGCCGAGGGCTGGCGGGAGTTCCGGTCCCGCACCTGGATGTGGGGCGTGATCGTGCTGTGGATGGTGCTGATGATCACGGTCACCGGCCCCCTGGTGCCGCTCACCGCCACGGAGATCATCTCCGGGCACGACGCGCGGACCTACGGCCTGGTCAGCTCCGCGCTGGGCGCGGGCACCGCGGTCGGCGGACTGCTCGCCCTGCGCATCCGCCCCCTCCACCCGCTGCGCGCCGGGGCCCTGGCGCTGCTCGGCTACGGCCTCTACCCCGCCTCGGTGGGCGCCCAGCTCACGCCGGCGGCCATCGCGGTGTGCACCGCCGCCTCGGGGGCGGCGATCGGCTTCTGGGGGGTGATGTGGGCGACCAGCGTGCAGACCCAGGTCCCCGGGCCCGTCCGGGGCCGGGTGCACGCCTACGAGGTGGCCGGCTCCCTGGCGATGATGCCGGTCGGCCAGGCGCTGGCGGGCCCGGCCGCCGAACTCCTCGGCGCCCGCACCGTCCTGGTGGCCGGCGGCGCGGCGGCGCTGGCGGTCAGCCTCTCGCTGCTGTCGGTGCCGGCGATCCGGAACCTGCGCCGGGCGGGCTCCCGGGACCCGTCCGGGAGCCGCTCCGCCTCCGGTCCCGCGGCGGAAAACCGGGTGTGACCCGTCAGCGGTGAACCGTAGTCTCACTCCTGATGTCTGCCACCGCCGCCGGCCCCCCGCTCCCCGACCGGTCCCCCCCGAGGCAGCCGGATCCACCGGCCGCACCCGCCCCCCGCCACTCCCCCGTCCGCTCGCTGCTGCGGCTGTGGCCCTACGTGCGGCCGGTGCGGGTGCGGCTGTTCACCGCGGCGCTCGTCGCGGTGGTCGCCTCCTGCCTGGGGCTGGTCATCCCCCTGATCCTGAAGTGGATCGTGGACGGGCCGATCGCCGACGGAGACACCGGCGGGGTGTGGCTGGGCGGCGGGCTGCTGCTGGCCGTCGGCGTGCTGGAGGCCGCCCTGTTCGGACTGCGGCGGTGGCTGGTGGCCCGTCCGCTGGCCGGGGTGGAGGCGGCGATGCGCGCCGCCCTGTTCGCGCACCTGACGCGGCTGCCGGTCGCCTTCCACGACCGCTGGGCCGGCGGTCAGCTGCTGTCGCGTGCCACGGCCGACCTCAACCTGCTGCGCATGTTCCTCGTCTTCCCCCTCACCTTCCTCCTGGTCAACGGCACGACCGTCGCGGTCGGCTTCGCCGTCCTGTTCTCCCAGGAGTGGACGCTGGGCCTGGTGCTGCTGGTCCCGGTGGCGCCGCTGGTGCTGCTCTGCTCGGTCTTCGAGGCGCGGTACTCGCTGGCCGCGCGCCGGGCGCAGGACCAGACCGGCGACCTGACCACGGTCGTCGAGGAGGCCGTGCTGGGGATCCGGATCGTCAAGGGGTTCGGCCGCCACCGCAGCCAGGCCCGCGCCTTCCGCGAGCTGGCCGGGCGGCTGCTGGAGACCGAGCTGCACAAGGCCCGGCTGCTGGCGGGCATCTGGGCCGTGGTGACGGCCCTGCCGGAACTGGCCATCGGCGCCGCGCTGGTGCTGGGGACGGTCCAGGTGGCCGACGGGGAGCTCTCGGCCGGCACCCTGGTCGCCTTCCTCACCACGGCCCTGGCCCTGCGCTGGCCGGTGGAGTCCTTCGGCTTCCTGCTCGCGATGAGCAACGAGGCGGCGACGGCGGCCGACCGCTACTTCGAGGTGATGGACGAGCCGGTTCCGCCGGATGCCCCCGCGGGCGGCTCCCCCGCCGCGGACGCGCCGCGCCCCGCCCCCGTCCGCCGGGCCCGGGGCGCGGCCGCGGGCGCGGGCGACGGGTTGCGCCTGGAGCGGGTCGTCTTCCGCTTCCCCGACGCACCGCCCCACGCCCCGCCCGTCCTGGACGGCGTCGACCTGCACATCCGCTCCGGCGAGACGATGGCGCTGGTCGGGGCCACCGGCAGCGGCAAGACCACGCTCACCTCGCTGATCCCCCGGCTCCACGAGGTGACCTCCGGCCGGATCACCCTCGACGGGCGCGACACCGCCGCGATGCCGCGGGCGGAGCTGCGCTCGCTGGTCGCCGTCGCCTTCGAGGAACCCACGCTCTTCTCCGCCACGGTGCGGGAGAACGTGCTGATGGGCGCGGAGGGGGCCGGGGAGGAGGAGCTGGCGCGCGCCCTGCGGGTGGCCCAGGCGCGGGAGTTCGTGGACGCGCTGCCCCAGGGGGCCGGGACCCAGGTCGGCGAGCAGGGGCTGAGCCTGTCCGGCGGCCAGCGCCAGCGCCTGGCCCTGGCCCGTGCCGTGGTCGGGCGCCCCCGCTTCCTCGTCCTGGACGACCCGCTCTCCGCGCTCGACGTCCGCACCGAGGCCCTGGTGGAGGCGGCCCTGCGCGAGGTGCTGGCCGGCACCACCGCCCTGGTGGTCGCGCACCGGCCCTCCACCGTGCTGCTGGCCGACCGGGTGGCGCTGCTGTCCGGCGGCCGGATCGCCGCCGTGGGCACCCACCACGAGCTGCTGCGCTCCAGCGCCGAGTACCGCCGCCTGATCTCCGGCGACCAGTCCGAGGAGGAACGATGACCGCCACCGTCACCGAGCCGCCCCCGGGGGACGGGGAGACCGGGGGGCGCCGCCCGGGGGAGCCGGCCGCGTCCGGCGGGGGCGGCGGGGCGGGAACGGCCGCCGGGCCGGCCGACCCCTTCGACCGCGACGTGCTGCCCGTTCCCGAGGGCGCCTCGCGCCGGCTGCTCGGCTCGCTGCTGCGCCCCCACCGGGGGCGGGTGGCGGTCGCGGCCGTCCTGCTGCTGGCCCAGCAGGCCGCCGTGCAGGCCGGTCCGCTGCTGGTGGCCTACGCCATCGACCGCGCCGTGCCCGCCCTGCGCGGCGGGGACGACGGTCCGCTGCTCGCCGTCGCGGTGGGGTACGCCCTGTGCGCGCTGGCCGGCGGCGCCCTCCAGTTCTCCTTCGTCCGGGCCGCCGCCCGGATCAGCCAGAGCGTCCTGCTGGAGCTGCGCGGCCGGATCCACCGCCACGCGCAGGCCCTCAGCGTGGACTTCCACGACCGCTACACCTCCGGCCGGCTGATCTCCCGCGCCACCACGGACGTCGAGGCGCTGCGCGAGCTGCTGGAAGAGGGCCTCCAGGAGCTGCTGGGCGTGGTGCTGTCGGTGGTCTACATCTGCGCGCTGCTGCTCTGGCTGGACCCGGGTCTGGGCGGCGCGGCCGTGCTCTCCTTCGTCCCGCTGTACCTGATCGTGCGGAGCTTCCGGCGCCGCTCGCTGCGGGTCCACCGCAGGAAGTCCACCGCCACCGCGGCGGTGATCGTGAAGTTCGCCGAGACGATGAACGGCATCCGGCCGGTGCAGGCGTTCCGCCGCGAGGAGGCCGGCGAGCGGGAGTTCGCCCGCCTCAACGAGCGGCACCTGCGGTTCAACGGCGACGCCATCTTGGAGATGGCCCGCTACGTGGTCTCCTCCCGCCTGGTGGCCAACGCCGCCGTCGCCGCGATCGTGCTGTGGGGCGCCCACCGGGTGGCGGCCGGCTCCCTGGAGCTGGGCGTGCTGGCCGCCGCGGCGCTGTACGTGCGGCGTCTGTACGACCCGATCGACCGGCTGGGGATGTTCCTCAACTCCTACCAGTCCGCGGCCGCGTCCCTGGAGAAGATCGCCGGGCTGCTCGCCCAGGCCCCCGGCATGCCGGAGCCCGAGCACCCCCGGCGGCTGCCGGAGCGGGCCGGGGGGATGCCGGGCCGCTCGGTGGTCTTCGAGGGGGTGGGCTTCGCCTACCGCACCGGCGGCGAGGTGCTGCCCCGCTTCGACCTGGAGATCCCGGCCGGCCAGACGGTCGCGGTGGTGGGTTCGACGGGCGCGGGCAAGTCCACGCTCGCCAAGCTGCTCGCCCGGTTCTACGACCCCACCGCCGGGCGGGTGCTGCTGGACGGCGTCGACCTGCGGGAGCTGGCGGCGCCCGAACTGCGCCGCGGGGTGGTGATGGTGACCCAGGAGGCCTTCCTGTTCTCCGGCACGATCGCCGAGAACATCGCCATCGGGCGTCCGGAGGCACCGCGGGAGGAGATCGAGCGCGCGGCGCGGGCGATCGGCGCCCACGACTTCATCACCGCCCTCCCCGAGGGGTACGACACCGACGTGCGCAAGCGCGGCGGGCGGATCTCCGCCGGGCAGCGCCAGCTGGTCTCCTTCGCCCGCGCGCTGCTCGCCGACCCCGCCGTGCTGATCCTGGACGAGGCGACCAGCTCGCTGGACGTGCCCGGTGAGCGTGCGGTCCAGCGGGCGATGGAGACGGTGCTGCGGGGCCGCACCGCGGTGGTGGTCGCGCACCGGCTGTCGACCGTGGAGATCGCCGACCGGGTGCTGGTCATGAACGCCGGACGCATCGTCGAGGACGGTTCGCCCGCCGAGCTGACGGCGGGCACCGGCCGCTTCGCCGACCTGCACCGCACCTGGCGCGACAGCCTGGTGTGAGCGGGCCGTCCGCCGGGGGGCCGCACGGCGGACGGGCTCCGGTCCGCTCCCCCGCGCGGCCTCCGGCACGCCCCGCGCCGCCCGCGCATGCCGCCCGTTTCCCCGGTGTCCGCTCACCGGACATCGCTTTTCCGACAGCGGACACAATCCGGCCATTATCTTGACCTGCCCCTGACAGACTCCCCGTTTCGGTGCCACTCTCTCCACGCCCGGCACGACCTCCCCCGCCCTCGGCCCCCGCCCCGGGCGCCCCCTTCTGCACCGCTCTCCAGTGAGGAGTCCAGCGTGATCCGCAGAACCACCCCCCTCGGACGCACCGCCGCCGTCGGCGCCCTCGCCGCCGCCTCGGCGCTCCTGGCCGTCGGCCTCCCGGCGCAGACCTCCGCGGCCGCTCCCCAGGCCAAGCCCGACCCCGGCGCGCTCTCGGTCGGCCTCACCCCCTCCCAGCGCGCCGGGCTGCTGAGGGACGCCGAGGCCGGCAGCGCCGCCACCGCCAGGGCACTGGGGCTGGGCGCCAAGGAGAAGCTGAAGGTCCGCGACGTCGTCAAGAACGCCGACGGCACCGTGCACACCCGCTACGAGCGCACCTACGACGGCCTGCCCGTCCTCGGCGGCGACCTGGTGGTCGAGGAGTCGCCGGGCGGCGGGATCCGGGAGGTCACCAAGGCCACCCAGCGGAGGATCACCGTCCCCACCACGCAGGCACCGGCCTCGAAGGCGCCCCGGAAAGCCCCCGCCGAGGGCAGCACCGCGCCCCGCAAGGTGGTCTGGGCCGCCGCCGGCGAGCCCACCCTCGCCTGGGAGCGGGTCGTCGCCGGCGTCCGGGAGGACGGCACCCCCAGCGAGCTGCACGTCGTCACCGACGCCGCCACCGGCGAGAAGCTCGCCGAGTGGGAGGGCGTGCACACCGGCACCGGCGAGAGCATGTACGCCGGACGCGTCACCCTGGGCACCGGCTCCTTCGGCGGCCAGTACACGATGACCGACGCCGGCCGGGGCAACCACCGCACCCACGACCTGGACGGCCGCACCTCCGGCACCGGCACCCTCTTCACCGACGCCGACGACCTCTGGGGCGACGGCACCCCGGGCAACGACCAGACCGCGGGCGTGGACGCCCACTACGGCGCGGCCCTGACCTGGGACTACTACAAGAACGTGCACGGCCGCAACGGCATCCGGGGCGACGGCGTCGCCCCCCACAGCCGGGTCCACTACGGCAACGCCTACGTCAACGCCTTCTGGACCGACTCCTGCTTCTGCATGACCTACGGCGACGGCGCGGGCAACGCCAGGCCCCTCACCTCGATCGACGTCGCCGCCCACGAGATGACCCACGGTCTGACCTCCCACACCGCCGGCCTGCGCTACAGCGGCGAGTCCGGCGGCCTGAACGAGGCCACCTCCGACATCTTCGCCGCCGCCGTGGAGTTCAGGGCGGGCAACAGCGCGGACCCGGGCGACTACCTCGTCGGTGAGAAGATCGACATCCGCGGCAACGGCACCCCGCTGCGCTACATGGACAAGCCCAGCCGCGACGGCAGCTCCAAGGACTACTGGTACTCCGGCATCGGCGGTGTGGACGTCCACCACTCCTCGGGTCCGGCCAACCACTTCTTCTACCTGCTCAGCGAGGGCAGCGGCGCCAAGACGGTCAACGGCGTCGACTACGACTCGCCGACCTACGACGGCAGGCCCGTCACCGGCATCGGGATCACCGCCGCCGAGAGGATCTGGTTCAAGGCGCTCACCGAGAAGATGACGTCGACCACCGGCTACGCGGGCGCCCGCACCGCCACCCTCGCGGCCGCGGCCGACCTGTTCGGCGGCGACAGCGCCCAGTACAAGGCGGTCGCCCACGCCTGGGCCGCGGTCAACGTCGGCTCCCGGCCCGACGACGGCGCCCCGGGCGGCCCCGGCGAGGGCGTCCACGAGAACACCGACGACCACCGGATCCCGGACCCCGGCACGGTGGAGTCCGCCATCACCGTGGACCGCTCCGGCAACGCGCCCCGCGACCTGGCGGTGGACGTGGAGGTCGTCCACACCTACCGCGGCGACCTGCGCATCGACCTGGTGGCTCCGGACGGCAGCGCCTACCGGCTGAAGGACTCCGACTGGGACTCGGGCGACGACGTGCGCGAGAGCTACACCGTCGACGCCTCCTCCGAGCCGGCGCGCGGCACCTGGAAGCTCCGCGTCCAGGACGTCCACCGCTACGACTCCGGCCACATCGACAGCTGGAGGCTGACGTTCTGACACCGGGCCGCCGGCTCCGCTCCACCGCCCCCGTGCCCTCCGGTGCCGCACGGCGCCGGAGGGCACGGCCGTGGAGGGGCGGGCGCGGGGGCGCGGGCGGGCCGGGGCCCCGCGGGAAGTCCCCCCCCCGCCAGGTCAGCGCATCAGCACCCCCGCCGCCTCCCCGGCCTCCGGGGTCTCCGGCGGCAGGGTCACCAGCCCCATCTCGGCCGGGCCCGCCAGCAGCGGGTGCGCGGGCAGCACGCGGACGGTGTAGCCGAACGGACCGGTGCGGTCCAGCGTCAGCGGCCCCTCGTAGAGCCAGCTCCCGTCCTCCTCCGGGCCGCCGGAGGGCTTGAGCGGCACCCGGACGGCGTCCGCGTCCGCGATGGAGTCCGACTCGTCCACCCGCCCGGCGACCGCCTGCACCTCCACGTCGCCCGGCTCCAGGTCGCCGAGGGCCACCCGCACCCGCAGCGCCAGCGCGCCGCCCAGCTCGACCGACTCGCAAACCGTCTCCACGTGGTCGACCGCCACGCGGGGCCAGGCCGCGCGCACCCGCGCCTTCCACCCGGCCAGCCGCTCCGCCGTCCGCGTGTCCAGGGCCCGGTGGGCGTGGGCGGCCGGGACGTAGAGCCGTTCGACGTACTCGCGCACCATCCGGTCGGCCGGCACCCTGGGGCCGAGCCGCTCCAGGGTCTGGCGGACCATCGCGATCCACCGCTCCGGAAGCCCCGTCCCGGCCGGCCCGCGGTCGTAGAAGCACGGCGCGACGTGCTCGCGGAGCAGCTCGTAGAGGGCTGCGGCCTCCATGTCGTCGCGCCGCTCCCGGTCCTCGGGGCTCTCCCCGGCGGGCCCGCCCCCGTCGGCGGTGGGGATGGCCCAGCCGAAGTCCGGCTCGTACCACTCGTCCCACCAGCCGTCCCGGACCGAGAGGTTCAGGCAGCCGTTGAGCGCGGCCTTCATCCCGGAGGTGCCGCACGCCTCCAGCGGCCGCAGGGGGTTGTTGAGCCAGACGTCGCAGCCGGTGTAGAGCCTCTGCGCCATGGCCATGCCGTAGTCGGGCAGGAAGACGATCCGGTGGCGCACCCGCGGGTCGTCGGCGAACCGCACCAGCTCCTGGATGAGCCGCTTGCCGCCGTCGTCGGCCGGGTGCGCCTTGCCCGCGACGACGAGCTGGACCGGCCGGGTGGGGTGCAGCAGCAGTTCCGTCAGCCGCTCGCGGTCGCGCAGCATCAGCGTCAGCCGCTTGTAGGAGGGGACGCGCCGGGCGAAGCCGACGGTGAGCACCTCCGGGTCCAGGACGCCGTCGATCCAGCCGAGTTCGGCCGGGGAGGCGCCGCGCTGCCGCCAGGAGTCGTACAGCCGCCGCCGCACCTCCTCCACCAGCTGTCCGCGCAGGGTGCGGCGCAGCTCCCACAGTCCGGCGTCACCGGTGCCGGGCCGCAGCGCCGACACCTCGCCGGCGGTCCAGGTGGGGGCGTGGACGCCGTTGGTGACGGAGGTGATGGGCACCTCGGCGGCGTCGAAGCCGGGCCACAGCCCGGCGAACATCTCCCGGCTGACCGAGCCGTGGAGCGTGGAGACGCCGTTGGCGCGCTGGGCCAGGCGCAGGCCCATCACGGCCATGTTGAAGACCCCGCCGTCGCCGCCGGGGTAGGTCTCGGTGCCCAGCTCCAGCACCCGCTCCACGTCGACGCCGGGGAGTTCCCCGTCGTCGCCGAAGTGCCGCGCCACCAGGGCGCGGTCGAAGCGGTCGATCCCGGCGGGCACGGGGGTGTGGGTGGTGAACACCGTCCCGGCGCGGACGGCCTCCAGGGCGGTGCCGAAGGAGGCGCCCCGCTCGCCCAGCTCCCGGATGCGCTCCAGGCCGAGGAAGCCGGCGTGCCCCTCGTTGGTGTGGAACACCTCCGGCTCGGGGTGCCCGGTGAGGCGGCAGTACGCGCGCACCGCCCGCACCCCGCCGATGCCCAGCAGCATCTCCTGGAGCAGCCGGTGCTCGCTGCCTCCGCCGTAGAGCCGGTCGGTGACGTCGCGTTCGCGCGGGGCGTTCTCCTCCACGTGGGAGTCCAGCAGCAGCAGCGGCACGCGGCCGACCCGCGCCTGCCAGACGTGGGCGCGCAGCAGCCGTCCGCCGGGCAGCCGCAGCTCCACGCGGACGGGGGTGCCGCCGTCCGCGCGCAGCAGCTCCAGCGGCATCTCGTTGGGGTCCAGGACGGGGTAGTGCTCCTGCTGCCAGCCGTCCCGGGACAGGCCCTGCCGGAAGTAGCCGTGCCGGTACAGCAGGCCCACGCCGATCAGCGGGGCGCCGAGGTCGCTGGCGGCCTTGAGGTGGTCGCCGGCGAGGATGCCCAGGCCGCCGGAGTACTGCGGCAGGGCGGCGGTGATGCCGAACTCCGGCGAGAAGTAGGCGACGGCGGCGGGCAGTTCGCCCTCGGCCCGCTGGTACCAGCGGGGCTCGGTCAGGTAGGCGCGCAGGTCGTCGGCGGCGGCGGCGAGCCGCCGCCGGAAGCCGCCGTCTCCGGACAGCTCTGCCAGCCGCCGGGCGGAGACGGCGCCCAGCACCCGCACCGGGTCGCCGCCGGAGGCCCGCCAGCCGTCGGGGTCGACGGCCCGGAAGAGCTCTCTGGTCTCGGGGTGCCAGGACCAGCGCAGGTTGTGCGCCAGGTCGCTGAGCGGTCGTAGGGGTTCGGGAAGGACGGGACGTACGGAGAATCGACGAATGGCCTTCACCCTTCGACGGTAACGGGCGGCCCGCCCTTTTCGCCCCAATTCCACGATCCTCGCCGCGACCGGCCCCATTCGCCCGCGCGCCGCGCGCCGCGCGCGATACGCACCCGCGCACACCGCCGGACCGTTCGCACAACGGCGCGCAGAGCACGCGCCTCCGCTCACCCGGAGCACCGTCGCACCCGCCGGGCGCCCCGAAATTCCCGGCACCGCGTGAACACATTTCCGGCACTCCGTGCCATTTCACCCTGGCCGACCGCACGGAAACAGCCGTTCCGCGGCTCTCTGTGATGGGAACGGTCCCGTTGGGCACATTTGCTTACGGGTAGTTCACGTTGCACCGGATTGCCTGTCACATCCGTGTGGGCATTTTCTTTTCCCACGGCCCTTTCGGGGCACCCCGGAAGACAACCGTCACGCCACCCGAGTGAAGCGGACAGGAGCCGCCATGCGCCCCGCCCGTCAACCGTCTGCGGAACAGATAGAAAGAACGAAACCATCCGTAACGCACCCAGGTGATTCCATGATCGGTCGTATTCCCGTCCTGGACGTCCACCCGCTCGTCGACTGCGGGCGCCGACCGGCCAAGGCCGTGGTCGGCGAGACCTTCCGGGTGTCGGCCACCGTCTTCCGCGAAGGACACGACGCCGTCGGCGCGAACGTGGTGCTGCGCGACCCCAGCGGACGGTCGGGGCCGTGGACGCCGATGCGGGAACTGGCTCCCGGCACCGACCGCTGGGGCGCCGACGTCACCCCGGACGCCGAGGGCCGCTGGACCTACACCGTCGAGGCGTGGGGCGATCCGGTCACCACCTGGAGGCACCACGCGGGGATCAAGGTCCCCGCGGGGATCGACGCCGAGCTGACCCTCATCGAGGGGGCGGACCTCCACGAGCGGGCCGCCGCCGGCGTGCCCAAGAACGAGGGGCGCGCGGCCGTCCTGGAGGCGGTGGACGCCCTGCGCGACACCTCCCGGCCGGTTGCGGCGCGCCTGGCCGCCGCCCTGACGCCCGAGGTGACGGCCGTGCTGGAGCGCCACCCGCTGCGCGAGCCCGTCACCGCCACGCGCCCGCTGCCGCTGCTGGTGGAGCGGAAGAGGGCGCTGTTCGGCTCCTGGTACGAGTTCTTCCCGCGGTCGGAGGGCGCGGTGGTCGAGGAGGGCCGGCCGCCCGTCCCCGGCACCCTGCGCACGGCCGCGCAGCGGCTGCCCGCGATCGCCGCGATGGGCTTCGACGTGGTCTACCTGCCGCCGATCCACCCCATCGGCGAATCGTTCCGCAAGGGTCCCAACAACTCCCTCACCGCCGGGCCCCACGACGTCGGCAGCCCCTGGGCGATCGGCTCGTCCGCCGGCGGCCACGACGCGGTCCACCCGGACCTGGGCACCTTCGAGGACTTCGACCACTTCGTGGCCCGCGCCCGCGAGCTGCGGCTGGAGGTCGCCCTCGACTTCGCCCTCCAGTGCTCCCCGGACCACCCGTGGGTCAAGGAGCACCCAGAGTGGTTCCACCACCGCGCCGACGGCTCGATCGCCTACGCCGAGAACCCGCCCAAGAAGTACCAGGACATCTACCCCATCGCGTTCGACGCCGACATGGGCGGCATCGTCGAGGAGACCGTCCGCGTCCTGCGGCTGTGGATGGGGCACGGGGTGCGGGTCTTCCGGGTGGACAACCCGCACACCAAGCCGGTGGTCTTCTGGGAGAAGGTGATCGGCGAGATCAACCGGACCGACCCCGACGTCCTGTTCCTGGCCGAGGCCTTCACCCGGCCCGCGATGATGCACACCCTCGCCAAGGTCGGCTTCCAGCAGTCCTACACCTACTTCACCTGGCGCAACGGCAAGGAGGAGCTGACCGAGTACCTGACCGAGCTGTCCGGGGACGCCGCCTCGTACATGCGGCCGAACTTCTTCGTCAACACGCCCGACATCCTCCACGCCTACCTCCAGCACGGGGGGCGCCACGCGTTCGAGATCCGGGCCGTGCTCGCCGCCACCCTCTCCCCCACCTGGGGCGTCTACTCCGGCTACGAGCTGTGCGAGAACACACCCGTGCGACCCGGCAGCGAGGAGTACCTGGACTCGGAGAAGTACCAGCTGCGCCCGCGCGACTGGGCCGCCGCCGAGCGGGACGGCACCACCATCGCCCCGCTGATCACCGAGCTGAACCGGCTGCGCCGCCGGCACCCGGCCCTCCAGGAGCTGCGCAACCTGCGCTTCCACCACAGCGACAACCCGTCGATCATCGTCTACTCCAAGCACTGCGCACACCCGTACGCCGACACGGTTCTCACGGTGGTCAACCTCGACCCCCACCACACCCACGAGGCCACGGTCTCGTTGAACCTGGCGGAACTCGGCCTCACCCCCGCACAGGCGAGTGGCGCCGAGCTTTTCCCGGTGCGCGACGAGCTCACCGGCGAGACCTATCACTGGGGCAGGGACAACTATGTGCGCCTGGAGCCGGGCCGTGCCGCGGCGCCCGCGCACATCCTCACCCTGCGACCGTCCTCACAGACCGGAGGGTCACCCAACCATGACCGTCAATGAACCCGTCATCGACACGTTCGAGGACACGCCCGCCAAGGACCGCGATCCCGATTGGTTCAAGAGGGCCGTCTTCTATGAGGTGCTGGTCCGGTCCTTCCAGGACAGCAACGGCGACGGCATCGGCGATCTGAAGGGCCTCACCGCCCGGCTCGACTACCTCCAGTGGCTCGGGGTGGACTGCCTCTGGCTCCCGCCGTTCTTCAAGTCCCCCCTGCGGGACGGCGGGTACGACGTGGCCGACTACACCTCCGTCCTGCCGGAGTTCGGCGACCTCGCCGACTTCGTGGAGTTCGTGGACGCCGCCCACCAGCGCGGCATGCGGGTCATCATCGACATGGTCATGAACCACACCAGCGACCAGCACCCCTGGTTCCAGGAGTCCCGCCGCGACCCCGACGGCCCCTACGGCGACTACTACGTCTGGGCCGACGACGACAAGCAGTACGCGGACGCCCGCATCATCTTCGTCGACACCGAGGTGTCCAACTGGACGTTCGACCCGGTGCGCAAGCAGTACTACTGGCACCGCTTCTTCTCCCACCAGCCGGACCTCAACTACGAGAACCCGCGGGTGCAGGAGGAGATGATCTCGGCCCTGAAGTTCTGGCTGGACCTGGGCATCGACGGGTTCCGGCTGGACGCGGTCCCCTACCTGTACGCGCAGGAGGGCACCAACTGCGAGAACCTGCCGCAGACCCACGAGTTCCTCAAGCGGGTCCGCGCCGAGATCGACGCCCACTACCCCGACACGGTGCTGCTGG
Organism: Streptomyces desertarenae; assembly: GCF_042681365.1. Classification (NCBI taxonomy): domain Bacteria; kingdom Bacillati; phylum Actinomycetota; class Actinomycetes; order Kitasatosporales; family Streptomycetaceae; genus Streptomyces; species Streptomyces desertarenae. Next base: position 254,107 of record NZ_JBHUFU010000005.1, on the reverse strand, counting down.
CCGAGGCCAACCAGTGGCCCGAGGACGTCGTCGACTACTTCGGCGACTACTCCAAGGGCGGCGACGAGTGCCACATGGCGTTCCACTTCCCCGTCATGCCGCGGATCTTCATGGCGGTGCGCCGCGAGTCCCGCTACCCGGTCTCCGAGGTGCTGGCCAAGACCCCGCCCATCCCCTCGGGCTGCCAGTGGGGGATCTTCCTGCGCAACCACGACGAGCTGACCCTGGAGATGGTCACCGACGAGGAGCGCGACTACATGTACGCGGAGTACGCCAAGGACCCGCGCATGCGCGCCAACATCGGCATCCGGCGCCGGCTCGCCCCGCTGCTGGACAACGACCGCAACCAGATCGAGCTGTTCACCGCCCTGCTGCTGTCCCTGCCGGGCTCGCCGATCCTGTACTACGGCGACGAGATCGGCATGGGCGACAACATCTGGCTGGGCGACCGGGACGCGGTGCGCACCCCCATGCAGTGGACGCCGGACCGCAACGCGGGCTTCTCCTCCTGCGACCCGGGCCGGCTCTTCCTGCCCACGATCATGGACCCGGTCCACGGCTACCAGGTCACCAACGTCGAGGCGGCGATGAGCAGCCCCTCGTCGCTGCTGCACTGGACGCGCCGCATGATCGAGATCCGCAAGCAGAACCCCGCCTTCGGGCTGGGCTCCTACACCGAGCTGCCGTCGTCCAACCCGGCGGTGCTGGCCTTCCTGCGGGAGTACGGGGACGACCTCGTGCTGTGCGTGCACAACTTCTCGCGCTTCCCCCAGCCCACCGAGCTGGACCTGAAGGCCTTCAGCGGACGCCACCCGGTGGAGCTGATCGGCGGTGTGCGGTTCCCCTCCATCGGTGAACTGCCGTATCTGCTGACGCTCGCGGGGCACGGCTTCTACTGGTTCCGGCTGCGACAGCAGCTCTGACAGGAGGGCCGACGGGCACGGCGGCCCGGGACGGATCGCGCAAGGATTGGTTCCGGGCCGCCGCGGGCAGCATTGTCATCACCACCAATCACCTCACTCGAACGAGTTCACTAGCCCGCTTGGTGGGTACTCCCCGACACGTCCCGCACCGCCGGACAGCCACAGCCGCAATCCGGGACACTCTGCCGTACCTTTCGTGTGCCCGGGGAAAGGACGCCATGTCGGACAGCTCCTCGCCGCGCGCCGCCGTCGCCACGCGCGAGTCGGAGGGCGCGGCGCTGCTGCGTTCGCTCACGCCACTGCTCACCGAATGGCTCCCGCGACAACGCTGGTTCGCCGGGAAGGGGCGGCCCGTCAGCGGCTTCGCCCTGGTCTCCGCGACCGAGCTGCTGCCGTGCACCGGGAGCGCCGCGCCGGGCCTGCTGCACCTGCTCGTCCGCGCCCGGCAGCCCGGGGGGCCCGGGCAGACCCACCCGGTGCCCGCCGACTGCTACCAGTTGCTGCTCGGCGTCCGCCCGGCCCTGCCGCCCCCGCTGGCCGGGTCCCTCATCGGCCACCCCGCCGACGGCCCGCTGCGCGGCCGCACGGTCTACGAGGCCCTCCACGACCCGCGGTTGGCCGCCGTGCTCCTGGAGCGGCTGCGCTCCCCGGGACGGCTGGGCCCGCTGCTCTTCCAGCGCGAGCGGGGCACCATCATCCCGCCGGGGCTGCCGCCCAGGCCGCTGAGCGTGGAGCAGTCCAACTCCTCGGTGGTCTACGGGGACCGCTTCATCCTCAAGCTGTTCCGCCGCGTGAGCCCCGGCGTCAACCCGGATCTGGAGCTGCCGCTGGCGCTGGCCCGGGCGGGCTCGGACCGGGTGCCCGCGCCCGCCGCCTGGTTCGAGGCGCGGCCCGGACGGAGGGCCGAGGGCGGCGGCGAGGGCGACGAGCCGATGACGCTGGGAGTGCTGCAGCCCTTCCTGCCGGGCACCGTCGACGGCTGGCAGCTCGCGCTGCGCTCACTGGGGTCCCGCGGCGACTTCACCGGCCCGGCGCGGGCGCTGGGCCAGGCGATCGCCGAGGTGCACACCACGCTGGCGCAGGCGCTGCCGGAGACGGCGCTGCGCCGCCGCCAGCTGGAGTTCATCGCCTCGGGGATGAACGAGCGCCTGGAGGCCGCGGCCGCCGCCGTGCCCGCGCTGCGCCCGTACCGGGGGCAGCTGCACACCGTCTTCAACGCCGTGGCCGAGCTGGGCCGCAGCGGTCGCTCCTGGTCCGCCCAGCGCATCCACGGCGACCTCCACCTGGGCCAGGCGCTGTGCGCGGGCGACACCGACCGGTGGTCGATCATCGACTTCGAGGGCGAGCCGGCCCGGCCCATCGCCGAGCGGCGCCGCCCCCAGCCGGTGGTGCGGGACATCGCGGGCATACTGCGCTCGTTCGACTACGCGGCGTGCCAGCACGCCCGGGGCTCCGCCGCGGAGGCCGGGTGGGCCCGCGAGTGGGCCGAGAAGAATCGTGACGCCTACTGCTCCGGCTACGCCGACGCCTCCGGCTCCGACCCGCGCGACGAGGACGTACTGCTGCGCGCGTACGAGACGGACAAGGCCGTCTACGAGGTCCTGTACGAGGCCAGGCACCGTCCCGCCTGGCTCGCCATTCCCATGTCCGCCATCCAGCGGCTCGCGGACGTCTGAACGACCCGCCCATCAGGAGGCCCTTTCCGTGACCCCCCGTCCCGACACTCCCGACAGCCGCCCGCTCCCCGACACCCCGCCGCGGCCCGGCCGCGCCACCGCCCAGGACGAGAGTGCCGCCCGCCCGGCCGGGGCGGAGGAGGGCGCCGCGGGGACGGCCGAGAGCGCGGGGCAGACCGCGGCCGCCGGGACCGCGAAGGCCGCCGCGAAGAAGACGGCGAAGAAGACCGCCGCGAAGAAGGCGGCCGCCGCGGGGAAGGCGGCCGCGAAGAAGGCCGCCGCCGAGCCGGGCGCCGCCCGGAAGGCCGCCGCGAAGAAGACCGCTGTGAAGAAGACGGCGAAGAAGACCGCCGCGAAGAAGACGGCCGCCGCGAAGCGGACCGTGAAGAAGGCGGCGGTGGCGGCGCAGGCCCCCACGCGGAAGACCGTGGCCAAGGCCTCCGCCGTCCCGCAGAGCGAACCGGTCAAGGACCACGCCCCCAACTGGCCCGACGCCCGTCCGCCCGCGCCGCGCCGCGGCGAGGACGCCCCGGACGGGCACGGGGTGCGGCCCGCCGCCCCGCTGGACCCCGGCGAGCGGCAGCGCCTCCTCCACGGCTCCCACCACGACCCCCACACGGTGCTCGGCGCCCACCGCACCGCCGGCGGGGTGCTGTTCCGGGTGCTGCGCCCGTACGCCCGGTCCGTCACCGTCCTGGTCGCCGGGATGCGGGCGGAGCTGCACGACGACGGCGACGGGTTGTTCTCCGGTGTGCTGCCCCTGGCCGGGGAGCCCGCCCCTCCCCCCTACCGGCTGCTGGTGCGCTACGGCGGGGAACCGGGGACCGACGAGGTCGAGACCGAGGACCCCTACCGCTTCCTGCCCGCCCTGGGCGAGCTGGACCTGCACCTGATCGGCGAGGGCCGGCACGAGGAGCTGTGGCGTGCGCTCGGCGCCCGCCCCATGACCGTCGACGGGGTGGCGGGCACCCGCTTCACCGTCTGGGCGCCCAACGCGCTGGGCGTGCGGGTCACCGGGGACTTCTCCTGCTGGGACGGGACGGCGTTCCCCATGCGCTCGCTGGGCGGCAGCGGCGTGTGGGAGCTGTTCCTGCCCGGCGTCGGGGCGGGCGCGCTGTACAAGTTCGACATCACCCGGCCCGACGGCTCCCACACCCTGCGCGCCGACCCGATGGCCCGCCGCACCGAGGTGCCGCCCGCGACCGCCTCGATCGTGGAGGAGTCGTCCTACGAGTGGCACGACGGGGAGTGGATGGCGCGCCGCGCCGGGTACGCCCCGCACCGCGAGCCCCTGTCGGTCTACGAGGTGCACCTGCCGTCCTGGCGGCCCGGACTGACCTACCGCGAGCTGGCCGAGCAGCTCCCGGCGTACGTGAAGGACCTGGGCTTCACGCACGTGGAGCTGATGCCGGTCGCCGAGCACCCCTTCGGGGGCTCCTGGGGGTACCAGGTCACCGGCTTCTACGCGCCCACCGCCCGGATGGGCACGCCCGACGACTTCCGCCTCCTGGTGGACCGCCTCCACCAGGAGGGCATCGGGGTGCTGATGGACTGGGTGCCCGCGCACTTCCCCAAGGACGACTGGGCGCTGGCCCGCTTCGACGGCACCGCGCTGTACGAGCACTCCGACCCGGCCCGCGCCGAGCACCCGGACTGGGGGACCCTGGAGTTCAACTTCGGCCGCACCGAGGTCCGCAACTTCCTGGTCGCCAACGCGGTCTACTGGTGCGAGGAGTTCCACATCGACGGCCTGCGCGTGGACGCCGTCGCCTCCATGCTCTACCTGGACTACTCGCGCGAGTCCGGCCAGTGGACCCCCAACCCCTACGGCGGCCGGGAGAACCTGGACGCGGTGGCCTTCCTGCAGGAGATGAACGCCACCGTCTACCGCCGCTGCCCCGGCGTGGTCACCGTCGCCGAGGAGTCCACCGCCTGGGACGGCGTCACCCGCGCCACCCACCACACCGGGCCGGGCGGCTTCGGCGGGCTGGGCTTCGGCTTCAAGTGGAACATGGGCTGGATGCACGACTCCCTGGAGTACATGACCAAGGAGCCCGTCCACCGCAGGTACCACCACAACGAGATGACGTTCTCCATGGTGTACGCCTACTCGGAGAACTACGTGCTGCCGATCTCCCACGACGAGGTGGTGCACGGCAAGCGGTCGCTGGTGTCGAAGATGCCGGGCGACTGGTGGCAGCAGCGCGCCAACCACCGGGCCTACCTGGGCTTCATGTGGTCCCACCCGGGCAAGCAGCTGCTGTTCATGGGGCAGGAGTTCGCGCAGGGCGCGGAGTGGTCGGAGGCGCACGGTCCGGACTGGTGGCTGCTGGACCCGGCCTACTCCGCGGCGGGCGACCACCGGGGGGTGCGCGACCTGGTCCGCGACCTCAACCGCGTCTACGCCGCCACACCCGCGCTGTGGGAGCGGGACACCGAGCCGGCGGGCTTCTCCTGGATCGAGGGGGGTGCGGCCGACGACAACGTCCTGGCGTTCCTGCGGTACGCCGCCGACGGCACCCCGCTGGTCGCCGTCTCCAACTTCTCCCCCGTCGTCCGCGGCGACTACCGGATCGGCGTCCCCGGCGAGGTGCCGGCCTGGCGCGAGGTCCTCAACACCGACGCGGAGCGGTACGGCGGGAGCGGGGTGGGCAACCCCGAGCCGCTCAAGAGCGGTTCGGTGCCCGCCCACGGCCGTCCGGCCAGCATCACCCCGGTGCTGCCGCCGCTGGCGACGATCTGGCTCGTGCCGGCCTGACGGACGGGCGCCGCGGGGGAGCGGGAGCGCGGAAGCCGTACGGCCCTGTCCGGTGGGGGGACCGGACAGGGCCGTACGGGGCGCCCGGGGCGGCAGCGGGGGTCAGACGCCCGCGGGCTCCTTGGCGGCGGATCCTCCGGCGGCGCCGGATTCCCGCGTGGCTGTGGTGTCCTGGGCGGAGGCGCCGGGGCCGTGCGCCCCGTCGCCCCCCTCGTCGAGGAGCGTCCGCTCGTCGAACGGGACGCGGCCGGCCAGCACCTCGTGCACCCGCTCCTTGTCGATCTCCTTGGTCCAGGTGCCGACCAGCACGGTGGCGACCGCGTTGCCGGCGAAGTTCGTCAGCGCGCGGGCCTCGCTCATGAAGCGGTCGATGCCGACGATCAGGCCGACGCCGTCCACCAGCTCCGGGCGGTGGGACTGGAGGCCGCCGGCGAGGGTGGCCAGTCCGGCACCGGTGACGCCCGCCGCGCCCTTGGAGGCGATGATCATGAAGACGAGCAGGGAGACCTGCTGGCCCACCGAGAGCGGGTCGCCCATCGCCTCGGCCACGAACAGGGAGGCCATCGTCAGGTAGATCGCGGTGCCGTCGAGGTTGAAGGAGTAGCCGGTGGGGACGGTGATGCCGACGACCGGCTTGCTGACGCCCAGGTGCTCCATCTTCGCGATCAGGCGCGGCAGCGCCGACTCGGAGGAGGAGGTGGACAGGATCAGCAGGAACTCCCGGCCCAGGTACTTCAGCAGGGTGAGGATGTTCAGCCCCGCCACCAGCTTCAGCAGTGCGCCCAGCACCACGAAGACGAACAGCAGGCAGGTGACGTAGAAGCCGATCATGATGACGGCCAGGGAGGTCAGCGCGTCCACGCCGGTCTCGCCGACCACCGCCGCGATCGCGCCGAAGGCGCCGACCGGCGCGGCCCACATGATCATCGCCAGTACGCGGAAGACGAGCCGCTGGATGTGGCCGATGCCGCGCAGCACCGGCTCGCCCACCGGTCCCATCGCCTGGAGGGCGAAGCCCACCAGCAGGGCCACCAGCAGGGTCTGGAGCACCTCGCCCTCGGTGAAGGCGGAGACCAGGGTGGTGGGGATGATGCCCAGCAGGAAGTCGACCGTGCTCTCGCTGGCGCCCTCGGCCTGCGCCGCTCCGGCGCTGCGGGTCTCCTCGGTGAGCTGGAGCCCGGCGCCGGGGTCCAGCACGTTGCCGACGACCAGGCCGATGGCGAGGGCCACGGTGGACATCACCATGAAGTAGCCGAGCGCCAGACCGCCCACCGCGCCGACCTTGGCGGCCTTCCGCACCGAGCCGATGCCCAGCACGATGGTGCAGAAGATCACCGGCGAGATCATCATCTTGATGAGGTCGACGAACCCGGTGCCGAGCGGCTTGAGCTCCTTGGCCACACCGGGTGCGGCGAAGCCGAGCACGATGCCCGCCAGTACGGCGCCGATCACGGCGATGTACAGGTAGTGGGTGCGGTCTCGTCTCTTGGTCTGCGCTGTCTGCGTGGACACGTCGGGCTCCTCAGGATTGCGGCTCCGACTCGCGGGGAGTCCCGGCGACTATGCATCCCGGTGTGACGCCGTTCACCGTTGCGTGCATTACGTGCACGGAAAAACCGCCCCGGGGCGCCGGTTGGCGGTCCGCACGGGCCCCGCGGCGCGGCTTCCCCAGAGCGCCGCCCGCCCTGATCAGGGGTTTTCCCGGCCCGGGAGGTCCGGGCCGGGCCGGAAGCGGGCAGACTGGGAGCCATGTGTCTGCCCCGTCCCCGCAGTCTGGCCGGCCAGCTCTTCGCGATGCAGGTCGTGCTGGTGGCCGTCGTGGTGGCCGGGTGCGCCCTGTTCACCTACCTGAACGACCGCGAGCAGGCGGAGAGCTCCGCCCGCCACCGGGTCACCGCCGTGGCCGCGGCGGTCGCCGGTTCGCCCGCGGTGCCGGAGGCGATCGGCTCCGGCGACCCCAGTGAGCTGCTCCAGCCGTACGCCGAACGGGTCCGGCGCGACACCGGCGTCACCTTCGTGACGATCATGGACCCGGACGGCATCCGCTGGACCCACCCGGAGCCGGACCGCATCGGCCGCCCCTTCGTCGGCCACATCGGCCCCGCCCAGCGCGGCGAGACCTTCCACGAGACCTACACCGGCACCCTCGGGCCGTCGGTGCGGGTGGTCACCCCGGTCCGCGACGGCGCCGGGCGGATCGTGGGCCTGGTGAGCGCCGGGATAGCGGTGGAGCGGATCAGTGCCGAGGTGGAGCGGCAGATGGCCGTGCTGCTGGCGGTGGCCGGGGGCGCGGTGGTGCTCGGCGGGCTGGGCACCTACGTCGTCAACGCCCGGCTGCGCCGCCACACGCACGGCATGAACGCCGCCGAGCTGAGCCGGATGCACGCCTACCACCAGGCCGCGCTGCACGCCGTGCGCGAAGGGCTGGTGATGCTCGACGGGCAGCGGCGCGTCGCCCTGATCAACGACGGCGCCCGCGAGCTGCTGGGGCTGGCCGGCCGGGACGTCGTGGGCCTGGGCGTGGCCGAGCTGGGGCTGCCCGCCCCGCTGACCGGCGCGCTGCTGGCCTCCGAGCCCCGGGTGGACGAGGTGCACCTGACCGACGAGCGGGTGGTGGTGGTGAACACCTCACCGGTCTCGGGCGGCGAGCGGCGCGGCACGGTGGTCACCCTGCGCGACCACACCGAGCTCCAGGCGCTCACCGGCGAGCTGGACTCGGTGCGCGGCTTCGCCGAGGCGCTGCGCTCCCAGGCCCACGAGGCGGCCAACCGGCTGCACACCGTGGTGTCGCTGATCGAGCTGGGCCGGGAGCGGGAGGCGGCGGAGTTCGCCACGGCCGAGCTGGAACTCGCCCAGGCGCTGACGGACCAGGTGGTGGCGGCGGTCGCCGAGCCGGTGCTGGCGGCCCTGCTGCTGGGCAAGGCGGCGCAGGCCAACGAGCGCGGCGTGGAGCTGGTGCTCGCCGGGGACAGCAGGGTCGACGACGGCGTGCTGCCCGAGGACCTCCCGCCCCGGGACCTGGTGACGGTGCTGGGCAACCTGATCGACAACGCCCTGGAGGCAGCCTCCCCCGAGTCCGCCGGCCCGGCCGCCGCCGCCCCGGGCACCGCCCGGGTCACCGTGACGGTGCGGGCCTCGCGGGAGGAGCTGCTGCTGCGCGTCGCCGACAGCGGTCCGGGCATCGCCCCGGACGAGGCCGGGGAGGTCTTCCGCCGCGGCTGGACGACCAAGGAGGCCGGCGCTCCCGGCCGGGGGCGCGGCCTGGGCCTGGCGCTGGTGCGGCAGACGGTGCGGCGGCACGGCGGCACCGTCGTGCTGTCCAGGGGCCCGGAGGGCGGCGCGCGGTTCACCGTGCGGCTTCCCCTGCGCGCCCGGTGCGGCGCCGGGGAAGGGGTGGAGGCGTGACCGGGCCGGGGAGCGGCCCGGGAGGCGGCTGCGAGGAGCCCATCAGGGTGCTGGTCGTCGAGGACGACCAGGTGGCCGCCGACGCCCACGCCCTGTACGTCTCCCGGGTTCCCGGCTTCGCCGTCGCGGGCGTGGCGCACTCGCGGGCGGAGGCCGGGCGGGCCCTGGAGCGGCTGGAGGTCGACCTGATCCTGCTCGACCTCTACCTGCCCGACGGGCACGGCCTGTCCCTGGTGCGGGCGCTGCGCGCGGCGGGCCACACCACGGACGTCTTCGCCGTCACCTCCGCCCGCGACCTGGCCGTCGTGCGGGAGGGGGTCTCGCTCGGGGTCGTCCAGCACGTGCTGAAGCCCTTCACCTTCCCCACGCTGCGCGACCGGCTCCAGCGCTACGCCCGGTTCCGCAGGACCACCACCTCCGCCGGCGCCGAGGCCGGCAGCCAGGCGGAGGTGGACCGGGCGCTGGCCGCGCTGCGGGCCCCGGGGCGCGTCACGCTGCCCAAGGGGCTGAGCGCCGCCACGCTGGAGTCGGTCGTCTCGGCGCTGCGGGCCGCCGCCGGGAAGGGTCTGACGGCGAGCACGGCGGGCGAGCAGGTCGGCGTCAACCGGATCACCGCGCGCCGCTACCTGGAGTACCTGGTCGGCGCCGGGCAGGCCGAGCGCACCCCGCAGTACGGGCACGTGGGGCGGCCCGAGCTGTACTACCGCTGGCTGGGCTGACGCGCCCCGGCAGCCCCCACCGGGGCGGCCGGGGCGGCGGCCGGGACCGTCAGAAGACCGCCTCGGTCTCGTCCATCCGGTCCTGCGGCACGGTCTTCAGCTCCGTCACCGCGTCCGCCAGCGGCGCCATCACGATCTCGGTGCCGCGCAGGGCCGTCATCATGCCGAAGTCGCCGCGGTGGACGGCCTCCACCGCGTGCCAGCCGAAGCGGGTGGCCAGCACGCGGTCGTACGCGGTGGGGGTGCCGCCGCGCTGCACGTGGCCGAGGATGACCGGGCGGGCCTCCTTGCCCAGACGGTGCTCCAGCTCGATGGCGAGCCGGTTGCCGATGCCGGTGAACCGCTCGTGGCCGTACTGGTCGATCTCGCCCTTCTCGTAGGGCATGGAGCCCTCGGCGGGGCGGGCTCCCTCGGCGACGCAGACGACCGCGAACTTCTTGCCGCGCGCGAAGCGCTCCTCGATCATCTTGCACAGGGCGTCCACCTGGAACGGCCGCTCCGGGACGCAGATGCCGTGGGCGCCGCCGGCCATGCCGGCCTCCAGCGCGATCCAGCCCGCGTGCCGGCCCATGACCTCCACGACCATCACGCGCTGGTGGGACTCGGCGGTGGTCTTCAGCCGGTCGATGGCCTCGGTGGCCACGGTGACGGCCGTGTCGAAGCCGAAGGTGCGGTCGGTGGCGGAGATGTCGTTGTCGATCGTCTTCGGCACGCCGACCACCGGGAGCCCGGCGTCGGCGAGCATCCGGGAGGCGGTCAGCGTGCCCTCGCCGCCGATCGGGATCAGCGCGTCGAGGCCGAGCCGCTCCAGCAGCTCCTCGGAGTTCTCGCACGCCTCGCGCAGCCGGCCGCGCTCCAGGCGGGCCGAGCCCAAGATGGTGCCGCCGCGGGCCAGGATGCCGGAGACGGATTCGATGTCGAGCCTGCGGTAGCGGCCGTCGAGCAGGCCCTTGAACCCGTCCTCGAAGCCGATGACTTCGTCGTTCCGGTCGACCACGGCGCGGTGCACGACCGAACGGATCACGGCGTTCAGACCCGGGCAGTCGCCGCCTGCGGTGAGGACTCCGATGCGCATGGGGATCGCTTCTCCTGCTCGCTGCTGGTTCGGGGGTGCGCCGCCGCGATTGTTTCACGTCCTGAACACACGGCCGCCTCCCGTCTCACATACCGTTCGAGGTGCAATCGGCACACGGCTCCGCCGGAGGCGGCGGCAGGGCCAAGCGTAGCCAAAGGCCGCGCTTGGCCGCATAGACGGACGCAGTGGTGCGTTCCTCCTCTTTTCACAACGGCGCACCCGGGTACCCGGAGGAAGGCGCGGCCGGGACGCGGCCGGGCGGACGCCCCGGGCACACGGCGGCGGGACGGGACGGAGCCAGAGCAGCGAGCAGGGAGAGGACACGTGGCGCGCAGCGTGTACGTGACCGGCATCGGCCGCGGGGACGGCCGCCAGGTCGTGGAGCTGGGGGTCATGGAACTGCTGTCCCGGCGGACCGGCCGGGTCGGCGTCTTCCGCCCCCTCGCCCACGACGGCCCCGACCCCATCTACGACCTGCTGCGCAGCCGCTACCGGCTGTCCCAGCCGGCCGGAACGGTCTTCGGGCTCGGCTACGACGAGGCCGCCGCCCACCTGGCCGAGGAGGGCACCGACGAACTGGTCTCCCGCCTGGTGGACCGCTTCCGCGCCGTCGCCCGCGACTACGAGGCCGTCCTCGTCCTGGGCACCGACTTCGCCGACACGGGCCTCCCCGCGGAGCTGGCCCTCAACGCCCGGCTGGCCAACGAGTTCGGCGCCCCGGCGCTGCCGGTGGTGGCGGGCACCGGCCAGGATCCGGACTCCCTCTCGGCCGACGTCCGCAACGCCCACCACGCCTACGCCTCGCTGGGCTGCGACGTCGTGGCGATGATCGCCAACCGGGTGCCCGAGGGCCTGGCCGGAGCCGTCGCGGGCACCCTGGGCGGGCAGCTTCCGGTGCCGGTGTACGCGCTGCCCGAGGAGCCCGCCCTGGCCGCCCCGACCGTCGCCCAGGTCGCCGAGTCGCTGGGGGCGAAGGTGCTGCTGGGGGATCCGGCCGGCCTCTCCCGCGACGTGCGCGGGTTCGTCTTCGGCGGCGCCACGCTGCCAACCTTCCTGCCCGCCCTCACCGAGGGGTGCCTGGTGATCACTCCGGGCGACCGCGCCGACCTGGTCGTCGGCTCGCTGGCCGCCCACTCCGCCGGCTCCCCGCCCATCGCCGGGCTGCTGCTGACCGTCGACCGGCTGCCCGGCGAGGAGACCATGGCGCTGGCCGCCCGCCTCTCCCCCGGCACCCCGGTGCTGTCGGTGCCCGGCGGGTCGTTCGCCACCGCCGGGGAGCTGATGTCGCTGGAGGGCAGGCTGACCACGGCCAACCCGCGCAAGGCCGAGATCGCCCTCGGCCTCTTCGAGGAGCACGTGGACGCCCCGCTGCTCGCCGAGCGGCTCGTGGTGAGCCGCGGCGACCGGATCACCCCGATGATGTTCGAGCACCAGCTGATCGAGCGCTCCCGCACCGACCGCCGCCACATCGTCCTGCCGGAGGGCACCGAGGAGCGGGTGCTGCGGGCGGCGGAGGTACTGCTGCGCCGGGGGGTGTGCGACCTGACGCTGCTGGGCGAGGAGGCGGCGATCCGCCGGCGCACCGCGGAGCTGGGCATCGACCTGGGGCTGCTGGGCCCCGAGGACGTCCCCGGCGGCACGGGGGCCTGGGCCCGCGTCGTGGACCCCTACGACTCGCCGCTGCGCGAGCGCTTCGCCGAGCTGTACGCGAAGCTGCGCGCCCACCGGGGCGTCACCTACGAGTCGGCCTACGACCAGGTGGCCGACGTGTCGTACTTCGGCACCCTGATGGTCCAGGAGGGGCTGGCCGACGGGATGGTCTCGGGCGCGGCGCACTCCACCGCGGCAACCCTGCGGCCCGCCTTCGAGATCATCCGCACCCGGCCGGACGCGGAGATCGTCTCCTCGGTGTTCTTCATGTGCCTGGCCGAGAAGGTGCTGGTCTACGGCGACTGCGCGGTCAACCCCGACCCGGACGCCGGGCAGCTCGCCGACATCGCCGTCCAGTCGGCCGCCACCGCCGCCCGCTTCGGGGTGGAGCCGCGGGTGGCGATGCTGTCGTACTCCACCGGGACCTCCGGCAGCGGCGCGGACGTGGACAAGGTGCGGCGGGCCACGGAGCTGGTGCGCGAGCGCCGCCCGGACCTGCCGGTGGAGGGCCCGATCCAGTACGACGCGGCGGTGGAGCCGACGGTGGCGGCGACCAAGCTGCCCGGGTCGCAGGTGGCGGGCCGGGCCACCGTACTGGTCTTCCCCGACCTGAACACCGGCAACAACACCTACAAGGCTGTCCAGCGCTCGGCGGGCGCCGTGGCCGTCGGCCCGGTCCTCCAGGGGCTGCGCAAACCGGTCAACGACCTCTCGCGCGGCGCCCTGGTGCCGGACATCGTCACCACCGTGGCGATCACCGCGATCCAGGCCCAGCAGGGCCGGCGGGTGCGGGACGGCACGGACGGGGAGCTCCGGGGCCCGGCAGGGCCGGCGGGGGGACCCGGGGACCGCGGCGCCCTCCCGGGCGGCGGGACGGCGGACGAGCAAGGGGGCACCCGCGCATGAGAGGCACCCGTGTCCTGGTTTTGAACACCGGCTCGTCGTCGGTGAAGTACCGGCTGCTGGACGTGGCCGACGGATCGTGCCCGGCCGGCGGGCTGATCGAGCGGATCGGCGAACGCACCTCGTACCTGCGGCACGATCCGGCCGACGGCCCGCGGCGCGAGCGCGAGGAGCCGGTCGCCGACCACGCCGCGGCCCTGGAGGCGGTGGCGGACGAGCTGGAGTGCGACGGCCTGGGCCTGGACTCCCCCGGCCTGGCCGCCATCGGCCACCGCGTGGTGCACGGCGGGCGCCGGTTCACCGAGCCGACCCTGATCGACGAGGCGGTGACGGCCGAGATCGAGCGCCTGGTGCCCGTCGCGCCGCTGCACAACCCGGCCAACCTGGCGGGCATCCGCACGGCCCTGGCCCTCGCCCCCGGCGTGCCGCAGGTGGCCGTCTTCGACACGGCGTTCCACACCACGCTGCCCGAGTACGCCGCCCGGTACGCCATCGACACCGCCGTCGCCGACGCCCACCGGGTGCGGCGCTACGGCTTCCACGGCACCTCCCACGCGTACGTCTCGCGCCGCACGGCGCACCTGCTGGGGCGGGAGCCCTCCGAGACGAACGTGATCGTGCTGCACCTGGGCAACGGGGCCTCGGCCTCGGCGGTGGCCGGCGGACGCTGCGTGGACACCTCCATGGGGCTCACCCCGCTGGAGGGGCTGGTGATGGGCACCCGTTCGGGTGACATCGACCCGGCGGTCGTCTTCCACCTGTCGCGGGTCGCCGGGATGTCGGTGGACGAGATCGACGAACTGCTCAACCGGCGCGGCGGGCTGCTGGGGCTGTGCGGCGACAACGACATGCGGGAGGTGCTGCGCCGGATGGACCGCGGCGGGGCGGACGCGGCGTCGGCACGGCTGGCCTTCGACGTCTACGTCCACCGGCTGCGCAAGTACGTGGGCGCCTACTGCGCGGTGCTGGGCCGGGTGGACGCGGTGGCCTTCACCGCCGGGGTCGGGGAGAACGCGGCCCCCGTGCGCGAGGCCGCGATGGCGGGGATGGAGGGGCTGGGCATGGCGGTGGACCCGGAGCTGAACAGGGCTCCCGCGAGCGGGCCCCGGGTGGTCTCACCGCCCGGGTCGCGGGTCGCGGTGGCCGTGGTGCCCACCGACGAGGAACTGGAGATCGCGACCCAGACGTACGAGCTGCTCTCCGGCGGCACCATGGAACGGAAGTGAGCCAGCTCACCCCCTGGAACGTTCCGCCGTTGAACAAAAGATAGGATCGCCCCCATGCGCCGTTCCAAAATCGTCTGCACCCTGGGCCCCGCCGTGGATTCCTACGATCAGCTCAAGACGCTGATCGAGGCCGGCATGAACGTGGCCCGCTTCAACATGAGCCACGGGAGCCACTCGGAGCACGAGGAGCGGTACCACCGCCTCCGCAAGGCCTCCCAGGAGGTCGGGCGCGCCATCGGCGTCCTCGCCGACCTCCAGGGCCCCAAGATCCGCCTGGAGACCTTCGCGGACGGGCCGGTGGAACTCGTCCGCGGCGACGAGTTCACCATCACCACCGAGGACGTCCCCGGCGACCGCACCGTCTGCGGCACCACCTACAAGGGGCTGCCGGGCGACGTCTCCAAGGGCGAGACGATCCTGATCAACGACGGCAACGTCTCCCTCCAGGTGATCGAGGTCGACGGCCCGCGGGTGCGCTGCATCGTCATCGAGGGCGGCGTGATCTCCGACCACAAGGGCATCAACCTGCCCGGTGTGGCGGTCAACGTCCCCGCGCTGTCGGAGAAGGACGTCGAGGACCTGAAGTTCGCACTGGAGATGGGCTGCGACATGGTGGCGCTCTCCTTCGTCCGCGACGCCGCCGACGTCCGCGACGTCCACCGGGTGATGGACGAGGTGGGCCGGCGGGTGCCGGTGATCGCCAAGGTGGAGAAGCCGCAGGCCGTCGAGAACATGGAGGACGTCGTCCTCGCCTTCGACGGTGTGATGGTGGCCCGCGGCGACCTGGCGGTGGAGTACCCGCTGGAGAAGGTGCCGATGGTGCAGAAGCGGCTCATCGAGATGTGCCGCCGCAACGCCAAGCCGGTGATCGTGGCGACCCAGATGATGGAGTCGATGATCACCAACTCCCGGCCGACCCGCGCGGAGGCCTCCGACGTGGCCAACGCCATCCTGGACGGCGCGGACGCGGTGATGCTCTCGGCGGAGTCCTCGGTCGGCCAGTACCCGATCGAGACGGTCAAGACGATGTCGAAGATCGTCCAGGCCGCCGAGGAGGAGCTGCTCTCGCGCGGCCTCCAGCCGCTGGTGCCCGGCAAGAAGCCGCGCACGCAGGGTGGTTCGGTGGCCCGCGCCGCGTGCGAGATGGCGGACTTCCTCAACGGCAAGGCGCTGATCGCCTTCACCAAGTCCGGCGACACCGCCCGGCGGCTGTCCCGCTACCGCGCCACCCAGCCGATCCTGGCCTTCACCACCGAGCCGGCCACCGCCAACCAGCTCACGCTGAGCTGGGGCGTGGAGTCCTTCGTGGTGCCGCACGTGGACAACACCGACGCGATGGTGGACCTGGTCGACGCCGAACTGCTCAAGCTCCAGCGGTACAACCACGGCGACACCATGATCATGACGGCCGGTTCGCCCCCCGGCGTCCCCGGCACCACGAACATGGTGCTGGTGCACCACCTGGGCAACGAGGAGCGCTGACCCGGACGGGCTCACCCGGACGGGAACCGCCCCGTCCTCCCCGTCCGCGCGCCGGGACGGGGAGGGCGGGGCGGCGGACGGTCCGGACCCGTGCGGGTCCGGCCGGCCCTCAGCCCTCGTTGTACAGATGCATGCCGGGGATGTGCAGTTCGCCGCCGAACTGGCCCGCCTGCACCACCGACACCTGGGTGAAGAACACCTCGGGGGTGTTCAGCGGGGGCGGCGACTGGGGGCTGAAGGTGACGGGGATCAGCCCGAACAGATGGCCCTTCAGCTCCTCGGTGTACATGGTCACCGTGCCCTTGCGGATCGTGGAGGTGCTGCCCCTGGCGGCCTCGACGTGCGCGGTGGAGCCGCCGGGGCCCTCCACGATCTGGTGGAGGTCCCGGATGTCGACCGTCTCGGCGGTGAACTTCAGGACGTCCTTGACCTTGCCGCCGTGGGTGCGGACCTTGACGATGCCGTGGTAGTCGAGGCCGCGCAGGACGAGCAGGCTCGTCTCCAGCCGCCAGGGCTCGTCGGGCAGCAGCGCCTCGGTCCGCTCCTCCTCGGCGTTCTCCAGCGCCTCGGCGTCGTGGGTGGGGCAGGGGTAGGGCTCCTTGCCGCCGGCGCCGGGCGCGGTGGCCCCGGTCTCCGGCTCCCCGGACTCCTCCGCGGCGTCCCCCGCGCCGGGACCGCCGGCGGTCCTCTCCGCCCCGCCCGCGGTGTCCCGCGGCGTCCGGTCGGCCGCGCCGGTCCCCCCGAGGCTCTCCCCGGCCCTCTCCAGGTCCTCGCCGGCCTTCTCCAGGCCCTTGCGGGCCTCCTCGACGGTCCTCCCCGCGGCCTCGGCCGGCTTCTCCGCCTCCGGCTCCTGCGGTCTGCCGGTGGCGGAGGGCGCCGGGCCGGGGGCGGCGGAGGCGTCCGCGGGCTCCTGCCCGTCCGTCCGCTCCTCCTGCCCGCCGCCCGGGGTGAACAGGTCCCTGACGGCGCCGCCGATGCCCAACGGGTCCAGCCGGTCCAGCCGGTCCCCGGTCCCGGACGGGGCCGGCCCGGACTCCGCGGCGCCGCCGGCGCCACCGGTGACGCCGCCGGGAGGCTCCTGCCCGGAGCCGGGCCCCGGGGCGGTCCGCCCCGTCCCGGTGCCGCCGGCCCCGGCGCCCTCCGGGGGCTCCTCCGGGGCGCCGGCGCCCGGCTCGGGAGCCGGGGCGGGCGCGGTGGGCGCGGTGGGCGCGGTGGACGCGGGCGCGGGCACGGCGGGCACCTCCGGCTTCGCGGTGCCGGCGGGCTCCTCCGCCCCGCCCGCCGCCGCGCCGGTGTCCTCCTCCGCCCCCCGGTCGGGGGCGGTGACGCAGGGCCCGTCCCTGAAGGGGTTCTTCGGCAGCGGTTCGGCGGTGGCCAGCCGGGGCGTCAGGCCCATCCCCATGAGCACCGCGGACGGCATGGCCGCCAGGGCGATCGCCTTCCCCGCGGGGACGTGCAGACGGGTCAGCAGCGGCTTCCTCGGAGCCGCGTGGCGCGGTCCGGTCCCGGCGCGCCGGGGCTCCCCGGTGCCGCTCCCGCTCTCCCGGTGCGCCTCCTCAGGTGTCACGGCGGCCTCCGTTCCGCCCGTCGTCGGCGCCGGCCGGAGCGGGCTCGGGGGCAGCCGGGTCCGGCTCGCCGCCCGGACCGGCGGCGTGCTTCGGCCCGGGGGACGGCCGGTCCTTGGCGGGCACCCAGGAGACGCCCATGCCGCCGCCGACCAGCGCCAGCAGGAAGCCGACGACGAGGCCCCCGACGTTGGCCACCACGATCGACACCAGGCCGAGCAGGATGGCGGCGACTCCGGCGAAGACCCGCGAGTGCGGCTGGAACCACATCGTGAGGCCCAGCACGAACAGCAGCACGCCGATGATCAGCGATCCGGAGCCCGAGGTGGTGGCCAGCCGGAAGTACAGCTGGTCCAGGCTGGGGTTGGCGTGGGGGATGTAGATGATCGGCACGCCGCCCAGCAGCGTCAGCAGTCCCGCCCAGAAGGGGCGCTGCCAGCGCCACAGGCGGAACGACTGCCGCCAGTGGCTGATGCGTTCACGCGCTCCCGGCGACTCGGCACTCATCGAAAACAGCTCCCTAGGGCCGAACTGTCATGGAGGTCAATGGCACTGCGGGGGGACGGGGAACCGCGGGAGCGGCTCCCCGCCTCCCTTCCTTCAGCGCGTCAGAAGCACTCGTTCTTGCCCTTGGCGACCTTCATCGAGAGGCCGGAGAGCTTGAACGTGCCGGCGCTGGTGGCCCAGGACGTCTGCTTGACGTCCGTGAGCACGGCCTTGTCGGCCTCCTGGGCGAAGGAACCCGGAAGCTGCTCGGCCGCGTCGCCCTTCTTGATGCCGGGGCCCTTGGTGGTGGCGCCGGCCGCGACACCGATGTTGATGTTGGTGAACGTGGCGTCGGCGTCGAGCTGGTCGAGGTCGATGTAGAGGTTCTTCGCCTCGACGACCTTGCCGTCGTTGCCCGCCGTGAGCTTCAGCGAGACGTCGCCGAAGAGCGGCACGGGCACGACGACGGACTGGCACAGACCGCGGAGGTCGGCGTCCTTGAACGCCGAGACCGCGACCGGGACCTTCTCGCCGTTGTGCTTGACGTTGACCGTGCCGTACTGGACGAACCCCTCGCCGTCCAGCCGGTCGACGGAGACCTTCGCCTGCTGGCCGGAGATGCTGAACGACGCGGCGAGCGCACCCTGTGCCAGGGCGACGCCGACCGCTGCCGTGGCGGCAACGCTCGGGACCATGACGACGGCGAACCGCTTCCATCTGGTCCCGCCACGAGCCACAGACTCCATGACTTTCCTCCTTCTCGGACGTACATCTCCGGCCCGGACCGTGGGTCCGGACGGGATGGGAGAAGTGCTACGTCCTCGGGAAGGAGAGCGCCGCTGCTCGAAAACCACGGGATTCCGAAGCGCCGGCGATCACCCCCGAGCGACAACCACGTGGCCACGCTCTCGCGCAACCTGCCGGACAGGCCCCGCCCGGTGGCGGAGACCCCCCTGCCCGCGGCCGGCGTCTGGACGCCGGCCCGCCCGGTGGGGACCCACCGTCCGCCGGTGCCCGGATGTGGAGGGCCGGACTGCGGACAATGGACCGAGCGTGGCCGATCGTGGTGCATGTGGCGTCGAGGCACAAGGGGTTCGTTACTTACGGGTAACGAGAGGATGGCCGAACCTGCGCGCACAGCGATCGGACGACCACGCAGAGTGCCCGCACCGAACGGCGGGCAATAGGACGAATCCGGGCACGGCGGGAGCAACCCTCCCGCACCTCTTACTGCGAGTAACAGCGGCCGCGATTGCCAAGTTTTGGTAAAACCGCGGCCGCTGTTGATCGCTATGTCAATAAGTGACAGAGGGCCGGGATCCGCAGGTCAGAACAGCACCCGGGCGAGGGCGCCGCGTGCCGCCACGACCCTCGGGTCCTCGGGACCGACCACCTCGAACAGCTCCAGGAGGCGGACCCGCGCGGCCTCCCGGTCCTCCCCGGCCGTGCGCCTGACCGTCTCCACCAGGCGCCCGAAGGCGTCCTCGACGTGTCCGCCCACCAGGTCCAGGTCGGCGGCGCGCAGCTGCGCCGGGACGTCGGCGGGATCGTCCGCCGCCTCCTTGCGCACCCGCGCGGCGTCCAGGCCCTGGACGCGCTGCAGCAGCTCGGCCTGGGCCAGGCCGAGCTTGGCCTCGGTGTTGGCCGGTTGGTCGGCGAGGACGTTCCGGTACGCCTGGACGGCACCGTCCAGGTCGCCCGCGTCCAGCGCCGCGTGCGCGGCGGCCAGCGCGGGGTCCTCGGGGACCGCGGGCTCGGCCTGCGGCCGGCCGTCGCCCTCGACGGGCGCGCCGACGATCCCGAAGCGCTCCTCGGCGACCTGGATCAGCTGGTCCAGCACCTGGCGGACCTGCTGCTCGGGCGCGGCGCCCTGGAACAGCGGCAGGGCCTGGCCGGCCACCACCGCGAAGACGGCCGGGATGCCCTGCACCCCGAACTGCTGGAAGAGCAACTGGTTGCGGTCGACGTCGATCTTGGCGAGCAGGAAGCGCCCGGCGTACTCCTGGGCCAGCCGCTCCAGCAGCGGACCGAGCTGCTTGCACGGTTCGCACCACTCGGCCCAGAAGTCGATGACGACCGGCACCTCGGCGGAGCGCTGGAGCACCTCCTGCTCGAACTCCGCCTCACCGACGTCGATCACCAGGGCGGACGGGGCCGGACCGCCGGTCCCGCCCTGCTGCCCTGCGGCCCTGGCGCGGGCCTCCTCCGCCTTCTGCCTGGCCTCTCCGGCCGCCTTCACGGCGGCGAGGTCGACCACTCCGCTCATGGACATGTTGCGTGGCTGCATGCCCCCAGTCTCCCCCGTCCCAGGACTCTTCCGTGCAGCACGTCGCAAGTCGGCGCCGGGTCCCCACCGGCACCGGGCCCCGCGCGGTCGTCGCGGGGCGTCGCGTGGTCGTCGCTCGGCCGGTCGCGCGGGCCGTCTCCGGCGGGCGCGACTTTTCGATACGATCCGTAGCGTAACTCACGGCGCCGCTAGAGTCACCCCCATGGCTGGTTCCGCCCGGCGCACGGGCAGGCCGCGCAGCGCCGCGGCCGACCGCGCGATCCTCGACGCGACGCGCTCCGCCCTGGTCGAACTGGGCTGGAGCAGGCTGACGATGGGGGACGTGGCCCTGCGCGCGGGAGTGGCCAAGACCACCCTCTACCGCCGCTGGGCCAACAAGAACGAGCTGGTCGTGGACGCGGTGGCCGTCCTCTTCGACGAGCTGGAGCTGCCCGACCGCGGCAGCCTGCGGGCGGACGTGGAGGGCGTCGTGCTCTCCTTCGCCGCGCTGCTGGAGCGGCCGGAGGCGAGGACGGCGCTGATGGCCGTGGTCGCCGAGGCCACCCGCGACGAGGCGCTGCGCACCCGCATCCGCAGCGCCATCGTGGACCGCCAGAAACGCCTGGTCGTCCTGGGGCGCCGCCGCGCCCAGGCCCGCGGCGAGCTGCCGCCCGACCCCTCCGGGCCGCGGGGTGCCGCCGAGTCGGCCCGCGCCGAGGACCTGATCTTCGACGTGATCGCGGGCGCGGTCGTCCACCGGTCCCTGGTCAGCGCCCGGAGCGTCACCCCCGCCTGGGCCCGCGCCCTGACCTCGCTGCTGCTGCACGGGCTGGCCGGAGGGACCGGAGGGACCGGAGGGACCGGAGGGACCGGAGGGACCGGAGGGACCGGAGGGACCGGAGGGACCGGAGGGACCGGCCCCCTCCCCTGAGGGACGCGCGGAGCGCCGCCGCCCCCGCGCCGGGCGGCGCGGGGGCGGCGGGGAACGGCGGCGGGCCGCCGGGTCAGAAGCCGGCGGGCTCGGTGTAGACGCCCCACTCCTCGCGCAGGACGCCGCAGATCTCACCCAGCGTGGCCTCGGCGCGCACCGCCTCCAGCATCGGCTCGATCATGTTGGAGCCGCTCCGGGCGGCCTCCAGCATCCCCTCCAGTGCGGAGCGCACCCGCGCGTCGTCGCGCTTCGCCTTGCGCTCGGCCAGCACGCGCACCTGCTCGCGCTCGACCTCGTGGCTCACCCGCAGGATCTCCAGGTCCCCGGTGACCGAGCCGGTGTGGCAGTTGACGCCGACGACCCTCTTCTCGCCCTTCTCCAGCGCCTGCTGGTAGCGGAACGCGGCCTCGGCGATCTCACCGGTGAACCAGCCGTCCTCGATGCCGCGCAGGATGCCGGAGGTCATCGGGCCGATGGGGTGGTTGCCGTCCGGCACCGCGCGGCGGCCGCGCTCCCTGATCTGCTCGAAGATCTTCTCGGCGTCGGCCTCGATCCGGTCGGTCAGCGCCTCGACGTACCAGGAGCCGCCCAGCGGGTCGGCGACGGACGTGACACCCGTCTCCTCCATCAGCACCTGCTGGGTGCGCAGCGCGATCTCGGCCGCCTGCTCGCTGGGCAGGGCGAGGGTCTCGTCCAGGGCGTTGGTGTGCAGGGAGTTGGTGCCGCCCAGCACCGCCGCCAGCGCCTCCACGGCGGTGCGCACCACGTTGTTGTACGGCTGCTGGGCCGTGAGCGAGACGCCGGCCGTCTGGGTGTGGAAGCGCAGCCACTGCGCCTTCTCGCTCCTGGCGCCGTAGACGTCCCGCATCCAGCGCGCCCAGATCCGCCGGGCCGCGCGGAACTTGGCGATCTCCTCGAAGAAGTCGACGTGCGCGTCGAAGAAGAACGACAGGCCCGGCGCGAAGACGTCCACGTCCAGACCGCGCGAGAGGCCCAGCTCCACGTAGCCGAAGCCGTCGGCGAGGGTGTACGCCAGCTCCTGCGCGGCCGTGGCGCCGGCCTCGCGGATGTGGTAGCCGGAGACCGACAGCGGCTTGTAGGCCGGGATGCGGCGCGCACAGTGCTCCATCAGGTCGCCGATCAGCCGCAGGTGCGGCTCCGGCTCGAAGAGCCACTCCTTCTGCGCGATGTACTCCTTGAAGATGTCCGTCTGGAGCGTGCCGTTGAGGACGGAGGTGTCCACGCCCTGGCGCTCGGCGGCCACCAGGTACATGCAGAACACCGGGACGGCCGGGCCGCTGATCGTCATCGAGGTGGTGACGTCTCCCAGGGGGATGTCCCGGAAGAGGACCTCCATGTCGGCGGCCGAGTCGATCGCGACACCGCAGTGGCCGACCTCGCCCAGCGAGCGCGGGTCGTCGGAGTCGCGGCCCATCAGGGTCGGCATGTCGAAGGCGACCGAGAGCCCGCCGCCGCCGGCCTGGAGGATCATCTTGTACCGCTCGTTGGTCTGCTCGGCGTTGCCGAAGCCGGCGAACTGGCGGATGGTCCACGTCCGGCCGCGGTAGCCGGTGGGGTACAGACCGCGGGTGAAGGGGTACTCACCGGGCCAACCGATCCGCTCGAAGCCCTCGACGGTGTCGCCGGGGGCGGGACCGTAGACGGGCTCCACGGGATCGCCGGAGAGCGTGGTGAAGTCGGCGTCCCGCTTGCGGGCGGCGTCATAGCGGGCCTGCCAGCGTCGGCGGCCCTCTTCGATGGCGTCAGCGTCCATGCCGTCAAATTTACTAGGACGTCCAACTAATTGTCGATGGAAGACCGCCCGGCGCGGCGGGACGCGCACGGGCGGTCCGGCCCCCGCGGGGGCGCGGGGCGGCGCGGGCGCGGGGCGGCGTCAGGCCCGGGCGGGGGCGGCCGCGGCGTCGGCGACCAGCGGCTCGACCTGGCGGGAGAGGCGCCGCTCGACGAAGAACGCGGCCGTCGGGATCGTCCCCGCCAGCAGCACCCACAGCAGCCTGGGGACCGGCAGCTTCGCCTTGTACCCCAGGTCGAAGGCGAAGACCAGGTACAGCACGTACAGCCAGCCGTGGGCGAGGCTGACGACGTAGGTGAAGGCCTCGGCCCCGTCCAGCTCCAGGACGTACTTGCCGACCATGCCGAGGCACAGCAGGATCAGCAGCACACCGGTCACGTAGGCCATCACCCGGTAGCGGGTGAGCACGCTCTTCTTCATGCACACGAGCGTAACCGGCCGCCCGGAGGCCCCCTCGGGCAGCCCGGGGCTCAGCCTTCCTTGAAGTCCCCGGCCGCCACCCGCAGCGGGCGCAGCAGCGCGAAGATCTCGGCGCACTCCTCGGCGTCGTACGCACCGAGCCCGAAGTCCATCGCCATCAGGTCCCGGGTCGCCGCCTCGCACACCTCGCGCCCCTTGTCGGTGATGGAGGCGAGCGTGCCGCGGCCGTCGTTGGGGTTGGGCCGCTTGGCGACCAGTCCCGCCCTCACCAGGCGGTCGACGGTGTTGGTCACCGAGGTCGGGTGGACCATCAGCCGCTCACCGATCTTGGACATCGGCAGCTCGCCGGCCCGGGAGAAGGTCAGCAGCACCAGCGCCTCGTAGCGGGCGAAGGTCAGGCCGTAGGGCCTGACGACCGCGTCCACCTCGGCGAGGAGGATCTGGTGCGCGCGCATGATCGAGGTGATCGCGGCCATCGCGGGCGCGGACCCCCAGCGCTGCTTCCACAGTTCGTCGGCGCGGGCGATCGGGTCGAACGAGAGGCTGAGCGGCTTCGGCACGCCCACGACCTTACCGGCGGTTCACATCGTGGTCGGCACGGTCTCATCACTCGATCCGGGAGACGGGACACATCCGCACGAACCAGGCCGCCGCGGCCGCGCACACCGTCCCCAGCAGCCCCGCGCCGGCCACCACCGCGTGCGGTGGCGCCCACTCGGCGGCCGCCCCGCCGGCGGCCATGCCCAGGCCCTGGGTCGTCATCAGCCCCGCCGACATCACGGTCATCGCCCTCCCGCGCAGTTCCCGGGGCACGGCGTCGAGGTACCAGCGGTCCAGGCCCAGGGCGTAGACCGCGCACAGCCCGGTCAGCACCAGGGCCGCCAGTGCCGGGACGAGCGCGGGCCGCCAGGCGAAGGCCACCAGCGGCAGCGGCAGCAGGACGGCCGCCGGCAGCACCAGGCGCTCGCGGGCCGCCGGGCCCAGCAGGGCGCCGGCCGCCGCCTCCCCCGCGACGGCGCCCAGCGGCATCGCGGCCAGCAGCAGGCCCGTCCCGGCCGGCCCGGTACCGATCTGCCGCGCGTACGGGGCGGCCAGCGCCTCCGGGACCACCATGAACACCGGCGGCACCCAGCACAGCCCGAGCAGCGCCCGCACCCGCCGGTCGGCCGGCAGGGCGCCGGCGCCGCCCGCCGTCCGCTCCCGGGCCGGCGGGCGGCGCTCCCGGGTGCCGAACCGCAGGACCGCGGCGGAGGCCGCGAACCCGGCGGCCGTGGCCGCCAGCGCGGTCCTCGGCCCCACCGCCGCCAGCAGCAGGCCGCCCGCGGCGAACCCGGCGATCTGGCCGCTCTGGGCGACGAGGCGGAGCAGGGAGCGGCCGAGCACGAAGGAGTCGCCGTGCAGGACCTCGCCGAGGGACGCCGCGCGCACCCCCGTGAACAGCGGCGCCACCAGCGCCGTGAGCGCCCGCAGCGCCAGCAGCGCCGCGGTCGGCACACCGGGCACCGCCATGGCGGCCACGCACACGGCGCACAGCAGGTCGCAGCCGACCAGCGTCCGGCGGGCGGGGAAGCGGTCGGCCAGCGGGGCGAGCAGGGTGCCGCCGAGCGCGTACGGCAGCAGTCCGATCGCGAAGGCGAGCGCCGTCAGGAGGGGGGAGCCCGTCTCCCGCAGGACGAGCACGGCCAGCGCGAGCTGCGCGACGACGTTGCCGAGCAGCGACAGCACGTGGGCGGCGAACACGGCCCGGAACTCGCGCACGGCGAACACGGCGCGGTAGCCGGTGCCGGTGCGCGCGGCCGGGCCGGCGGCACCGCGGGGGCCGGGGGCATCGGAGGCGTCGGAGGACATGGCCGGCAGCCTGCGCCGGGGAGGCCGCCGGGCCGTAGTCTTTCGTCCCCAGCCGAATCGCTCCGGTACGGGAGGCCCGTGTGCCGATCCGCCTGCACCTCGGCGGCGCCGACCTGCTCCGCTGCCGCTTCGCCGTCTCCCCCCTGTGGGAGGTGCAGGGCGCCGCACGGGCCCTGTCCCGCCCGGGCCCGTACCACCTGCTGCCCTGGCAGCGGCGGAGCGCGCGGACGGCGGCGGAGCTGGGTCTGGAGCCGCTGTGGGCGCTGATGCCGCCGCGGGGCTACACCCCCGACTTCCTCTGCCCGCCGCCCACCGGCGGGCCGGCACCCTCCTTCGAGGAGGAGATCGCCCGGGTCAGGGCCGCCGATCCCGCCGTCGCCCGCGAGGAGATCGTCCGCTCGCCGGCCTGCGCGCCGGGCGCCGCCGGCGGCGCGGTCGTCCGGGGGATGCTGGCCGACCCCGAGCGGGCCGTGCGGACGCTGGCCGGGCTCCTGGAACGGGTCTGGGAGGCCCTGGTGGCGCCCCACTGGCCGCGGCTGCGGGCCCTGCTGGAGGCGGACGTCTCCTTCCACGCGCGCCTGCTGGCCGAGGGCGGACTCGACCGGCTCTTCACCGCCCTGCGCCCACGGGTGAGCTGGGACGGCGGCACGCTCTCGGTGGACCTGCCCCACGACCACGCGCACGATCCGGGCGGCGAGGGGGTGACGCTGCTGCCGAGCGCCTTCGTGTGGCCCGGCGCGGTGGGCGGCGCCGTCCTCCCGCCCGGCCCGGCGCGGCCGCCCGGCGGGGAGCGGCCCGGGAGCACCACGCGCCCCGCGGGCGCGGGGCGCGCGATGGTCGTGTACCCGGCGCGCGGGGTCGGCGGGCTGTGGGCGGGGACCGCCGACGGGCCGCCCCGCGCACTGGCGCGGCTGCTCGGCGCGCACCGCGCCGCCGTGCTGGCGGCGCTGGACGAGCCGGCCTCCACCACCGACCTGGCCGTCCGGCTCGGGCTGGCGCCCTCCTCGGTCTCGGCCCATCTGCGGACGCTGCGCGAGGCCGGGCTGCTCTCCTCGCACCGCGTGCGCCACCGGGTCCTCTATGAGCGCACCCCGCTGGGCGCCTCCCTGGCGGACGCCGGAGCGGCCGGGGGGCGCTGAAGCAGCCGACGGCGCACGGCCCGAAAGGCGCGCCCGCCGGGAGCGGGCGGAGCCGGCCGCCGCGCGGGGCCGCGGACCCGCGTCAGCCCAGGTGCCGCTCGACGGAGGCGACCTTCGAGGTCAGCCCGTCGGTGACGCCGGGGCGGATGTCGGCCTTCAGCACCAGCGAGACGCGCGGGGCACGGGCCTCGACGGCGGCCACCGCCCGCCGCACCACGTCCATGCACTCCTCCCACTCGCCCTCGACGGAGGTGAACATCGCGTCCGTGCGGTTGGGCAGCCCGGACTCGCGGACCACCCGCACGGCGTCGGCCACGTACTCCCCCACGTCCTCGCCGACGCCGAGCGGGGTGACGGAGAAGGCGACGATCACGCGTCCACCGTCCCCGTACGCGGCCGCTCGGCCGCCAGCCGCGCCTGCTCGGCGCGGGCCCGGGCGGCGATCACGCTCTCCTCGGCCTCGCGGCGCAGGCGCCTGTCGGCGTAGAAGCCGCCCGCCGGGAGCACCGCGCACAGGAGGTACAGGGCGGCGCGGCCCAGCGGCCACCTGGCGCGGTTCCAGGCGTCCAGCCAGAAGAGGCCGTAGAGGACGAAGAGGAGTCCGTGGACGGCGCCCATCACCGGCACGGCGTTGAACTCGGTGGTCCGCTTGAGCACGGAGCAGACCAGCAGCAGGAGGAAGGAGACGGCCTCCGGTGCGGAGACGAGCCGGAGTCGGCGCAGTGCCGAAGCGGTCTTGAGGTCCACGGGCAGATCCTTTGTGAAGGGATGCACAAGCGCTGTCCATTGTGGCAGCCTCCCCCGGAGAGGCCCGCCTCCGGGTAGATTCGGCCCGTGGCTCGGTTCCGACTCCAGGGCAGCAAGGTCCTCGCCGTCGATCTCGCAGGAGACGCGGTCAGGGCGAAGAACGGCGCGATGGTCGCCTACGAGGGGCGGATGGACTTCCGGAAGCTCACCGGCGGCGGGGAGGGCCTGCGCGGCATGGTCACGCGCCGCCTCACCGGCGAGCAGATGGAGCTGATGGAGGTGAAGGGCCAGGGCACCTGCTACTTCGCCGACCGTGCGAGCGACATCAGCCTGGTGGCGCTCGGCGGCGAGAAGCTCCACGTGGAGTCCGAGAACCTGCTGTGCGCGGACGCCTCCCTGCGCACCGGCACCGTCTTCACCGGCCTGCGCGGTGCCGCGCAGGGCAGCGGGCTGTTCACCACCACCGTCGAGGGCACCGGCACGGCCGCGCTGATGTCGGACGGCCCGGCGGTGGTGCTGCGCGTCACCCCGCAGTACCCGCTCCAGGTGGACCCGGGGGCGTACGTGGCGCACACCGGGAACCTGCGGCAGGAGTTCCAGACGGGCGTGACCTTCCGGACCGTCGTCGGCGAGGGGTCGGGCGAGGCGTTCCAGATCCGCTTCGAGGGCGACGGACTGGTCTACGTGCAGCCCAGCGAGCGGAACACGATCGGCGGTGACCTGTAAGTGCCCTTCCGCGAGATCAACTCCAAGATCGTCGAGGCCCGGGTGGTGCCGGGGCAGCGGCTGTTCAGCCAGCGCGGCGCCATGATCGCCTACACCGGCGAGGTCTCCTTCACCCCCAGCATCCAGGGCGGGCAGGGCGGCCTGGGCTCGATGATCGGGCGGCGGCTGGCCGGCGAGGCCGCCCCGCTGATGACGGTCGAGGGCAGCGGCACGGTGCTGTTCGGCCACGGCGGGCACCACGTCGAGGTGGTCGAGCTGGCCGGCGACACCCTCTGCGTGGAGGCCGACCGGCTCCTCGCCTTCGACGGGACGCTGGAGCAGGGGACGATGTTCCTGGGCTCCCAGGGCGGGGTCATGGGCATGGTCCGCGGCCAGGTGACCGGGCAGGGCCTGTTCACCACGACGCTGGCCGGACACGGCTCGGTGGCCGTGATGGCGCACGGCGGGGTGATCCGGCTGCCGATCACACCCGGCAGCCCCGTCCACGTCGACCCGCAGGCGTACGTCGCCCACCACGGGAACGTGACGAACAGGCTCTCCGCGGCGCTCGGCTGGCGGGACATGGTCGGGCGCGGTTCGGGCGAGGCGTTCCAGTTGGAGCTGTCCGGGCAGGGCGAGGTGTTCGTCCAGGCCAGTGAGGAGAAGCTGTGAGCGGTCCGGTCGTCCACGATCCCCACACGCTGCCGTCGAACGACAACGTCGACGCCTACACCTTCTGCGTGGACCTGCAGGGCCAGTGGTTCCTGCAGAAGGGGAAGATGATCGCCTACTACGGGCGGATCGACTTCGACGGCATCGGCCACGGCCCCCTGGACCGGCTGGTGGCCGCGAACTTCCACTCGCCGCTGCACGCCTCGGACTGGGTCGTCGCCCAGGGCCGGGGGAAGATGCTCCTCGCCGACCGGGCCTTCGACGTCAACTCCTACGACCTGGAGGACGGCAACCTCACCATCCGTTCGGGCAACCTGCTGGCCTTCGAGCCGGGTCTGTCGCTCAAGCAGTCGATCATCCCGGGCTTCCTCACCCTGATCGGCACGGGGAAGTTCGTGGCGGCCTCCAACGGACCGGTGCACTTCGTGGAGCCGCCGGTGCGGGTGGACCCGCAGGCGCTGGTCGGCTGGGCGGACTGCCCGTCCCCCTGCCACCACTACGACCACGGGTACCTGAAGGGGTTCCTCGGCGGGCTGCGGTCGCTGACCGGGATCGGCGGGACCTCCGGCGAGGAGCACCAGTTCGAGTTCGTCGGGGCGGGCACGGTGCTGATCCAGTCGACCGAGGTGCTGATGGACGAGCGGGACACCGGGACCGGCCCGCCGCCGCAGCCGGGCGTCCCGGGCCCCGGCGGGCACGGCGGGCACGGCGGCCCCGGCGGGGGCCAGCTCCCCCGGATGCCGGGGCAACTGGGGAGCATCCAGCGCCGGTTCGGCCTGTGACGGCGGTGCCACCGATGGTGAGGATCCCGGGCGGGAGGCCGCCCGGCCGCCGGGTAGAGTCCACAGGCATGGACACCGACAAGGACACCCGCTGGCTGGGCGAGGAGGAACAGCGCGCCTGGCGCGTGCACCTCGACGTCAACCGGCTCCTGATGCACCAGCTGGAGCGGGACCTGCAGCCGTTCGGGCTGACCATCAACGACTACGAGATCCTGGTCAACCTCTCCGAGTCGGACGAGCACCGGATGCGGATGAGCGATCTGGCCGCCGCCACGCTCCAGTCCAAGAGCCGCCTCTCCCACCAGATCACCCGCCTGGAGAAGGCCGAACTGGTGCGCCGGGAGCACTGCGAGTCCGACAAGCGCGGGCTGTTCGCCGTCCTGACCGAGCACGGCTGGAAGACGATGCGCGAGGTGGCGCCGCACCACGTCGCCTCGGTGCGGCGCCACTTCATCGACCTGCTCTCGCCGGAGGCGCTCGACGGCCTGCACGACTCGCTGGCCCCGGTCGCCCGGCACCTGCGGGAGCTGCGCGGGCGCGGTTGAGACACGGGCCCCCGCACACGGGCGGGGGCCCGTGGGGGATGATGGGGACACCCGCTCGACTGCCGTGACGGACCAGACACGGCGGGTCCGCGGCCGGCACGGCCCTTTTCCGGGGAACGCGGAACCGGACGAGCGGGGGGGCCGTCCGCTCCGGGCCCGTACGAAGGGCGACCCGATGACCCAGCCCCCCGGCCCACCGCCCCACGACGGCTCCGCCCCGGGCCGTCCCGGCGGCCCTCCTCCGCAGCCGCCCGAGCCGCCCCGGACACCTCCCCCCTACGCGCCTCCCGCTCCGCCGCAGGCGCCCCGGGGACAGCAGCCGTACGGGCAGCCGAACCCGTACCAGCAGCAGGCGTACGGGCAGCAGCCGTACGGGCAGCAGGCGTACGGCGCCTACCCCCCGCCCCCGCCCCCGGGCGGCACGGGCTCCCGGGCCAAGGTGGCGGCCGTCGTCGGCGGCGCCGTGGTCCTGCTGGCGCTCATCGGCGGCGGGATCCACCTCGCGGTCTCCGGCGGCGGGGAGAAGGAGCCGGCCGCCGGAGCCGGCGCGAGCCCCGGGCCGGGCGCCTCGGAGACCGGCGGCCCCTCGGCGGAACCGGCCCCCTCGGACGAGCCGTCCGGCGAGCCCGGGAACACCCCGGGGACCGAGGAGGCCGGGGAACCCGGGGAGGCCGGGGGGCCCGCCGGTCCGCCGCCGGCCGACGAGGACGACTTCCGGGGGCAGTGGAAGTCCGACACCGAGCAGACGCTGACCGTCGGCGCGGCGGCCGGGAGCGGCGAGATGAAGGGGAAGAACACGGTCATCTGGATCGACCCCGAGGGCGACGGCCTGTGCATCGGCTTCGGCGAGAACCAGAGCCGCGGCTTCCGGCTGGCCGTGAAGTGCGGCAGCAGCGGGGACGAGAAGTACCTCGGAGCCACCGGCACGAAGACCTCGGGCGGCGAGAGCGTCAGCATCGCCTGGGACGAGGGCGGCACGGACGTCCTGGACTGGAACGGCTGAGGCGGCGGGCACCGGGCGGGGGCGCGGGCGCACCAGGGCAGGCGGGCGCCCCCGCCCCGTACGCCCGCCCCCCGCGGTTACGCGGCCGGCAGCCGCAGCGTGAACAGGGCGCCGCCCTCGGGGGCCCGCCCCGCGGTGAGGGTGCCGCCGTGCCGGGCGGCCACGTCGCGGGCGATGGCCAGTCCCAGCCCGGCCCCGCCGTCGTCCCGGCTGCGCGCGTCGTCCAGCCGCACGAACCGCTCGAAGATCCGCTCCCGCTCCTCCTCCGGCACTCCCGACCCGTCGTCGGCGACCTCCAGCACGGCCCGTCCACCGGTGCGCGCCACGCTCACCCGGACCCGGGAGGCCGCGTGGCGCTCGGCGTTGTCCAGGAGGTTGCCCAGCACCCGGGCGAGTTGGCCGCGCGAGCCGGTCACCTCCACCGGGCTCTCCTCCCGGCCGCCCGCCTCCAGCGTGACGGCGATCCGGTCGCCGACACGCTGCGCCAGCTCCTCGCGCACCAGGGCGTCCAGGTCCACCCGTGCCTCTCCCGGACGCTCCCCGGCGTCCAGGCGGGCCAGCAGGAGCAGGTCGGCCGCGAGTGCCTGGAGCCGCACGGTGTCGTGGACCGCGCCGTCGAGGTCGAGCAGTTCGGGGTGGGCGGCGGCCACCTCCAGCTGGGTGCGGAGCGAGGCGATGGGGCTGCGCAGCTCGTGGGAGGCGTCGGCGACGAAGCGGCGCTGCCGCTCGACGGAGTCCTCCAGGGCCGCCAGTGTCTCGTTGGTGGTCCGCGCCAGCCGGGCGACCTCGTCGTGCGAGGGCGGCTCGGGCACCCGCCGGGACAGGTCCGCGCTGGCGGTGATGGCCGCCATCTCCCGCCGGATGCCCTCGACCGGCCGCAGCGCGCCGCGGGTGACCAGCCAGGTCACGCCGCCGACCACCAGCAGCAGCACCGGCAGCCCGACGAGCATGGCGCGGGTGACGGAGGAGACCGCCTCCTCCTGTTCGGCGAGCGAGGCGCCGGCGTAGACGGTGACGGGGACCCGGTCGCGGGTGACGCTCTGCACGGCGACCAGGCTGAAGTCCTGCGTCCGGTCCCCCCGGCCGCGGACACGGGTCACCTCGCCGTCGTCGTCGACGGGGAGGGGGACGATCTCGGCGGCGCTGTTGCGGTCCACCTCGACGGGGGTCTCCGCCGGGGAGGGCGTACCGCCGCCGTCGGTGTCGCCGTCCGCGTCCCCGGGCCCGTCGTCGGCGTCGTCGTCGGCATCGTCGGCGTCATCGGCGTCATCGGCGGTGTCGTCGTCATCGGCGCCCCCGGTGGGGCGCGGCACGGGTGCGGGCGTGGCGGTCGGCCGGGGTCCGGACGCCTCGGGCAGGTTGAAGTCGGCCACGGGGCCGCGTCCGCGCAGCGGGCGGCTCGCGCCGAGGACCGTCCCCGAGCCGTCCACCACCTGCACCGGGTCGTCGTCCTCCAGGACGGCCATACCGCCCACCTCGCCGGCCGTCACGTCGGTGACGTCGGCGGCGACCTCCCGGGCGGTGGTCTCGGCGTGCAGCCGGGCGTTCTCGGCGAGCCCGCCGCGCAGCATCTCCACCACCACCACTCCGACGCCCACCAGGGCGGCCGCCACCACCAGCGTGGCGCCGAGCGCGGCGCGGGCGCGGACCGTGAGCCGGGCGAGGGGCGAGCTAGGCACCGGGCCCCGCCAGCCGGTATCCGGCGCCGCGCACCGTGGCGATCACGCCGGCGCCCAGTTTGCGGCGCAGCGCGCTGACGTAGACCTCCACGATGTTGACGTCCCCCTCGTAGGCGAAGTCCCAGACGTGCTCCAGGATCTCCGCCTTGGAGACCACCTCCCCGGCCCGTACCGCCAGGTGCTCCAGCACGGAGAACTCCTTGGCGGTCAGCGCGACCTCCCGGCCGCCCAGCGTCACCCGCCGCGCGCCGGGGTCCACGGCCAGTTCTCCGACGCGCACCACGGCCGCCCCGCCCCGGGTGCGGCGGCGCAGCAGCGCGCGGATCCGGGCGAGGAGGACCACGTAGGAGAACGGTTTGGTCAGGTAGTCGTCGGCGCCGGTGTCCAGGCCCTCGGCCTCGTCGTACTCGCCGTCCTTGGCGGTCAGCATGAGGATCGGCGTCTCGTCGCCGGCGGCGCGCAGCGCGGAGCAGACCCGGTAGCCGTTCATGCCCGGCAGCATGATGTCCAGGACGATCAGGTCGTACGGCCCCTCCTGGGCCCTGTGGAGGCCCTCCGCGCCGTCGTGGACCACGTCGACGGCGAAGCCCTCGGCGGTGAGCCCCTTCGCCAGCGACAGGGCCAGCCGTCTCTCGTCCTCCACGATCAGCAGGCGCATGGGGACAGCCTGCCAAAGACGACCTGAAGGGATCTTCAGGTGGCTTCAGGACCGCTTCAGGAACGTCCTGCGACGGTGTTTCCCGTCAGCACACGGCAACCCCTTCCGGAAGGACACCGACCATGAAGCACAGGCTCGTCGTCGCCGCAGTCGCCACCGTCGCCCTCGCCGCCGGGGGCGGGACACTGGCCTTCGCGGACGACGACACCTCCTCCCCCGGCTCCCGGGCCGCCGACCTGCGGACGGACGGCGGGGACGACGACCGCGGCGGGAACGGTGCGGAGGACCGCGGCGGGGACGACGACGCGCGGGAGCTGCGCGGCGCGGAGGTGACGCTCCGGGAGGCCGTGGGGGCCGCCCTGAAGACCGTGCCGGGCACGGCCGGGTCCGCCGAGCTGGACGACGACCGCGACGGCGGCCGCGCCGTGTGGGACGTCGACGTCCTGGGCGAGGACGGGAAGTGGTACGAGGTCTCGGTGGACGCGGCCGGCGGCGAGGTCGTCGACCGGCACACCGACCGGGACGACGACCGCGACGACCGCGACGACGACACCCGGGATGACCAGGACGACCGCGAGGCCGACACCCGGGATGACCGGGACGACGACACCCGGGATGACCGGGACGACCGCGAGGCCGACACCCGCGACACCCGCGACGACCGCGACGACGACGCCCGGGACGACCGGGACGACGACCGCGACGACCGCTGACGCCGGCGCCCGGCCGCCCCGCCGGGCGTCACTCCCCGGTCAGCCCCGCGACCAGCTCGTCGGCCGCCGCGTACGGGTCGAGGGCCCCCTCGGCGATCCGTTCGGCCAGGGCGTCCAGCCGCCGGTCGCCGCGCAGG
This sequence comes from Streptomyces desertarenae, assembly GCF_042681365.1. Classification (NCBI taxonomy): domain Bacteria; kingdom Bacillati; phylum Actinomycetota; class Actinomycetes; order Kitasatosporales; family Streptomycetaceae; genus Streptomyces; species Streptomyces desertarenae. Next base: position 220,181 of record NZ_JBHUFU010000005.1, on the reverse strand, counting down.
TCGCCGATCCGCTCGCGCAGCGCGGTCACCGCGATGGTCTCCACCTCGCGGGCCGCGCGCGCCCGGCGGCGCTCGCCGAGCACCCCGCGCTCCTCCATCCAGGCGCGGTGCTTCTCCAGCGCCTCGACCACCTCGTCCACGCCCTCGCCGCGCGCGGCGACGGTCTTGACGATCGGCGGGCGCCAGTCGCCGGGCCTGCGCGCCTCGCCCAGGCCCAGCATGTGGTTGAGCTCCCGGGCGGTGGCGTCGGCGCCGTCCCGGTCGGCCTTGTTGACCACGTAGACGTCGCCGATCTCCAGGATCCCGGCCTTGGCCGCCTGGATGCCGTCGCCCATGCCGGGAGCCAGCAGGACGACGGAGGTGTCGGCCTGGGAGGCGATCTCGACCTCGGACTGGCCGACGCCGACCGTCTCCACCAGGACCACGTCGCAGCCGGCCGCGTCCAGCACGCGGATGGCCTGCGGGGCGGCCCACGCCAGTCCGCCCAGGTGGCCGCGGGTGGCCATGGAGCGGATGTAGACGCCGGGGTCGGAGGCGTGTTCGGACATCCGCACCCGGTCACCCAGGAGCGCGCCGCCGGAGAACGGCGAGGACGGGTCCACGGCCAGCACGCCGACCCGCCGCCCGGCCCTGCGGTAGGCGGTGACCAGCGCCGAGGTGGAGGTGGACTTGCCCACCCCGGGCGAGCCGGTCAGTCCGACCACGTAGGCGTTTCCGGTCAGCGGCGCCAGCGCCGCCATCACCTCTCTGAGCTGCGGCGACGCTCCCTCCACCAGGGAGATCAGCCGGGCCACGGCCCGGGGTTTGCCCTGCCGTGCCTGCTCCACCAGTCCGGGGACGTCCACCGCCATGCGTGCTGCGCTCCTCGCCATCCTCCGGCCGTCCGTCGGCCGGTCCTCGTCGTGCCGGCCGTGCCCCGTCGCCGTGCCGGCCGTGGTGCCGGGCACGGGCCCCCGCGCCCGGCGGCTCGGGGGCCCGTGCCCGCCCCGTCACTTCTTCGGTACCCGGACGATCAGGGCGTCGCCCTGGCCGCCGCCGCCGCACAGCGCCGCCGCGCCCACGCCGCCGCCCCGGCGCTTGAGCTCCAGGGCGAGGTGGAGCACGATCCGCGCGCCGGACATCCCGATCGGGTGACCCAGCGCGATGGCGCCGCCGTTGACGTTCACCTTTTCGTGGTCAACGCCGAGTTCCTTCACCGACTGCACCGCGACGGCCGCGAACGCCTCGTTGATCTCGATCAGGTCGAGGTCGTCGACGCCCAGGCCCTCCTTCTCCAGCGCGTGCCGGATGGCGTTGGAGGGCTGCGACTGCAGGGAGTTGTCCGGGCCCGCCACGTTGCCGTGGGCGCCGATCTCGGCGATCCACTCCAGGCCCAGCTCCTCGGCCTTGGCCCGGCTCATCACGACCACCGCGGCGGCGCCGTCGGAGATCTGCGAGGAGGAGCCGGCGGTGATGGTGCCGTCCCCCGCGAAGGCCGGGCGCAGCCTGCCCAGGGACTCGACGGTGGTCTCGGGGCGGATCCCCTCGTCCTGGGTGAACAGCACCGGGTCGCCCTTGCGCTGCGGGATCTCCACGGGGGTGATCTCGGCGTCGAACACGCCGTTCTTCTGGGCGGCGGCGGCACGCTGGTGGGAGAGGGCCGCGACCTCGTCCTGCTCGGCGCGGCCGATGCCCAGGCGGGTGTTGTGCTTCTCGGTGGACTCGCCCATGGCGACGCCCTCGAAGGAGTCGGTGAGGCCGTCGTGGGCCATGGCGTCCAGCATCTGCACGGCGCCGTACTTGAAGCCCTCGCGGGACTTGGGCAGCAGGTGCGGCGCGTTGGTCATGGACTCCTGGCCGCCGGCGACGACCACGTCGAACTCGCCGGCGCGGATGAGCTGGTCGGCCAGGGCGATGGCGTCGAGGCCGGAGAGGCAGACCTTGTTGATCGTCAGCGCGGGGACGTTCATGGGGATGCCCGCCTTGACGGCGGCCTGGCGCGCCGGGATCTGCCCGGCCCCCGCCTGGAGCACCTGCCCCATGATCACGTACTGGACCTGGTCGCCGCCGATGCCCGCGCGGTCCAGGGCCGCCTTGATCGCGATGCCGCCGAGGTCGGCACCGGAGAAGGTCTTCAGCGAGCCCAGCAGACGGCCCATGGGGGTGCGGGCGCCCGCGACGATCACGGAGGTGGTGGCGGACGCTGCGTTCGTCTTGTCGGTCACGGTGCGGCCCCTTCGGAGCAGGGAGTTAACGAGGGTTTATCGTCAATGTACTGAGCGGTACCAGCCCGGGTCACCGGTCGGTCGGTGTGACCGTGCGCACGTTGCGTAACCACGCGCCAGGCGGTGCACTGTCTTCCATGCTGACGCGCATCGACCACATCGGGATCGCCTGCTTCGACCTGGACAAGACGGTGGAGTTCTACCGTGCCACGTACGGCTTCGAGGTGTTCCACACCGAGGTGAACGAGGAGCAGGGGGTGCGCGAGGCCATGCTCCGGATCAACGGCACGGACGACGGCGGCGCCTCCTACCTCCAGCTCCTGGAGCCGGTCCGGGAGGACTCCACCGTCGCCAAGTGGCTGGCGAAGAACGGCGAGGGCGTGCACCACATCGCCTTCGGCACCGCCGACGTGGACGGCGAGGCCGAGGCGATCCGGGGCAAGGGCGTGCGGGTGCTGTACGACGAACCGCGCACCGGTTCGATGGGATCGCGGATCACCTTCCTCCACCCCAAGGACTGTCACGGAGTCCTCACCGAACTGGTCACCTCCGCCCCCTCGCGACACTGACGCCGGCTCCCCCGGCCGGTAGAGTGGCCGTTCGGCCGGGGCTACGGGCCGGCAGGGTCCCGTCCCATGTTCCGCCGATGATCTGACACCATTTCCTCGAAGGGTCAGTTCACCTTCACCACGACCAGGGGACGGATGGGACCGCGCAGTGCGGGGCTACGACCGCTACGAGGCTGACGACCACCTCGACCACCTCTCTCAGCTCGAAGCCGAGATGAAGCGGCTGAAGGACGAGCGGGACAAGGCGGTCGACCACGCCGGCGACCTCGGCTACCAGGTCGAAGTGCTGCGTGCCAAGCTGCACGAGGCGCGCCGCGCCCTCGCCGCGCGTCCGGCGGGTTACGACAACCTGTCGCACCAGGCCGAGCAGTTGCTGCGCAACGCCCAGCTCCAGGCCGAGCAACTGCGCGCCGACGCCGAGCGCGAGCTGCGCGAGGCCCGGGCCAAGACGCAGAGACTCCTCCAGGAGCACGCCGAGCGGCAGGCCCGGATGGAGTCCGAGCTGCACGCCGAGGCCGTCGCCCGCCGCCAGCAGCTCGACCAGGAGCTCAACGAGCGCCGCGCGACCGTCGAGTCCCACGTCAACGAGAACGTCGCCTGGGCCGAGCAGTTGCGCGCCCGCAGCGAGTCGCAGGCCCGCCGGCTGATGGACGAGGCCCGCGCGGAGGCCGAGCAGACCCTGGCCGCCGCCCGCGCCGAGGCGCAGCGGCTGGCCGAGCAGGCCCGGCAGCGGCTGAACTCCGAGGCGGAGGCCGCCAAGGCCGAGGCCGAGGCCCTGCTGCGCCGGGCCCGCACGGACGCCGAGCGGCTGCTGAGCGCCGCCTCCACCCAGGCGCAGGAGGCCACCGACCACGCCGAGCGGCTGCGCAGCTCCACCGCTGCCGAGACCGAGGCCGCCCGCCGCGAGGCCACCGCCCTGGCCCGCCAGGCCGAGGAGCGGATGCAGGAGGCCGAGGCGGCGCTGCGCGAGGCGCGCGCCGAGGCCGAGAAGGTGCTGACCGACGCCCGGGAGGGCGCCGCCCGCCGGCTGGCGGACACCGAGACGGAGAACGAGCAGCGCACCCGGGTGGCCAAGGCCGAGATCGCCCGCATGGTCGCCGAGGCCACCAAGGAGGCGGAGGCGGCCAAGGCCGAGGCCGAGCAGCTGCGCGCCGACGCCCGGGCCGAGGCCGAGCGGCTGGTCGCCGAGGCGAGGGAGACGGCCCGGGCGAAGGCGGCCGAGGAGTCGGCCGCCCAGATCGCCGAGGCCGCCCGGACGGCCGAGGAGGTCCTGGGCAAGGCGTCGGAGGAGGCCAAGGCCACCACCCGGGCCGCCACCGAGGAGGCCGAGCGGCTGCGCGCCGAGGCCGAGGCGGAGGCCGACCGGCTGCGGGCGGAGGCGCACGACGTCGCCGAGCAGCTCAAGGGTGCGGCCAAGGACGACACCAAGGAGTACCGCGCCAAGACCGTCGAGCTCCAGGAGGAGGCCCGGCGGCTGCGCGGTGAGGCCGAGCAGCTGCGCGCCGAGGCCGTCGAGGAGGGTGAGCGGATCCGCGCCGAGGCGCGCCGCGAGGCCGTCCAGCAGATCGAGGAGGCGGCCGGCCGCGCCGAGGAGCTGCTGAGCCAGGCCGCGGCGGACGCGGAGGAGACCCGCAGCGCCGCGACCGCCGAGAGCGAGCGGGTGCGTACCGAGGCCATCGAGCGGGCCGCAGCCCTGCGCCGGCAGGCCGAGGAGGCGCTGGAGAAGGCCCGCGCCGAGGCCGAGGAGTTGCGGGGGGCGACCGAGCGGCAGGCCGAGGAGGTCCGCGAGGAGGCCGAGCGGACCGGCCGGCGGCTGCGCGAGGAGGCCGAGGAGGCCGTCCGGGTCCGCCGGGCCGAGGCCGAGGAGGAGCTGGGGCGGCTGCGCGCCGAGGCCGAGCAGCGGCTGGCGGCGGCCGAGGAGGAGCTGCGCGGCGCCCGCGAGGAGGCCGAGCGGCTGCGCGAGGAGACCCGCTCCGAGACCGAGCGGCTGCGCGCGGAGTCGGCCGAGCGGCTGCGGGCCCTGCGGGAGCAGGCCGAGGAGGAGGCCGAGCGGCTGCGCACCGAGGCGGTCTCGGACGCCTCCCGGGCGCGCGCCGAGGGCGAGGCCATCGCGGTGCGGCTGCGCTCGGAGGCGGCCGCCGAGGCCGAGCGGCTGCGCACCGAGGCGCAGGAGACGGCCGACCGGGTGCGGGCGGAGGCGAACGCGGCCGCCGAGCGCACGGGGGCGGAGGCGGCCGAGGCGCTGGCCGCCGCCCAGGAGGAGGCGTCGCGGCGGCGGCGGGAGGCCGAGGAGCTGCTGGCCGACGCCCGTGCGGAGGCCGGCCGGGAACGCGCCCAGGCGCACGAGCAGAGCGAGGAGTTGCTCGCCTCGGCCCGCAAGCGGGTCGAGGAGGCCCAGGCCGAGGCCGAGCGGCTGGTCGCCGAGGCCGAGCAGCGGGCGGCCGAGCTGGTCGCGGCCGCCGAGCAGCAGGCGCAGCAGGTGCGCGACTCGGTGGCCGGGATGCACGAGCAGGCCGAGGAGGAGATCGCGGGCCTGCGGTCCGCCGCCGAGCACGCGGCGGCGACCCTGCGCCGGGAGGCCCAGGAGGAGACGGACGCCGCCAGGTCGCTGGCCGAGCGCACGGTTTCGGAGGCGATCGCCGAGGCCGAGCGGGTCCGCACCACGGCCGGCGAGGAGGCCGAGCGGACGCGCGCCGAGGCCGACCGCGTCCGGGACGAGGCCCGCGAGGCGGCGGCGCGGAAGCTGGGCGACGCGGCCGAGCAGGCCGACCGGCTGGTCGCCGAGGCGCGCGAGGAGGCGCTGCGCACCGCGGCGGCGGCCGAGGAGCAGGCGGACACCATGGTCGGCGCCGCCCGCAAGGAGGCCGAGCGGCTGGTCGCCGAGGCGCGGGCGGAGAGCACCCGGCTGGTGGAGAAGTCCCGCAAGGACTCCGACACCATGCTGGAGGAGGCCCGCCGGGACGCCAACGCCATCCGGGAGCGCGCCGAGGAGCTGCGGACCCGCACCGAGACCGAGGTCGAGGAGCTGCACGAGCGGGCCCGCCGGGAGTCGGCCGAGGCGATGCGGACGGCGGGCGAGCGGGTGGACAAGCTGGTCAAGGCGGCGAGCGACCAGCTCGCCGAGGCCGAGGAGAAGGCCCGTCAGACGATGTCGGACGCGGATTCCGAGGCGAGCAGGGTCCGCATCGCGGCGGTGAAGAAGGCCGAGGGCCTCCTGAAGGAGGCCGAGCAGAAGAAGAACGCGATTATCCGCGACGCCGAACGGGTACGCGCCGAGGCCGAGGCGGAGGCCGAGCGGATTCTGGAGAAGGGCCGCCGCGAACTCGAGGTGCTGACGCGCCGTCGTGAGGACATCAACGCCGAGATCTCGCGCGTCCAGGACGTGTTGGAGGCCCTGGAGTCGTTCGAGGCGCCCGCCGCCGGTGGCCGGGGCGGCCGCGGCGACAGGGACGGCAAGGGGGGAAAGGGAGCTGACGGGGGATCAAGTGAGGCCGTGAAAACCGGAGTCGGGGCAGGAACCGCACATGCGAATAGCAAGCAGAGCAAGAGTTAAGCCACTCGAACGGGCGTACATTCTGCATATCGAACCGGCATCTTCTCGAAGACACGCCGTTTTCCCCCCTAGGATTCCCTCTATCACTCTCCCGTCCGACCCCGTCTGACCGACAGGAACCCCATGAGCGACAACACCTCTCCCTTCGGCTTCGAGCTCGTGCGGCGTGGTTACGACCGCGGGCAGGTGGACGACCGCATCGCGAAGCTCGTCGCCGACCGTGACAACGCGCTGGCCCGGATCGCATCGCTGGAGAAGCGGATCGAGGAGCTGCACCTCGAGACGCAGAACGCCCAGGCGCAGATCAACGACTCCGAGCCGTCGTACGCCGGTCTGGGCGCCCGGGTCGAGAAGATCCTCCGGCTCGCCGAGGAGGAGGCCAAGGACCTGCGCGAGGAGGCCCGCCGGGCCGCCGAGCAGCACCGGGAACTGGCCGAGTCTGCCGCCCAGCAGGTGCGCAACGACGCCGAGGCGTACGCCGCCGACCGCAAGACCAAGGCGGAGGAGGAAGGCGTCCGGATCGTCGAGAAGGCCAAGGGCGAGGCCGCCACGCTGCGCGCCGAGGCGCAGAAGGACGCCCAGGCCAAGCGCGAGGAGGCCGACGCCCTCTTCGAGGACACCCGGGCCAAGGCCGCGCAGGCCGCCGCCGACTTCGAGACCAACCTGGCCAAGCGCCGCGAGCAGTCCGAGCGCGACCTGGCCTCCCGCCAGGCCAAGGCCGAGAAGCGGCTGGCGGAGATCGAGCACCGCGCCGAGCAGCTCCGCCTGGAGGCCGAGAAGCTGCGTACCGACGCCGAGCGCCGCGCCCGCCAGACGGTGGAGACCGCCCAGCGCCAGGCCGAGGACATCGTGGCCGACGCCAACGCCAAGGCCGACCGCATCCGCAGCGAGTCCGAGCGCGAGCTGGCGGCGCTCACCAACCGCCGCGACAGCATCAACGCCCAGCTCACCAACGTCCGCGAGATGCTGGCCACCCTCACCGGCGCGGCCGTCGCGGCGAGCGGGCAGACCGCCTCGGAGAGCGGTGACGAGTCGCTGGGCCGCGGCGTCCCCGCCCAGCAGTCGCGCTGACGCGCACACCGCGGCGCCGGGCCACGGCACCGGCGGGACGCGGGAAACGACGGAGCCCCGTGCCACCTGCGAGGTGGGGCGGGGCCCCGTCGTCTCCCGACCGCTCCGCGCCCTCCCGCCGCCCTCCGCGGTTGCGGGGCGCCTCGTCCCCCTCGGTACGCTCCTGGTTCCATCGGGGGCGGCACGCCCCGACCGCACGAGGCGAGCAGGGGCGGAAGCCATGATCGAAGCGTTCGGCCTGACGAAGCGCTACGGCGCCAAGACGGCCGTGTACAACCTCACCTTCCAGGTGAAACCGGGCATGGTCACCGGTTTCCTCGGGCCGAACGGTTCGGGCAAGTCCACCACCATGCGGATGATCCTGGGCCTCGACTCCCCCACCGAGGGGATCGTCACCGTCAACGGCCTCCCCTACCGCCGGCTGGACAACGCCCCGCGCCAGGTGGGGGCCCTGCTGGACGCCAAGGCGATCCACGGCGGGCGCAGCGCGTACCACCACCTGCTCTGCCTGGCCCAGCTCTCCGGTATCCCCGCCCGGCGCGTGCACGAGGTGCTGGGGGTCGTCGGGCTGCAGGACGTGGCGAGGAAGCGCTCCCAGGGCTTCTCGCTCGGCATGGGCCAGCGGCTGGGCATCGCCGCGGCGCTGCTGGGCGATCCCCAGGTGCTGCTGTTCGACGAACCGGTCAACGGCCTGGACCCGGAGGGCATCCTCTGGATCCGCAACCTGATGCGGAGGCTGGCCTCCGAGGGGCGCACCGTCTTCGTCTCCAGCCACCTGATGAGCGAGATGGCCCTGACGGCCGACCACCTGATCGTCATCGGACGCGGCCAGTTGATGGCGGACATGTCCGTGAAGGACTTCATCGCGCACAACTCCGCGGACTTCGCCCTGGTCCGCACGCCCGACACCGAGCCCGGACAGCGCGAGAAGCTGACCGCCGTCCTCACCGGGGCGGGCGGCGCCGTCCGGCCGGAGCCGGACGGCGCGCTGCGGGTGGCCGGGCTGCCGCTGCCGCGCATCAGCGACCTGGCGCACGAGGCGGGCGTGCGGCTGTGGGAGCTCTCGCCCCACTCGGCCTCCCTGGAGGAGGCGTACATGCGCCTGACGCAGGGCGCGGTGGACTACCGCTCCACCGAGGACCCGCGCTCCGGGTTCCCGGCCGGAGCGCCCGCCGGGTACGCGGTGCCGCCGCAGGGCGCGCTTCCCGGCGCCCCCGGAGTCCCCGGCGCCCCCGGCACCTGGGCGCCGCCGCAGGGCGCGCCGCAGCCGGGGTACGCCCCGGGGCCGGGGCGGCCGGTGGTCCCCGGGCAGGCGAACCCGTACGCGGTGCCGCCGCAGCAGCCCTCCGCACCCCCCGCCGCGCCGGGGGACGCCGCAGCCCCCTCCCCCGCCGACCCGACCCAGCGCGACAGCGAGGACGCCCGATGACCACCCCGCAGCAGCACCCGGCCGCGCCCCCCGTACCGCCGGCGCCGCCCCAGGGCGCCTTCGCGCAGGCTCCGGCACCGGCCGCGCAGCCGGCCGGGGGCCCCGGCTACGTCTCCCCCGTCCCCGTGCGGAACACCCACCTCGGGCACGCCATCGCCTCGGAGTGGACCAAGATCCGCACCGTGCGGTCGACGGTGTGGACGCTGGCCGTCATGTTCGTCCTGGTCGTCGGCATCGGCTTCGCGGTCGCGCTCGCCCTGGGCAGTGTGGACGAGGCGATGGTGCCCGTCCTCGGGGGCGGCACCATCGGGCTGCTCTTCGGGCAGTTGTGCGTGATCGCCCTGGGCGTGCTGGTGATCACCTCCGAGTACAGCACGGGCATGATCCGCACCACCCTCACCGCCTGTCCGCAGCGGGCCCGGGTGCTCACCGCCAAGGCCCTCGTCTTCTTCCTGCTCTCCTTCACCACCACGCTGGCGGCCTGCACGCTGACCGCCCTGTTCAACGCGGTGTTCGTCGGCGGCAAGCCGATCCCGGTCCACATCGACCCCGAGATGCTCAACGAGGAGACCCTCGCCGCCGGCGAGACCGTCGCCTCCGCCGGGGAGTGGCTGGGCGCCACGGTCGGTGCCGCGCTGTTCGTGGCGCTGCTGGGGCTGCTGTCGATGGCCGTCGGCACGCTCCTGCGGAGCACGCCGGGCGCGATCACCACCATGCTCGGGGTGGTGCTGCTGCCCTTCATCGTCTCGCTGTTCCTGCTCGGCTTCGGCAGCGGAGCGGAGGCGATCGGTGAGAAGCTGCGCGAGTACTCGGTGCTCAACGGGCTGCTGTCGCTGTTCCGCAGTTCCTGGGACGGCGGCAGCGACGGCTGGTCGCTGCTCGGCCTGCTGGCGGCCGTCACCCTGGCCGCGCTGATCGGCGCGTACGCCCGCTTCACCACCCGGGACGTCTGACGGCCCCGATCAGTACCTCGGCGCGTTGCGGGACCGCTGGAGCCGTGCGCTCCGGCGGTCCCTGGCGTTCCAGCACGCCCGGTGCCAGTGCCTGCGGTCCTCCACCCGGCCGTCGCGCGGCCAGGCCACCACATGGGGCGTGCCGGGCGGGATCTCCTGGTCGCAGCCCGGGCAGCGGTAGTGCTTGGCCGCGGCCTGCCCGGTGATCTGCCGGACGACCCACTCCTCCCCGCGCCAGTCCTCGGTGTGCTCCAGGCCGTGGCGGGCCTCCGCCGGGCCGCCGTCGCGACGGGTGGGCCTGCCGCCGCCGCGCGGGCGGTTTCGACGCGGGGACAAAGGGGCACCTCGCGGGTCTTTCGGGGCTCGGGGCGGTGGCCCCCGGCCGGCGGACTGCTCCGTCCAGCCTACGCACGCGCAAGGCGGCCCAGGGACCGGCGTCCCCCGTTCGGGCCGCCGTGCCTCCTTGACAGATTCCGCGAAAGTTTCCCCCCACCCGTGCCTTCGGCACGGGTGGGGCGTTGTTGCCACCGAGGGGACCACCCGGGGGAGCCCGTCGCGGGAGGCGGTGTCGAGGGCGGTTCGGTCCGGTTCCGGCGAGGAGGCAGTGGCGATGCGAGTAGGGGCTTTCGTTCTGGCGGCCCAGTTCCCCGGGCAGGGGCACGGGGAGGTGCTGCACCGCGCGCTGCGCTCGGCCGAGGCCGCCGAGCGGGCCGGGCTGGACTCCGTGTGGCTGGCCGAGCACCACTTCGTGCCCTACGGCGTCTGCCCGTCGGCCGTCACCCTGGCCGCGGTGGTGCTGGGGCGCACCCGGCGCATCGCGGTGGGCACGGCCGTGAGCGTGCTGCCGACCGCGCACCCGGTCGCCCTCGGGGAGCAGACGGCGCTGCTGCACCTGGTCTCCGGAGGCCGCTTCACCCTCGGCGTCGGGCGCGGGGGGCCCTGGGTCGACCTGGAGGTCTTCGGCGCGGGGATCGAGGCGTACGAGCGGGACTTCCCCGAGTCGCTGGACCTGCTGCTGCGCTGGCTGCGGGAGCCGGAGGTCGGCGCGGACGGCACCCGCTACCGGTTCCGCGAGGTCCCCGTCGTGCCGCGCCCGGACCAGGCGATCGCCGGCCGTCCCGTGCCGCCGGTGCTGGTCGCCTGCACCTCCGCCGCCTCCGTGCGGCTGGCCGCGGCGCGGGGGCTTCCGATGCTGCTGGGCATGCACTGCGGGGACGAGGAGAAGGCGGAGATGGTCGCCCTGTGGCGGCGCGAGGCACAGGCCGCCGGTCTGGCCCCGGAGGCGGTCGCGTCGGCCGGCCACGTCTCCGCCGGGGTGGTGCAGGTGGCCGACACGCGCGCCGAGGCCGTGGAGACCCTCGCCAAGGCGATGCCGGGGTGGCTGCGGCACGGGCTGGAGGCCCACACCACCGTCGACGGCAGGGCGCGCAGGATGCGCGACCCGCTCGCCTACACCGAGCTGCTGTGCGGGCTGCACCCGGTGGGTCCGCCCCGGCTGTGCGCGGACCGGCTCGCGGCCACCACGGAGCGGACCGGGATCGACCGCTTCGCCCTCCTGGTGGAGGGCTCGGGCGACCTGACCGGCACCGAGCTGAACGTCCACCGGCTGGGCGGCGAGGTACTGCCGCTCCTCCCCCGAGCAGCGGCAGCGCACCGACCGGCGCCGGCCGGCACGGGGACGGCGGCGGGCACGGCGCTGTGACCCGGCCTGCCGGCCGTGCCGGGTCCGGGTTCAGCAGTCGCGCAGCTCCGGCGACTGGTTGAGGAGCTGGCCGCGGACGGAGGTGAATCTGGCGAGTCTGTCGTCCGCCGAGGGGTCCGGCTGGAACACCGCCACGCGGTGGCAGTTCTGGAACGCCAGTCTCACGCCGAAGTGCCGCTCCAGCGCGCCGCGTATCGCGTCGCTGGCCAGCGCGCGCAGCAGCTGGCCGCGGGCCTGCTCGTCCGGCGGCGGCGTCTGGTTGTCGGCGAAGTCCCCGCCGTCCACCTTGAGCCTGACCGCCAGCGAGCTGATCATGTCCCAGGCGTAGGGCAGGGAGGTGCGCACGCAGTCGACGAAGGCGGCCTCGTCGACCTCGCCTCGCTCGGCCTGCTCCAGGAGGGCCGGTGGGACGTCGAGCGACATGGGTTCTCCTCTCGCGACCCCGGGGCACCGGGGTCTCGTGAACGGGGGCAGGGCACCGCCGTGTAACCGGGTGATCCCGTACGGCGACGCCCGGGCTGCAACGTTATGCCCGTGCGTACGCCTGCACCAGGTTTGTGGGCACACAACCAGCCACGCTCGAACGGCCCTCGAACAGGGAGAAGCAGGGGCGAATCGCGTCGGCGGTCCGGTGTCCAGTAGCGTGACCGACCATGCGTCTCGTCATCGCCCGCTGCTCCGTGGACTACGCCGGCAGGCTCACCGCCCATCTCCCGTCGGCCCCCCGCCTGATCCTGGTGAAGGCCGACGGTTCGGTCTCGGTCCACGCGGACGACCGGGCATACAAGCCCCTCAACTGGATGTCTCCGCCGTGCACCCTCAAAGAGGGCGAAGAGGACGGGATCACCGTGTGGACGGTGGTCAACAAATCGGGCGAGAAGCTCATCATCACGATGGAGGAGATCCTGCACGACTCCTCGCACGAACTCGGCGTCGACCCCGGGCTGATCAAGGACGGCGTGGAGGCCCACCTCCAGGAGCTGCTTGCTGACCGAATGGAGACCCTGGGCGAGGGGTGGACGCTGATACGGCGTGAGTACCCCACGGCCATCGGGCCGGTGGACATCCTCGGCCGGGACGCGGAGGGCACCACGGTCGCGGTCGAGATCAAGCGGCGCGGCGAGATCGACGGCGTGGAGCAGCTCACCCGCTACCTGGAGCTCCTCAACCGCGATCCCCGTCTGGCGCCGGTCAGGGGCGTGTTCGCGGCCCAGGAGATCAAGCCGCAGGCGCGCGTGCTGGCGGCGGACCGCGGCATCGACTGCGTCGTCCTGGACTACGACGCGCTGCGCGGCATCGAGGACGACAAGCTGCGGCTGTTCTGACCCCCGCCCGGAAGCCCCGGGCCGCTCCCGGCACGACGACGCGGCCGGGGCCCCGCGCGAATCGGCGCGGGGCCCCGGCCGCGGTCGGCGGACGGGCCGTCAGACGGCGGACGTGCTCCCCGCGGACTCCCGCGGCGGCTCGGCGGCCGCGCCGCTCCCCGCCAGCGAACGGCTGCCGCCGGGCGTGGCGCTGCCGGTCACGGTGCCCTCGTCGCCGCCGGTCGGCGACTCCCCGCCGCCCGACGGCTCCGGGTCCGTGGGCTGCGTCGGCTCCTGCGGAGGGTCCGTCGGCTCGGTGACCGGCGGGCTCTCCGGTTCATCGGCGGGGCCCGTCGGGTCCTGCGGCGGCCTCTCCGTGTCAGCCGGGCTGTCCGGCCGGGACGGTGCCTCGCCCTCGGTCTCCTGCGGGCCGCCGTCCGGTGTCCGGCCCACGGGCGCGTCCTGCGTTCCGCCGGGAGTGCCGGACGCCCCCGGGGCCGCCGACCGCGTCCCGCCGGCCGACGGCGTTCCCGGCCCCTGCTGCGCCGGGGCGCCGCTCCGTCCGGGCCTTTGCCGCTCCTCCTCCGCACCGTCGCTCGGCGCGGGCCGGTCGACGGTGATGCCGTCGTCCTCGCGGGAGGTGACCGAGGGGTTGACGCCGCCCGCGGGGTCCTCGCCGCCCGAGGCCATGCCGAGCGCGACCACCGTGCCGACCAGGGCCGCCAGCAGCGCTCCTCCGCCGGCCGCGAGGACGTTGCGCCGCAGGACCGGGAGGGCGAGGCGGCGGACGCGTCCGCCGCCGCCCGCACTGTCCGCGCCGTCCGGTCCGCCCGTGCCGTCCCAGCCGCCCGGGGACCGGACGAAGGGCGTGGGCCGGGTCGGCGCCTCGCCGCCGGGCGGCTCCTCCTCGTACGCGCTGCCCACGGTCGGCGGCGGCACGGCCGGCGCGGGCGACAGCTTGTCGAGCACCTGCGTGTCGCCGGTGCCGGCGGTGCGCGGTCCGGGCGGGACCGGCGGCAGGGGCTCGGTGGGCGCCGAGGGGGAGGCCGGCGGCACGGCGGGGAACGGGGACGGCCCGCCCGGGGCGCCGCCGTCCGCCTCGGCCCGCCCGGCGGGGGCGGCGCCACCCGGCGACGCGGTCGCGCGGTCCTCGACCAGGGCCAGGGCGCGCCGTCCGGCGACCGTGCCCCGGCGGTCGGCGAGCACGCCGCGCAGCCCGATGGAGGCCTCCAGTTCGGCGCGGGCCCGGTCGAGGTTGCCGGTGCACAGGGCCAGCACGCCCAGGTCGTGGTGGAAGTAGGCCTCCTCGGCGACCTCCCCGGCTGTGCGGGCCGCCTCCTGGCCGCCGCGCAGCACCCGCTCCCAGGCGCTCCAGTACAGCGACGCGGCGAGCATGGGCGCGGCCGTGCGGGCCAGCAGCACCGCGGCGCTGGCGTGGCCGCCGCGCCGGGCGCCCTGGACCGCCGCGATCACCGCCTCGGCCTCCTGCGCCACCCGCTCGGGGGTGACCGAGGGGTGGCCGGTCCACCAGGCGTAGTGCCGGGCGGCGGTGCGGGCACGGTCGCCGGCGCCCTCGTCGTACCCGGCCTCGGCCAGTTGCTCGGTCACTCCGGGGGCGAGCCGGTGGTGCGTCCCGGCGGCGGTGACCAGTCCGCAGCCCAGGAGTTCACCCAGGCAGGTGTCGGCGCGGGCGTCGTCCAACAGGGCGGGCAGGTGCGCCGGGTGCGGCAGCACGCCGCCGAGCGCGACGGCGAAGCGCAGCACCTCCCGGCCGGTGGCGGAGAGTCCGGCGGCCAGCAGGGCGGCGGGGGCCGCACCCTCGGCGAGGGTCGGCGGCTCCCCGGCCCCGGCGGCCGCGCCCTCCGCGCCCCCGTCCGGGCCGGTGCGCTGCCGCAGCAGGGCGCCGGCCTGGACGAAGCGCAGCGGCAGGCCCTCGGACTCGAACCACAGGTCCGCCGCCCACTGCGCCTCGTCCTCGGTCAGCGGGCGCCGCACGACGTGCTCCATCAGCTCCCGGCAGGCGGACCGGCCGATGCCGGTGAGCTCGACCTCCTCCAGGGGGGCGTCGGCGGACGGTGCGGGGGTGCCGGGCGCGGCCGTGATCAGGAAGGCGCACTCGGGCGTGGCGTCCAGCAGGGAGTCCAGGCCCCGGCCGCCGAACTCGAGGTCGTCCAGCAGGACGACCGCGCCGATGCCGCGCAGTGCCTCCTCCAGCTCCGTCTGGCCGGGGCGGTGGCCGGGTGCGTCGTAGACGGCCGCGAACAGCTCCTGCATCAGGTCGGAGGGGGTGCGCTGGCAGCCGCTGAGCCGTACGACGCCGTCGGGGGCGAGACCGGCGCACTCGGCGGCGACGGCGTCGAGCAGCGCGCTGCGCCCGGAGCCGCGCGGACCGGTGAGCCGGACCGAACGGCCGCGCCTGAGCAGCTTCACCAGGCGCTCGCGCTCCGCCGTGCGCTCCAGCAGCGGCAGGTCGGGGGCGGTCACGCCCGTGGGGATCGGTGCCGCGGCGGCGCGTTCGCGCTCGACGCGGGACTCCGGGGCACGCCGCCGGGGGGCTCCGGGGTGCCGCCCGGGCGGGCAGGGCTCGACCTCGCTGCCGTCGACGGGGTTGACCGTCAGCAGGTGGTCGCCCGCTATGAGCGGGATCGCGCGGGTGATGCCCCCGCTGTCCTGTTCCTCGGATCCCCGGTGCTTCGGGTCCATGGTGGGTGCTCCCAGATGCGGCGTACTCGTGGCTCGGCTCTCCCGGACCGACCGTACGCTCGCCGTCGCTCGTGCCCCGGTGGCCGTCCGCAGCGCAGTGTAGGCGGCGGGAATCCGAACCCTAGACCCTGCACCTGGCCTCCCGGCAAGCCCGGGCGCGGCCCTGCAGCGAAGATCACTGCTTGCTGAGGGATCCGCCCTCGGTGAGCCCGCCCTCGATGGCGAGGATGCGGTGCAGCCGGGTCGCCACCAGCAGCCGCTGCATCTGGGGCGGCACGTCCCGCAGGACGAGACGGCGGCCGCACCGGCCGGCCCGCCGGTGCGCCCCCATGATCACACCGAGTCCGGTCGCGTCCCACGAGTCCAGCTCGGCCAGGACCAGGACGAGGTCGCCCTCCCCGGAGTCGACCGCCGAGTGCAGGGCAGAACGGGCGTCGGCCGCGCTGCGGACGTCGAGGCGACCTCCGACGACCAGTTCAGCGTGGTCGCCCCTGATGTGCATATCCGCTCCCCCCGGGAGAGGTCCGTGTGTGACTGTTCTTGTCTCTATGTCTCACCACAACTGACTGCCGCTCGGGCAGCGAAGTTGCCGTACGTACCCGAACCGGTACCGAATTCACCCGCAGGAGCGACCTGTTGTATGCCGTACGGGTTCAGTACCGGTAGAAGCCCTGGCCGCTCTTGCGCCCGATGTCGCCGGCGTCCACCATGCGCCGCATCAGCTCCGGCGGGGCGAACTTCTCGTCCTGCGACTCGGTGTAGATGTTCTCGGCGGCGTGCAGCAGGATGTCCACACCGGTGAGGTCCGCGGTGGCCAGCGGGCCCATGGCGTGCCCGAAGCCCAGCTTGCAGGCGACGTCGATGTCCTCGGCGGTCGCGACGCCGGACTCGTACAGCTTGGCCGCCTCGACGACCAGCGCCGAGATCAGCCGGGTGGTGACGAAGCCGGCGACGTCACGGTTGACGACGATACAGGTCTTCCCCACGCCCTCGGCGAACTCCCGCGCCGCGGCGAGGGTCTCGTCGCTGGTCTTGTGGCCGCGCACCAGCTCGCACAGCCGCATCATCGGCACGGGCGAGAAGAAGTGCGTGCCGACGACCCGCTCGGGGCGCTGCGTCGCGGCCGCGATCTTGGTGATCGGGATCGCGGAGGTGTTGGAGGCCAGGACGGCCCCGTCCTTCACCAGGCCGTCGAGCGTGCGGAAGATCTCCTGCTTGACGTCGATCCGCTCGAAGACGGCCTCGACCACGATGTCCGCGTCGGCGGCGGCCTCCAGGTCGGTGGTCGTGGTGATGCGGCCCAGGGCGGCCTCGGCCTCCTCGGCCGTCATCCTCCCCTTGGAGACGAACTTGTCGTACGAGGCCTTGATGCCGTCCGTGCCGCGCGTCAGGGCCTGGTCGGTGAGGTCGCGCAGCACCACGTCCCACCCCGCCTGGGCGGAGACCTGGGCGATGCCCGATCCCATGAGTCCGGCTCCGATGACGGCAAGCTTCCTGGCCACGTGAGATCCCCTCTGCGGCTTGACGATACGGCTCTCAGGCGGACCCTAGCGCCCGCGGGGGCCCGGCGGGACGGGAAGAGATGCGCGTCACGTCTCACATGGCGGACATCACACCCGCGCGGGTCATCCGGTCGGCCGGCGCGCGCAGTTGGGCGCCGGCCCGCCCGGCGGGGGCCCGGCCGCGCCCGCCCGCGCAGCCCCTCCCCGGCGGGGCGGCCGCCCCCGTGACGGTGGGCACACCTCTCCTCCGCGGGGCCGCGGCGTGGCTAGGCTCGGCCCATGGTCAACCTGACACGCATCTACACGCGCACCGGTGACGACGGCACCACCGCCCTGGGCGACATGAGCCGGACCGCCAAGACCGACTCCCGCATCTCTGCCTACGCCGACGTCAACGAGGCCAACGCCGCGATCGGGGTCGCCATCGCGCTGGGCGACCTGCCCGAGGAGGTCGTCACGGTCCTGGTCCGCGTGCAGAACGACCTGTTCGACGTCGGCGCGGACCTGGCCACCCCGGTGGCCGAGGATCCCGAGCACCCGCCGCTGCGGGTGGAGCAGGGCTACGTCGACAGGCTGGAGGCGGACTGCGACCGCTTCCTGGCCGGCCTGGAGAAGCTGCGCAGCTTCATCCTCCCCGGCGGCACCCCCGGCGCGGCCCTGCTCCACCAGGCGTGCACGGTCGTCCGCCGCGCCGAGCGCTCGACGTGGGCGGCCCTCGGGGAGCACGGCGCGACCATGAACCGGCTGACGGCCACCTACCTCAACCGCCTGTCGGACCTGCTGTTCATCCTGGCGAGGACGGCCAACAAGGAGGTCGGGGACGTCCTGTGGGTCCCCGGCGAGAACCGCTGACGCCGCGCGGCGCCGGCGGGGTCCGTACCGCCGCCCCTCCCCCGGGCGGGGCGGCGGCCCCTCACGGCGCCGGCTTCGTCCCGGCCGCCGCCCGGCTCTCCTCCCCGGAGGACTCCCGGGCCTCCGGGGAGGGTGCTCCGGGGTCCTTCTTCGGCCAGATCGTGTAGCTGAGCGCGATGACCACACTGACGCCGGCGACGAGGGCCATCTTCGCCTGCCACTGCTCCAGCGACTCGCTCCGCCCGGCGTCCCCGACGTACCACACCGCGCCCTGGAGCAGGGCCGCGGCGATCACCGCGCCGAGCACCGAGCGGCCGCACGTCTTCCACTCGTGGACGGCCCGCGCCCTGCCGTAGCGGGGAGGCCGCGCCGGTGGCGGGCCGCCCGCGAAGCGGTGGGCGAAGTGCCCGTCGGCCCACTTGACCATGGAGCGGCCGTAGGCCACGGTGAAGCCGATGTAGACGGCCGCCACGCCGTGCGTCCAGTCGCCCTCGGCGCCGTTCCGCAGGTCGACGGCGGTGGCGCACAGCAGCACCAGTTCCAGCACCGGCTCGCACAGCAGCACGGCGGCGCCCAGCCGCGGCCGGCGCGCCAGGTAGCGCAGGGCCAGCCCGGCGGCCAGCAGCACCCAGAAGCCCACCTCGCAGGCGATGATCAGTGTGACGACCACGGTGGACGGCTCCCTTCCCCGACTCTCCCCGCCAGCGTCGCCGCCGCACGGCCCGGTGTCGTCGCCCGCCACGACGATCCCGGACTGCATCCTTCGATGTACTCCCGGCGGCCCCGCCCGCCCGCGGCGGCGAGGCGGACGGCGGGCCGGACCGTGTTGGATGGCGGGGTGAGCCTCCTCCCCCTGCCCCGCCCGCACCGCGACGACGTGCTGATCGCCGTCGCCGGGGCCGTCGGCGGACTGGTGCAGTGGCGTCTGGGCATGTTCACCTCCTTCCCGGTCGGTGGCGTGCCGCAGGCCCCCTCCCTGGTGCCGCTGGCGGTGATGTGCGGCGCCGAACTGCTGCGGCGGACCGCGCAGCCCTGGGTGCTGCCGGCCGCGGCGGCGGCTCTCGTCGCCGACACCGTGACGGGCTCCCTGCTGGCCACGGTGCTGATGTTCACCGACGTCGTCTACGCGGCGGTGCTGTACGGCCCGCCGCGGGTGGCCCGCCGGGTGCCCCCGGCCAGCGTCCTGGCCACCACGGCCCTCGCCCTCGCCGCCTTCTTCGCCTGGCGCCTGCCCGGTGCGCTCACCGTCGGCGTCGTCGGCGCGCTGGTCTCGGTGGGGCCGGCCTTCACCGGGTCAGTCGTCCGCAACCACCGCGACCAGGCCCTCGCCGAGCGGCTGCGGGCCGAGCAGACCGCGCTGCTGGCGGAGATGGACCGGGTCCAGGCGGTCACGGCCGAGCGCGCCCGGATGGCGCGCGAGCTGCACGACGTGGTGGCCAACCACCTCTCCGCCATCGCCATCCACGCCACCGCGGCGCAGTCGCTGGACGACCGGGAGGCGTCCCGGGAGGCACTGGCGGTGATCCGCGAGAACAGCGTGCAGGGACTGGCCGAAATGCGCCGCCTCATCGGGTTGCTGCGGGAGACCGGCGGCGAGGAGGAGCCGCCGTCCGCCGCACCGACGCTGGACGGCCTGGACGCGCTGCTGGCGCACGCCCGGGCGCACGGCGCGGCCGGGGGCCTGTCCTTCTCGCTGCGCGACGAGCGCTCCGGCGGACCGCCGCCGCCCGCGCCCGTGGAGCTGGCGGCCTACCGCATCGTCCAGGAGTCCCTGACCAACGCGCTCAAGCACGCCGCTCCCGGTGAGGTGACCGTGCGTCTGGACGGCTCCGGGGAGGGCTCCCTGGCCGTCACCGTCACCAGCCCGCACCAGGAGCGGTCCGGCTCGCGCGCGCCGGGCTCGGGGGCCGGGCTGGTCGGGATGCGGGAGCGGGTGGAGCTGCTGGGAGGATCCTTCTCGGCGGGCCCGGTCGCCGGGCGCGCCGGCCGGACGGTGTGGGAGGTGCGGGCGGTGCTGCCCGTGGCGGAGGGGACCGGGGCGGACCGGAGCGGAGCGAGGGGAAGGACCAGGGGATGACCATCCGGGTGCTCGTCGCCGAGGACCAGTCGGCCGTACGCGCGGGGCTCGTCCTCATCCTCCGCGGCGCGGCGGACATCGAGGTCGTCGCGGAGGCGGCCGACGGCGAGGAGGCGGTGCGGCTCGCCCGCGAGCTGCGTCCGGACCTGGTGCTGATGGACGTGCGCATGCCGCGGCTGGACGGGGTGTCGGCCACCGAGCGGGTGGTGGCCGAGGGCCTGGCGGACGTCCTGGTGCTGACCACCTTCGACCTCGACTCGTACGTCTTCGGGGCGCTGCGCGCGGGCGCGGCCGGCTTCCTGCTCAAGGACAGCGAGGCGGCGCAGCTGGTGGAGGCGGTGCGGACGGTGGCACGCGGGGAGGGGGTGATCGCCCCGGCGGTGACGCGGCGGCTGATCCGGGAGTTCGGCCGCTCCTCCCGCGGCGGCCGGGGAGGTCCGGGGGGCGCCGACCCCTCGGTGCTGGACGCCCTCACCCGGCGCGAACGCGAGGTGCTGGCGTGCCTGGGCGCGGGACTGTCCAACGCCGAGATCGCCGGACGGCTGGCGATGGCGGAGGCCACGGTGAAGACGCACGTCAGCCGGGTGCTGGCGAAGCTGGAGCTGCGCAGCAGGGTCCAGGCGGCGGTGCTGGCCCAGGAGTTGGGCGTCTGCGGGGGCTGACCCGACTTTGGTACAGACCTATTGACCGGTGGTCCAGACCTCTCTACGCTCCCGTCAACTGCACGCCCATGCCATGCCCATGGCAGTTCCCACGGGCGACGCAGGTCACCCCCCGACGGTCCGGCCGGTGCCGGGCCCCGTGCGAGGAGCGCTCTTGAGGTCGAACACCACCGCACAACGGATCAGACGCAAAGCACTCGCGGCCACGGCCGCCCTGCTGATGCCCCTCGGCGCCATGGTCGCCCTCGCCTCCCCGGCCCAGGCGGCCGAAGAGGCGACCGCCACCTTCGTCAGGGCATCGGACTGGGGCTCCGGCTTCGAAGGCAAGTGGACGATCAGGAACACCGGTGACACCACCATCAGCGGCTGGACGCTGAAGTGGGACTTCCCCACCGGCACCAAGGCCGGATCCGCCTGGGACGCCTCCCTCAGCAGCTCCGGCAACACCTACACCGCCAAGAACCTGAGCTGGAACGGCACCCTGGCCCCCGGCTCCAGCGTCAGCTTCGGCTTCAACGGCACCGGCAGCGGCTCCCCCGCGAACTGCACCCTCAACGGGCGCCCCTGCGACGGCTCCGGCGGCGAGGTCCCCGGCGACGCCCCGCCCTCGGCCCCCGGTGCCCCCACCGCCGGCAGCGTCACCGACACCTCGGTCAAGCTGAGCTGGGGTGCGGCGACCGACGACAAGGGCGTCAAGAACTACGACGTCCTGCGCAACGGCTCCACGGTCGCCACCGTCACCGGCACCTCCCACACCGACACCGGCCTGACCGCGGGCACCAGCTACACCTACTCGGTCGTGGCGCGCGACACCGCCGGCCAGACCGGCCCGGCCAGCGCCGCCGTCACCGTGAAGACCACCGGCGGCGACGGCGGCGGCAACCCCGGCGGGAAGCACATCAACCTGACCTACTTCACCGAGTGGGGCGTCTACGGCCGCAACTACCACGTGAAGAACATGGTCACCTCCGGCTCGGCCGAGAAGCTGACCCACATCAACTACTCCTTCGGCAACGTCCAGGGCGGCAAGTGCACCATCGGTGACGCCTTCGCCGCGACCGACAAGGCCTACACCGCCGACCAGAGCGTGGACGGCAAGGCCGACACCTGGGACCAGCCGCTGCGCGGCAACTTCAACCAGCTGCTGAAGCTGAAGAAGATGTACCCGCACATCAAGGTCCTGTGGTCCTTCGGCGGCTGGACCTGGTCCGGCGGCTTCCCCGACGCCATGAAGAACCCGGCCGCGTTCGCCGACTCCTGCTACCAGCTGGTGAACGACCCGCGGTGGAAGGGCCTGTTCGACGGCATCGACCTGGACTGGGAGTACCCCAACGCCTGCGGCCTGACCTGTGACACCAGCGGCCCGGCCGTGATGAAGACCATGGCGCAGGCCTTCCGCAACCGGTTCGGCGACCAGCTCGTCACCGCGGCCATCACCGCTGACGGCTCCAACGGCGGCAAGATCGACTCCGCCGACTACGGGGGCGCGTCCCAGTACCTCGACTGGTACAACGTGATGACCTACGACTACTTCGGCGCCTGGGACAAGACCGGCCCGACCGCCCCCCACTCGCCGCTGACGGCCTACCCCGGCATCCCCAACCAGGGCTTCACCTCCGACGCGGCCATCCAGAAGCTCAAGGCCAAGGGCGTCCCCGCCGAGAAGCTGCTGCTGGGCATCGGCTTCTACGGCCGCGGCTGGACCGGCGTGACCCAGAAGGAGCCGGGCGGCACCGCCACCGGCGCCGCGCCCGGGGCCTACGAGGCGGGCATCGAGGACTACAAGATCCTCAAGACCCGCTGCCCCGCCAACGGCACCGTGGCCGGCACCGCCTACGCCCACTGCGGCAACGAGTGGTGGAGCTACGACACCCCCGCCACCATCGCCGGGAAGATGGCCTACGCCAAGCAGCAGGGCCTGGGCGGCGCCTTCTCCTGGGAGATCAGCGGCGACACCGCCAACGGTGAGCTGGTCACCGCCATGCACAACGGCCTGAAGGGCTGACAAAGCGGCCCGCGGGCCATGAGCCCACGGGCCATCGGACCACCCCCCACGGAAAAAGGACCGGGGAGACGGCGCACGCGCCGTCTCCCCGGTTCCGTCCTTCCCCGTCCTTTGTCCCCCGGCCCGCCCCGGGTGGCACCGCACCGCGTGCGCCCTCCCCGGACACCTCCTGTCCGGGGGCGCCGTTCAGGCGACGTTCACCCGCTGCCCGGGGGGCGCCGCCTCCAGCCAGGCGAGGAACCCGGTCAGCGCGTCCTCGCTCATCGCCAGCTCGACCCGGGTCCCCCGGTGCGAGCAGGCCAGGACCACCGAGTCGGACAGGAGCGCCAGCTCCTCGTCGCCCTCGGGCCTGCGGCGCTCCAGCACCTCGATCGCCTCGCGCTCCAGCAGCCGGCGCGGCCTGGGCGCGTAGGAGAAGACCCGGAACCACTCGATGCGGTCCCCGCTGTAGCGGGAGATGCCGTAGACCCAGCCCTTGCCTCCGGAATCGGCGCCCTCGCCGGGCTCGGGGGCGTCCCACCGCATGCTGCAGTCGAAGGTGCCCCCCGACCGCTGGATCAGGCGCCGCCGTGTCCCCAGCGCCAGCAGCCCCAGGACCACCAGCGCCAGCACCGCTCCGACCAGCACGAGAGCGAGGACCATCTTCACCGACCTCCTCGCCTCGTCCGTCCGTACGCCCGTACGGCAGCCAGTATCACCTCAGCCGCGGACCGCACCCGGAGCGATGCTCCGACGCGATCCGCGGCTGAGGTACGTACACGTGTGCGGGCCTCAGCGTGCGCCCGCCACAGCCCGAAGCCGGATCTCGGCACGCCGCTCGGCGGCGGCGTCCGCTTCCGCCTTCGCCCGCTCCAGCGCGCGCTCGGCACGCTGGACGTCGATCTCCTCGGAGAGCTCGGCGATCTCCGCGAGCAGCGACAGCTTGTCGTCCGCGAAGGAGATGAAGCCGCCGTGCACCGCGGCGACGACGGTGCCGTTCCCGCTCTCGCCGGTCGTACGGATCGTCACCGGACCCGACTCCAGCACACCGAGCAGCGGCTGGTGGCCGGGCATGACGCCGATATCACCCGACGAGGTCCGCGCGACGACCAGGCTGGCCTTGCCCGACCAAACCTTGCGGTCCGCGGCGACCAACTCGACGTGCAGCTCAGCCACAGTGGCTCCTCGAAACTGGGGTTTTCACAGGATAACGGGGTGCGGTGGCAGGAGGCGGAAGGACCCGCCCCCTGCCACCGGGCCGGACGTCAGGAGACGCCCAGCTCCTTGGCCTTGGCCTTGAGGTCGTCCAGGCCACCGCACATGAAGAACGCCTGCTCCGGGAAGTGGTCGAACTCGCCGTCCGCGATCGCGTTGAACGCGGCGATCGACTCGTCCAGCGGGACGTCCGATCCGTCCAGGCCGGTGAACTGCTTCGCCGCGTGGGTGTTCTGCGACAGGAAGCGCTCGATGCGGCGGGCGCGGTGGACGACCAGCTTGTCCTCCTCGCCGAGCTCGTCGATGCCGAGGATGGCGATGATGTCCTGGAGGTCCTTGTACTTCTGCAGGATCCCCTTGACGCGGGTGGCGCACTCGTAGTGGTCCTGCGAGATGTAGCGCGGGTCCAGGATCCGGGAGGTGGAGTCCAGCGGGTCCACCGCCGGGTAGATGCCCTTCTCCGAGATCGGACGCGACAGAACGGTGGTCGCGTCCAGGTGGGCGAAGGTCGTCGCCGGGGCCGGGTCCGTCAGGTCGTCCGCGGGCACGTAGATCGCCTGCATCGAGGTGATGGAGTGACCGCGGGTCGAGGTGATGCGCTCCTGGAGGAGGCCCATCTCGTCCGCCAGGTTCGGCTGGTAGCCCACCGCGGAGGGCATGCGGCCCAGCAGGGTGGAGACCTCGGAGCCGGCCTGGGTGAAGCGGAAGATGTTGTCGATGAAGAACAGCACGTCCTGCTTCTGGACGTCGCGGAAGTACTCCGCCATCGTCAGACCGGCCAGCGCCACGCGCAGACGGGTGCCCGGGGGCTCGTCCATCTGGCCGAAGACCAGCGCGGTCTTGTCCAGAACGCCGGCCTCCTCCATCTCCACCATGAGGTCGTTGCCCTCACGGGTGCGCTCGCCGACGCCGGCGAACACGGAAACGCCCTCGTGCAGCTTGGCCACACGCATGATCATTTCCTGGATGAGGACGGTCTTGCCGACGCCCGCGCCGCCGAACAGACCGATCTTGCCGCCCTTGACGTACGGGGTCAGCAGGTCGATGACCTTCAGACCGGTCTCGAACATCTCGGTCTTGGACTCGAGCTGGTCGAACGCCGGGGCCTGGCGGTGGATGTCCCAGCGCTCCGCGCCCGCCACCGAGGCCGGGTCGTCGTTCAGGACCTGGCCCAGGGTGTTGAAGACCTTGCCCTTGGTGACGTCGCCGACCGGGACGGAGATGCCGCGGCCGGTGTCGGTCACCGGGGCCTGGCGGACCAGGCCGTCGGTGGGCTGCATGGAGATGGCGCGGACCAGGCCCTCGCCCAGGTGCTGCGCGACCTCGAGCGTGAGGGTCTTCGTCGCACCCTCCTCGGCCGGGTCGGCGACCTCGACGGTCAGCGCGTTGTAGATCTCCGGCATCGCGTCGACGGGGAACTCCACGTCGACGACCGGGCCGATGACCCGCGCGACGCGGCCAGTGGCCACGCCGGCAGGGGCGGTCGGCTCAACAGTGGTGGTCATAGTTGTCAGTCACTCCCCGCAGAAGCGTCGGCCAGCGCGCTGGCACCACCGACGATCTCGCTGATTTCCTGGGTGATGTCGGCCTGGCGGGCCTGGTTGGCAAGCCGCGTGAGCGACTTGATGAGGTCCTCGGCGTTGTCCGTCGCCGACTTCATCGCGCGCCGGCGGGCGGCGTGCTCGGAGGCGGCGGACTGGAGGAGGGCGTTGTAGATCCGGCTCTCGACGTACCGCGGCAGCAGGGCGTCCAGGACGTCCTCGGCCGACGGCTCGAAGTCGAACAGCGGCAGGATCCGCTCCTTCTTCTCAGCCCCTTCGGCGGCCTGGTTGTTCCCCTCCTCGTCGAGGGAGAGGGGCAGCAGCCGCTTTCCGACCGGATTCTGCGTCATCATCGACACGAACTCCGTGAAGACGATGTGCAGCTCGTCCACGCCGCCCTCGGCCGTCTCCTTCTGGACCGCCTCGATCAGCGGTCCGGCGACGGCCTTGGCGTCGGCGTAGGTCGGCCGGTCGGTGAAGCCCGTCCACGACTGGGCGATCTTCCGGTCGCGGAAGCTGTAGTAGGACACGCCCTTGCGGCCGACGATGTAGGAGTCGACCTCCTTGCCCTGCTCCCGCAGCCGCGCGGTCAGCCGGTCCGCGGCCTTGATGGCGTTGGAGGAGTAGCCGCCGGCCAGGCCGCGGTCGCTCGTGATGAGCAGGACCGCGGCCCGGGCCGGCTTCTCGGCCTCGGTGGTCAGCGGGTGCTGGGTGTTGGAGCCGGTGGCGACGGCGGTGACGGCCCGGGTCAGCTCGTCGGCGTACGGAGTCGACGCGGCCACCTGGCGCTGTGCCTTGACGATGCGCGAGGCGGAGATCATCTCCATCGCCTTGGTGATCTTCTTGGTCGCGCTGACGGAGCGAATCCGCCGCTTGTAGATCCTGACCTGCGCGCCCATGATCAGCCCTCGCCCAGCAGCTTGCCGTCCGAGGTCTCGAACTGCTTCTTGAAGGCGGCGACGGCGTCCGAGAGGGACTCGAGGGTGTCGTCGGACATCTTGCCCCCCTCGCGGATGCCGGTCATCAGGTCCTTGCGCTCGCGGTGCAGGTGGTCCAGCAGCTCGCGCTCGAAGCGGCGGATGTCCTCCACGGGCACGTCGTCCATGCGGCCGGTGGTGCCGGCCCAGATGGAGACGACCTGGTCCTCGGTCGGGTACGGCGCGTACTGCGGCTGCTTCAGCAGCTCGACCATGCGCTTGCCCCGCTCCAGCGACGCCTTGGACGCCTCGTCCAGGTCGGAGCCGAAGGCGGCGAACGCCTCCAGCTCGCGGAACTGGGCGAGGTCCACGCGAAGCCGGCCGGAGACCTGCTTCATGGCCTTGTGCTGGGCCGAGCCACCGACGCGGGAGACCGAGATGCCGACGTTCAGCGCCGGGCGCTGGCCCGCGTTGAACAGGTCGGACTCCAGGAAGCACTGGCCGTCGGTGATGGAGATGACGTTGGTCGGGATGAACGCCGAGACGTCGTTCGCCTTGGTCTCGATGATCGGCAGACCGGTCATCGAGCCGGCACCCATGTCGTCCGACAGCTTGGCGCAGCGCTCCAGCAGCCGGGAGTGCAGGTAGAAGACGTCGCCCGGGTAGGCCTCACGGCCCGGCGGACGGCGCAGCAGCAGGGACACGGCGCGGTAGGCGTCGGCCTGCTTGGAGAGGTCGTCGAAGATGATCAGGACGTGCTTGCCCTGGTACATCCAGTGCTGGCCGATGGCCGAACCGGTGTAGGGGGCCAGGTACTTGAAGCCCGCCGGGTCGGACGCCGGGGCGGCGACGATGGTGGTGTACTCCAGCGCACCGTTCTCCTCCAGCGCCGCGCGCACGGAGGCGATGGTGGAGCCCTTCTGGCCGATGGCGACGTAGATGCAGCGGACCTGCTTGTTCGGGTCGCCGGAACGCCAGTTGTCGCGCTGGTTGATGATCGTGTCGATCGCCAGGGCGGTCTTGCCGGTCTGGCGGTCGCCGATGATCAGCTGGCGCTGGCCGCGGCCGATCGGGGTCATCGCGTCGACGGCCTTGTAGCCCGTCTCCATCGGCTCGTGCACCGACTTGCGCTGCATGACCGTGGGGGCCTGCAGCTCGAGGGCGCGGCGGCCCTCGGTCTCGATCTCGCCGAGGCCGTCGACCGGGTTGCCCAGCGGGTCGACGACGCGGCCGAGGTAACCGTCGCCGACCGCGACGGAGAGGACCTCGCCGGTGCGGCGCACCGTCTGGCCCTCCTCGATGCCGCTGAACTCGCCGAGGACGACCGCACCGATCTCGCGCTCCTCGAGGTTGAGGGCGAGGCCGAGGGTGCCGTCCTCGAACTTCAGCAGCTCGTTCGCCATGGTCGAGGGAAGGCCCTCGACCTTCGCGATGCCGTCGCCGGCAACGCTGACCGTCCCGACCTCTTCGCGCGAGGCCGCGTCCGGCTGGTACGACTGGACGAAGTTCTCCAGCGCGTCCCGGATCTCATCCGGCCGGATCGTGAGCTCCGCCATCTGGGTTCCCTGCTCTCCTTGTTGGGCCCGTATGTGTCTGCTACGGCCCAACTCGGGCCGCCAGTACTGCTTCTTGAGTTGGTGTGTGCCTGCGGCGCGACGTCCCCGTCGGCCGCAGGTCAGCCCGCCATCCTCCGGGTCGCCGCTTCGAGGCGCTCCGAGACGGTGCCGTCGATGACCTCGTCGCCGATCCGCACCCGGACCCCGCCGAGGACCCCGGGGTCCACGTCCAGGTTGAGGTGCACCTCGCGGCCGTACAGCTTCGCCAGAGCGGCACCCAGGCGCTGCTTCTGGCCGTCACTGAGCGGTACCGCGGTGGTGACCACCGCGACCGAACGGTTCCTGCGTTCAGCGGCCAGCCTGGAGAGGGCTTCGAGCCCTCCTTCAAGAGTACGGCCTCGCGGCTGGCGGACCAGGCGGACGACCAGCCGCTCGGTGGCGGGCCTGGCCCGCCCGCCCAGCAGCCGGTGCAGCAGCTCGGTCTTGGCCGCCTTGAGGGTGTCGTCGGAGACCTTGCCGCCGAGGACCGCCCTGAGGTCGGGCGAGGAGGAGACCGTCCGGGCGAACCGGAACAGCTCGTCCTCGACGTCGTCCAGGGTGCCGTCGCGCTCGGCCGCCGTGAGGTCGGCCACGTCCGCCAGCTGCTCGACCGCGTCCACCAGGTCGCGCGAGCGCGACCAGCGGGAGCGGACCATTCCGGAGACCAGGTCGACGGCCTCGCCGCCCACCTGGCCGCCCAGCAGGCGTCCGACCAGCTCGGCCTTGGCCTCGCCGGGCTGCGCCGGGTCGGTCAGGACCCGACGCAGCGACACCTCTCGGTCGAGCAGCGCGGTGACCGCGGCCAGCTCGTCGGCGAGCCTGGCCGCGTCGACGGAGGTGGAGTCCGTCAGCGCGTCCAGTCGCTCCCGAGCGGCGGCCAGCGCCTCGCGGCTCGCTCCGTTCATCGGGCGGCTCCGAGGGACGTGCCCGAGGACTCCGCCTTCGCCTCGAGTTCGTCGAGGAAGCGGTCGATCGTGCGGCTCTGCCGGGCGACGTCCTCCAGGGACTCGCCGACCAGCTTGCCGGCCAGGTCGGTGGCGAGCTTGCCCACGTCCTGGCGCAGCGCCTGCGCGGCCTGCCGGCGGTCGGCCTCGATCTGGGCGTGACCGGCGGCGATGATCTCCTCACGCTGCCGCTGGCCTTCCGCGCGCATCTCGGCGATGAGCGCGGCGCCCTGCTCCTGTGCCTCCTGGCGCAGGCGCGCGGCCTCGTGACGGGCCTCGGCGAGCTGGGCCTTGTACTGCTCGAGGGTCTGCTGCGCCTCGAGCTGGGCCGCCTCGGCCTTCTCGATGCCGCCCTCGATCGCCTCGCGCCGTTCCTCCAGGACCCTGTTGATGTTCGGGAGGAGCTTCTTCCACAGGAAGAAGAAGACGATGGCGAAGGCGAGCAGGCCGACGACGAGCTCCGGGATGGGCGGGACGAGGGGGTTCTGCTCCTCCTCGGCCGCCACCTGTACCAGGGCGATCACATCAGTGCCTTCCGTCGGAAAATGATTGCTGCGTCAGGGCTCAGCTGCGGAAGACGAAGCCCATGACGATGCCGATGAGGGCCAGCGCCTCACAGAAGGCGAAGCCGAGGATCTGGTTCTGCCGGATCAGGCCGGCGGCCTCGGGCTGGCGGGCCAGGGCCTGGGTGCCGTTACCGAAGACGATGCCGACGCCGATGCCGGGGCCGATCGCGGCGAGACCGTAGCCGATGGAGCCGAGGTTGCCGGTGACGGCGGCGAGGGTCACAAGGTCGGACATGATGCTTCTTCCTTCTCTTTACACAGGACAGGCGGGGGTTGGCCGCCTGACGACTCAGGTGGTGGAGGCGGGCTTGCTCAGTGGTGCTCGGCGAGCGCGCCCTGGAGGTATGTGCAGGTCAGGAGGACGAACACGTACGCCTGAACCGCCTGGATGAAAAGCTCGAACGCGATCATCACCACGGTCATGGTGAAGGAGACCGCGGCGTAGGCGATGCCGATGCCGTTCAGCAGGTACCAGCTGGCGATGCTGAACATCACCAGCAGCATGTGGCCCGCGAACATGTTGGCGAAGAGCCGGACCGCGTGGGTGAAGGGGCGCACCAGGAGGTTCGAGAAGAGCTCGATCACCATCACCAGCGGCAGCACCGCACCGAGCGACTTGTCGTAGCCGGTGAAGTTCTTGAAGGCGCCGACGAAGCCGTGCTTCTTGAAGGTGAGGCCGACCCAGGTGACGTAGACGACCAGTGCCAGGCCGAGGGGGAAGGCGAAGATCGAGGTCACCGGGAACTGGGCCAGCGGGATCACCGACCACAGGTTCATCACCCAGACGAAGAAGAACAGGGCGACGACGAAGGGGACGTACTTCTCGCCGTCCCGCTTGCCGAGCGTCTCGTAGACGACGCCGCGGCGCACGAAGTCGTAACCGGCCTCGCCGACCATCTGCAGCTTGCCCGGTACCACCTTGGCCTTGTTGAAGGCCGCCCAGAAGAACCCGACGATCAGCACGGTTCCGACGAGGGCCAGCAGGATCGGCTTGTTGAACTCGAACCCGCCGACGGTGAACATCGGCTTGAACAAGAACGAGTGCAGGCCCGGAGCGGGAAAGCCGCACCCGTCGAAGATGTGGCAGTCGGTCTCGAAGGCGAGCATCTGGTCAGCACTCACCGCGAGCTCCTTCAACATGGCGCATGGGTACGGCAACCTCGATGTGTCGGCGCGGCACGCGGCCACGGAACGGCACTGGACTGGACTTGCGAATGTGGGGGCGGCTGGTGGACGGCGCCGGCTGCCGCTTCCGTCCCTGGGAACCTGTGGACGAGCAGGCGAACTCAACCGCCCATGCCTGCGGTACCGCAGTTGGCACCGGACGATAGCAGGAGTTCGAACGCGCCTTTATCCCGGCCCTACCCGTCACGACGTGGATCCCTGCGCCGCGGGCTTCCCCTCCGAGGACGACTCGGGCTCCACGTAGAGGATCTTGGCCTTCATGTGGGCGCGCGCCTGGGAGGCGATCCACACCAGGGTGGCCGCGAGCAGGGAGAGCCCGAAGGCCCGGGTGTCGAACAGCGTGGTGTCCTGGAAGACCGCGAGCACGACCGCGAGCAGCAGGATCTGCACCAGGTAGAGCATCAGCCCCATGGCCTGGAACAGGGCCGGGTAGGACTTGGCGATCCACTGGAGCACGGCGAGGCCGCTCCCCATGAAGAGGATCACGGTGGCTGCTCCGAGCACCGCGCCGAGCGCGCCCTCGCCGCCTGCGAGCACGGCGCCGACGCCCGAGGCGACCGCGCCGGCGGCGGCGGTCGGCACGGCGCAGCGCAGCAGCATGCGAGCGTCATTCGACTGCATGGAGAAGGCTCCGAGTTCGGGGGGCGTCATTGTCGTCACAGACGAGCGTATCCCCGGCGGATGAGGGCCATGGCCTCGCCCCGGAGGACCGCCGCACTACGGTCTTCCGGGCTGGGCACCGGGTTCTCGTGAACGGTATCACAAACTATTTGATGAGGTCTTTACCTACATCGTGTGCGGACTGTCACACGTACGGGGTAGCCCACGGTACTTCGTGCTGACGGCGGCCGGGGAAGCTGCTATGAACGGCTGTCGACCGTGCGGCGCCCCTCGCGCGCCAGCCGCTCGCGCTCGCTGAGCGCGGTCGCCCCTGCGGGCTCTCCGGCGGCTCCGCGGGCCCGCTGCCCGGCTCCGTCCGCGGCGCCGTCCTCCCCCGGCTCGGCGGCCCCTTCCGGGTCCTGCCCCGCGGCCGTCCGCCGGATGCGGTAGCGCGGCGGCACCAACCGCTGCGCCCACCGCGGCACCCGCGGGGTGAAGCGCGGCATCAGCAGGATGACCAGCCCCACCGCGCTCAGCAGCACGATGGCGAGCACGATCACCAGGCTGGAGGACCGCACCGAGAAGGCGACGGTGCCGAAGGCGATCAGCGCCGACCAGAAGTACATGATCAGCACGGCCCGGCTGTGCGAGTGCCCGATCTCCAGCAGCCGGTGGTGGAGGTGGCCCCGGTCGGCCGCGAACGGCGACTGGCCGCGCCAGGTGCGCCGCACCACGGCCAGCACCAGGTCGGCGATGGGGACCGCGATGACCGACAGCGGCAGCAGCACCACCGGCACGTAGACGGGCACCATCTCCTGGACCGTGCTCCGGACCGAACCGGTGGCGCCGGTCAGGACGTCCGGGTCGACCTGGCCGGTGATGGAGACCGCCCCGGCGGCCAGCACCAGGCCGATCAGCATCGACCCCGAGTCGCCCATGAAGATCCGCGCGGGGTGCATGTTGTGCGGCAGGAAGCCCAGGCACATGCCCATCAGGACGGCCGCGAAGAGCGTCGCGGGCGCCGCGGCCTCGATGCCGTGGCCGTACCAGATCCGGTAGGCGTACATGAAGAACGCCACGGCGGCGATGCAGACCATGCCGGAGGCCAGCCCGTCCAGGCCGTCGACGAAGTTGACCGCGTTGATGGTGACGACCACCAGCGCGACCGTCAGCAGGGTGCCCTGCAGCGGGGTCAGGGCGACGCTGCCGACGCCGGGCACCGGGAGCCACAGCACCGTCAGGCCCTGCCAGACCATCACGCCGGCGGCGATCATCTGCCCGCCGAGCTTGATCAGCGCGTCCACGCCCCACTTGTCGTCCAGGACGCCCAGCAGCCAGATGAGGCCGGCCCCGGCCAGCAGCGCGCGGGGCTCGTCGGAGAGCGTGAAGACGCTGCTGGTGTTGGTGAGCTGGGAGGCCACCAGCAGGCCCGCGCACAGCCCGCCGAACATGGCGATGCCCCCGAGCCGCGGCGTCGGCTCGCGGTGCACGTCGCGCGCCCGGATCTCGGGCATCGCGCCCGCCGCGATGGCGAACTTCCGCACCGGCCCGGTGAGGAGGTAGGTGACCGCGGCCGTGACGCACAGCGTCAGCAGGTATTCACGCACGGATTCCCCAGAACTCTCGCAGGCTCCCCGGACACACACCCGGGACACCACACCTTAGACAACCGGACCGCCGCGGACGGTTGCGCGCCGCCCGCGCCGACCGCCTCCCCGTCCTCTCCCGGGGCCGTTCATGTGCGCGCGGGCACCCCCGTGAGGGCCGTGACCACCGGGTCGAGCGCCGCGCTGATCTCCTCGCCGACGCTGCGGAAGTACGTGATGGGCGCGCCGTAGGGGTCGTACACCTCGTCGGCCTCCGCGCTGGGCGCCAGGAGCCAGCCGCGCAGCGCCGCGGCGGCCCGCACCAGCGCACGGGCCCGCTCGACCACGCAGCCGTCGCCGTCGGGCTCGGGCAGGGTGGCCGGGTCGATGGCCCGCACCAGCCGGGTGAACTCCTTGAGGGTGAACGTGCGCAGCCCCGCGGAGTGCCCCATGGAGATCACCTGCGCCCGGTGGTCGCGGGTCGCGGTCAGCACCAGGTCGGCGCGGACGACGTGCTCGTCCAGCAGTTCGCGGCCGAGGAAGCCGGACGGGTCCGCGCCGTGCTCCAGCAGGACCTCCGCGGCGTGCTCCTCCATCGGGGCGCCCTCGTGCCCCCACGTCCCCGCGCTCTCCACCACCAGCCCCCCGGCCCGCTCGTCGCCGAGCCGGTCCACCAGGGCGTGCCGGGTCAGCCGCTCGGTGATGGGCGAGCGGCAGACGTTGCCGGTGGAGACGTGGAGGATGCGGAAGACCGGTATGCCATGTTCCGCGGGCGCCCCGTCGGACGGAGTCAACTGGCGGCCTCGAGGTCGGGTACCACCTTGCGCAGCTCCTCGGCGCTGATCGCGCCCGCCCGCAGCAGCCGGGGCACCGGCCGGGTGACGTCGACGATCGAGGAGGGCACCGAGTCGGGGGTGGGGCCGCCGTCGAGGTAGACGGCGACGGAGTCGCCCAGCATCCCCTGGGCGGCGTCGCAGTCCTGCGGGGCCGGGTGGCCGGTGAGGTTCGCCGACGACACCGCCATCGGACCGACCTCGGTCAGCAGCTCGATGGCCACCGGGTGCAGCGGCATGCGGACGGCGACCGTGCCGTGGGTCTCCCCCAGGTCCCAGGTGAGCGAGGGCTGGTGCCGGGCGACCAGGGTGAGGGCGCCGGGCCAGAAGGCGTCCACCAGCTCCCACGCCTGCTCGGAGAAGTCCGTGACCAGGCCGTGGAGGGTGTTGGGGGAGCCGATCAGGACGGGCGAGGGCATGCTGCGTCCGCGTCCCTTGGCCTCCAGCAGGTCGCCCACGGCCTCCGGCGAGAAGGCGTCGGCGCCGATCCCGTAGACCGTGTCCGTGGGCAGGACGACGAGTTCGCCGCGGCGGACCGCGGAAGCGGCCTCGCGCAGACCGGTGGCGCGGTCGGTCGCGTCGGAGCAGTCGTAACGCCGTGCCATTTACGGCACCTCCCTGCGGGCTGTGGCAAAACGGGGTCGGTTGTTGAGGTCGGGGTGGTCCGCGGCGTCCGCCCAGCCGCGGTCCTCGGTGAAGATCCAGGGCACCTGGCCGCCCTGGGTGTCGGCGTGCTCGATCACCACGAGGCCGCCGGGGCGCAGCAGCCGGTGCGCGGTGCGCTCCAGGCCGCGGATGACGTCCAGTCCGTCCTCGCCGGAGAAGAGCGCCATCTGCGGGTCGTGGTCGCGGGCCTCGGGGGCGACGTACTCCCACTCGGTGAGCGGGATGTAGGGCGGGTTGGAGATGACGAGGTCGACCTGGCCGTCCAGCTCGGGCAGGGCGGTCAGCGCGTCGCCGTGGTGCAGCGTGACACGGGATCCCTCGGTGTTCCTGCGGGCCCACGCCAGGGCGCCCTCGTCCAGTTCGACGGCGTGCACGCGCGAGCGCGGCACCTCCTGGGCCATGGCCAGGGCGATGGCCCCGGAGCCGGTGCACAGGTCGACGATGAGCGGCTCGGCGACGTCCATGGCGCGTACGGCGTCTATCGCCCAGCCCACCACGGACTCCGTCTCGGGGCGGGGCACGAACACCCCGGGGCCCACCTGGAGCTCCAGGTAGCGGAAGAAGGCCCGGCCGGTGATGTGCTGGAGCGGCTCGCGGGCCTCGCGGCGGGCCACGACCTCCCAGTAGCGGGCGTCGAAGTCGGAGTCCGCCACCCGGTGCAGCTCCCCCCGCTTGACACCGTGCACGTACGCCGCCAGCTCCTCCGCGTCGAAGCGCGGGGAGGGCACTCCGGCGTCGGCGAGCCGCTGGGTGGCCTGGGCCACCTCGGCGAGCAGTACGTTCACGTCCCTCGTCCTCCACCCGTCCCGTACGGGCCTCGTCGGCGGCCCGGCCGTCCATCCGTGTCCGCGGCCGCCCGCTGGTTCCGCGCGGCGGCCGCCGCGGTCACTGTGCGGCGGCGAGCTTGGCCGCGGAGTCGGCGTCCACGCACGCCTGGATCACCGCGTCCAGGTCGCCGTCCAGCACCTGGTCCAAGTTGTACGCCTTGAAGCCGACCCGGTGGTCGGAGATCCGGTTCTCCGGAAAGTTGTAGGTGCGGATGCGCTCCGACCGGTCCACCGTACGCACCTGGCTGCGGCGCGCGTCCGACGCCTCCCTCTCCGCCTCCTCCTGGGCCGCCGCCAGCAGCCGGGCGCGCAGGATGCGCAGCGCCTGCTCCTTGTTCTGCAGCTGGCTCTTCTCGTTCTGGCAGGAGACGACGATCCCGGTGGGCAGGTGGGTGATGCGGACGGCGGAGTCGGTGGTGTTCACGGACTGGCCGCCGGGCCCGGAGGAGCGGTAGACGTCGACCCGCAGGTCGTTCGGGTTGATCTCCACGTCGACCTCCTCGGCCTCGGGCAGGACGAGGACGCCGGCGGCGGAGGTGTGGATGCGGCCCTGGGACTCGGTGGCGGGCACCCGCTGGACGCGGTGGACGCCGCCCTCGTACTTCAGCCGGGCCCACACGCCCTGGCCGGGCTCGGCCGGGGCGCCGCCCTTGGTCTTCACCGCCACCTGGACGTCCTTGTAGCCGCCGAGGTCGGAGGCGTTGGCCTCGATGATCTCGGTCTTCCAGTTCCGCCGCTCGGCGTAGCGCAGGTACATGCGCAGCAGGTCGCCGGCGAACAGCGCGGACTCCTCGCCGCCCTCGCCCGCCTTGATCTCCAGGATGACGTCCTTGTCGTCGCTGGGGTCGCGCGGGACGAGCAGCAGCCGCAGCCTCTCGGTCAGCTCCTCGCGCCGCGCCTCCAGCTCCCTGACCTCGGCGGCGAAGTCCGGGTCGTCGACGGCCAGCTCACGGGCCGCCGCGATGTCCTCGCCGGTGCTCTTCCAGGCGTGGTAGGTGCCGACGATGGGGGTCAGCTCCGCGTAACGCTTGCTCAGGCGGCGCGCGTTGGCCTGGTCGGCGTGGACGGCGGGATCAGCGAGCTGCTTCTCGAGGTCGGCGTGCTCACCGATCAGTTCCTCGACCGCCTCGAACATCGTGGGGGTCCTTCGTGTGGGACGGGGCGTGCGGACGGGGTGCGGCGGGAGGTCCCTGCCGGGACGGCAAAACGCCGGTCCGGCCGCCCGCGGGTGGGCGGCCGAGGACCGGCGTTCGGGGTCGCTACTTCTTCCTCGACCCGGCGTTCTTGCCGAAGCGGGCCTCGAAGCGGGCCACGCGGCCACCGGTGTCGAGGATCTTCTGCTTGCCCGTGTAGAACGGGTGGCACGCGGAGCACACGTCGGCACGGATGGTGCCGTTGGCGACGGTGCTGCGGGTGGTGAAGGAGTTGCCGCAGGTGCAGCTGACCTGGGTCTCCACGTACTCCGGGTGGATGTCGCGCTTCAAGGTGTCTCCTAGGTTGCGGGAGGGTTCCGGGTCGCGCCGGCTCCTCCGTGCCCGATGGCGGGCGCGGGGGTCCGCTGGACGTCACTGCCTGCGCGTGAACCGGGACCGACGCACCAGTCTGCCACTACTGGGCGCACCTCCCAAAACCAGGGGGCGGCGGCCGTTATTCCGCCCGCCGGGCGTCCCCGCCGCGTCCCCGCTCCTTCCGGGCCTCCTCGGCGGCCGATCCCTCGGTCGCGGACTCGGGGATGGGGCGGTCGGCCCTCAGGGCCGCCCAGATCCGCTCGGTCTGCGCCCCGATCGGCACCACGCGGTTGGGGTCGGCGGCCGAGTAGCGCACCGGCAGGGTGACCAGTTGCATGTCCCGGGAGTCGACGTC
The DNA here is from genome assembly GCF_042681365.1 of Streptomyces desertarenae. Classification (NCBI taxonomy): domain Bacteria; kingdom Bacillati; phylum Actinomycetota; class Actinomycetes; order Kitasatosporales; family Streptomycetaceae; genus Streptomyces; species Streptomyces desertarenae. Next base: position 183,278 of record NZ_JBHUFU010000005.1, on the reverse strand, counting down.
CTGGAGGATCCGGGCCAGCCCGGCCAGGTCGGCGGTGGAGGCCAGGGAGGCGTCGGTGGTCAGGGCGTCGGTGGCGGTCTCGGCGAGCCGGTAGAGCCGTCCGGTGTCGGAGAAGACCCCCAGCTCCCTGACCCGGTCGGCGAAGGAGCGTACGAAGGCGTGCTGGAGCTTTATCCGCGCCAGGTCGCTGCCGTTGCCGACGCTCTTGCGGGTGCGCACCAGGGCCAGGGCCTGTTCCCCGTCCAGGACGTGGCGCCCGGCGTCCAGGCGGAGGTGGCTGCCCTTGTCGTCGATCGGTTCGGTGAGCGTGACCGGCACGCCGCCCAGGGCGTCGATCACCTTCTCGAAGCCGGCGAAGTCGATCTCGACGTAGTGGTCCATGCGGATGCCGGTCATCGCCTCGACGGTCTTCACGGTGCACACCGGCCCGCCGATCTCGTAGGCGGTGTTGAACATCGCCCGCCGTGCGGGGGGCGCCGTGCCGCCGTCGGTCCTGGCGCACTCGGGCCGCTCCACGAGGGTGTCGCGGGGCACGGAGACGACGCTCACCCGGTCGCGCCCCGCGCCGACGTGCACGATCATCGCGGTGTCGGCGCGCGCGGTGCCGTCGTCGCGGCCGTAGCGGGCGTTGTCGCCGGACCGGGTGTCGGAGCCGAGGACGAGGATGTCCAGCGAGCCGCCGGGCAGGTCGGCGGGCCGGTCGCCGCCCAGGGCGGCGTCGATGTCGATGCCGGCGATGTTGCCGTCGAACCTGAGGTAGAGGACCCCGAATCCGGCGGCGGCCAGCACGAGGGTGCCGACCGTCCCCCAGATCGCGGCGCGCAGCGCCCTGCGGCGCTCCGGTCGGGGCCTCCGCCCGTCCCGCTCGCCCGTACCGGTGGCCCCGCCGCCCCTGGTGGTCTCGTCGTCCGTCATGCCTTCCTCGTCTGCCCTGTGCCGCCCCGCCGTGCGCGGGGCCCGGGAGGGCCGCCCGACGCCCTGCGGGAGCCGCCGGACCGGATCGGCCGGACGGGCAACAGCCGGGGAGGGCCTCCCCTCGCCATTTGCCTCGGCGTACCCGGATCGGGCCGGATCACTCCGCGTTTCCCCCCGTCGCCCCCGGTGGGGCCTGCCGGGGCGGGCGGGAAGACGGCGAGGGCCGTCCCACCCGGTGCGGTGGGACGGCCCTCGCTGCGGCACCGTGCCGGCGTCCGCCGGCTCCGGCTCAGTCGCCGTTGCCGGGAGCCGGCGTCGTCTTCTGGATCTGGAGCAGGAACTCGGCGTTGGACTTCGTCTTCTTCATCTTGTCCAGCAGGAGCTCGATGGCCTGCTGCTGGTCCAGCGCGTGCAGGACGCGCCGCAGCTTCCAGACGATGCCCAGCTCCTCGGCGCCCATCAGGATCTCCTCCTTGCGGGTGCCGGAGGCGTCCACGTCCACCGCGGGGAAGATCCGCTTGTCGGCGAGCTTCCGGTCGAGCTTGAGCTCCATGTTGCCGGTGCCCTTGAACTCCTCGAAGATCACCTCGTCCATCCGCGAGCCGGTCTCGACCAGCGCGGTGGCCAGGATCGTCAGGGAGCCGCCGTCCTCGATGTTCCGCGCGGCGCCGAAGAACTTCTTCGGCGGGTAGAGCGCGGTGGAGTCCACACCACCGGACAGGATGCGGCCCGAGGCCGGGGCGGCCAGGTTGTAGGCGCGGCCCAGACGGGTGATCGAGTCCAGCAGGACCACCACGTCGTGGCCGAGCTCCACCAGCCGCTTGGCGCGCTCGATGGCCAGCTCGGCGACGGTGGTGTGGTCCTCGGCGGGGCGGTCGAAGGTCGAGGAGATGACCTCGCCCTTGACCGACCGCTGCATGTCGGTGACCTCCTCCGGCCGCTCGTCCACGAGCACGACCATCAGGTGGCACTCGGGGTTGTTGCGGGTGATGGAGTTGGCGATCGACTGCAGGACCATGGTCTTGCCGGTCTTCGGCGGGGCCACGATCAGACCGCGCTGGCCCTTGCCGATGGGCGAGACCAGGTCGATGATCCGCGAGGTGAGGTGGCCCGGCTCGCTCTCCAGCCGCAGCCGCTCCTGCGGGTACAGCGGGGTGAGCTTGCCGAACTCGGGCCGGCCCCTGCCGCTCTCGGGCGACATGCCGTTGACCGAGTCGAGGCGGACCAGCGCGTTGAACTTCTCGCGCCGCTCGCCCTCGCGCGGCTGGCGCACCGCTCCGGTGATGTGGTCGCCCTTGCGCAGGCCGTTCTTGCGGACCTGGGCGAGGGAGACGTACACGTCGTTCGGACCCGGCAGGTAGCCGGAGGTGCGGACGAAGGCGTAGTTGTCGAGGATGTCGAGGATGCCCGCGACCGGGATCAGGACGTCGTCCTCGGAGATCTGCGGCTCGGCGGCGTAGTCGTCGCGGCCGCGGCGGCCCCGGCGGTCGCGGTAGCGGCCGCGGCGGCCCCGGCGGCCACCCTCGAAGTCGTCGTCGCGGTTGTCGCCACGGTTGTCGCCGCGGCCGTCACCGCGGCTGTCACCACGGTTGTCGCCGCGGCTGTCGCCACGGCTGTCACCGCGGCCCTGGCGGTTGCCGCCGTCGGGGCCCTGCTGCTGACCGCCGTCGTTCTTGCCGCGGCGGTCGCGCTGGCGGCCCTTGGCCTGGCGGTCGCCGCCCTTGTCCTGCTTGTCCTGGCGGTCGCCGCCCTTGTCCTGCTTGGCGTCCTGCCGGGTGTCGGCGCTCCGGCCGCCCTCGGCGGGCCTGGCCTCGGCGGCGGACCGCTCGTCCGCGCCCTCCGCTGCGGCGGGGGCCTCGGCTCCCTTGCTGCGGCGGCGGCGCTCGCCGGCCGGCTGCTCGTCGCCGCCGGGCTGGCCGGGGATGTCGATCTGCTGCTGAGCGGCCTCACCGGGGCCCTCGGCGCCCTCACCCGTCCGGGCCTTGGAGGTCGCGCGGCGGCGCGGCTTGCTCTCGGCCGCGGCGGGGGCGGACTGCGCCTCGGCGGCGCCCGTGGTCCCGGAACCCCCGGCGTTCTCGGCCTGCTTGGCCCGGATGGTCTCGATCAGCTGGCTCTTGCGCATGCGCGCCGTGCCCCGGATGCCGAGGCCGGAGGCGATTTGCTGCAGCTCGGCGAGCACCATGCCCTCAAGGCCCGTGCCGGAGCGGCGACGCCTGGGGGCGGTACCGGATGCGGGCGCGGCAGGAGCGTCCGTGGCGGGCGCGGCGGCATCGGCGGTGTCCACGCCCATCAGATCGGTGGTATCGCTCACGAAGGGTCCTTCCCTGGAGCGGGCGTCGGCCTGTCTGGCTCGGCGACCGGTTGTGCTGTCCGGCTGCGGTCATCTGTCTCGACCGGGCCGGGGCGGTGGTTTCCGCCTCTGTGTACGGCGGAGGAATTCGATACAAGGTGTGGCGTGAGGGGGTGACGTGCGTCGATCACGCCGTTCCGGAGCGAGCTGGGCACTGCTCGGCAGGCTGCTCAGGCAGTTCAGGAGGCTCCCGGAAGAAGGAGTGGCCCCATGTGGGACTGTACCCACGGGATCACGGAGAGCACCGCACCGTCTTGGGCATTCCCATGAGGTTGCGGGTGCAGACTTGAGGTTAACACTACCGGCCTCAACAAACATTCCCCCTCTCGAAGGCTCTCATTCGTGTCCCCGGCCGGTGTCGGCCAGGGGCAGGACACCGGCCCCCGCGGTGTCGAGGGCCAGCCGGTTGGCCGCCCATCCGTCGCCCGCGAGCCGCGCGACCTTGTCGGCCGCGCCGTCCTCGACCAGCGCCAGGACCGTGGGGCCGGCGCCGGAGATGACCGCGGACACCCCGTCGGCCCGCAGCCGGTGCACCAGCTCCGTGCTCTCGCGCATCGCGGGGGCGCGGTACTCCTGGTGGAGCCTGTCCTCGGTGGCGGGGAGCAGCAGCTCGGGGCGGCGGGTCAGCGCCTCGACCAGGAGGGCGGCCCGGCCGGCGTTGGCGGCGGCGTCCACGTGGGGGACGGTGCGGGGCAGCAGGCCGCGGGCCGTCTCGGTCAGGACGGGCCGGTCGGGCACGAAGACGACCGGGACGACGGTGGGGGCCGGCTCCATCCTGACGGCACGGGCCGCGCCGCCCTCCGTCCAGGCGAGGGTGAAGCCGCCGAGCAGGCAGGCCGCCACGTTGTCGGGGTGGCCCTCGATCTCGGTGGCCAGTTCCAGCATGGCCGTCTCGTCGAGCTTCTCGGCGCCCCCGGTGGTCACCGCGCGGGCGGCGATGATGCCGGCGCAGATGGCGGCCGAGGAGGAGCCCAGGCCGCGGCCGTGCGGGATGCGGTTGGCGCAGACGACCTCCAGGCCGCGGGGCTGCCCGCCGAGCAGGTCGAAGGTCGTCCGCAGGGAGCGGACGAGCAGGTGGCTCTCGTCGCGGGGCAGGGTCTCGGCGCCCTCGCCGGCGATGTCGATGTGCAGTCCGGAGTCGGCGACGCGGACCACGACGTCGTCGTACAGGCCCAGGGCCAGGCCGAGGGCGTCGAAGCCGGGGCCGAGGTTGGCGCTGGTGGCGGGGGTGCGCACCCGGACGGCGGCGGCGCGGAACGCGGGACCGGCCATCGCTCGATGACTCTCCTTGGTCTGACTGTGCTGCTGGGACGCTGGTCGGGGGCTTGTCGGACGCCGGTCTGACGCGGGGCCGGGGACACACCACGCGACGTCTCCGGGGACCGCGGCCGGGGGGCCGGACCGGTCCACTGGCCTCTGGCACATGCCGTACGCCAGGTCAGGACGTGTAGACCCAACCCTATCGAAGGACGGTTGGGTGGCGGTACAGGGCGTACAGGAGGCGCACGGTGCGTGTCGCGCGCCGCTGTGCGCCCCTCCCGAGGTGACGCCGGTCGCCGGGAGGTCCGGCGGGCCTCCCGGCGACCTCCCGTCAGACCAGGCCCAGGCGCTGGGCCGCCGCGGCGGCGTCGACCGGGACGACGACCGGCTGCGGCGCGCCCTGCACCGCCCAGTCGGGGTCCTTCAGGCCGTTGCCGGTGACGGTGCAGACGATCCGCTGGCCCGGGTCGACCTTCCCCTCCTCCGCGGCCTTCAGCAGACCGGCGACGGAGGCGGCCGAGGCCGGCTCGACGAAGACGCCCTCCTGCGCGGCCAGCAGCCGGTAGGCGGCCAGGATCTGCCGGTCGGTCACCTCGTCGATGAAGCCGCCGGACTCGTCGCGCGCCGCCTCGGCGTACTCCCAGGAGGCCGGGTTGCCGATGCGGATGGCGGTGGCGATGGTGCGCGGGTCCTTGACGGGCTCGCCCCGGACGATGGGCGCCGACCCGGAGGCCTGGAAGCCCCACATGCGCGGCGTGCGGGTGGCGTGGGCGCCGTCGCCGGCGGAGGCGTCGGCGTACTCCCGGTAGCCCTTCCAGTAGGCGGTGATGTTGCCCGCGTTGCCGACCGGCAGGACGTGGATGTCGGGTGCGTCGCCGAGCATGTCCACGATCTCGAACGCCGCGGTCTTCTGGCCCTCGATGCGCACCGGGTTCACCGAGTTGACCAGCGCCACCGGATAGTTGTCCGCCAGGCCGCGCGCCAGGGTGAGGCAGTCGTCGAAGTTGCCGTCGACCTGGAGGATGCGGGCGCCGTGCACCAGCGCCTGCCCCATCTTGCCCAGCGCGATCTTGCCCTGCGGCACCAGGACGGCGCAGACCATGCCCGCGCGCACCGCGTAGGCGGCGGCGGAGGCGGAGGTGTTGCCGGTGGAGGCGCAGATGACGGCCCGCGCGCCCTCCTCCTTGGCGCGGCTGATGGCCATCGTCATGCCGCGGTCCTTGAAGGAGCCGGTGGGGTTGGCGCCCTCGACCTTGAGGTGGACCTCGCAGCCGGTGCGCTCGGAGAGCACCTGGGCGGGCACCAGCGGCGTGCCCCCCTCCCGGAGGGTGACCACGGGGGTGTCGCCGGTGACCGGGAGCCGGTCGCGGTACTCCTCGATGATGCCCCGCCACTGGGGGGCGCCGGACATTCGAGGAGCGGTGGTGCCAGGGCTGGCGGTGGTGGCGGTCATCTCTCTCATTCCCCTTCGACCCGCATGATGCTCGCGACGCCGCGCACGGTGTCCAGTCCGCGCAGCGCTTCGACGGTCGCCGTCAGGGCGGCGTCCGATGCCCGGTGGGTGACGACGACCAGCGACGCGCCGTTGCCGGAGCCTTCCTTGCCCTGCTGGCGCACGGTGTCGATGGAGACCCCGTGCTCGGCGAAGACGGTGGCGCACTGGGCGAGGACACCCGGTTTGTCCGCGACGTCCAGGCTGATGTGGTACCGGGTGACCACCTCGCCCATCGGGCTCACCGGGAGCTGGGCGTAGGCGGACTCCCCCGGTCCACGGGCGCCGGTGAGCTTGTTGCGGCAGGCGGCGACCAGGTCGCCCAGGACCGCCGAGGCGGTGGGCGCCCCGCCGGCGCCGGGGCCGTAGAACATCAGCCGGCCGGCGGCCTCGGCCTCGACGAAGACCGCGTTGTACGCCTCGCGGACGGAGGCGAGCGGGTGGGTCAGCGGGATCATCGCCGGGTGGACGCGGGCGGTGACCGAGCGCCCGTCGGCGGCGCGCTCGCAGATGGCCAGCAGCTTGACCGTGCAGCCCATGCGGCGGGCGGAGGCGATGTCCGCGGCCGTGATATCGGTGAGGCCCTCGCGGTGCACGTCGTCGAGGCGGACGCGGGTGTGGAAGGCGATGCCGGCCAGGATCGCGGCCTTGGCGGCGGCGTCGAAGCCCTCGACGTCGGCGGTCGGGTCGGCCTCGGCGTACCCCAGGGCGGTGGCCTCCGCCAGGGCCTCGGCGTACCCGGCGCCGGTGGACTCCATCCGGTCCAGAATGAAGTTGGTGGTGCCGTTGACGATGCCCAGGACGCGGTTGACCTTGTCGCCGGCCAGGGACTCGCGCAGCGGGCGCACCAGCGGGATCGCGGCCGCGGCGGCGGCCTCGTAGTAGAGGTCCACGCCGTGCTTCTCGGCGGCCTCGTGGAGGGCGGGGCCGTCCTCGGCAAGCAGCGCCTTGTTGGCCGTGACGACGCTGGCGCCGTTCTCGAAGGCGGCGTTGATCAGGGTGCGGGCGGGCTCGATGCCGCCGATGACCTCGATCGCCACGTCGATGTCGCCCCGGGCGGCCAGGGCGGCCGCGTCGGTGGTGACCAGCTCGGGGTCGATGCCCTCGCGGACCCTCCCCGGGCGCCGGACGGCCACCCCGGCCAGCTCGACCGGTGCGCCGATCCGGGCGGCGAGGTCCGCCGAGTGCGTCGTCATGATGCGTGCCACCTCTGAGCCGACGACCCCACAGCCCAGCAGCGCCACCTTCAGCGGACGCGTACGCATCATCAGACCTCGCTTCTCCACAGTCCTGTGGATCCAAGTCTCACGCACCGGTCGGCGGGCACCCCGCTCCATCCAGTATGCGAGACGTGATCCTCTCTTTTTGAGACGGCCCGTCCCCGGGCCGCCCCCTCTCCCCACGGCCCCCGCGCGGGGGCCGTCCGGCGGCGTCCGACGTCACCCGACGTCCAAGCCGAGCAGGTCCTCCTCCGTCTCGCGCCGCACGATCACCCGGGCCCTGCCGTCCGAGACCGCCACCACCGGCGGCCGCAGGGCGTGGTTGTAGTTGCTCGCCATGGACCGGCAGTACGCGCCGGTGGCCGGGACGGCCAGCAGGTCGCCGGGGGCCAGGTCGGCGGGGAGGAAGGCGTCCCGCACGACGATGTCGCCGCTCTCGCAGTGCTTGCCGACCACGCGCGAGAGCATCGGCTCGGCGCCGGAGGTGCGGGAGGCGAGCGCGACGGAGTACTCGGCGTCGTACAGCGCGGTGCGGATGTTGTCGGACATCCCGCCGTCCACGCTGACGTAGGTGCGCAGGCCCGGCAGCTCCTTGACGGTGCCCACCTCGTAGAGCGTGAAGGTCGTCGGGCCGGCGATGGCCCGCCCCGGCTCGACCGACAGCCGCGGTACGGCCAGCCCGGCCGCCTCGCACTCGTGGACGACGATGTCGTGGAGCGCCCTGGCGATCTCGTGGGGCTCGCGCGGGTCGTCGTCGGGGGTGTAGGCGATCCCGAGGCCGCCGCCGAGGTCGATCTCGGGCAGCTCGACGCCGTGCTCGTCGCGGACCTGCGTCAGCAGCTGCACCACGCGCCGCGCCGCGACCTCGAAACCGGCCATGTCGAAGATCTGCGAGCCGATGTGGGAGTGGACGCCGACCAGCTCCAGGCTGTCCAGCTTCAGCACCCGCCGCACCGCCTCGGCCGCCTGCCCGTCGGCGAGTGCCAGACCGAACTTCTGGTCCTCGTGGGCGGTGGCGATGAACTCGTGGGTGTGGGCCTCGACACCGACCGTCACCCGGATCTGCACCCGCTGGCGCCTGCCGAGCCGCTCGGCGATGTGCGCGACGCGGACGATCTCCTGGAAGGAGTCCAGGACGATCCGCCCCACCCCGGCCTCCACGGCCCGCTCGATCTCGGCGGCGGACTTGTTGTTGCCGTGCAGTGCGATGCGCTCGGCGGGCATCCCGCCCGCCAGGGCGGTGGCCAGCTCGCCGCCGGAGCAGACGTCGAGGTTGAGGCCCTCCTCGGCCAGCCATCGCACGACGGCCCGGCACAGGAACGCCTTGCCGGCGTAGAAGACGTCGGCGGTCTCGCCGAAGGCGTCGCGCCAGGCCCGGCAGCGGGCCCGGAAGTCGTCCTCGTCCAGCACGTAGGCGGGCGTGCCGAACTCCTCGGCCAGGGTGACGACGTCCAGCCCGCCGACGGTGGTGACGCCCCGCTCGTCCCGGGCGACGGTACGGGACCAGACCTTCGGGTCCAGGGCGTTGAGGTCGGCGGGCGGCGGGCTGTAGTGCCCCTCGGGCAGGACGTCGGCGTGGCGGGGACCTGCGGGGTGCGCGGAACGGCTCATGGTCGCTTCGTGATCTCCATCAGACGTGTGCGGGTGCGGTGACGCCCAGCCGGGACAGGCCGCCGGCCAGCACCGCTCCGGCCGCCTGGGCGAGGGCGAGCCGGGCGCGGTGGGCGGCCTCGGGTTTCCGCTCACCGACGGGCAGGACGCACCCGTGTATGGAGAGGAGGGCGTCGGCGGCCTCCTCCAGGGCCCGGGCGAGCCGCCCGGGGTCGTCCAGGCCCGCGATCCGCTCGCACTCGGCGAGCGCACCGACCAGCGCCAGCTCCCGCGGATCGCCGTACGCGTGCCCGCCCGCCCCGGCCTCGGGCCCGAAGCCCAGGTCGCGGGCGCCGCGCAGCAGTGCGCGGGCGCGGGCGTGCGCGTACTGGACGAGGAAGAGGGGGTTGCTCTCCCGCTGCTCGTACGAGACCCGTCCGCCGGTGGCGCCGAACCAGCGCCGCGCGTCGGACGCGGGGTCGGTGGACGCCGCCACCAGGCCCTCGTCGTCCCGCCCGGCCAGCTCCGCCACCAGGGAGGCGCGTGCCGCGCCGGCCACGGTGATGTTGAGGAAGCCCGGGCCGGCGACCGTCACTCCCGCGATGCCCTCCTCGCGCACCAGCGCCTCCCGCAACTCCTCCGCGACGCTCCGGGCGGGACGCCCGGTGGCGGCGGCGAGCCGCAGCGCGGCATTGGTGGCGTAGTCCCCGCACCCCGGACGCGGCGGCCGTCCCACGGTGATCCGCTCCGGCAGCGCCGCCGGGGCGCCCGACGCCGCTCCGCCCGGCGCACCGGCGTCCGCGACACGGCGCACGGCGCGCAGCACGGTGCGCAAGAGCTGGGCGGGAGTCACGCGACAAGGGTATGGGAGGAGGGGTGGGGGGAGGCGAATGCGTTTCGAAGGATGACACGCACCTCACACCGGCGGCACCGGACGGCGGCGCCGGTGCCGCCGGTCCGCGGCCGGGCCGGCTCCGCCGTCCGCCGCCTCTCCGGCCCCCTGCGTCCCCCGGACCAGTTCCCGCACCATCCGCACCAGGTCCGCCGGCTCGAACGGCTTGGCCAGGAACGCGTCGACCCCCGCCACCGGTCCGGCCCCCAGGTCCGTCCGCGAGCAGGCACTGACGATGGCCAGCGGGATGCGGCGCGTCCGCTCGCCGGCACGCAGCCGCTCGGCGGTCCGCAGCCCGTCGAGCCGGGGCATGGCGACGTCGAGGGTGATCGCGTCGGGACGCACCGTCTCCACGACCTCCAGGCATTCGGCACCGTCGGCCGCGGTCACCACCTCGAAGCCCTCCAGCTCGAGGTTGACCCTGATCAGCTGCCGGATGACCTTGCTGTCGTCCACCACAAGGACCCGGCCGGACACGCCAGGCACACACCGAGAGTAGGGCCGGCCCGCCCCCCGCGTCCGGCTTTCCCCCGTTTCCGCCCCTCCCCGTGTCCGCACACCCTGTCCGACCCACCCCTCGGGAGCTGGTAGTGTTTTCCCCGTCGCCGCGATCAGCGGATCACCGACGAAGCGCCCCCGTAGCTCAGGGGATAGAGCAACGGCCTCCGGAGCCGTGTGCGCAGGTTCGAATCCTGCCGGGGGCACCCTTTATGAGGTGCCAGAAGACCCCGCCACCAGCGAGAACGCTGCGAGCGGGGTTTTTCGCTGTGTGCAGCCGGAGGCAGGCGGATGCCGCCGAAGGCAGCCGGATGTCAGTGATCACGTAGTAATGCTGTAGTGGCCGGGAGCGGCCTCCGCCCAGGTCAGGCCCCGGTTTCGGGCCGCTCGCGGAGCACTCCCCCGGACATGCCGAGAGCCCCGGATCTCTCCGGGCTCACAGGCTCAGCGGGCACGGCCCTCGCCGTCTCGCCCCGCTGCCGGCTTCCTGACAGTGCGGAGGTCACGAACGAGCGCGTAGACGGCGATCAGGAAGATGAAGACCCCGCCTACCGCCCACAGCACGGACGCCCCTGCCTGGTACTCACCTATACCGATGAAGAGGAACATCGCGCCGACGAGGACGCCGAAGGCTGAGATCAGCGTGCTGATGAGGTTGGCCACGCGTACATCTTCGACGACGGCGGCAGGCCCGTACAGGCAGGGGCGCCCGTAGAACGGGCTTCACTCCACGCCTCCTCCCCCAGGCCGCGCATGATCCGCTGGTTCATCTCCTGTTCCTGGCCGTCGATGCACGCGGCGTAGATCTTGAGCAGCACCTCCACCGAGTGCCCCGCACGCGCGGCGACCTCCGGAGCGGGCACGCCGGAGTCGAGCCACTGGGAGACGCCCGCGTGCCGCAGGCCGTACGGCCGGGCCGCCAGGACCGAGGAGACCCGTGCGGGCACAGGGGCCAGCTCCCGCGCCCGCTTCCACACGCACGAGCACGAGGGGGCCGCCACGGCGTTCCCCCGCTCGCTGGCGAACAACCGCCCGTCCTCCGCCGTGCCGAACTCCTTCAGGTGCTCCCGGAGCATCCGGACCAGCGGCGGCGGGATCGGCACCAGCCGGGCCTCTCCCTCCGCGCGCTGCTCCAGGCCGCGCCGGTCGTGGGTCTCCCCCGAGTCGGTCCACGTCTTGCCCGCCACCGGACGCGTCTCCTCCAAGTCGATCCGGCTCCAGCCCTCTCCCGGAAGGGTGCAGTCCGACCGCCGCAGCCCCAGCGCCCCACCAGGCCGCAGGGCCGCGTAGTACAGGCAGCCGTAGAAGGCCCGCAGCCGCCGGCCACCGGCCCGGTCCCAGCCGCCCACGTACGTCACCGCGTTCAGCAGTTCACGCGCCTACCGGGGGTTGACCACGGTCCGCCGGCCGACCTGCTGAACAGGTTGCCGCCCCCGCTTGCGACGCACCTTCCCATCGGGTTGGGGGGCAGCACCTCCCGTTCCACGGCGCATTCGGGAACGTTGTACGCCACTGCTCGCCTTCGCCGATCGACCGGAGGAGCCCTCAGGCCGTCTCCCGGGCCTCCGCGGTCAACCGCTGCACTTCCAGCACCACATCGCGGAGGCGTCCCGGTCGTACGCCTTCGCGCGCCATCCACTCGTCCAGGCGGAGGCGCAGATGCCGGGCCATGCCCGATCCGTGCCGCCGCAGTACCGAGCGGCTGACCGAGATCTCCTCCTGGATCTCCCGGCGGAGGTCGTCGGACCAGCCCTGTTCGATGTCCGTCCGGTTCAGAGGGGCTTTGAGGGCGGCCACGGCCTCATCGAGCGCCGCGAGCAGGTGCATGCTTCCTCCGGGGAACGCGGGACACATCTCGCTCCTGGGGAGGGTAGGCCCCGCGGCCCCGGAAACCCACCCGCTTCATCGAGCGGGTGGGCCGGGACGCGGCCTTCGGGTGTTGCCCCCGGTCCTCCGCTTCCTCCCGGCCGTCCTCGCCGGGCGGCCCGGCCAGGACGGCCGTCGGCGGCGTCCCGGCGGCCGTCGCGGGCCGGCGGCGGTGGACCGGTGGCACGACGCCGCGGCGGTCCCGGCTCCGGGCGGGACGGGGACGCCCGCCGCGCCGCCCTCCCGCGTCCCCCGCCCCGCCCTCCCGTGCGGCGGTGGCCGGTGACAGGATCGCGGGAAGCAGCACGCCGGAAGCCCGGTACAGCCGGCCCGCGCGGGCCGGAGCGCGAAGGAGGGACCGCCCGCATGGGATACACCCACGGCCGCCGCATCACCCACTGCCCGTACTGCGGCACCGCCTATCCGGCGGGCGCCGGCTGGCCCCGGGACTGCGCGGGCTGCGGCGAGACGCTGTGGGCGAACCCCCTGCCCGTCGCGGTGGCGCTCCAGCCCGTGGTCACCGCCGGCGGCGGGCGCGGTCTGGTGGTGGTGCGGCGGGACATCGAGCCGGCCCGCGGCGAACTGGCGCTGCCCGGCGGCTACATGGAGCTGGGCGAGGACTGGCGGCAGGCGGCCGTACGGGAGTTGTGGGAGGAGACCGGGCTGGAGGCGGACGCGGGGGACGTCCGGCTCCTCGACGTGCACAGCGGCGGCACCAGCCTCCTGGTCTTCGGGCTGCTGCCCGAGCGGGACGCGGCGGGCCTGCCGCCGTCGGCGCCCAGGGCCGAGGTGACGGAGTGGCTGGTGCTGGAGGAGGCCGTCGAACTGGCCTTCCCCACCCACACCGAGGTCATGCGGGCCTACCTCGCACGGCGGGGCGCCGATCCCGCTCCCTGACCGCGCGGAGCGGAGGCTCTCCGCAGGGGCCGTCCTGGGGGAAACCGCACCGCGGTGTGCGGTGCCCCCCCGTGCCCCCGCCGGCGCGCTGTTTCTAGGGTGTTCCGGAGCCGGGGCGTCCCACCCCGGCCGACCGGATCCCGACCGACTGCCGTTCCCGGAGGCCACCCATGCTCACCGACGCCCCAGCCCTGCCCCACGAGTCCACCGGCGGTGTGGTGGGCTGGGCCACCGGTCTCGTGGAGACGCTGGGCGGCCCCGGCGCCGGGCTGGCCATCGCGCTGGAGAACATCTTCCCGCCGCTGCCCAGCGAGTTGATCCTGCCGCTCACCGGTTTCGCCGCCGGGCAGGGCGTCCTCTCCCTGCCCTCGGCCCTGTTCTGGACGACGCTCGGTTCGGTGGTGGGCGCCGTGGCGCTGTACTGGATCGGCGCCCTGTTCGGCCGCGAGCGCATGCACGCGATCTGGGCCAGACTCCCGCTGGTGAAGCCGTCCGACCTGGTGCGCACCGAGGAGTGGTTCGCCCGGCACGGCACCAAGGCGGTCCTGCTGGGGCGCATGGTGCCGGTCTTCCGCAGCCTGATCTCCGTCCCGGCGGGTGTGGAGCGCATGCGGCTGCCGGTCTTCGTCGCCCTGACCACGCTGGGCAGCCTGATCTGGAACTCGGTCCTGGTACTGGCCGGTTACTGGCTCGGGGACCGGTGGGAGCTGGTCGAGGCGTACGTCGGGGTGCTGTCGAAGGTCGTGCTGGCGCTGGCCGTGGTGGCCGTAGCGGTGTGGGTGGCCATGCGGCTCCGCGACGGCGGCCGCACCCGGGGCCGGACGACCGCCCGGCACCGCCGCGTGCGGTGAGCGCGGCGCCGCCCGCGGGGGCGGCGCCCCGGGCAAAGCCGGCGGAGGGCGGGGGGCCTCCGCCGGCTTTGCGGAGGATTCGGCCGGCGGGGGCGGGACCGCTCCTGCCCGGCGTGCGGGGCCGCTTCCGCCGTCCGGGCCTCGCCGGCCGGGTCCGCCGGCGCCGAGGAGTGCGGCAGGCGGGTGCTGGCGGCCTCGCGGCCTCCGCTGGGGCGGACCGTACGGCGGCCCGGTTACGCACCGGTAGGGCGGCCTGTCGGGAAACAGGTTCGCGACAAGGCGTTTACGGAACCGCCATCTGGCGGTACGTTGACCCTGGGAGCGCTCCCATCCGGCCTCGCGAACGATCCCCACATCCCGGCCGGCCCTCTGTGGGACGGGAGCGGCTCCCCGGTACGGCTGCACGATCCCGGCGACGGGTCGCGGCCGGGCCGGCCGGCGTCGCACCCGGTCGGCCCCGGTGGCCTCCCGCCGCGGCGGAAGACTCCGAAGGAGACCCCCCCACCATGGCCATCTCACACACCGTCCGGCGGTCCTCGGCGGTCCGCTCCCCCCGCTTCTTAGGTGTTCTGGGCGCGGCGCTGTTCGGCCTCGTCATGGCGTCCACGCCCACCCCGGCCTCGGCGCACGGCGCCACGATGATGCCGGGCTCGCGCACCTATCTGTGCTACCAGGACCTGATCAGGAACAACCACCAGACGCCGTCCAACCCGGCCTGCGCCGCCGCGGTCCGCGAGGACGGCACCACGGGGCTGTACAACTGGTTCGCCGTGCTCGACTCCAACGGCGGCGGGCGCACCACGGGCTACATCCCCGACGGCACGCTGTGCAGCGGCGGCAACAGGGGCCCGTTCGACTTCTCCGCCTACAACGCGGCCCGCACCGACTGGCCCAAGACCCACCTGTCCTCCGGTGCCAACGTCCGGATCAAGCACAGCAACTGGGCACACCACCCGGGGCGCTTCGACGTCTACATCACCAAGCCGGGCTGGTCCCCGACCAAGACGCTGGCCTGGGGTGACCTGGAGAAGATCAACAGCGTCACCAACCCGCCGCAGTCCGGCAGCGTCGGCTCCGAGTCCGGCCACTACTACTGGGACGTCCGCCTGCCGCAGCGCTCCGGCCAGCACATCATGTTCATCCACTGGATCCGCTCCGACAGCCAGGAGAACTTCTACTCCTGCTCCGACGTCGTCTTCGACGGCGGCAACGGCAACGTGACGTGGTGACGAGGGGCACCTCGCCGTCCCTCGCACCGATGTGACACCCCAGGCCCCCGCCGGGCGCGTGCCCGGCGGGGGCCGTCGCATGCCCGCGGGAGTCCCCACCGGGCGGCCGGCCGGAATCCGGGGCCGCGCGGGGGGCCGACGGGGAAACAGGGCGCGCCGCACCGTCCTGACCTGCGCGGAGACCGGAAAGGACCACCCGGGTGGCGGAGGCGGGGCCTCGGGCGGGAAACCGGCGATAAGGGCCACTGAGCTGGGACTTGGGCACGACGGCGACACAGCGTGACGAATTGCGTACGCATATGTCCCGATTTAACGTGAACTGCGCGTGGTAGTGATCGGTTCGCTACGAGCCGTGACGTAGTCCATGTGTCCCTTCCCCGGGTCCGGCCCACGCCGGACCCAACCCTCCCAGGAGGTTTCTCCACAATGGTCAAGTCCAAGCTCAGCAGGCTCGCCCTGGTCGCCGCCGGTGGCGCCGTCGCACTCGCCACCGCCGCCGGGCCGGCCATCGCCGAGCCCCCGGCGCCCGTCGCCGACCTCGGCAACAAGAGCATCGAGGAGGCCCCGCGCGACGAGGCCGAGATGCGCAACCCGGAGATGGCCCCCGCCGAGGCCCGGACGGGCAAGGAGGCCCGGGCCGAGGTCGCCGTCCACGACTACAAGGGCCGCGTCGTCGCGCGCGGCGGCCTGCACATCCGCCACAGGCCGAACACCCACAGCAAGATCCTGGGCACCCTGCCGTACGGCAAGGTGATCAAGATCGAGTGCAAGGTGAACAGCCAGAACGTCGACGGCAACCCGCGCTGGTACAAGCTGGCCCACCACCACGGCTGGGTCTCCGCGCGCTACGTCGTCAACATCGGCCCGGCGCCGCACTTCTGCCACAAGCACTGACGCCGCGCCTCCAGCGTCCCGCCCCCGGTGCCCCCGCGGCGCCGGGGGCGGGGCGCGTCCGGGCCAGGGCGCCGGGCCGGGCCGGGCCACCGCATGCACGGCACGGTGCGCGCAGGGGATTGACGGGCTTGCTGACGAGTAGTCTCATAAGGGGCGACGCTGGTGTGACCGTCAGTAACACCCCTACTGTGAGGTGGCCTCGCCATGACGACAGCCCCCCGCGCCGGGACCGGACCGCTCCACGACGCCCTCGGCCCCCTCAAGGACCGCGAGCAGGTGGCCGAACGCCTGCTGGAGTCGTCGGCCCGGCACTCCTTCGACCCCGACCGGGAATTGGACTGGGACGCGCCCTTCGAGGAGGGCAAGTGGTTCTGGCCGCCCGAGCTGGTCTCCCTCTACGGCACCCCGCTGTGGCGGCGGATGCCGGAGGAGCAGCGGATGGACCTGGCCCGCCACGAGGCCGCCTCCCTCGCCTCGCTCGGCGTCTGGTTCGAGGTCATCCTCATCCAGCTGCTGGTGCGGCACATCTACGACAAGCCCATGGACAGCTCGCACGTGCGCTACGCCCTCACCGAGATCGAGGACGAGTGCCGCCACTCCAAGATGTTCACCCGCTTCATCCGGAAGACGGGCGTGCGGCCGTACCCGGTCTCGCGGCTCCACCACAACCTGGCGCGGGTGATCAAGAGCGTCTCCACCACCCCCGGCTCGTTCGCCGCGACACTGCTGGGCGAGGAGATCCTGGACTGGATGCAGCGGCTGACCTTCCCCGACGAGCGGGTACAGCCCCTGGTGCGCGGCATCACCCGCATCCACGTCGTGGAGGAGGCCCGGCACGTGCGCTACGCGCGCGAGGAGCTGCGCCGCCAGATGGCGGGCTGCCCGCGCTGGAAGGCGGAGCTGACCCGCATCAGCTCCGGCGAGGCGGCCCGGATGATGTCCCTGTCCTTCGTCAACCCGCGGGTCTACACCGACGTCGGGCTCGACCGCCGCGCGGCGCTCGCCCAGGTCAGGGCCAGCGGACACCGCCGCGAGGTGATGCAGGAGGGGGCACGGCGGCTGACGGACTTCCTGGACGAGATCGGGGTGCTGCGCGGGGTCGGCCGCAGGCTGTGGCGCAGTTCGGGCCTGCTGGCCTGACGCGCCGGCCGGCCGGAGGGGCGGCGGCAGCGGGGGCGGGAGGCGCGGGCGGCGGCTAGGCTGCCCGCATGACCGCCCCGGCGTACCGCAGGCTCAGCGTGGAGGAGCGGCGCGGCCAGCTCATCGCCACCGCGCTCGTCCTCTTCGCGCACAGCGCGCCCGAGGACGTCTCCCTCGACGACGTGGCCGCCGCGGCGGGCGTCTCGCGCCCCCTGGTCTACCGCTACTTCCCCGGCGGCAAGCAGCAGCTGTACGAGGCCGCCCTGGGCAGCGCGGCCGACGAGCTGCGGCAGTGCTTCGCCGAGCCGCAGACCGGTCCGCTCGGCCGCAGGCTGTCGCGGGCGCTCGACCGCTACCTGGCCTTCGTCGACGGGCACGACGCGGGGTTCGCGGCGCTGCTGCGGGGCGGCAGCGTGGCCGAGACCTCCCGGACGGACGCGATCGTGGACGGGGTGCGGCGCGCCGCGGCCGAGCAGGTGCTGCTGCATCTGCGGGTCGCCCCGGACCTGGAGCCGGGGCCGCGGCTGCGGATGGCGGTCCGCACCTGGATAGCGGCGGTGGAGGCCGCCTCGCTGATCTGGCTCGACGAGGGCAAGCAGCCGCCGGCGGCCGAGCTGCGGGACTGGCTGGTGGACCACTTCATCGCCCTGCTGGGCGCCACCGCGGCGAGCGACCCGCGCACCGCGGAGATCACCCGCGCCGCGCTGGCGCTGGAGCGGCCCGACGGACCGGTGGGGCGGCTGGTCCGCGGCGTCGCCCCGGTGGTCGGCGACGCGCTGCACCTGCTGTGAGCTGTGAGACTGGAGCGGTGAGAAGCGAGGAGACGGCGTTCGTCGGCGGGCCGATGGACGGGCGGGTGCTGCCCGTCCTGGTGGGGCCCACCGGGCGGCCGCCGAAGTACTACGAGATCCCCGTGCCCCGCCCGGAGGGCGGCGAGCCGGTCGTCCACGTCTACCGCCTGGAGGCCGTCGCCGGGGGCGGGCGGCTGGCGCTGCCGCGCGGCTGGCGGTACGTCCATCTGCCGCAGGGGCGGCCGAAGGGCGGCCCGAAGTGGCCGTGGCGCCGTCCGGGCGGCGCCACGGGCGCGCAGGGGGGCGGCGCGTAGGCGCACGGGGCCGCGCACGCCGCGAAGGGCACCGGCCGCCGGCCCCCGCGCGGCGCATGCCGGGGAGCCGGGCGGCCGGCGCCTTCGGGGCGGTGGTCCCCGCTCCGGCGGGACGGTTCCGGCGGAGCGGCCGTCCCGGATCTGTCCTCCTCCTTGCACGAGTTGTAGGCGAGCCTTGAATGAGAGCGCTCTCTGCTAAAGGTCTTGACCTTTGCGCCTCCCCTCACCACAGTGGCGACATCCGGATCGCGTCCCGCCCCACCGGGCGGCGGCCGGACGCACGGCTTCATATGTCGTGCCCATGCCATAAACCACGTCCCTCAGGAGATCCCCACCGTGGTGTCACGCAGAAGGTTCCTCGGCCTGTCCGCGGCGGCCGCCGCCGCCCCCGCCATCGGCTTCGCCGCCTCGCCCGCCGGCTCGGCCGCCTCCCCGCGGCGCGGCGCGGCGGCCGTCCCGAGCCTGACGTTCGTCAACGAGACCGGCCGGTCCACCGCGTTCGCCTACGTCCACGCCGACGTCCCGGGCGGCGGACAGGGCTTCCTCAACCCCTCCACGGGCAGACTCGACCCGATCCCCAACCCGTCCGAGCGGATGTACGACCTGAGCGGCTTCCTGGCGTCGCACCGCATACCGTTCGGGCGGCAGGTGCCCCTGAACGACCACCTCACCGGCGGACGGGCCTACTTCTCCCTCGACAGGAGCGTGTCCTTCTTCGCCAACCCCAACGCGGGCGGCGCCGCGGGCGCCCTCGTCCAGCCCTCGGCCGCCAACCCCGCCGACGCCTCGTACCGCATCGCGTGGGACTACTGCGAGTTCACCTACAACTCCGCCGGAGTGTGGGGGAACATCACCTGCGTGGACGGCGTCGGGCTCCCCATCGCGCTCACCCTCGTCCCCGGCAGCGGCGGGCGGCAGCACGTCGGCGGCATGCCGGAGGGCGGGACCGCCCGACTGGCCGACCGGCTGCGGCAGGCGGGCGGCGACTGGGGCAGGTGCGCGCTGTACGACGGCGGCCGGCTGGTCCGCGTCACCAGCCCGGCCAAGCTCCCGGGGCTGGGCACGGAGGTGTTCGCCGGGCACTACCGCGAGTACGTCGACCAGGTGTGGCACACCTACCGCGCCGACGGCGGGAGGGACCTGCGGATCGCCCTGGGCGACGTGTGGCCGGGGGTGACGGTGACCGGCCGGACCCACGGCGACCGGCTCGTGTTCCAGGGGATCACCGACGGCTCCCCCTCCTCCTTCGCCAAGCCCGGCACGCGGGGCACCACCGCCGAGGCCGACATCTTCGGCTGCGACGGCTCCCTGCACGGCATCAACGCCACCCAGCAGGGCCGCATCGCCGCGGTGCTGGGCGCCGCGTTCTGCCGGACCACGCTGGTGAGCAACCCCGCGCAGCCCGACGCCACCTCCGCGGAGTTCTACACCCACGGCCCGCGCCACGAGTACGCGCGCCTGGTCCACGAGCTGGCGGCCGACGGCCGGGGCTACGCCTTCCCCTACGACGACGTCACCCCGACCCGGGAGGGCGACCTGGCGGGTGCGGTGATGTACACCGAGCGGCCCGACGACTGGGCGCTGACGGTGACCGTCAAGCGGCCCTCCTGACGGGCCGTCCGGCGGGCGCGGCGCCGGCCGGGGGGTTCGCCCGGCCGGCGCCGCCGCGTCACCCGGCGGTGCCGCCCGCGCCCCCGGATGCCGCATCCCGGGCGCCCGTCCGGAGGCCGGGGGCGGCGCCGCGTGCCACGATCGCCGCAGGGGCGTCGCCGTCGCAGCGGAGGTGGACCGGTGTCGGGAACGCTGGGCCGTGCGGCCCGTGCCGTGGTCGCCGCGGCGGTCGCCGCCGCCGTCGCCGCGTCCGCCGTCCCCGTCGCCGCGTCCGCCGCTCCCGCACCCGCACCCGCCGCCGAACCGCCCGGCGGGTACGGCGACGACGGGTACGGGCCGGACGAGGACCCCGGAGGGGCGTACGGGCCGGACGGCTCCGCCCCGGAGTCCGTCAGCGCACTGCTGACCCGGATGCGCGAGCTGTACGGGCGGGCCGAGCGGGCCGCCGGCGCCCACCGCGCCACCGAACGCCGGCTGACCGCCCAGCGCGAGAAGGTCGGCAGGGTCCAGCGCGACCTGGCCGACGTCCGGGTGCGCCTGGACCGGGCGCGCGACGAGGCCGGACGGCTCGCCCGCCGCCAGTACCGGGAGACGCACGGCACCGTCCCGGCGCACCTGCGGCTGCTGCTGAGCCGCGACGAACGGGAGGTGCGGGCGGTCTTCGACCACCAGCGGCTGCTGGAGCGGGCCGCCGCGCACCGGGTCGCGGCGGCCCGGCGGCTGTCGGTCCGGGAGCGGCGGCTGGACCGGCTGGCGGGCGAGGCGCGCGGCGCCCTGGACCGGCAGCTGGCGCTCACCGAGCGGCACGGGCGGCAGCGGGACGAGGCGGCCGGGCACCTGGCCGAGGTCGAGCGGGCGCTCGCCTCGCTCGGCGACGACGAACTGGCCGCGCTGCGCCGTGCGGAGGAGGCGCTGCGGCCGCGCCGTCCCCGCCGGGGGCGGCGCCCCGCGGGGTGAGGGGCGGCGGCCCCGTGCGGCCGGGTCCGGGCACCGCCCGGCACCCGGACCCGGCCGGCCCCGGGCGGCTCAGCCGTCGGCCAGGCTCGCCAGGTACGCCTCGGCCTTCTCCGGCTCGAAGAACCAGTCCTCGAAGTCGGCGGGGTCGTTGAAGCCGTTGGCGAAGCGGTCGGCCAGCGCCTGGTACTGCATGCCCGAGCCGATCAGCTTCAGCACGTGCTCCGGCGGCGGCGCCAGCATCGCGTTCGTCCACTTGGTGACGTGCTGCGCCGTCGCCCAGTAGCGGTCGAACGTGGCCTGCATCCACTCCTCGTCGAACGGCTCCTCGCCCCGCTCCAGGATCGAGGCGAGGTAGGCGGCCGCGCACTTGGACGCGGAGTTGGAGCCCTGGCCGGTGATCGGGTCGTTGGCCACCACCACGTCGGCCACGCCCAGGACGGCGCCGCCGGAGGGGAGGCGGCCGATGGGCTTGCGGACGGTCGGGGCGTAGCGGCCCGCGAGCGTGCCGCCCGCGTCGGTCAGCTCGGCCTTGGCGGCCCGCTCGTACTCCCAGGGCGTGAAGCGCTTCATCAGCTCCAGCGTCAGGGAGAAGTGCTCGGCGGGGTCGGTGACGCCGGTGAAGACGTCCAGCGGGCCGCCGGGGACGCCCTCCCAGAACATGATGTCGCAGGCGCCGGAGACGGTGTAGCCGGGGATCATGAACAGCTCGCCGACGCCCGGCACCAGGTTGCAGCGCACCGCCAGGGTGTCGGGGTGCTCGGGGCGGCGCTCCACACCGTGCGCGTAGGCGACGGCCAGCGCGCGCTGCGGCCTGTCGTACGGGGAGCGCGCGGCGTCGCGCTCGAACATCGTCACCAGTTCGCCCTTGCCCGCCGCGACGAGCACCAGGTCGTAGGCGCGGGCGAAGAAGTCCAGGTCGGAGACGGCGGCGCCGTGGATGACCAGCTGGCCCCCGCGCTGGGCGAAGGTCTCCATCCAGCCCGCCATCTTCACGCGCTGGTCGACCGACTGGGCGTAGCCGTCCAGGCGTCCCAGCCAGTTGACGGGCCGCGAGCCGTCGGGGCCGGCGACCGAGACGCCCAGACCCTCGACGCGCGGGCTCCGGTCCTCCCAGAAGTTGATCTCCAGGTCGCGCTCGTGCTGGAGGGCCTGGTCGAACATGCACTGGGTGGACATCACCCGGCCGCCGCGGATCTCGTCCGCCGTGCGGTTCGACATCACGGTGACCTCGTAGCCGTGCGCCTGCAGGCCGAGCGCGAGCTGGAGGCCGGACTGGCCTGCTCCGACGATGAGTATCTTCCGCATGACGGTCTCCCCTGAGGTGCCTGGGTGATGGGGTTGGGGGCGGGTGCCCGGGTGTGGGGGGCGGATGCTGGGGGGCGCGGTGCGCGCGGGACGCGGGTGTGCGGGTGCGGCGGCGCCGGGCGGGAGCCCGCCGGTCAGGCGGGCGTGAGCTCCAGCGCGTGGCCGACGAGCGCGGTCAGCGAGTCCAGGACGGTGTCCCTCTTGCGCGCGTCCATGATGAGGACGGGCACGCGGTCGGGGACGGACAGCGCCTCGCGCACGTCCTCGGCCTCGTAGTACTCGGTGCCGTCGAAGTGGTTGACGGCCACCACGTAGGGCACCCCGCAGCTCTCGAAGTAGTCGAGCGCCGGGAAGCAGTCCTCCAGCCGCCGGGTGTCGGCCATCACCACCGCGCCGATCGCGCCGCGCACCAGGTCGTCCCACATGAACCAGAAGCGCTGCTGCCCCGGGGTGCCGAACAGGTAGAGCACCAGGTCGGCGTCGAGGGTGATGCGGCCGAAGTCCATGGCGACCGTGGTGGTGGTCTTCTCCGGGGTGGCGGCCAGGTCGTCGGTGCCCTCGCTGGCCTGGGTCATCACCGCCTCGGTGGTCAGCGGCTCGATCTCGGAGACGGTCCCGACGAGGGTCGTCTTGCCCACGCCGAAGCCCCCCGCCACGACGATCTTGACGGAGATGGGGGCTCTGCCGCGCTCCTCCTCCCAGGGCTGGGGGCTGCCGGCGCTCTCTGCGGGGTCCTTCACGTCGTCCACGTCGTCCACGGGGTCTTTCTCGGTGTTCCTGTCGGTGTCGGAGTGTGGCGGTGCGGCGGCGCCGGACGCTGCTTCGCCGGGCCCCGCGCCGCGCACCCCTCGGGGGCCTCTCCCGGGTCCCTCCCCGGCGTCCGGTACGGAGTCAGAGTCTGCGGAGCCCACCCAGCACCCTCTCCAGCAGCGCGCGGTCGGGGCGTTCGCTGTCGTAGCCGGTGCCGTAGACCCGGATGCGCCCCTGGTCGGCGAGGTCGCTGAGCAGCACCCGCACCACGCCCAGGGGCATCCGCAGCCGGGCGGCGATCTCGGCGACCGAGCGCATCCGGCGGCACAGTTCGACGATGGCCAGCATCTCGGGCATCACGCGGTCGCGCAGGCCCCCCGAGGTCAGCTCGCGGCGGGCCTCGGGCGCCTCGATGGCGGCGACCAGCGTCTCCACCAGCAGGACATGCCCGAACCGGGTGCGTCCGCCGGTCAGGGAGTACGGGCGCACCCGCGAGGGTTTGCGTACGGGCAGCGGGCTGTGGAAGGTCACTGGTCCAGCTCCATCGACGTGCGCAGTTCGGTGCGGAGTTCGGGGGTGAGGACGTGTCCGGCCCGCCCCACGAAGAGGGCCATGTGGTACGCCACGACGCTCATGTCGCAGTCGGGGGCGGCGTGGACGCCGAGCAGCGAGCCGTCGCTGATCGACATCACGAACAGGCTGCCCTCGTCCATGGCGACCATGGTCTGCTTGACGGCTCCGCCGTCCATCAGCTTCGAGGCGCCCTGGGTGAGGGAGCCGAGGCCGGAGACGATGGTGGCCAGGTCGGCGCTGGAGCCGCGGGGGCCGCGCTCGTCCCGTCCGCCGCCGCGCTCGCGGCGCTCCAGCGCCCCGTCGGCGTCCGCGGCTGCGGCGGCACCGCCGTCCGCCGCCGCGTCCCCGGACGCGGCGGCGCGGGCGCCCGGGTCCGAGGAGAGCAGCAGCAGCCCGTCGGAGGAGACCACGGCGACGGACCGTACGCCGGGGACCTCGTCGACCAGGTTGGACAGCAGCCAGCGCAGGTTGCGCGCCTGCCTGCTCGGCGTGTGTGCGGTGGTGGGCGCGTTCACTTCCGTGCCTCCTCGACAGTTCCAGCCGTGTCCGTGGTCCCCGTGCGGCCCTCGTCCGGGCCGGTGTCGCGTCTCTGGCCGCCGCTTTTCTCCGCGGCGATCTGGGCCTGCGCGTCCCGCTGCCCGTCTCTGGCGCCCTGCTGGAAGCCGCCGAGCCGTCTGCGCAGCTCCTCGGCCTGCAGCCCGCCCCGGCCCCGGTTCGGGCGCGGGGCGCCGACCGCGGTCGCCACGTTCCGGGGCGTCCGCTTGGGCAGCCCCTTGGCGGTGACGGCCCGGGGGGCGGCGGGGGCGGTGTCCGCCTCCGGGGCGGCCTGCGGACCGGCCGCCTCCGCCTGCGGCGCGGGCCGGAGGGCGGTCTCGTCCGCGGTGCGGCCGTGCTCGTCCGGGTGCGCGCCCCCGATCCCGGCCGCGGTCCCGCGCGCGGGGTCGGCGGCGGCCTCGTCGGCCGCGGCGACGTCCACGTCGCCGGGCGCGGGACCGGTGCCGGGCGCGGGACCGGTGCCGGTGACACGGGGGATCACCGCGGTGTCCTCGCGCCCGTGCTCCGGCGCGCTCCCGGCGCCGGACTCCTCCGGCCGGCCGGCCTCCTCGTCCTCCGCTGCGTCCTGCGCCGCGTCCTCCGCCTCCGGGCGCGGCCGCGCCCGGTCGGGGCGGGCCGGCAGCGCGTTGCCGTTGGCCTCGGCGACGGAGCCCGGCAGGCTGGGGACGGCGCCCGCCTGGACGGCCTTGGGACCCGCCGGGGAGCCCGGCATCGGACGGTCCGGCAGCAGGGCGCGCGGCAGTACGACGATCGCGGTGATGCCGCCCTGCTTCTGCTCGCGCAGCTGCACCCGGGCCCCGTGCCGCGCGGCCAGCCGCGCCACCACGTACAGGCCCATGCCCAGCGCGTCGTCCTCCTGCGGCGCGGCGTCGGCGCCCTCGGCGAGCTTGGTGTTGAGCTCGGCCAGCCGCTCGGGGTCCACGCCGATGCCCTCGTCCTGGACGGAGAGCATGATCTCGCCGTTCTCCAGCATCCAGCCCGACAGCCGCACCTCGGCGTCCGGCGGGGAGAACGCGGTGGCGTTGTCCACCAGTTCGGCGATCAGGTGGCTGATGTCGTCGGCGGCGGAGCCGACCACCTGGGCGTGCGGGGGCAGCCCCGCGACCTCCACCCGCTCGTAGCGCTCGATCTCGCTGACCGCGGCGCGCAGCACGTCCAGCAGCGGCACCGGCTCGCGGTGGCCGGTGGCGTGCTCGGCGCCGGCCAGCAGCAGCAGGTTCTCGCTGTGGCGGCGCATCCGGGTGGCGAGGTGGTCGAGCTTGTAGAGGGTGGCGAGCCGGTCCGGCTCCTTCTCCTCGTGCTCCATGGACTCGATGAGGGTGAGCTGGCGCTCCACCAGGCCCAGGGTGCGCAGCGCGAGGTGGACGAAGGTGCCGACGGACGCGCCCCGGTGGTCCTCCTCCGCGGCGTTCCGCCCGGCGGCCCGCGCGGCGGCCCGGCGGGACGCCTCCGCGGCCTCGGCCGCCTTGCGCTCCGCCTCCTCGGCGGCCTTGCGCGCGGCCTCCTCCGCGGCCCGCACCGTCTTCTCGGCGGCCTCCCGCGCCGTCTCGTACTCGCGCAGCAGCCTCTCGCGCTCGGCGGCGATCCGCTCGCGCTCGGCCGCCACCTCGCCGCCCGCCGCCTCGGCGCGGACGGCGCGCTCGTGGAGGGCGGCGGCGGTCTCCCGCAGCCGGTTGACGGCGCGCACGACATCGGCGAACTCGTCGTTGCGGCCGGTGTAGACGACCGGCTCCTCCCCCACCGGGTCGGCGGCCACCCGCTCGCCGCCGCGCCGCAGCACGGCCAGCGGGCGGGCCATCGAGCGGGCCGTCTGGACGCTGATGCCGAGCGCGATCAGCGCGCACACCCCGAGCAGGGCGATGCTCAGCTCCAGGGCAGTGAGGTCGTCGTCGCGCAGCTCCTCCAGCCGTTTGACCTCGGCGGCGGCCAGCGAGGACTCCATGCTGCGCATCCGGTCCACCCGGGCGGTCAGCGAGGACTCGACGCGGTCGCGGTCCAGGGTGAGGTCCTGGGGGGCCAGGCGCGGCTGGTCGGTGAGCCGGGCCAGGTAGCGCTCGGCCAGCGTGACGTCGGCGCCGGTGACGGTGCGGGTGTAGGCGTCGCGGGTGGAGGCGGGCGCCGTCTGCTCGAAGTCGGCGAGGGCGGCCTGCTCGCGCAGGTGCGCCTGCTGGGCCGCCGCGGTCAGCCGGGGCTGCCCGCCGCCGGCGGTGAGCGCGGCCAGCAGCAGCCCGCGGGCCGCGGAGGCCTGCTCGGCGGCGCGGCCGAGGTCGGGGAGGGAGTCGGCCGTGGAGTTCTCCGCGCGGCCGGGCAGGGCGCGCGAGGTGGCGGCGGTGATGCCGCCCAGGGACTGGATGATCTGGGTGTACGCCTCGTAGGCCTCGACCGCGCCGCCCTCTCCGGCGACGGCCCGCTGGCGGGTGTCGGGGAAGGCGTCGAGCAGCCGCCGGATGTCGGTGGGCGCGTCCTCGCCCAGTTCCTGCAGCCCGCGGTCCACCCGGGTGCGCTCGCGCTCGGGCACGCCCTCGCCGCCGCGGCCGGAGGCGAGGTGGCGGACGACGGCGTCGCGCTCGTCGGCCAGGGCGTGGGAGAGGGAGACGGCCCGCTGTCCCAGTTCGGCGCGGTCGACCAGGCGCTGGGCCTCGGACAGGTCGCGCGAGGCGGTGGCGACCGACGGGGCGCCGGCGGCGAGGACGGCGACGGTGCACAGGGCGACCGAGGCGAGCAGTCTGTTGCGTACTCTCGCCCGCCGCCCGGCGGGCGGAGCCGCGGTGCCCTGGTGGTCCGGCCGACTGTCCTGGTGTCGCTTCTTCCCCACCCGTGCTCGCAATCTCGTTCCGTCGTTCCGGCGACGACCGGAACGTGACAGTCCAACATGTGCGGCAGGGGCCCGATGTCCCGCCGTCCGCGCCCGTCCGCGGCGACCGGCTCTCCGACGTACCGAGGGGCGGGAACGGTTCCCCCGTACCGGGCCGCTCGGAGGAGTGAACATCACTGAGGAGTTACGGAACAACTCCAACGGGGAATGGTCTTCGAACACCACCGGGCAGGGGTTGGAAATCACCGCACGGTTTTGGAAAGATTCGCGCCCGCCATGCCGCGGATCGTCAGATTCCGGTAGAACTCCGGCCGCAGGCCGCGGGCTGCTCCCCGGACCGGGCCCGCCCCGCGGTCCGCGCGGCCCCTCCGCCTCCCGCCCCCCGTTCCGCCCCGCGCCGCTCCGGCAGACTGGTGCGCATGCGGATCGAGGCGGTGAGCGAGCCGGGGAGCCCGGGGACGCCCAACGAGGACTACGCATCGGTAGCCCTACCTGCGGCAGGGCGCGGCGGGGCGCTGGTCGTCCTGGACGGGGTGACTCCGCCGCCGGACGACACCGGCTGCGAGCACGACGTCCCCTGGTACGTGGCGCGGTTGGGCGGAGCGCTGCTCGAACTGTCCGGTTCGCGGCGGGATATGACGCTGACACAGTGCCTGGCCTCCGCCATCGAGCGGGCCGCCTCCGCCCACGGCCCCCGCTGTGACCTTTCTCACAGACGCACTCCCCAGGCGACGGTGGTGGTGGCGCGCTGGGACGAGACGGCCGTCGAGCACCTGGTGCTCTCCGACTCCGCCCTGCTGGTCGAGGACGTCGACGGCGCGGTGCTGCCCGTGCTGGACACCCGGCTGGACCGGCTGCGTCCCGCCGCGCGGGAGCTCCCCCCGGGCGAGCGGGCGGCCTACCTGGAGGGCCTGCGCAACGCCGAGGGAGGCTTCTTCACCGCGGCGGCCGACCCCGCGGTGGCCCGGCGCGCGGTGACGGGCCGTCTGCCCCGCGAGCGGGTGCGCGCGCTGGCCGCGCTGAGCGACGGGGCGACCCGCTGGGCGGAGACCTTCCGGCTGGGCGACTGGGCCGCGGTGATGGCGGTGCTGCGCGCGGAGGGGCCGCGGTCGCTGGTGGCGCGGGTCCGCGCCGCCGAGGCCGCGGACGGCTCCCGGGCGGCCCACCCGCGCGGCAAGGTGCACGACGACGCGACGGCCGTGCTGGTGGAGTTCTGAGCCGGCCGGCGCGGGATCAGTCCTGCTCCGCGCTCCCGGCACGGCCCGCGCCGGGAGCGGGCGCCGCGCGGTGCCCGCGGGCCGGCCGGGCCGGTCCCCCGGTGGCGCCGGGGGAGTTCAGCCGGTGCAGCAGCCGGGCCAGCTCGGCGATCTCGCGGCGGTCCCAGGAGGCCAGCCGGCGGACGTACCGGTCCCGCCGCGCGGCCCGCACCCGGGCGAACCGCTCGTGCCCCTCGGCCGTCAGCCCCACCAGCCAGGCGCGGCCGTCGTCCGGGTCCGGGGTGCGGACGATCAGCCCCAGGTCCTCCAGGGCGCGCAGCTGACGGCTCATCGTGGCCCGTCCGACGCCGAAGTACGCGGCGAGGTCGGTGGCGCGCTGCCGTCCGGCGTCCGCCAGCCGCACCAGCAGCCCGTAGGCCGACGCCTCCAGGTCCGGGTGGACCTCGCGGGCCAGTTCGGCGGAGGAGGCCCTGGCCCGCCGCAGGAGGACGGCCAGTTCGCGCTCCAGGGCGAGGAACTCCGGCCCGGGGGCGCCGCATCCGCCCGCGGTCCCGCTCTCGTGCACGTCAGGGCCCTTTCCGGGGTCGGTGACCGGACGTCGGCTCGCGCGGCCGCCTCGTCTGCGGCGGCCGCGGCGGGCATCAGTATGTCCTCTTCCTCCACCGTACGCCGCCGTCCGTCCGCCCGTCGGACGGGCGGCGGCACACGGCGTGCGGCGGCCCCGCGCCGGCGGCCCGGGAAGGGCTGCCGGCGCGGGGCCGGCCGGTGCGCGGGGCGGGACGGCTCGGCGGGCGGCCTCAGGCCGCGACCGGCAGCTCCGCCCCGGCCGGCGCCAGGGCCAGCTCCAGCACCTGGCGGACGTCCGAGACCGGGTGCACGTCCAGCGTCCGCAGCACCTCCTCGGGCACGTCGTCCAGGTCCGGCTCGTTCCGCTTGGGGATGACCACCGTGGTGATCCCGGCCCGGTGCGCGGCCAGCAGCTTCTGCTTCACCCCGCCGATCGGCAGCACGCGGCCGGTCAGCGAGACCTCGCCCGTCATCGCCACGTCCGGGCGGACCCGACGGCCCGACAGCAGCGAGGCCAGCGCGGTGGTCATGGTGATGCCCGCGCTCGGCCCGTCCTTGGGCACCGCGCCCGCCGGGACGTGCAGGTGGACGCCGCGCTCCTTCAGGTCGCCGACGGGCAGCTCCAGTTCGGTGCCGCGCGAGCGCAGGTAGGAGAGCGCGATGTGCGCGGACTCCTTCATCACGTCGCCGAGCTGCCCGGTCAGCGTCAGCCCCGAGCCGCCCGTCTCCGGATCGGCCAGCGACGCCTCGACGTACAGCACGTCGCCGCCGGCCCCGGTGACCGCCAGCCCGGTGGCCACACCCGGCACCGCCGTGCGCCGCTCGGCCGGGTCCTGGGCGGACTCGGGGGTGTGGTGCGGGCGGCCGATCAGCTCGCGCAGGCCGTCCGCGCCCACCGTCAGCGGCAGGTCGCGCTCGCCCAGCTCGTGCTGGGCGGCGATCTTGCGCAGCAGCCGCGCCACGGACCGCTCCAGGTCGCGCACGCCCGCCTCGCGGGTGTACTCGCCGGCCAGCTTCCGCAGCGCGTCCTCCCCGACCACCACCTCGCCGGCGTCCAGCCCGGCGCGCTCCAGCTGCCGGGGCACCAGGTGGTCGCGGGCGATGACGACCTTCTCGTCCTCGGTGTAGCCGTCCAGCCGCACCAGTTCCATGCGGTCCAGCAGCGGCTGCGGGATGGACTCCAGGACGTTGGCCGTGGCCAGGAACACCACGTCGGACAGGTCGAGTTCGACCTCCAGGTAGTGGTCGCGGAAGGTGTGGTTCTGGGCGGGGTCCAGCACCTCCAGGAGGGCCGCGGCCGGGTCGCCGCGGAAGTCGCTGCCCACCTTGTCGATCTCGTCGAGCAGCACGACCGGGTTCATCGAGCCGGCCTCCTTGACGGCCCGCACGATCCGGCCCGGCATGGCGCCGACGTAGGTGCGGCGGTGGCCGCGGATCTCGGCCTCGTCGCGCACCCCGCCGAGCGCGACGCGGACGAACTTCCGGCCCATGGCGCGGGCCACGGACTCGCCCAGCGAGGTCTTGCCGACGCCCGGCGGGCCCACCAGGGCCAGCACGGCGCCGC
The DNA here is from genome assembly GCF_042681365.1 of Streptomyces desertarenae. Lineage (NCBI taxonomy): Bacteria > Bacillati > Actinomycetota > Actinomycetes > Kitasatosporales > Streptomycetaceae > Streptomyces > Streptomyces desertarenae. The sequence continues at coordinate 153,165 of NZ_JBHUFU010000005.1, read as the reverse complement.
CCCGCCGCCCCCCGACCACGCCCAGGCCCCGCTCGGCGCGGCGCTTGCGCACGGCCAGGTACTCGGTGATGCGCTCCTTGACGTCCTCCAGGCCGGCGTGGTCGGCGTCCAGGACGGCGCGGGCGCCGGCGATGTCGTAGGCGTCCTCGGTCCGCTCGTTCCACGGCATCTCCAGGACGGTGTCCAGCCAGGTGCGGATCCACCCGCTCTCGGGGCTCTGCTCGGAGGCCCGCTCCAGCCGGTCGGCCTCCTTCAGGGCGGCCTCGCGGACCGCCGCGGGCAGGTCGGCGGCCTCGATGCGGGCCCGGTAGTCGTCGCCCCCGCCGTCCGTGTCGCCGCTCAGCTCGGCCAGCTCCTTGCGGACGGCCTCCAGCTGGCGGCGGAGCAGGAACTCGCGCTGCTGGCGGTCCACGCCCTCCTGGACGTCCTTGGCGATGGCCTCGGCGACGTCCTGCTCGGCCAGGTGCTCGCGCAGCCAGGTGGTGGCCAGCCGCAGCCGCTCGACCGGGTCGGTGGTCTCCAGCAGCCTCACGCGCTGCCCGGTGCTCAGGAACGGGCTGTAGCCGGAGTTGTCGGCGAGCTGCCCGGGGTCGTCGATCTGCTGGACGCGGTCGACCACCTGCCAGGCGCCGCGCTTGCGCAGCCAGCTGGTGGCCAGGGCCTTGTACTCCCTGACCAGTTCGGCGACCGCACCGGGCAGGGGGCTGGGGGCGGACTCCTCCACCTCGGCGCCCTCCACCCACAGGGCGGCGCCGGGGCCGGTGGTGCCGGCGCCGATCCGCACCCGGCTCACCCCGCGGATCAGGGCGCCGGGGTCGCCGTCGGCCAGCCGCCCGACCTGCTCCACGCGGCCCAGTACGCCGATGGCCGCGTAGGTGCCGTCCACTCTCGGCACGAGCAGCACCCGGGGCTTGGCGGACTTCTCCGCCTTCCGGTCCCCGGCCCCGGCGTCCCCGCCGGCCCCGCCCTCCCTCCCGGCGGCGGACTGGGCGGCCTCCACGGCGGCCCGCACCTCGGTGTCGGACAGGTCCAGGGGCACCACCATCCCGGGCAGCACGACCTCGTCGTCGAGCGGCACCACGGGCAGGGTGAGCGTTGTGGGCGACAGAGCCATGATCTCTCCCTCGGCAGGCAAGTTGAGCTGAGAAGACTCAATGTCCTGTCAATGCTCCGGCGCAACGCGGTGTTCCTCGTCCGTGTTCGCTCTGAGCGATCAGCCCTCCGGGCTTCCGGCGCGCTGCCGCCGCCCCGCGAGGCGGCGGCAGGATGATCCGCGTGCACCGTCCGCCGCTCCCGGCGCCGCCGTGCCCGCCGCTTCGCCCCGGCCTCCGGGGATTCCCTCCGCGATGCCGGTTCCGTGCGGGTGCGGACCGAAGAGGCAGCTGTCGCCCGAGGCGTCCCGGACGTGGTCCACCTCGCCGCCCGACCGGCGTAGCGCCCCGCGGAGAGGGCCTTTACGCTGCTGCAAGGCAACCGAGCGGCAGGGCAGAGACGCATATGGACCACCACAGGAGCACGACGCAGTCCCACGGCGGCACCGCCGCGGCCACCCCGGGCGCCCAGCGCCGGGTGCTGGTCGTCGAGGACGACCCGACGATCACCGAGGCGATCGCCGCGAGACTGCGCGCCGAGGGATTCCAGGTCCGTACCGCCGGGGACGGCCCGGCGGCGGTGGAGGTCTTCGAGGCGTGGCAGCCCGACCTGCTGGTGCTGGACGTGATGCTGCCGGGCTTCGACGGCCTGGAGGTGTGCCGCCGGGTGCAGGCCCAGCGGCCGGTGCCGGTGCTGATGCTCACCGCCCGCGACGACGAGACGGACATGCTGGTCGGCCTCGGCGTCGGCGCCGACGACTACATGACCAAGCCGTTCTCCATGCGCGAACTGGTCGCCCGCGCCCACGTCCTGCTGCGCCGCGTGGAGCGGGCCACCCTCGCCGCCACCGCGCCGCGCTCGGGCACGCTGCGGCTGGGCGAGCTGGAGATCGACCACGCGCAGCGCCGGGTCCGGGTCTCCGGCAAGGACGTCCACCTCACCCCGACCGAGTTCGACCTGCTGGTCTGCCTGGCCAACTCGCCCCGCGCGGTCCTCTCGCGCGAGCAGCTGCTGGCCGAGGTGTGGGACTGGGCGGACGCCTCGGGGACGCGGACGGTCGACAGCCACATCAAGGCCCTGCGCCGGAAGATCGGCGCCGAGCGGATACGCACCGTCCACGGTGTGGGCTACGCCCTCGAGGCGCCGGCACCCGCCTCCGAATGGGCCTGAGGGCCGCGGCGCACCGCGGGCGGGCCCTGTGCGGCCGGGCCTGGGAGGGCCTGCGCCCCCTGGACCCGAACCGCTCGGTCAAGGCCGCGCTGGGCGCGCTGGTCATCGCCACCGTGGCCATCACCACGCTGCTGACCCTGGTGGCGTTCCACTCGGCGATCGAACTGCGGGTCATCGCGCTGCTGGCGGTGATCGCCTCGCTGCTGGTCACGCAGTTCGTGGCGCACGGCCTGGCCGCGCCGCTGGACGAGATGACGGACGCGGCGCGTTCGATGGCGCGCGGCGACTACACCCGCCGGGTCCACGTCGACCGCAGGGACGAGCTGGGCGAGCTGGCGGCGACCTTCAACCGCATGGCCGCCGACCTGGAGGCCGCCGACCGGCACCGCAAGGAGCTGGTCGCCAACGTCTCCCACGAGCTGCGCACTCCGATCGCGGCGCTGCGCGCGGTGCTGGAGAACGTCGTCGACGGGGTCTCCCGGGCCGATCCGGTGACCATGGAGACCGCCCTGGAGCAGACCGAGCGGCTGGGCCGCCTCGTGGAGCACCTGCTGGACCTGTCCCGGCTCGACAACGGCGTGGTGCCGCTGCGCGTCCGCCGCTTCGAGGTGTGGCCCTACCTGGCGGGAGTGCTCAAGGAGGCCAACATGACCAAGGGGCAGGGCCACGCCCGCACCGACGTCCACCTCCACCTGGACGTCTCCCCCGCGGGCCTGAGCGCGTACGCCGACACCGAGCGGCTGCACCAGGTGGTCGCCAACCTGATCGACAACGCCGTCAAGCACAGCCCGCCCCACGGCCGGGTGACGGTGCGCGCGCGGGCCGGGCGGGCACCGCTGAGCCTGGCCCTGGAGGTGCTGGACGAGGGGCCGGGGATCCCCGAGGCGGACCGGGAGCGGGTCTTCGAGCGCTTCGGCCGCTCCGCCTCGGCCGAGAGCGGCGACGGGGGAACGGGGCTGGGGCTGGCCATCGCCCGCTGGGCGGTGGATCTGCACGGCGGGCGGATCCGGGTGGCCGAATCCCCCCGGGGCTGCCGGATCCTGGTCACTCTTCCCGGCGACCCCGCCGCGATGGAGTTGACGTAGGGTTCGAGGAGTCGGGACACCAGGGAGCGGGGCGCCGACCCGTTCCCCGGGTCGGCCCTTGCCGAATTCTGTCGAACCGGGTGTGTTTCCCGCCAAAGAAAGCGCCGAAACGCACCGCAGGATGTGACTTAGGCGACGCAAACCCCATGCCGACTGCACCGAACGGGCCGGGGAGCGTAGCCTTTATTTCTGCTGTCCACCCACACAGGTAAGCGGAAGAGGGCGGTTGCCGCCGTGTCGCCACAGGCCCCCAAGACTTCGAGCTCCTCCAGCCCCCGGCCGGGAGGGTCCCCCACGACCGATCAGGACGGGCAGGGGAAGAGTCCCGCCGCCGGGTTCGGTGCCAACGAGTGGCTCGTCGACGAGATCTACCAGCAGTACCTCCAGGACCCGAACTCCGTCGACCGGGCCTGGTGGGACTTCTTCGCCGACTACAAGCCCGGGCAGGCCGCCGGAGGCGCCGCGGCCCCCACCGCGTCGAAGCCCGCTGAGCCCCAGCCCCAGACCCAGACCCCGCCTCCGGCGCGGCCCGAGTCCGCCGCCGAGACCGCGCCCGCCGCCCCCGCGGCGACGCCGGCCCCGAAGGCGCAGCCCGAGTCCGCCGCCCCCGCGGCGGCACCGGCCCCGAAGGCGCAGCCCGCGGCCGCGAAGTCCGCGCCCGCCGGCGGCGAGAAGGGCGGGAAGGCCGAGGAGCCCGCCGGGCCCGAGTACGTGACGCTGCGCGGCCCCTCCGCCGCGGTCGCCCGGAACATGAACGCCTCGCTGGAGCTGCCCACCGCCACCTCGGTGCGCGCGATCCCGGTGAAGCTGCTGGTCGACAACCGCATCGTCATCAACAACCACCTCAAGCGCGCCCGCGGCGGCAAGGTGTCCTTCACGCACCTGATCGGCTACGCCATGGTCAAGGCGCTCAAGGCGATGCCGTCGATGAACTACTCGTACACCGAGAAGGACGGCAAGCCGACGCTGGTCAAGCCCGACCACGTCAACCTGGGCCTGGCCATCGACCTGGTGAAGCCGGGCGGCGAGCGCCAGCTCGTGGTGGCCGCCATCAAGAAGGCCGAGACCCTCACCTTCTTCGAGTTCTGGCAGGCCTACGAGGACATCGTCCGCCGCGCCCGGAACAACAAGCTGACGATGGAGGACTTCACCGGGGTCACCGCGTCGCTGACCAACCCCGGCGGCATCGGCACCGTCCACTCGGTGCCGCGCCTGATGCCCGGCCAGGGCCTGATCCTCGGCGTCGGCGCCATGGAGTACCCGGCGGAGTTCCAGGGCACCTCGCAGGACACCCTGAACAAGCTGGGCGTCTCCAAGGTCATGACGCTCACCAGCACCTACGACCACCGCGTGATCCAGGGCGCCGCCTCCGGCGAGTTCCTGCGGATCATGCACCAGCTGCTGCTGGGCGAGGACAACTTCTACGACGAGATCTTCGAGGCGCTGCGGATCCCCTACGAGCCGGTCCGCTGGCTGAGGGACATCGACGTCAGCCACGACGACGACGTCACCAAGGCCGCCCGCGTCTTCGACCTGATCCACTCCTACCGGGTCCGCGGCCACGTCATGGCCGACACCGACCCGCTGGAGTACAAGCAGCGCAAGCACCCCGACCTGGACATCACCGAGCACGGGCTCACCCTGTGGGACCTGGAGCGGGAGTTCGCGGTCGGCGGCTTCGCCGGCAAGTCGGTGATGAAGCTGCGCGACATCCTGGGCGTGCTGCGCGACTCGTACTGCCGCACCACCGGCATCGAGTACATGCACATCCAGGACCCCAAGCAGCGCAAGTGGATCCAGGACCGCGTCGAGCGCTCGCACGCCTCGCTGGAGCGCGACGAGCAGCTGCGCATCCTGCGCCGGCTCAACGCCGCCGAGGCGTTCGAGGTCTTCCTGCAGACCAAGTACGTCGGCCAGAAGCGCTTCTCGCTGGAGGGCGGCGAGTCGGTCATCCCGCTGCTGGACGCCGTGCTCGACGCCGCCGCCGAGGCGCGCCTGGACGAGGTCGTCATCGGCATGGCCCACCGCGGCCGCCTGAACGTGCTGGCCAACATCGTCGGCAAGTCCTACGCCCAGATCTTCCGCGAGTTCGAGGGCAACCTCGACCCGAAGTCGATGCACGGCTCCGGCGACGTGAAGTACCACCTGGGCGCCGAGGGCACCTTCACCGGCCTGGACGGCGAGCAGATCAAGGTCTCGCTCACCGCCAACCCCTCCCACCTGGAGGCCGTGGACCCGGTCGTGGAGGGCGTGGCCCGCGCCAAGCAGGACATCATCGGCAAGGGCGGCACCGACTTCACCGTCCTGCCCGTCCAGCTCCACGGCGACGCGGCCTTCGCGGGCCAGGGCGTGGTGGCCGAGACCCTGAACATGTCCCAGCTGCGCGGCTACCGCACCGGCGGCACCGTGCACGTGGTCATCAACAACCAGGTCGGCTTCACCGCTCCCCCGGAGTCGGCCCGCTCCTCGATGTACGCCACCGACGTGGCGCGGATGATCGAGGCGCCGATCTTCCACGTCAACGGCGACGACCCGGAGGCCTGCGTCCGCGTGGCGCGGCTGGCCTTCGAGTTCCGCCAGGCGTTCAACAAGGACGTGGTCATCGACCTCATCTGCTACCGCCGCCGCGGTCACAACGAGGCCGACAACCCGCACTTCACCCAGCCGCTGATGTACAACCTGATCGACAAGAAGCGCTCGGTGCGCAAGCTCTACACCGAGTCGCTGATCGGCCGGGGCGACATCACGCTGGAGGAGGCCGAGCAGGCGCTCCAGGACTTCCAGGGGCAGCTGGAGAAGGTCTTCACCGAGGTCCGCGACGCCACCTCCAACCCGGCCCCGGCCGAGACCCCGGCGCCGCAGCCGGAGTTCCCGGTCGCGGTGGAGACCGGCGTCAGCCAGGAGGTCCTCAAGCGGATCGCCGCCTCGCAGGTCAACATCCCCGAGCGGATCACCGTCCACCCCAGGCTGCTGCCGCAGCTCCAGCGCCGCGCGGCGATGGTGGAGGAGGACAAGATCGACTGGGCGATGGGCGAGACGCTCGCCATCGGCTCGCTGCTGATGGAGGGCACCCCCGTCCGGCTGGCCGGCCAGGACTCGCGCCGCGGCACCTTCGGCCAGCGGCACGCGGTGCTGGTGGACCGGGAGACCGGCGAGGACTACACCCCGCTGCTGTACCTGTCCGAGGACCAGGCCCGCTTCAACGTCTACGACTCGCTGCTGAGCGAGTACGCGGCGATGGGCTTCGAGTACGGCTACTCCCTGGCCCGTCCCGAGGCGCTGGTGATGTGGGAGGCCCAGTTCGGCGACTTCGTCAACGGCGCGCAGACGGTGGTGGACGAGTTCATCTCCTCGGCCGAGCAGAAGTGGGGCCAGACCTCCGGCGTCACGCTGCTGCTGCCGCACGGCTACGAGGGCCAGGGCCCGGACCACTCCTCGGCCCGGATCGAGCGCTTCCTCCAGCTGTGCGCGCAGAACAGCATGACGGTCGCGATGCCGACCCTGCCGTCGAACTACTTCCACCTGCTGCGCTGGCAGGTCCACAACCCGCACCACAAGCCGCTGGTCGTCTTCACCCCGAAGTCGATGCTCCGGCTCAAGGCGGCGACCTCCAAGGCGGCGGAGTTCACCTCCGGCGGCTTCCGGCCGGTCATCGGTGACGAGTCGGTCGACCCGGCCCAGGTCCGCAAGGTCGTCTTCTGCTCCGGCAAGGTCTACTACGACCTGGCCGCCGAGCGCAGCAGGCGGGGCGTGACCGACACCGCGATCATCCGGCTGGAGCGGCTGTACCCGCTGCCCAGCCAGGAGATCCAGGCGGAGATGGCCCGCTACAGCGGCGCCGAGAAGATCGTCTGGGCCCAGGAGGAGCCGGCCAACCAGGGCGCCTGGCCGTTCATCGCGCTCAACCTGGTGGACCACCTCGACCTGTTCATCGGCTCGGGGACGGCTCCGAACGCGGACCGGCTGCGCCGCGTCTCGCGTCCGTCGTCCTCGTCTCCGGCGGTCGGGTCGGCCAAGCGTCACCAGGCCGAGCAGCAGCAGCTGGTCAACGAGGTCTTCGACCTCTGACCGGCCGCGGCGGCCGCCCCGCGCGGGGCGGCCGCCGACCGCAGCGCAGGCTCCGTGGGGCCCGCACCGTCACACGACGGTGCGGGCCCCACGCCCGTACCCCCTCCCCGAACCGTCCACCCACCACCGAACGGGAGCACGCCCATGTACTTCACCGACCGCGGCATCGAGGAGCTGGCGCAGCGGCGCGGCGAGGAGGAGATCACCTTCGAGTGGCTCGCCGAGCAGCTGAGGACGTTCGTCGACCTCAACCCGGACTTCGAGGTGCCCGTCGAGCGGCTCGCGACCTGGCTGGCGCGCCTGGACGACGAGGACGAGTGACGGACGGCGGCCCCCCGGCCGGCCCCGGCGCGGGGCGGGCGGGGACCGGTGCCCTTGACGTCCCGTTCCTGCGATATATCGTGTTCTGGCAGAGACGCGATATGTCGTCGCGTGCCGAGACAGGGAGGCCGCCGTGTCACACGGGTCCCAGTGGTCCGTCGAGGAGCCCCGCAGGCTCGCCTTCGACGACGAGATCCACACGCTGCGGGTGCGCGTGGCGGACGGCGCGGTGAACGTCGTCGGCACCGACGCGCCCGGGGCGAGGCTGGAGGTCGGCGCCCTGAGCGGTCCTCCGCTGACCGTCACCCTGGAGGACGGCGTCCTGACCGTCGCCTACGACGATCTGCCCTGGAAGGGCTTCCTCACCCTGCTCGACTGCAAGGAGTGGCGGCGCACCGCCGACGTGTCGGTCGCCGTGCCCGCCGGGGTGGGGCGGGTCGAGGTCGGGGTGGTGGGGGCCGACGCGGTCGTCACGGGCGTCCGGGGGCGCACCCACGTGCGGGGGCTCTCCGGCGGCACCGTCCTGGCGTGGCTGGCGGGCCCGGTGCGGGCCGAGACGGTCTCCGGGGACGTGGAGGCGCAGGGCGTGACGGGCGACCTGCGGTTCGGCACCGTCTCCGGCGACCTCACGGTCGTGGACGGCGGCGGGCCGTCGATCACGGCGGACTCCGTCAGCGGCAACATGGTGCTCGACCTCGCCCCGGCGCGGGGGGCGGGGGCCGCGGACGTCCGGCTCAGCTCCGTCTCGGGTGAGATCGCCATCCGGCTGCCGCACCCGCCCGACACCGTGGTCGAGGCGAACACCGCCGGCGGCGCCGTCTCCTGCGCCTTCGACGACCTGCGGGTGACCGGGCAGTGGGGGACCAAACGGATCACCGGCACCCTCGGGACGGGCAGCGGGCGGCTGCGCGCGGCCACCGTCTCCGGGGCGATCGCCCTGCTGCGCCGTCCCCCCGCGGACGGCCCCGCCGAGGAGCCCTCCGGCTCCCCGGAGTCCTCCGGTTCCCCGGACGCCGGCACCACGGTCCCGCCGACGACCCCCTCCCTCCACAAGGACGTGTGACATGGCCCCCGTCTTCGCCCACGGCCGACTGCGCCTGTACCTGCTGAAGCTGCTCGCCGAGTCCCCCCGCCACGGCTACGAGGTGATCCGGCTGCTGGAGGAGCGCTTCCAGGGCCTGTACGCCCCCTCCGCCGGCACGGTCTACCCCCGCCTGGCCAAGCTGGAGGCCGAGGGCCTGGTCAGCCACACCACCGAGGGCGGCCGCAAGGTCTACGCCCTCACCGACGCCGGCCGCGCCGAGCTGGCCGGCCGGCAGGAGGAGCTGTCCGAGCTGGAGCGGGAGATCCACGAGTCGCTGGCGGCCCTGGCCGCCGACATCCGCGAGGACGTCAGCGACGCCGCCGACGACCTGCGCCGCGAGGTCCGCGAGGAGGCGCGGCGCACCAGCCGCGGCGCCGGGGAGGAGGACCTCTTCTCCGGCTGGGAGGCCGCCTTCCAGGGGCCCTGGACGGACAAGGAGGCGCTGCGGGCCGCCAAGGAGGAGCTGCGCCGGGCCGGGGAGCAGTGGAAGGAGCAGGCCCGCCGGGCCCGGCAGGAGGCGCAGCAGGCCAGGCACCAGGCGCGGCAGGCCCGCCGGGCCCGGGACGAGGCCCGCGAGGAGGCCCAGCGGATCGCCCGGCAGGTCCAGGAGCAGGTGCAGTCGCGGGTCCAGCAGGGCGACTGGCAGGGCGCGGTGCGCGCGGGGATGTCGGAGCTGAGCCGGCAGCTGGGCGGTCTCGGCGCCCTGGGCGACCTCGGCGGCTTCGGCGGCTTCGGCGGTGAGGGCGGCAGGGAACGCCCGGCCGGCCGCACCGCGCACCGTCCGCCGCACGCGCCCCCCGACACCTCCGATACGCCCGACACCCCCGATGCGCCGGTGCCGGCGTGGGCCGAGGAGCCCGCCGCGCCCTCGGGCGACCCGCTGCGCGACCTGGAGCGGCTGCTGGACGGCTTCCGCGACGACGTGCGGGACGCCGCCCGCGACCACGGGATCGACGAGGAGGGGCTGCGGGAGGCCCGCCGCCGGCTGTCCGCGGCGGCGGCCCACATCGTCGCGCTGCTGCACTCCCGCGCGGCGGAGTGACGGTCCGGGCGGGCGGCGCGGCCGATGCGCCGCCCGCCCGGACCGCGGGCCCGGCCGGGCGGCGCCGCGGCGGCCCTCACACCGTCAGGACGACCTTTCCGAACAGGTCGCCGTTGGCCATCTTCTCGAAGCCCTCGCGGGCCCGGTCCAGCGGCAGCACCGAGTCGATCACCGGGCGGACGCCCTTGGCCGCGCAGAAGCTCAGCAGCGAGGCCAGCTCCTCCTTCGAGCCCATCGTGGAGCCCACCACCTTCAGCTCCAGGAAGAAGATACGGTTCAGCTCGCCGGAGGACGGGGTCGTGCCGCTGGTGGCACCCGAGATGACGAGGGTGCCGCCGGGCTTGAGCGACTTCACCGAGTGGGACCAGGTGGCGGCTCCCACCGTCTCGATCACCGCGTCCACCCGGTGCGGCAGCCGGGCACCGGTCTCGAAGGCGGCCTCGGCGCCCAGCTCCTCGGCACGCCTGCGCTTGGTCTCCTCGCGGCTGGTGGCGAAGACCCGCAGACCGGCCGCGGCCCCCAGCACGATGGCGGCGGTGGCGACGCCGCCGCCCGCGCCCTGCACCAGGACGGAGTCCCCGGGCCGCACTCCGGCGTTCGTGAACAGCATCCGGTAGGCGGTCAGCCACGCCGTCGGCAGGCAGGCGGCCTCCTCGAAGGAGAGCTCCTTCGGCTTGGGCAGGACGTTCCACTGCGGCACGGCCACCCGCTCGGCGAACGTGCCCTGGTACTTCTCGGTGAGGATCGAGGGCCGCTCGCGCGGTCCGACGCCGTGGCCGGTCGCGCCGATCACCGAGTGCAGCACGACCTCGTTGCCGTCGGCGTCGACCCCGGCCGCGTCGCAGCCGAGGATCATCGGCAGGGACTCCTCGCCCAGGCCGACTCCGCGCAGGGACCACAGGTCGTGGTGGTTGAGGGAGGCCGCCTTGACGTCGACGGTCGTCCAGCCCACGGGAACGTCCGGTTCGGGGCGCTCGCCCAACTCGAGTCCGTTCAGCGGCTGGTCACGGTCGATGCGCGCGGCATAGGCAGCAAACATGATCCGACCCTAGGACGAGTGGGAACGCGGCGGAACCGCGCGGCGGTGTGACGCGCGCCGCCGACCAGCACAACGGCGGCACGACGGGGAGCGGCGGGGGCCGCCGGGAGGTCCGCCGGGACGGGAACCGGGGGTGGCGGGAGTCCTGTCCGGGACTCCCGCCACCCCCGGCGGCGGTCGCGGGCTCCGTCAGAGCACCTTCGACAAGAACGCCTTCGTCCGCTCGTGCTGCGGGTTGGTCAGCACCTCGCGCGGGTGGCCGGACTCGACGACCACGCCGTCGTCCATGAAGACCAGCGAGTCGCCGACCTCCCGGGCGAAGCCCATCTCGTGGGTGACGACGATCATCGTCATGCCGTCCTCGGCCAGGTCGCGCATGACGTCCAGCACCTCGCCGACCAGCTCCGGGTCGAGCGCCGAGGTGGGCTCGTCGAAGAGCATCAGCTTGGGCTCCATCGCCAGCGCGCGGGCGATGGCCACGCGCTGCTGCTGGCCGCCGGAGAGCTGGGCGGGGTAGTTGCCGGTCCGGTTGCCGAGCCCGACCCGGTCCAGCAGCTTCAGGGCCCGCTCCCGGGCCGCGGACCGGGACTCGCCCTTGACCTGGACCGGCGCCTCCATGACGTTCTCCACCGCGGTCATGTGCGGGAAGAGGTTGAAGCGCTGGAAGACCATGCCGATGTCGCGGCGCTGGGCGGCGACCTCGCGCTCCTTGAGCTCGTAGAGCTTGTCGCCCTGCTGCCGGTAGCCGACGAGCCGGCCGTCGACCCACAGCCGCCCGGCGCTGATCTTCTCCAGGTGGTTGATGCAGCGCAGGAAGGTGGACTTGCCGGAGCCGGACGGGCCGACCAGGCAGAACACCTCACCCGGGGCGACCTCCAGGTCGATGCCCTTGAGGATGTGGGCGTGGCCGAAGGACTTGTGGACGCCCTCGGCCTTCACCATCGGGACCTTCTCGGTGGTCATACCGTCTTCCCTCCCACCTGGCTCGGCGTGCGGAACGAGGTGAGCTGCGCCCTGATCCGCTGCAGGGGCGTCGGCGGCAGCTCCCGGTTCGCGCCGCGGGCGAAGTACCGCTCCAGGTAGTACTGGCCGATGCTGAACAGGGTCGTCAGCGCCAGGTACCAGATGGTGACCACCATCAGGGCCTCCATGACCGCCAGGGTCCGGGAGCCGAAGTCACGGCTCGCCAGGAAGAGCTCCTGGTAGCCGATGGCGTAGGCCAGCGAGGAGGTCTTGAGCATGTTGATGAACTCGTTGCCGGTGGGCGGGATGATCACCCTCATCGCCTGCGGCAGCACGATGCGGCGCATCGTCTGGGAGCCCTTCATCCCCAGGGCCTGGGCCGCCTCGCTCTGGCCGCTGTCCACGGACTGGATGCCGGCCCGGCTGATCTCCGCCATGTACGCCGCCTCGTTGAGGCCGAGGCCGAGGAGCGCCGCGACGAAGGGCGTCATGACGTCGTTCATCTCGTCCTTGTACAGCGGACCGAGGTCCAGGTACTGGAAGACGATCGACAGGTTGAACCAGAGGAAGATCTGGACCAGGACGGGGGTGCCGCGGAAGAACCAGATGTAGGCCCAGGCGACACTGCCGAGCACCGGGTTCTTCGACATGCGCATCACCGCGAGTAGCATGCCGAGGACCACGCCGATCACCATGGCGTACACGGTGATCTTCAGGGTCTCCCAGGCGCCGGTCACGAAGGTGCCGTCGGTGAGGTACCTGCCGACCAGTCCCCAGTCGATGGCGGCGCGCGCGAAGGCCGCCACCACCAGGGCGAGCAGGACGACGACCACCACGGATCCGGCCCAGCGGCCGTAGTGCCGGACCGGAATGGCCCTGATGGCCTCGGGCGGAATGGTGCCGGCGCTGCCGTCCGGCGCCCCGGCCCGGCTGCCGCCGGGGTCCGGGACCTTCTCGGTCTTGTCGTGGGGTTCGGTCACGGAAGCCTTGCCTTAACTCTGTGCGGACAGTACTCGGGGTGGGTCACTAGCCCGCGTTGACGGTGGCTTCCTCGATGGCCCCGGCCTCGGCCTTCCACTCCTTGAGGACCTTGGCGTACTCACCGTTGTCGATGATCGCCTGGACGGCCTCCTTGAGCGCGTCGCGCAGCTGGGTGTCCTTCTTGCTGACCGCGATGCCGTAGGGAGCGGCGTCGATCTGCTCGCCGACGACCTCGAAGAGCTTGCCGCCGCCGGCGGTCAGCTCGTTGTAGAGGGCCACGGGGAAGTCCGTGACGACGGCGTCGGCGCGGCCGTTCTGCAGCTGGGTGATGGAGTCGGTGTCCTTGTCGGCGATGAACTCGTCGATCCCCTCGTCGCACTCCTTGTCCTGCTTCTTCACCAGCGTCTCGTTGGCGGTGCCGCGCTGGGCGGCGACCGTCCTGCCGCAGAGGTCCTCGAGGGTCTCTATCTTCTCCGGGTTGCCCTTCTTGACCAGGATCGCGGAGCCGGCCTTGAAGTAGTCGACGAAGTCCGCCCCGCCCTCGGCGTCCTCGCTCTCGCCCTTCTGGCGCTCCTTGGTGTCGGTCATGGCGGACATGACGATGTCGTAGCGGCCGGAGTTCATGCCCAGCACGAGCTGGTCGAAGGTGCCGTTCTCGAACTTGAGCTCGACCCCCAGGACCTTGCCCATGGCCTCGGCCAGGTCCGGGTCGACCCCGTCGGGCTCGCCCTTCTCGTTCATGAACTCGATCGGCGCGTAGGCGATGTCCGAGCCCACCTTGATGACACCCGCCTCCTGGATGTCCTTGGGGAGCTTGTCGAAGAGCGGGGCCTGGGACTTCTTCTGCGCCTTGGTGCCGCCGTCGCCGTCACCGGCACCGGCACCGTCGGTCTGGTCGCCGCAGGCGGTCAGCAGCAGGGAGCCGGCCACCGCGAGCGCTCCTGCCACGGCCAGACGCCGGCGGGCGGACGGCCTCGGGGCGCCCCCCACCGTGGGCAGGGGGCGGGTGGTGCGTGCGGTCATGGAGGTCCTCCTGCTGGATGAGTGGAGTGTCCGGTACGGCCGGTCGCGCCGGGAGTCGGCGCGGCACCGTGCGATGAGGGGAATCTTGCCATCCGGACACCGGAGCCCAGGATGGCAACCAGGTCAAAATCGGATAACGGGCAGGCGGTAACGGTCACCGGACGCCCGGATGCGGTCGTCTGCCGATGCCTCCGGCCTGCCGCCCGGAGGGCCGGGAACCCCGGGGAGGAGAGTTTCGTCACTCCCCTCGCGGAGATCCAGCGAGCCTCCGTCTTCCCTGCAGGCACTTTGTCCAGCATGCCCGTGTGGTGGACGCCTCGGACGGCGGCGGCCGCGACGGAAGACATTCGTGCACGGTGGCGCTCATCCGGTAGAAAGAGCAGTTACACCCCTCACCCGGGGACCAGGGCGCGTGTGCGGCGCGCCCGGCGTCCGTTCCCCCCTCGACGGTGGCCCATCCGCCGGACGGGCCGCGGACGCGGTGCCCGCCCGCTCCTCGACCAGGAAGCGGCCACCCTCAGCAGACTTTTCGACGAAGGGGTCAAGACAGTGGCAGCGGAGATCGTCAATTCCGGCAGCGAGCTGGACGACGGAGCCATCGATCCGGCCTTCGCCCTGCACCGCGGCGGCAAGATGGCGGTCCGGGCGACCGTGCCGGTGCGGGACGCGGACGACCTTTCCCTGGCCTACACACCGGGTGTGGCCAAGGTGTGCAGCGCCATCGCCGAGCAACCGGAACTGGTCCACGACTACACCTGGAAGTCCCAGGTCGTCGCGGTGGTCACGGACGGCACCGCGGTGCTGGGCCTGGGGGACATCGGACCGCAGGCCTCGCTCCCGGTGATGGAGGGCAAGGCGATCCTCTTCAAGCAGTTCGGCGGTGTGGACGCGGTGCCGATCGCCCTGGACTGCCGGGACGTCGACGAGATCGTGGAGACGGTCGTCCGCATGGCGCCCTCCTTCGGCGGCATCAACCTGGAGGACATCTCCGCGCCCCGGTGCTTCGAGATCGAGCGCCGGCTCCAGGAGCGCCTGGACATCCCCGTCTTCCACGACGACCAGCACGGCACGGCCGTCGTCACGCTCGCCGCGCTGCGCAACGCCGCCCGGCTGCGGGGCGTGGCGCTGGGAGAGCTGCGCGCCGTCATCTCCGGCGCGGGCGCGGCCGGCGTCGCCATCGCCCGGATCCTGGTCGAGGCCGGCATCGGCGACGTGGCGGTCTGCGACCGCAAGGGCGTCGTCTCGCCCGACCGCACCGACCTCACCGACGTCAAGCGCGACCTGGCCGGCTTCACCAACCGGGCCGGGCTGACCGGCTCGCTGGAGTCCGCGCTGGCGGGCGCCGACGTCTTCATCGGCGTCAGCGGCGGCACCGTCCCCGAGGAGGCCGTCGCGCGGATGGCTCGGGACGCCTTCGTCTTCGCCATGGCCAACCCGGACCCGGAGATCCACCCGGACGTCGCCCACAAGTACGCCTCGGTCGTCGCCACCGGCCGCAGCGACTACCCGAACCAGATCAACAACGTGCTCGCCTTCCCCGGCATCTTCGCGGGCGCCCTCCAGGTGCGGGCCTCCCGGATCACCGAGGGCATGAAGCTGGCCGCCGCCGAGGCCCTGGCCGCGGTGGTCGCCGACGAGCTGAGCGCCGCGTGCGTGATCCCCTCGCCGTTCGACGAGCGGGTCGCCCCGGCCGTGACCGCGGCCGTGGCCGCCGCCGCCCGCGCGGAGGGCGTGGCCCGGCGCTGAGCGGGCGCCCCGGACACGGGCGGGGGCGGCGCGGACCGGCGGACGACCGGCCCGCGCCGCCCCCGCTGCCGTGCGGGCCGCGCCGGGCGCTCACTTCAGGGCGAGCACCATCGCATCGGCCGGGGAGGCCCACACCGTCCGCGCCTCGGCGAAGCCCGCCGCCCGCAGCGTCTCGGCGTGCCAGGCGGCGGACTGGGTCTCGCCGTCGGCGTGGTCCCCCTCGGCCGGGTCGCCGAAGATGCGGAAGCGCTCGGCGGTCGGCCCGGCCAGCACCGGGTCCGCGGCGGCCGTCTTCCACCAGTCCGCCCAGTCCTGCACGCCCTCGGCCCGCTCGCGCTCGCGACGCGCCCGGTGGTAGGCGTTCACCGCCTCGTTGATCCGGGGCGTGGTGCCGTCGGGCATGTGGTCGGCGTTGGCGAAGACGCCGCCGTCCCGCACCACGCCGGCGATCTGCCCGTAGAGCCTCCGCAGCTCGTCCGAGCGCATCCAGTGCAGTGCGGTGGCGGTGAGCACCGCGTCGTACGCGCGGTGCGGCAGCGCATCCGTCCACCGCTCGTCGCGCAGGTCGGCGCGGACGAACTCCACGCGGGAGTCGCCGGCGAAGTGGCCCCGCGCGATGGTCAGCAGGGCCGGGTCCAGGTCGACCCCGGTGCTGGTGGCCTTCGGGAACCGCTTCAGCAGGCGGTCGGAGATGCTGCCCGTGCCGCACGCCAGGTCCAGCACCCTCGGCTCGGGACCGACCAGCGCCTCGACCGCGTCGAGCATCGCCCCGAAGCGCTCCTCGCGGTCGGGCAGGTACCACTCCTGCTGCCGGTCCCAACTGGACTGCCAGCTCTGCCAGTCCGTCTGCGCGGTCGCGTCCGCTCCGGTCATGACGACCCCCTGACTCCCGAATGAGTAATAGTCTTGCACGGATAAGGACCCTTACCCGCCCCAGCCATGATCATAGAGCGCATCCGTAAGGACCACAAGTGGAACTGAACTATTACTCGGACTACGCCGTACGGCTGGTGAACACCGAGCAGCCCCGGCGCGGCGAGGACACGCTCACCTCCGTCGAGGCCGTACGCGCCCTGTTCGGGCCGGGCCAGGCCGCCGCGCGCCGCGCCACCGAGGCCGACGTGACCAGGCTGCGCAACGTCCGCGCACGGCTGCGGGCCGTCTTCACCGCGGCCTCCGAGGGCGACGAAGCCGGGGCCGTGGACCTGCTCAACGCCCTGCTCCTGGAGTACCCGGCCAGCCCGCAGATCTCCGGGCACGACCACCTCGACGACGACGGCCGGCCGCGCTGGCACCTGCACCTGGCCGACCACCCCGCCAACGCGACGGCCGGCTACGCGGCCGTCGCCTGCATGGGCCTGGCCTTCCACCTCACCGACCTGGGGGTGGACCGGCTGGGCGTCTGCCAGGCCGACCCCTGCCGCAACGCCTACCTGGACACCTCCACCAACCGCTCCCGGCGCTACTGCTCGGACCGCTGCGCCACCCGCGCCAACGTCGCCGCCTACCGGGCCCGCAAACGTCTGGGGAACAGCGGGCGCACCGACGACAGCGCCCAGCCCAGCAGCGCGCCGGGCGTCCGCTGAACCTGCCGCAGGGGCCGCAGCCGCACCCATGCGCGCGCCACCACCAGCTCGTCGGGCACGACCCCGAACTCGCGGCTGTCGTTGCGCACGGACGGGTTGTCGCCCTGCACCCACCAGCCGCCCCCGCGCCGCGCCACGGCCCGCTTGACGATCAGCAGGTCGTGCTGGAAGGGGTGCCGGACCACCACCACCTGCCCGGGCCGCACCGCCCCCCCGTAGCGCACCACCAGCAGGTCACCGGGGAGCAGGGTCGGCTCCATGGAGGGGTTGTAGACCTCGGCCAGCCCGATCCGCAGCAGCCCGCGGCCCCCCTGCTCGTCCACCCGCTCCGGCATCAGCGGCACCTCCGGTCCTCGTCCTGGGCGTCCGGCATTCCCGGCGTCCCTCCGTCCTCCCTCCCCGTCCCGCTCGGACTTTTGTCCTAGGTGCACGGGGGCACACGCGAAAAGGCGTTCCTCACGGAGTAATCTCACATGAGAGAAGACGATCACGAGGAAGGACAGCTCTCATGCTCTCCCGCCTGTTCGCCCCGAAGGTGAAGGTCAGCGCCCACTGCGACCTTCCCTGCGGCGTCTACGACCCGGCCCAGGCCCGCGTGGAGGCCGAGTCGGTCAAGGCCATCCAGGAGAAGTACCAGGCCAACGAGGACCCGCACTTCCGGGCCCGCGCCACGTACATCAAGGAACAGCGGGCCGAGCTCGCCAAGCACCACATCTCGGTCCTGTGGAGCGACTACTTCAAGGCTCCGCACTTCGAGAAGTACCCCCAGCTGCACCAGCTGGTGAACGACGCCCTCAAGGCCGCCTCGGCCGCCAAGGCCTCCACCGACCCGGCGACGGGCCAGAAGCTGCTGGACTACATCGCCGAGATCGACAAGATCTTCTGGGAGACCAAGAAGGCCTGAGCCGTCCGGCCGGCCGGCCGCGGACGCCGCCGCGGCCGGCCGGATCCGCCGGTCCCTTCCGCACCCGGCCCGCCGCAGGTTCCGCACCCCGGAACCCGCGGCGGGCCGGGTGCGGTCCCTTTTCCGGCCGCGCCCCGGCGCCGCCCGCCCCGGACCGCCGGACCTCTCCACGGGCCTCTCCGCGGACCTCTCCGCGGACCTCTCCACCGGACGGCCGGGCCGGTCGCCCCGCGTCCACCCGCTTCCGGCAGGGCCGGTCCCGGACAGGCCGGCGGCCCGCAGCGCGGGGAAATCGCTGCGGGCCGCCGGCCCGGCCGTCCGGTGCGGGGTGCGGTGCCCTCCGGTGCGGCCGGCGTGCTCAGACGAGCTGGGGGAGCTGGGCGAGCTGGGCGCGCCCGAACAGCAGGGCGTAACCCGGCGGGAGCCGGTCGATGATCCGGCCGAGCAGGTCGTCGCCGGCGAGTTCGGCGACGACGCTCAGCACCGAGCTGACGTCCCAGCGAGCGGTCGCGGGAGTGGCGCCCTCGATGCGCGCAGCGACGCTGTCGACGAACTGGGAGCCGCTGAGCGGCTTGCCGGTCCCGATCTGGCCGGTCAGCACCCGCGTGCCCTCCTCGGGGAGGCGGACGGCCAGTTCCGTGCGCTCCGGTCCGGTCAGGTGGCCGCCGAGGGCCGACAGCACGATCCGCGAGACGCGCTCGGCCTCCTGGACCGTCGGGTACTGCCCCCGGTCGCGCACCTTCGCCACGAAGTCGCTCCACCGCATGATCCATCTCCCCTTCCGTACTGACTGGTACCGGTGAGGTGGTCGGCACGGACCGCCGTCCGCCGCCCGCCGGGCAGCGGGCAGTCGGCGGTTCGGCACTGAGTGCAATGCCCTCCGCACATCTATATAGCTCAGGTCAAGAAAACCTGACAACAGTCGGCTCATAGATGCGCAGCCACCTCACATCAGCCCTGATCTCGGGGGCGCGACGGGCGTCTTCCATCGATCGGGGCGTACACCCATGTGCCCGCGAAAAGCGCTTTCATACGGACAGGGCGACGACATTCGCGATGGCGCACGCCGACGCCTCCACCGGCGCCTCCGGCCCCTCCGCGCGGCGACCGCCCCCGGACCCCGGAACCCCCTCCGACCACGGGTTCCGCCCCTTCCGCACCGCCGCGCCCCCGGCGGTGCGGCGGACAGAGCGCCGACCTCCGGTATGACGCACCTCACACCCGGTCGGCGCCGGGCGGAGGCGCCCGGCCGCACCCGCGGGCGGGAGCGGGACGCCCCGCTCCGGCCGGGTCCGCGACGCACCGTCGCACCCGCAACCGTCCGGAGGCGGGAAAGCGGTTCCGGGAAGGACGCCCGCACCCCGCCCTGCCCCCGGCGGGCATGGCACGGGGTGCCATGCCCCGCGCGGGCCGCCGGAGCGGACAATGACGGGGTGAGCAGCCCGACCCGCGGCGGCCCCGACGGCCTCCCCGCCTCCCGCACCCGCCCCGCTCCCCCCTCCGGGGCCCCGGCGCCGGCCGCCCTGGAGGCGCTCTCCCCCCGCCTGCCGTCCCCGCTGGTGGAGGTCTTCGACGAGCGCTTCGCACGCCACGGCGTGCGGCTGCTGCTCAAGCGCGACGACCTGATACATCCCGAGATCCCCGGCAACAAGTGGCGCAAGCTGGTGCCCAACCTGCGCGCCGCCCTGGCCGACGGGGAGCGCACCCTGCTGACCTTCGGCGGGGCGTACTCCAACCACCTGCGCGCCACCGCCGCCGCCGGGCGCCTGCTGGGGCTCTCCACGGTCGGGGTCGTACGGGGGGACGAGCTGGCCGGGCGCCCCCTCAACGCCTCCCTGGCCCGCTGCGCCGCCGACGGCATGCGCCTGCACTTCGTCACGCGGGCCGCGTACCGGCGCAAGGAGGACCCCGAGTGGATCGCCCGGCTGCGCGACCTCTTCGGCCCGTTCCGCCTCGTGCCGGAGGGCGGCAGCAACGCCGAGGCCGTCCGGGGCGCCGCCGCCCTGGGCCGGGAGCTGCGCGGCGCGGCCGACGTGGCGGCCGTGGCCTGCGGCACGGGCGGCACGCTCGCCGGACTCGCGGCCGGGCTCGGGGAGGGGCAGCGGGCCGTCGGCTTCGCCGTCCTGCGGGGCGGCTTCCTCCCGGCCGAGGTGGAGCGCCTCCAGCGCGCGGCCTTCGGCGGTCGCCGCGGCGCGTGGACGGTCGAGGAGCGCTTCCACTGCGGCGGCTACGCCCGCACCACCGGAGCCCTGGAGGACTTCGCCCGCGACTTCGGCGCGCGGCACGGGCTGCCGGACCTGGACCGGGTCTACGTCGCCAAGATGCTGTACGGGCTGTCCGCCATGGCCGGCGAGGGGGCCTTCGCGCCGGGCACCTCGGTGGCCGCCGTGGTCACCGGCTAGCCTTCCGGCGTGATACGCGAAGCCACCCCCGCCGACGTCCCCGCGATCCACGCCATGATCCGCGAACTGGCGGCGTACGAGCGCTCCCTGGACCAGGCCAGGGCCACCGAGGAGCAGCTGCGCGACGCCCTCTTCCGCGAGCACCCGGCCGTCTTCGCCCTGGTCGCCGAGGACGACGGCGGCGAGCCGGTCGGTTTCGCCCTGTGGTTCCCGAACTTCTCGACCTGGACGGGCACGCACGGCGTGCACCTGGAGGACCTCTACGTGCGGCCCGCCGCGCGCGGCGGGGGCCACGGCAGGGCGCTGCTGGCCGAACTGGCCCGGATCTGCGGGGAGCGGGGTTACGAGCGCTTCCAGTGGTGGGTATTGAACTGGAACGAGCCCGCCATCGGCTTCTACCGCTCACTGGGGGCCGAGCCGATGGACGAGTGGAGGATCTTCCGGCTCTCCGGCGAACCGCTGCGGGCCCTGGCCGCCGGGAGCACCCCCCGGTAGCCCGCGCCCGGGGAGGAGCGGCCGCCGCGGCCCGCGGGAGCTGCCGGGAACACACGGCACCCCGAGGAGCGTTGGCACGCGGTGGACGGCGGATTGGGCACCGCAGACCTCTAGCCACGGACAGTGCCCATGTGTTTACTATGGGTGACGCACCCGCGGAGCGCACCCTCGCGGACGTGGGCGACAGCACGCCCCGGATCGCGATAGCGTCGCAGGCGAACGATCTGCCGCACCCATCCGTTGACCCATGCGTACGGGCCGCCGGACCGGCGTCTGCGGCAGCCACCAGCTCGTGCCACCTTGGAGGTGAGGGTGTCCCAGATCGCAGGCGAGCCCGGGACGCAGGACTTCGTCGAGGTCCGGCTCCCCGCCGCGGGCGCCTACCTGTCGGTGCTGCGTACCGCCACCGCCGGTCTCGCGGCCCGCTTGGACTTCACCCTCGACGAGATCGAGGATCTGCGCATCGCCGTCGACGAGGCGTGCGCCATCCTGCTCCAGCAAGCGGTCCCCGGCAGCGTTTTGAGCTGCGTCTTCAGGCTCGTCGGGGACTCACTGTGGGTGACGGTGTCGGCGCCCACCACCGACGGCCGCGCGCCCGAGCGCGACACCTTCGCCTGGACGGTGCTCTCCGCGCTGGCCGGCGAGGTCGACTCGGCCGTGGCGGAGGACCGCACGGTCAGCATCAGCCTGCACAAGAAGCGCGGCGCAGGTCCAGGGGCGCCGTGACCGACGCACACGGGCCGGCAAGGGACAAGGGGGTCGGTGTGAACGACCTGGAGCACGAAACGCGGACGGGCCACCACGAGACGGCGGACCCGGTCATCCCCGAACAGTACGCCCGACCTCATCCAGCCGATCCTCACCAGTGGCCAGAGCGGGCGGGCACCATGGCAGACGAGCAGCACGGCGGGCCGGTCGGCGGCAGCGTCTACGTCCACCGCCAGCCCGAACCGCAGGACCGCAGCGGCGCGAAGGAGCTCTTCGTCCGGCTGCGCTCCCTGCCGGAGGCCTCCCCGGAGCGCGCCGAGCTGCGCAACGCCCTGGTGCGGATGCACCTGCCGCTCGTGGAGCACCTGGCACGGCGCTTCCGCAACCGGGGCGAGCCGCTGGACGACCTGACGCAGGTCGCCACGATCGGCCTGATCAAGTCGGTGGACCGCTTCGACCCGGAGCGCGGCGTGGAGTTCTCCACCTACGCCACCCCGACCGTCGTCGGCGAGATCAAGCGGCACTTCCGCGACAAGGGCTGGGCGGTGCGGGTGCCGCGCAGACTCCAGGAGCTGCGGCTCTCCCTGACGACGGCCACCGCGGAGCTGTCCCAGCAGCACGGGCGCGCCCCGACCGTCCACGAGCTGGCCGAGCGGCTGTCGATCTCCGAGGAGGAGGTGCTGGAGGGCCTGGAGTCGGCGAACGCCTACAGCACGCTCTCCCTCGACGTCCCGGACACCGACGACGAGTCGCCCGCCGTCGCCGACACCCTCGGCGCCGAGGACGACGCACTGGAGGGCGTGGAGTACCGGGAGTCGCTCAAGCCGCTGCTGGAGCAGCTCCCACCGCGCGAGAAGAAGATCCTGCTGCTGCGGTTCTTCGGCAACATGACCCAGTCGCAGATCGCCCAGGAGGTGGGCATCTCGCAGATGCACGTCTCGCGTCTGCTGGCCCGCACCCTCGCCCAGCTGCGCGACCGGCTGCTGGTGGAGGAGTAGGGGCGCCGCCCGTCCGGCACCGGGCCCGGCCCGGGCGGGTCCGCGCGGCGGGGTCCGCGCGGCGGGGTCCGGGCTCAGGCGTCCCGGGAGCCGCGCGGGCCGATGCCCAGGGCCTCGGTGGCGGTGGGGTTCACCAGGCAGGCCAGCACGGCCAGCGCGGTGAGCGCGATGGCCGCTCCGCCCGCGAGCCACACACCGCCGTTCTGCGCCATCTGCCAGCCCGCCGGAGCGGCCATGAGCTGGACGATCACCGCCGGCCCGCGGCTCCACCGGCGCAGCCGCCACAGCCCGCCGGCGGCCGCCAGCGGCAGCACGGCCAGCGCCAGGACGGTCACGCCCCCGGTGAGGGCCTGCACCGGGTCGTCGGCGCGGCGTCCGGCCAGCAGCATGACCAGCATCGCCGCTCCCAGCCCCGCGACCACCACGCCCTGCGCCGCCACCAGCACGGCCGCGGCGGTGATCCGGGCCGGGCGGGGCGTCTCGGGGGTGCGGGGGGCCTTGGCGGGGGATGCGTCCGTGCTCACCCCGCCAGGGTAGCCGGGCCCGCCACGGGCCGACCGGCCTCCTCCGCGGGCGGATGGGTACCCTGCACACCATGCGCGCGCTCCTCGTGGTCAATCCCAAAGCCACCACCACCAGTGCACGCACCCGCGACGTACTCATCCACGCCCTGGCGAGCGACCTCAAGCTGGAGGTCGCCACCACCGAGTACCGGGGCCATGCGCGCGACCTGGGCCGCCAGGCGGTCCAGCGCGGGGAGATCGAGCTGGTCATCGTGCTCGGCGGCGACGGCACGGTCAACGAGGTCGTCAACGGGCTGCTGTGCGACGGCCCCGCCCCCGACGTCCTTCCCCGCCTCGCCGTCGTGCCCGGCGGCTCGACCAACGTCTTCGCCCGCGCGCTGGGGCTGCCCAACCACGCGGTGGAGGCCACCGGGGCGCTGCTGGGCGCGCTGAACTCGGGCAGCGAGCGCACGGTCGGCCTGGGGCTGGCCGCCGGCACCCCGGGGACGGACGACGCGGAGGTGCCCGCCCGCTGGTTCACCTTCTGCGCGGGACTCGGCTTCGACGCGGGAGTGGTGGGCCGGGTCGAGCAGAAGCGCGAGCGCGGCCGGCGCTCCACGCACGCCCTCTACGTGCGCCAGGTGGTACGGCAGTTCCTCGGGGACCCCTACCGGCGCCACGGGACGATCACGCTGCGGCGGCCGGGCGAGGAACCGGTCGAGGACCTGGCGCTGTCCATAGTCTGCAACACGGCGCCCTGGACGTACCTGGGCAACCGCCCGGTGTACGCGGCCCCCCGCGCCTCCTTCGACACCGCCCTGGACGTGCTGGGACTGACCCGGCTCACCCCCTCGGCGGTGACCCGCTACGGGACCCAGTTGCTGACCTCCTCGCCCGAGCGCGGGCCCCGCGGTCGGCATGCGGTCTCCCTCCACGATCTGACCGAGTTCACCTTGGAATCACAGGTGCCACTGCCGTTTCAGATGGACGGTGACCACCTGGGGCTCCGCACGAGCGTCACGTTCACAGGCGTACGCCGTGCACTGCGTGTGATTGTGTAAGCGGATGTGGTGAAAGTCCTTTCACTCGAACGTTTAGGCCAGCTTCCACCCCCTGGAAGTACGGCTGTGACCTACCCGACACCAAGGAATCAAAAAAAACTTTCCGGAAGGGGTTGTATCCGCAGCCGAGGTTTGCGAGTCTCTTACTGGCGATCGGGACGGTCGACGCCGACCCCCTTGAGAGCCCCGAATCCTCTTCCTCATCCCTTGGGACACACCCGGCGAAGCCGGGCGCTGCCCCTTCCCTTGCGGGGGGATTCGTGAAAGCGTTCACATTCACAAGCAAGTACCGCAACGCGTAGGAGATGGAGCAGCCATGGACTGGCGTCACAACGCCGTTTGCCGCGAGGAAGACCCCGAGCTCTTCTTCCCCATCGGCAACACCGGTCCTGCGCTGCTGCAGATCGAGGAAGCCAAGGCCGTCTGCCGCCGCTGCCCCGTGATGGAGCAGTGCCTGCAGTGGGCCCTGGAGTCCGGCCAGGACTCCGGTGTCTGGGGTGGCCTCAGTGAGGACGAGCGCCGCGCGATGAAGCGCCGCGCAGCCCGCAACCGGGCACGCAAGGCCACTGCCTGACGCCCACCCCGCCACCTGCTGCCCCCGAGCCGCAGCGCGCAGTGCCCACAGTGCGCACCGCAATGACGTCGCCGAGCCCCGGACCGTACGGCATGAGCCGTGGTCCGGGGCTCGGTGGTTCCCGCGGCGCCGTCTCCCCGGCCGACCGGGGGGACGGCGCTGTCGGTTCAGCGCCGTTCGGGCTCCACGGGGATGTCCAGGACGACGCGGGTGCCGCCTCCCGGGGCCGGGAGCATGTCGAAGCCCCCGCCCAACTCCCCCTCCACCAGGGTCCGTACGATCTGCAGGCCCAGATTCCCGGCGGTGCGGGCGTCGAACCCCTCGGGCAGGCCGCGTCCGTCGTCCTGGACGGTGACCAGCAGCCTCCCCTCCTCCCGGCCGGCCCCCGGACTGCGGACGGCGGCCACCTCGACCGTGCCGCGCTCCCCCGGCCGGAAGCCGTGTTCCAGGGCGTTCTGGAGCACTTCGGTGAGCACCATGGACAGCGGCGTGGCCACCTCCGCCGCCAGCACCCCGAAGCGCCCGGTACGGCGCCCGGCGACCGTCCCGGGGGCGATCTCGGCGACCATCGCCAGCACCCGGTCCGCGATGTCGTCGAACTCCACGCGCTCGTCCAGGGTCTGGGAGAGCGTCTCGTGCACGATGGCGATCGACCCGACCCGGCGGACGGCCTCCTCCAGCGCCTCCCGCGCGGTGCCCCCGCTCACCGCGCCGATCCGCCGTGCCTGGAGGCGCAGCAGGGCGGCGACGGTCTGGAGGTTGTTCTTCACCCGGTGGTGGATCTCCCGGATGGTGGCGTCCTTGGTGATCAGCTCCCGCTCCCTGCGGCGCAGTTCGGTGACGTCGCGGAGCAGGATGAGCGAACCGATGCGGGAGCCCTTCGGCTTGAGCGGGATGGCGCGCAGCTGGACCACGCAGCCGTTGCCCTCGATCTCGGTCTCGCGGGGCGCCCAGCCGCTGGCGAGCTTGACCAGCGACTCGTCCACCGGACCGCGCGCGGGCGCCAGTTCGGCGGTGGCCTGGCCCAGGTGCAGGCCGACCAGGTCGGTGGCGAGGCCGAGCCGGTGGTAGGCGGACAGGGCGTTGGGGCTGGCGTACTGGACGACGCCGTCCGCGCCCAGCCGGATCAGCCCGTCGCCGACGCGCGGTGAGGCGTCCATGTCGACCTGCTGGTCGGGGAAGGGAAACGTTCCGGCGGCGATCATCTGCGCGAGGTCGGAGGCGCTCTGCAGATAGGTCAGCTCCAGACGGCTCGGGGTCCGCACCGTCAGCAGGTTGGTGTTGCGCGCGATGACCCCGAGGACGCGCCCCTCGCGGCGCACCGGGATGGACTCGACCCGGACCGGCACCTCCTCGCGCCACTCGGGGTCGCCCTCGCGGACGATCCGCCCCTCGTCGAGCGCGGCGTCCAGCAGCGGCCGGCGGCCGCGCGGCACCATGTGGCCCACCATGTCGTCCTGGTAGGAGGTGGGGCCGGTGTTGGGGCGCATCTGCGCGACGGAGACGTAGCGCGTCCCGTCCCGGGTGGGCACCCACAGCACCAGGTCGGCGAAGGAGAGGTCGGAGAGCAGCTGCCACTCGGAGACCAGCAGGTGCAACCACTCCAGGTCGGAGTCGCCGAGGGCGGTGTGCTGGTGTACGAGGTCGTTCATGGAGGGCACGGTGCGAGCCTAACCGGAGGTCGTCCGTGCGTACGTCTGTGCAGACGCGCCCTTGTGCGCAAGAATTGACGGCAGCCGTCCCCGCACACCGGTGTTGTGTTCAAGCCGTGGACACGGACAGGTGGTACAGGGGACAATGGCGGCAGGCTTCTGCCCTCCCCGCACAGGAGGGCGGAGCGGGACCCGGCGCTCTCTGCCCTGACTGCGCCAGGTCCTCGATCGCTCCGGGCTGCGGTGCCGGACGGGTTGAGGGTCCCGTCCCGGCGCCGCGGCCCGCGGGTGTCCCCGGGCCCTTCAGCGGTCCGCCGCCTCCCCGCCGCGCCGGGCCTCCTGCGGCCCCGCCGGCCAGGCCCTCATCGCCGTGGCCGCGACGGCCTCCAGCTCCTCCCGGCCGACCCCGTCGCGCGCCTGCTGGGACATCCCCTGGAGCACCGACGCGACGAACCGGGCCAGCGCCGCCGCGTCCGTCCCCGCGGGAAGCTCGCCGTCGGCCACGGCGGCCCGTATGCGGGAGGCGAACGCGCGGGTGTTCGCCTCCCGCATCGCCCGCAGTTCCTCGACGACCGCGGCGGAGGCCGGTCCGGCGTTGACGGCGGCGTTGATCACCAGGCAGCCGGGCGGACGGCCCGGTTCGGTGTACTCCGCCGCCGCCTCGCGCAGCACCCGCTCGACCGCCCGCCGGGCCGTCGGCTCCTCGGCCAGGGCGCGCCCGATGAAGCCGCCGTAGCGGTTCACGTACGCCTCCACGACCTCCTCGAACAGCGTCCGCTTGTCGCCGAAGGCGGCGTACAGGCTGGGCGCGGCGATGCCCATGGCACGGGTGAGGTCGGCGATCGAGGTGGCCTCGTAGCCGTGCTCCCAGAAGGCGCGCAGGGCCTTCTCCAGGGCGGTGTCGCGGTCGAAGGAGCGGGGCCGTCCGCGGTGTCTGGTCGCCATGGGGGAATTCTATAGCGGTCGCTTCAGAATGCTGCTACCGTCCTTTCTGTAGCGACCGATACACAAAGGGGCGTGATCGTCATGGCCGCACTCGTGCGGGAGCGGGCGGAGGTGCCGGGGGGTGCCGGGTCAGCGGGGAGGACGGCGCTGGTCACCGGCGGCAGCAGGGGGATCGGGCGGGCCGTGGCCGAACGGCTGGGCAGGGACGGCCTCCGGGTCGGGGTGCACTACGGGCGGGACGAGCGGTCCGCGAAGGAGACCGTCGCGGCGATCGAGGCGGCGGGCGGCTCCGCGTTCCCGGTCCGGGCCGAGCTGGGGGTGCCGGGGGACGCGGAGGCGCTGTGGGAGGCCTTCGACCGGGAGGCCGACGGGGTGGACGTCCTGGTCAACAACGCCGGGATCACGGGGCGGCGCGAACCGCTCGCGGCGTTGACGGCGGAGGACTTCGACCGGGTCTTCGCGGTCAACGCCAAGGCGCCGTTCCTGGTCACCCGGCTCGCCCTGGAGCGGCTGCGGGACGGCGGGCGGATCGTCAACGTCTCCACCGGGCTGACGCGCGGCAACGCCGTGCCCGAGCTGATCGCGTACTCGATGGCCAAGGGGGCGCTGGACGTCTTCACCCTGACGCTCGCCAAGGAGCTGGCCCCGCGCGGCATCACGGTCAACGCCGTGGCCCCGGGTGTGGTGGACACCGACATGAACGCCGGCTGGCTGCGCGGCGACTGCCGGGCATGGCGGCAGTCGGCGCAGACGGCCGCCCTGGGACGGGTGGGCCGGCCGGAGGACATAGCCGACGTGGTGGCCTTCCTCGCCTCCGGTGACAGCCGCTGGGTGACGGGGCAGTGGGTCGACGCGACGGGCGGCGCCCTGCTGTAGGGGGGCGAACCCGGCCGCGGCGGCACCGGCGCACCGCGCCCGAAGACCCGGGGTGCCCCGGCCGGGCCCCGCCGGGGAGGGCGCGGGGTCCGGCCGGGGCGCGGCGGTCAGCGGGTCTCGGTCACCTTGGCCAGGGCGCGGGGGGCGTCCGGGTCCTGGCCGCGGGCGATGGTCACCTCGTACGCCAGCAGCTGCAGCGGAAGGATCTCCAGGACGGGCTGGAGCTCCTCGGGAACGCCCTGCGTGGGCAGGACGAAGCCCGCGGAGGCATCGGCCACCTGCCGCTCGGGGCCGACGACGACGAGGTCGGCGCCGCGGTCCCGCAGCCGGTCCAGGACGGGCTGGAGGGCCTGGCCGCCCCTGCCGTCGGGGACGATGGCGATCACCGGGGAGACGTTGTCGACCATCGCCAGCGGGCCGTGCAGCAGGTCGGCGCCGGAGTAGGACAGCGCCGGGATGTAGCTGGTCTCCATCAGCTTCAGCGCCGCCTCCTTGGCCGTGGGGTAGCCGTAGCCGCGGGAGGTGATGACCATCCGCTCGGCGAAGCGGTAGCGGGCGGCCAGCTGCCGCACCTCCTCCCGGCGGGCCAGGACGGACTCCGCCAGGTCGGGCAGCGCCTTGGCCTCGCCGGCGCCGTCTCCACCTCCCCTGAGCCCCTCCACCAGGAGGTACAGCGACAGCAGTTCGGCGGTGTAGGTCTTGGTCGCCGGGAGGGCCTTCTCCGGACCGGCCAGGACGTCGATGTGGAACTCGGCGGCCTCGGCCAGCGGCGAGCCCGGGTTGTTGGTCACCGCCAGGGTGACGGCCCCGGCCTCGCGCGCGGCCCGGGTGGAGGCGACCAGGTCCGGGGAGCCGCCGGACTGGCTGACGGCGATGACCAGGCAGTCGGTCAGGTCCTGCCGCGCCTGGTAGGCGGTGGTGGTGGACATGGAGGTCAGCCCGCAGGGCCTGCCCAGCCGGATCTCCAGCAGGTACTTGGCGTACAGGGCCGCGTTGTCGGAGGTGCCTCGTGCGGTGAGCAGGACGAAGCGGGGGTTGCGCGCCGCGATGCGCTCGGCGGTCTCCCGGATCCTCGGCGCCCCCTCGTCGAGGATCCGCCGCAGTACGGCCGGCTGCTCGGCCATCTCGCCGGACATGATCCGGCCCGGCCGGTCGCCGCGCGCTCCGGGGTCCGCGGCCGGGTTCGTGGCGGTCATGCTGGGGCCTCCCGTGTGTCTGTGGTGCGTACGGTCCACGGAGCTCAGCCGTCGGCTCCCAGGCCGGCGACGACCTCCGCGGCGGCCCGTCCGCAGACGCGGGCGGCGCCGTGGGTCGCGATGTGGAGCGCTCCGGACGGCGGCGCCTGGGGCAGGCCCATCTCGACCACCACCGTGTCCGGGCGGACGGAGAGCAGGGCGTCCAGGGCGTCCGCCATCCAGGGGTGCCGGTGGACGTCGCGTACCACTGCGACGATCCTACGGTCGGCCGCCTCGGCCAGCACCCGCTCGACCAGGGCTTCCGTACCCGCCTGCGCGGCCTGCTCCCGGCCCCAGGACCCTGTCGCGGTCCCCGGGAGGAACTCCTCCAGTTCGGCGGCCAGGCCCCAGGGGGTCTCGTCCCCGACGGCGATGTTGGCCACGGGGGTGAAGGCCGCGACGTAGGGCGCCCCGGTCAGGGGGGTGTGCGCCTCGGTGGCGGTGATCCTCAGGGCGCGGCGGGCGGCGGCCAGCCCGATCCCCGGGTCCGGCGGCACGGTCTCCCCGTTCCGGCGGGCGGCGGCCCGGTCCGCCGCCCAGCGGGCCAGGGCGCGGACGCGGTCGGCGGCGTCGGCGAGCCGCTCCTCCGGCAGTTCGCCCTCGACGACGGCCCGCACCAGGGCGTCGCGCAGCCTCAGCACGGTCCCCTCGTCGGCCAGCCCCCCGCCGACGCAGATGGCGTCGGCGCCCGCGGCGACGGCCATGACGCTGCCCCGCTCGACTCCGTAGGCCGCCGCGACGGCCTTCATCTCCATCCCGTCGGTGACGATCAGCCCGTCGAAGCCGAGCCCGCCCTCCCGGCGGGGCGCGCGCAGCAGCCCGTTCAGGACGGCCGGGCTGAGCGTGCCCGGAAGCCCCGGGTCGAGGGCGGGCAGCAGGATGTGCGCGCTCATCACGCACCGGCTGCCCGCGGCGATCGCCGCCCGGAACGGGACGAGTTCCCGCTCGTGCAGGGTGTCGGCGTCGGCGTCGATGCGGGGCAGGGCGTGGTGGGAGTCGACGCTGGTGTCCCCGTGGCCGGGGAAGTGCTTGGTGCAGGCGGCGACCCCGGCGGACTGCAGTCCCTCGACCCAGGCCGCGGTGTGCCGGGCCACCAGCTCGGGGTCGGCACCGAAGGAGCGGACGCCGATGACCGGGTTGTCGGGGTTGGAGTTGACGTCGGCCGACGGCGCCCAGTTGAGGTTGACGCCGCACTCGGCCAGCCGGCGGCCCAGTTCGCGGGCGACGGCACGGGTCAGTCCGGTGTCGTCGACCGCTCCCAGGGCGAGGTTGCCGGGGAAGGAGGAGCCGGTGCGCGCTTCCAGGCGGGTGACGTCGCCGCCCTCCTCGTCGATGGCGACCAGCACCTCGGGCTGGACACCGCGCAGCTGGGCGGTGAGCGCGGCCAGCTGCGCGGGAGACGTGATGTTGCGCCCGAACAGGCCCACCGAGGTGAGGCCCTCCTCCAGCCGCCGCAGCAGCCAGTCGGGCGCGGTGGTGCCGGTGAAGCCCGGCTGGAGGACGGCGAGGGCGTTGCGGACCAGGGTCCCGGTGGCGCCGGTGAGAGTCGTCATGGGGTTCGGCTATCCCTTCACTGCGCCGGAGGTGAGGCCCGCCGCCATCTTCTTCTGGACGATCATGAAGAAGACCACCACGGGGATGGCGATCAGGACGGAGGCGGCCATCAGGGCTCCGTAGTCCGTCCCGCGGTCGGTGGTGAAGTTCATCAGCCACACGTTGAGCGTGTACTTGTCGTTGTCCTGCAGGAGGATGTAGGCGAACAGGTACTCGTTCCAGGCGGTGATGAGGGCGAAGATCGACGCCGCGGCCAGCCCCGGGGCGACCAGCGGGAAGATGACCCGCCAGAAGGCGCCCATCCGGGTGCAGCCGTCCACCATCGCGGACTCCTCCAGCTCCTTGGGCACGTTGATCACGAAACCGCGGATCATCCAGGTGGTGAAGGGCAGCACGGACACCAGGTAGACGACGATCACGCCCCAGTACTCGTTGAGCGCGCCCATGGTGTTGAGCTGGACGTAGATGGGGATGAGCATCGCCGTCGGCGGCAGCAGCTGGACGAGGATGAGGACGGTCATGAACGGCTTGCGGCCGTAGAAGTCGAAGCGCCCGATGGCGAAGGCGGCGATGGTGCCGATCAGCATGGCGCCGGCGACCGAGGTCCCGCAGATGATCAGACTGCTCTGGATGGCGGTCCAGAAGTTCGGCGCGTCGACGGCCCGGGAAAAGTTGTCGAGGGTGAACGAGCTGGGCCACAGCGTCTGGTCGTAGCTGCGGATCTCGTGGTTGGGCCGGAAGGCGCTGACCACCAGCCAGTAGACCGGGAAGGCCATCACCGCGAAGACCCCCAGTCCCAGCACGTCGTAGACCAGGCGGTGCCTCTTGCGGTCGGGGCGCAGCTCGTAGACGTCCCTGCCGTCGGTGGCGGCCTCGGGCGCGGTGGCGGGTGCGGCGGAGGATGCGGAGGTGCTCACTCGACCTCTCCTGTCTTCATGAGCTGACGCAGGTAGTACACGGCCACACCGGAGAGCAGCAGCACGGTGATGAGCGCGATCGCGGTGCCCTGGCTGAACGAGGCGCTGTCGAACGCCTTGCTGAACGAGTACAGGCCCAGCAGCTCGTACTCGGGTTCCGGCTTGTTGCCGCGCATCAGGAAGATCTGGCCGAAGACGTTGAAGTCCCAGATCACCGAGAGGGTCGCCACCATCTGGAAGACCGGCTTGATCACCGGGAAGACGACGTTGCGGAAGACCCCGAAGGCTCCGGCGCCGTCGAGCTGCGCGGCCTCCTCCAGCTCCCTGGGCACCTGGGTGAGCGCGGCGTAGAGGGTGACCACCACGAACGGGATCGCGCCCCAGACCACCACGGCGCCGATGACGGTGAAGCCCTGCCAGGGGTCGAGGAACCAGTTGTGCCCCTGGAAGTCCAGGCCGGGGATCTTGCTCAGCGTGCTGTTGATCACGCCGTAGTCGGAGTCGGAGAGCCAGCGGAAGATCGAGGTGGCCACCAGCAGCGGCATCGACCACGCGGCCACCAGCGCACCGGTCAGCAGCAGCCGCACCCAGGTGGACAGCCGCTGCATCAGCAGGGCGACCAGCAGCCCCAGCCCCATGGTCGCCACCACGCAGACGACCATGAACAGCACGGTGCGGAAGGTGACCCACCAGAACTCGGAATCGCCGAGGACGTTGGTGAACTGCTCCAGACCCACCCACGGGGGCGTGGTCCCGCCCCACAGATGGGCGCGGCGCATGTCCTGGAAGGACATGATCACGGTCTTGACCAGCGGGTAGCCGAAGACCGCGGCGATGGCCACGATCGCCGGGGCGATCAGCAGGTAGGGGAGCTTGGGCCGCGGTGTCCGGCTGGGACGCACCGTCCCACCCGACGGCCCCGATACGGCCTTCGTCGGCTTCTGCGGTGGTGCCGCCGGCGGGTCGGCGGCTTTGGTGTCGGCGGCGCTCACGGTGCTGGCCTTCCGTTCGTTCTCTTCACCGGAGGGGCGCGGGAGGCGGGGCCGCGGCGGGCCCCGCCTCCCGTGGAGGCGACCGGGGTGTGCGGTCCCCGGCCGCGGGCTCAGGCCTCGTTGTTGATCAGTTCGTCGATCTGCTCGTCGGCCTTCTTGGTGGCGTCGGCGACCGGGGTGCCCTTGAGGATGTCCAGCAGCATGTTCTCCAGGACGTTCTGGTTCTCGATCGCGGTCCAGCCGGGCGCGATCGGGGTGAACCAGGCGTCCGGCACCGCGTTGGCGATCGGCGCGGTCTCCGGCTTCTGCTTCAGCGGTTCGAGCTGCTTGGTGTTGTTCGGCAGGATGTTCTTGGAGGCCAGCACCTCCATCGACTTCTCGCTGGTGAACAGGGAGATCCACTCCTCGGCGAGGTCCTTCGCCTCGGACTTCTGGACCACCGCGAGGTCGGAGCCGCCGATGAAGGACGGCAGGGGCTTGCCGTTCGGGCCGGGCATGCCGGCGGTGGCGATCTTCCCCTTCAGCTCGGGGTTGCCGTTCTCGCCCTCGAAGACGGAGCCGGCCTCCCAGCCGTTGCCGTAGATCAGGGCCGCCTTCTTGTTGGCCATGACGTTGGCGTGGTCCTGCTCGTCCTTGGTCCGGTCGCCGTTGTTGTACTCGTTGACCAGGCCGACGAAGTGCTCGATGCCCTTGTGCGCCTCGGGGGTGCTCAGGGCGGCCTTCCACTCGCCCTTGCCCTCGTCGTACTCGGCGATCCGCCCGCCGTACGCGGCGACGTAGGACATGGCGGCGTACCAGTAGCGGCCGGGCAGGTAGAGGGCGGAGAAGGCCTTGTCCTCGCCGTACTCCTTCTCGACCGCGTCGAGCGCCTTCTTCAGCTCGTCCTCGGTCTGGGGGAGCTCCTTGGTCCCGGCGCCCTTCTCGAACATCTCCTGGTTGAAGACGGCGACGCGCGCACCGGCGTAGTAGGGGACGCAGTAGAGCTTGCCCTCGAAGGAGCAGGTGTCCTTCAGGCCCTGGATCCAGGTGTCGGAGTTGTCGTACTTGGCCGGGTCGATCTCGGCGAGGGCCCCGTTGAGGATGTAGGTCATGGTCTCGGTGTTGCCGAGTTCG
Source organism: Streptomyces desertarenae (assembly GCF_042681365.1). Classification (NCBI taxonomy): domain Bacteria; kingdom Bacillati; phylum Actinomycetota; class Actinomycetes; order Kitasatosporales; family Streptomycetaceae; genus Streptomyces; species Streptomyces desertarenae. The sequence continues at coordinate 119,036 of NZ_JBHUFU010000005.1, read as the reverse complement.
ACCACGTCCGGGAACTTGTCGCCGCCCAGCGCGGTGTCGAGCTTCTTGGCCTTGTCGCCCCACTGCTGGTACTGGACGTTGACCTTGACCTTCGGGTACTTCTCCTTGAACTGCTCGTTGACGTCCTCGACCAGTTCGGGCCAGGTGCTCTGGGCGTCGTTCATCAGCCAGACCGTGAGCGTCTCGCTGCGCTCCTCGGGGTCCTTGGAAGCGTTGCTCCCCCCGTCCGACCCGCAGGCCACGAGACCGGTCGTCATCGCCACGGCGCCGATCGCCGCTACGAGCTTGCGCTTCACGTCCTTCTCCTTCGGGTGCCGGAAATCCCCCCGCCCACCGCCCGAGATCTCCGCTCCCGCCGGCGCCCCGCCGGCGCGGACGCGCCGTGGGCACCGGCCTTCGAAGTACTGTCCGTGGGGCCGGGCCGGTCTTAATGGTGTAGACCAGTGCCCGCAGCTTGGCCTAGACCTATAGGGCTGTCAACGGTGTATAAAGCTCGCGGCCGCATCCGTTACCGGACCGACATCTGAGCCGGAACGCCACCGGGGGCGGGGACCGTGCCACGATGTGAGCCGCTACGTACGGAGGAAGCCGGTGACCGCACGAGACGAGTCACGACACGAGTCGGGAAGGCGCACGATGGGGAGCGACGCAGGTGCGGCCACCGCCGCCGGCGCGGGCACGCGGTCCGCGGTGGACGCCGGGACCGGGAACGGCGGTCCGGCCGGCCGCACCGCCCGCGTGCCGAAGTACTACCGCCTCAAGCGCCACCTGCTGGAGATGACCGAGACGATGCCGCCCGGCACGCCGGTCCCCCCGGAGCGCACGCTGGCCGGCGAGTTCGACACCTCCCGCACCACCGTGCGCCAGGCCCTCCAGGAACTGGTCGTCGAAGGACGGCTGGAGCGCATCCAGGGCAAGGGGACCTTCGTGGCCAAGCCCAAGGTCTCCCAGGCCCTCCAGCTCACCTCCTACACCGAGGACATGCGCGCCCAGGGCCTGGAGCCCACCTCCCAGCTGCTGGACATCGGGTACGTCACCGCCGACGAACGGCTCGCCGAACTGCTGGGCATCCCCGCCGGAGGCCGCGTGCTGCGCATCGAGCGCCTGCGGCTGGCCAGCGGCGAGCCGATGGCGATCGAGACCACGCACCTGTCGCAGAAGCGCTTCCCGGCGCTGCGCCGCAGCCTGGTGAAGTACACCTCCCTCTACACGGCCCTGGCCGAGGTCTACGACGTCCACCTCGCCGAGGCCGAGGAGACCATCGAGACCTCCCTGGCCACCCCGCGCGAGGCGGGCCTGCTGGGCACGGACGTCGGGCTGCCGATGCTGATGCTCTCCCGGCACTCGCGCGACACCGAGGGGGAGCCGGTGGAGTGGGTGCGCTCGGTCTACCGGGGCGACCGCTACAAGTTCGTCGCCCGCCTCCAGCGCCCGGGCCGGGGTCGCTGACCTCCCGCACCCCGGCCCGTCCCGGCGGCCGGGGTGCGGGAGGAGCGGACGGGGCGGCGCGCGGCGCGGAGGAGCCGCATCCACACCCGATCGATGTCCGCCCGCCTAGTGACGCGGGGCGGAGGGCCGGTCTAGATTTCCTCGTCGCACCAGAGGTGATCGACTCGAGGACGGAGCCGCAGCCATGGCACCACCGGGAACCCCCAGGCCGCAGCCAGTCGTGACGCCGGCGCGTGCGGTGGCCGGCGTCTGCCTGTTCGCGCCCTTCGTCGCGATGCTCTGGGTCGGCTCGTACGCGACGGCCGAACCGACGCTCGCCGGAGTGCCCTTCTTCTACTGGTACCAGATGCTCTGGGTGCCCGTCTCCGCCGTCCTGACGGCGGTCGCGTACGCCCTGGTGCGGCGCGAGCAGCGCGCCCGGCGCGCCGCGGCGGGACCGGCCGGCGGCGCGGAGCGCGCGGGAGGTGAGACGCGGTGAAGGACGGGGTCAACGTCGTCGCCCTCGCCGTCTTCGTCTTCTTCTTCGCCGTGGTGACGGTGATGGGCTTCCTGGCCGCCCGCTGGCGCCGGGCCGCCGACGCCGAGCACCTCGACGAGTGGGGCCTGGGCGGCCGGAGCTTCGGCACCTGGATCACCTGGTTCCTGCTCGGCGGCGACCTCTACACCGCCTACACCTTCGTGGCCGTCCCCGCGGCCATCTACGCGGCGGGGGCCGCGGGCTTCTTCGCGGTGCCCTACACCATCCTGGTCTATCCGCTGATCTTCCTCTTCCTGCCCCGCCTGTGGTCGGTCTCGCACCGCCACGGCTACGTGACCACCTCGGACTTCGTGAGCGGCCGGTTCGGCTCCAGGGCCCTGTCGCTGGCCGTCGCCCTGACCGGCATCCTGGCGACGATGCCCTACATCGCGCTCCAGCTCGTCGGCATCCAGGCGGTGCTGGACGTGATGGGCGTCGGAGGCGGGGAGTCCACCCACTGGTTCGTCAAGGACCTGCCGATCCTGATCGCCTTCGGCGTACTGGCCGCCTACACCTACTCCTCCGGCCTGCGCGCCCCGGCCCTGATCGCGTTCGTCAAGGACACGCTGATCTACCTCGTCATCGCCGTCGCGGTGATCTACATCCCGATCAGGCTCGGCGGCTTCGACCAGATCTTCGCCGACGCCGGGGAGAAGTTCGCCGCCACCGGCAGCGGCGCGGTGGTCCCGGGCGAGGGCGCGCACTGGGGGTACGCCACGCTGGCGCTGGGATCGGCACTGGCGCTGTTCATGTACCCCCACTCGATCACGGCGACGCTCTCCAGCGGCAGCCGCGAGGTCATCCGCCGCAACACCACCATCCTGCCCCTGTACTCGCTGATGCTCGGCCTGCTGGCCCTGCTGGGCTTCATGGCGATCGCGGCCGGGGTGAAGGTGGACAACGGCCAGCTCGCCATCCCCCAGCTCTTCGAGACCATGTTCCCGGACTGGTTCGCCGGGGTGGCCTTCGCGGCGATCGGCATCGGCGCGCTGGTCCCGGCGGCGATCATGTCGATCGCGGCGGCCAACCTGTTCACCCGCAACATCTACAAGGAGTTCGTCAGACCGGGCGCCACGCCCGCGCAGGAGACCCAGGTCTCCAAGGTCACCTCCCTGCTGGTCAAGGTCGGCGCGCTGGTCTTCGTCCTGGGCATGGACAAGACCGTGGCGATCAACTTCCAGCTGCTGGGCGGCATCTGGATCCTGCAGACCTTCCCCGCGATCGTGGGCGGTCTGTTCACCCGGTGGTTCCACCGCTGGGCGCTGCTCGCCGGCTGGGCGGTCGGCATGGCCTACGGCACGGCGGTGGCCTACAACACCTCCAGCCCCACCCAGCAGCACTTCGCCAGCAGCTCACAGACCATCCCGCTCATCGGCGAGATCGGCTACATCGGCCTGACGGCGTTCGTGCTCAACCTGGCGGTCACGGTCGTGATGACCCTGGTCCTGCGCGCGGTGAAGGCCCCCGAGGGCCTCGACAGCACCACCGCGGGCGACTACACCGCGGACGCCGGCGACCCGGGCGTCCAGAAGGAACTGCCCCCGCCCACGGTGGACGCCCGGCACTGAGGCGCCCCGCCGCACCCCCGCACCCCCGCACCCCGCCGACGGGGAGTCCCCGCGCCGCCGGCGGGGTGCCGCATGAGGGCCGCCGGGGAGGCGGAGGGCGGTCGGGCAGCCGGACGCGGGCGCCTCCGCGGTGCGCGGCGGGGAGTACGCGCGGACCGCCCGGACCCCTGGGCCACCCGGCCCGCCTTCGCCCCCGGCGGTGGACCGGGCCTCCGCCCGCCGCTCCCAGCGGATCCCCGGGGACTCCCACCCGGGGAGGACGGCGGCACGCGGCCCCGCCGCCCGGCGCCGCCGGGTGCGGCGTTCCTGCGAGCCATCGACGGAGTCCTTGCGCCCGCCACCGGGTACGAAGTGCGCCGCGCCTGAACCGCGCGGCGGAGGTCCCCCCCCCGCCTCCCCGCCGACCGCGGCGCCCGGGGGGCGCCGGGCGGTTCCCGCACCGTCCGCCGTTTCCGCCCTCTACGGGGCCGCAGGGGCACCACGACACAACATGTTGGGGTGCTGGCTCGATACGGCACAAGATGTATGCTCATCCCGCTGTCGCCGCAGGGGAATCCGGTGGGAATCCGGAGCTGTCCCGCAACGGTGTGCGGCGGGCTGCCCCTGTGCCGTCTGCACGGGCCGGCCGCCCGCCACAAGTCCGAGGACCTGCCGACGGTGTCCAGTCACGTCCGGGCCCCGTGGGTTGGGCCGGCGGACGCGCGCGGTCACGCCCCGATCCGGACGGGCATGCCCGTCCGCCCGTCGTGCCCGCCTCCCCGCGGGGCCGCAGGCCCACGAGGGAGAGCACCGAGTTGACCATCTCAGCAGCGGAGCCCGTCTCGGCCCCCGCACCGGAGGACGACGACCGCTCCGGTACCGCCTTGCTGCGCACCCTGACCGACCTCGCCGCCGATCTGCCCGCCACCGACCCGGGCCGGGTCGCCGCCGCCGCGCTGCGCGGCCGCAGTCCCGGCTCCGGCGCGGGGGAACTGCGGTCCCTGGCCACCGAGGCAGCGGCCGGCCTCATCGCCGAGGAGCCCGAGTACTCGCGGCTCGCGGCCCGGCTGCTGGTCCGGGCGATCCGCGAGGAGGCCGCCGGACAGGGCGCGGTGTCCTTCTCCGCGTCGGTGGCGGTCGGCCGGCGCGAGGGGCTGATCGCCGACCGCACGGCCGGGTTCGTCGCCGAGCACGCCGAACGGCTCGACGCGCTGGCGGAGCGGGCCGCGGCGGACGGCGCCGACGACCGCTTCGGCTACTTCGGGCTGCGCACCCTCCACTCCCGCTACCTGCTGCGCCACCCGGCGACCCGGCGGGTGATCGAGACCCCGCAGCACTTCCTGCTGCGGGTGGCCTGCGGCCTGGCCGCCGACTCCTCCGAGGAGGCGCTGGAGGAGGTCGCCGGGTTCCACCGGCTCACCAGCACGCTGTCCTACCTGCCCTCCTCCCCCACCCTGTTCAACTCCGGCACCCGGCACCCCCAGATGTCGTCCTGCTACCTGCTGGACTCCCCCCGGGACGAGCTGGACTCGCTCTACGAGCGCTACCACCAGGTCGCGCGGCTGTCGAAGCACGCCGGCGGCATCGGGCTGTCGTTCTCGCGGATCCGCGCGCGGGGTTCGCTGATCCGCGGCACCAACGGGCACTCCGGCGGCATCGTGCCGTTCCTGCGGACCCTGGACGCCTCGGTCGCGGCCGTCAACCAGGGCGGCCGGCGCAAGGGGGCGGCCTGCGTCTACCTGGAGACCTGGCACGCGGACGTCGAGGAGTTCCTCGAACTGCGCGACAGCACCGGCGAGGACGCCCGCCGCACCCACAACCTGAACATCGCCCACTGGATCCCCGACGAGTTCATGCGCCGGGTCGAGGCGGACGCCGACTGGTCGCTGTTCTCCCCCTCGGACGTCCCCGAGTTGGTGGACCTGTGGGGCGAGGCGTTCGACACCGCCTACCGCCGCGCCGAGGCCGCCGGGTCGGCGGTGCGGACGGTCCCGGCCCGCACCCTCTACGCACGGATGATGCGCACCCTGGCCCAGACCGGCAACGGCTGGATGACCTTCAAGGACACCGCCAACCGCACGGCCAACCAGACCGCCGAGCCGGGCAGCGTCGTCCACTCCTCCAACCTCTGCACCGAGATCCTGGAGGTCACCGACGACGGCGAGACCGCGGTGTGCAACCTGGGCTCGGTCAACCTCGCCGCTCACCTGCGCGAGGACGGGGGGCGCCCCGGCGGGGCGGTCGACTGGGAGCGGCTGGACGCCACCGTCCGCACCGCCGTGCTCTTCCTGGACCGCGTGGTCGACGTCAACTACTACCCCACCGAGCAGGCCGCCGCGTCCAACTCCCGCTGGCGGCCGGTCGGTCTGGGCCTGATGGGCCTCCAGGACGTGTTCTTCCGGCTGCGGCTGCCCTTCGACTCGCCCGGGGCGCGGCGGCTGTCCACCCGGATCTCCGAGCGCATCATGCTCGCCGCCTACGAGGCCTCGGCGGACCTGGCCGAGCGGTACGGCCCCCACCCCGCCTGGGAGAGCACGCGCGCCGCCCGCGGCGTCCTCCACCCCGACCACTACCCGGACGCGAGGACCGCCTGGCCCGAGCGCTGGGCGGCGCTGCGCGAGCGGATCGCCGGCACCGGACTGCGCAACGCGCTGCTGCTGGCCGTCGCGCCGACCGCGACGATCGCCTCGATCGCGGGCGTCTACGAGTGCATCGAGCCGCAGGTCTCCAACCTCTTCAAACGCGAGACGCTCTCGGGTGAGTTCCTCCAGGTCAACCCCTACCTGGTGGGCGACCTCAAGCGGTTGGGCCGGTGGGACGGGCGGACCCGTGAGGCGCTGCGCGAGTCGGGCGGGTCGGTGGCCGGGCTGGAGTGGCTCCCCGAGGAGGTCCGCTCGCTGTACCGCACGGCCTGGGAACTGCCGCAGCGCTCCCTGATCGACATGGCCGCGGACCGCACCCCGTTCCTGGACCAGGGGCAGTCGCTGAACCTGTTCGTGGCGTCGCCCACCATCAACAGGCTCAGCTCCATGTACGCCTACGCCTGGAAGCGCGGTCTGAAGACCACCTACTACCTGCGCTCGCGCCCCGCGACCCGGATCGCGCGCGCCGCGGGCGGCGCGGCCGCCGCCGTGCCCGCCCCCGCCCCCACCCCCGTTTCCGCGGGGCAGCAGGACGCCGGGGCCGACGCGGCCCTCGCCTGCTCCCTGGAGAACCCCGAGTCCTGCGAGGCATGCCAGTGACCACCGCCCCCCGCGCCGCCGACCGCGCCGCCGCCGGCGAGCCCGCCGCAGGGTCCGCCGCCGCCTCCCCGGCGGGCGGACGCCCCCGCAACCTGCTGGACCCGGGTTTCGAGCTCACCCTGCGCCCGATGCGCTACCCGGCCTTCTACGAGCGCTACCGCGACGCGATCAGGAACACCTGGACCGTGGAGGAGGTGGACCTCCACTCGGACGTGGCCGACCTCGCCGGGCTCTCCCCGGGCGAGCAGCACCTGATCGGGCGGCTCGTGGCGTTCTTCGCCACCGGCGACTCGATCGTGGCCAACAACCTGGTGCTGACGCTGTACAAGCACGTCAACTCGCCCGAGGCGCGCCTGTACCTGTCGCGTCAGCTGTTCGAGGAGGCCGTCCACGTCCAGTTCTACCTGACGCTGCTGGACACCTACCTGCCCGATCCGGACGAGCGGGCCGCCGCCTTCGCGGCCGTGGAGAACATCGGCTCCATCCGGGAGAAGGCGCGGTTCTGCTTCCGCTGGATGGACTCGGTCGAGGACCTCGACCGGCTGGAGAGCCGGGCCGACCGCCGCCGCTTCCTGCTGAACCTGATCTGCTTCGCGGCGTGCATCGAGGGGCTGTTCTTCTACGGCGCCTTCGCCTACGTCTACTGGTTCCGCTCGCGCGGTCTGCTGCACGGCCTGGCCACCGGCACCAACTGGGTCTTCCGCGACGAGTCGATGCACATGGCGTTCGCCTTCGACGTGGTGGACACCGTCCGGGAGGAGGAGCCGGAGCTCTTCGACGAGGAGCTGGAGCGGCAGGTGGTCCGGATGCTGGAGGAGGCCGTCGAGGCCGAGCTGCAGTTCGCCCGCGACCTGTGCGGCGACGGCCTGCCGGGGATGAACACCGGCTCCATGCGCGAGTACCTGCGCTGCGTGGCGGACCAGCGGCTGGTCCGGCTGGGTTTCCCGGCCCGCTACGGCGCGTCGAACCCGTTCGCCTTCATGGAGCTGCAGAACGTCCAGGAGCTGACCAACTTCTTCGAGCGCCGCGCCTCGGCCTACCAGGTGGCGGTGGAGGGGTCGGTCTCCTTCGACGACGACTTCTGACGGCGGCTTCCTCCGGCCGCCGCACGCCGCGCCCGCGCCCCGGCCCGTACCGGTGGCGCGGGGCGCGTCCGCCGGGCGGCTGCGGACCCGTGTCAGCAGCCGCCGCAGTTGTAGTAGGTCACGTCCCAGTGGTTGCCCTCGCGGTAGTAGACGTTCCCCGACCCGGACCGGTACTTGCTGCCGCCGATGTAGGCGAAGGCACCGGTGATGTAGTTGTTCAGGCAGGTGGAGAGGCTGTAGTCGAGCTTGTAGCCGTTCCAGTGGCTGTACGTGCCGCCGGCGTGGCCGGTCTCCGTGCCGCCCGTGACGTTGAGCGCGCAGCCGCTGGCACTCTTGAGCGTCTCCGCTCCCTGCACCGTGGCCAGGTTGACCTGCTCGAACGAGGTGCAGGTGGAGACGGTGCGGTCGGAGCAGCCGCCGCTGGAGGACCAGGTGATGCCCGCGGCGCGGAAGCGGCTGGTCGCCTGCGCGTGGGTCAGCTTGGTGACCAGGGCCGAGGCCGGGGCCCGGTCCGCGGTCGCGGCCGCCGGGGTCGGCTGCGCCCCGGGGGCGGCCTGGGCGGCGCCCGGCAGGGCGAGGAGGGCCAGGGAGATCACCGGCGCGGCGGCCGCCGCGCGCCTGAGGGAGGTCTTCATGGGGGGAGCCTTTCCGGGCGGACGGGTGGGGGGATGGGCCCGGCCCGGCCGGGGAGCGGCCGGGCCGGGCGGGACGCACGTGCGGTGCGTGTGGTGCGTGCGGGCTCAGATGCCGCAGCTGGGGGCCGACCAGTACCGGCTGGAGCGGTGGTCGACGTGGGTGTGGTCGTTGTGGCCGGGGTAGCCCGGGCCGAGGATGCCGTTGAAGCCGTGGTTGCGGGCCTGCTGCGCCAGCCTGCACAGGGTGTGCGAGCCGGCGCCGAGGTCGACGCCGTCGCCGTAGAGGTGGCGGCTGTTGGAGGCGCCGCCCACCGCGCTGTTGCAGGAGTAGGAGCGGAAACCGCTGGTCACACGGATCGGGGCGTCACCCAGGGCGTGCCGCATGGCCTCCAGCTTCCACATGGAGATCAGCGCGTTGCGCTTGGCGGTGGCGGCGCTCACCGCGCCGCCGCTCCAGGTGGAGTTGCACTGGTTCAGCTCGCTGTAGGAGAAGTGGGCCGGGGTGCAGTCGGCGTCCTGGAGCGCGTAGATCTTGCTGAAGGTCTGCGGTCCGGCGACACCGTCGGCGCTCAGCCCGTAGGCGGCCTGGAAGCGCTTGACCGCGGCGGCGGTGGCGGGGCCGTAGGAGCCGTCGATGGCGAGCACGCCACCGTAGCCGGGGTAGCCGGAGACCCGGACCTGGAGTTCGGCGACGTCCGAGCCGGACATGCCCTGGGAGAGGGTCCGGTTCCAGGTGTAGCACTCGTCCGCGTGGGCGGTGCCCGCGGTGGTGACGGTGCCGACCAGCGCGGCTGCCGCGACCATGACAACACTGAGCGCGAAACGGATGATGCCTCTGAGCATGGTTCCTCCGTGAGGGAACGACGGGGATTCCGAGAGTGGCGGAGCGATCTACTCGCGTCAACACCTTCCGGAGATGCCAATGGGCGGGCCTTTGGAAGGCCCGCCCAGGCCACGCCCCACCGTGAACTCCCCCGTTCCGGGGGTTCGTCGGGCGTTCGGCGGCTCCTCGGCGGCCGTTCACCGGTCCGCCGCGCGGAACCGGCCGGTCCGACCGGTCCGCTTCAGTCGTTGGGCACCGTCTCGTAACGCGGCGTGCCCTCGGCCATCTGCCGCAGCACGTCCTTGCGTTCGCGCTTGGAGAGCCGGTCGATGTAGAGGCGGCCGTAGAGGTGGTCCGTCTCGTGCTGGAGGCAGCGGGCGAAGTAGCCGGTGCCCCGCACCCTGATCGGCCTGCCCTCGGCGTCCTGTCCCCGCACGACGGCGTAGTCGGGGCGCGCGAGCGAGTGGTAGGCGCCCGGCACCGACAGGCAGCCCTCGTTGGAGTCGTCCAGCACCCGGCGCTCGGCCGGGAGTTCCTCCAGCACCGGATTGCAGACGACACCGACGTGCCGCACGCCCTCGTCGTCCATGCAGTCGTAGACGAAGACCTTCAGGTCGACGCCGATCTGGTTGGCGGCCAGGCCGACGCCCTCGGCCGCGCGCTGGCTGGCGAACATGTCGTCGACCAGTTCGGCCAGTTCGCCGCCGAACTCGGTGACGTCCTCGCACTCCTTGTGCAGCACCGGGTTGCCGACGACGGTGATCGGACGAGCGGTGCCGCGCTCGCGGTGGGTCCGCTCGCGCTCCTCGCAGTCCTCCGTGTCGACGACGAACCCCTCGTCGTCCACCCGCTGCCCGGTCTCGTGCTCCGCCATCTGTGCGTCTGCCTCCCTCGCGGTGCTCACCACAACCCGTACAGACTACGGGCAGCCGCTCCCCGGCGTGCGCGGTCGCCCCGGTGGGGGACCCCGGCCGGGCGGGCCGGCGGAGGCGGGGCGGGCCCGCTCAGCAGACCTCCTCCAGGTCCCGCCACTCGCGGGTGTCCGGGCTGTCGGCGACCCAGCCGTCCAGGAGCCCGCGCACCAGGTCGGCCGGGGCCGCCAGCCCGCACTCCCGCTCGGGCACCCACAGCTCGCCGGAGGTCATGTGGCCCAGCGGGCCGGGGTGGCCCGGCACGCTGTGGTCGTGCGGGTCGTGCCGCGGGGCGCCCTCGCCCTCGTCGCTGGGCATGCGGCTCTCCGAGCACGAGCGGCACAGCAGCCGCACCGAGGAGGACCAGTCCTCGGCCGCGTAGCCCGCGTCGGCGGCCAGCCGCTCCAGGGCGTCCCGGTCCGCCTCGGTCGCCGCCTCCAGCAGGACCACCCAGGTGGGCACCGGGGAGGGCGCCCAGAGTTCTATCTCGTCGAAGACGGGATAAGTGTGGCCCGACGCCGTGGTCCGCTCGCCGTGGGGCACGCCGTCGTGCAGCACCACCTCGCCCCAGCGGCGCCCGGAGGAGGGCAGGGGGATGCTCTGCACCTCGATGCGGGCCGGGTCCAGCCGGCGGCCCCAGACCACCTCGGCCTCGCCCTCGGGGGACAGGCGCACGGCGGCGCTGCCCAGTTCCATCTCCACCGGCGGCTCCGCGCGGCCGGCGCGCCCGGGCGGCGCCTCCGGCACCCGCAGTCCGTACGCCTGCCAGGCCCGCCTCGCCAGCGCCCAGTCCTGCAGCGCGGTGGCCGCGATGCCCACGTTCCACCAGTCCGGGGCTCCGGTGGACCGGTCCAGGAGGGCGACGGCGCGCAGTCCGGCCGCACGCGCCTGCTCCCAGTCGTGCCGGAACTTGTGGAGGAGGGCCAGGTTGAACCAGGACTCCGACAGCCACGGCTCCAGGCCGGCCGCGCGGGTCAGCAGCGCGCCGGCGTCCTCGTACCGCCCGTCGCCGATGAGCGTGAACGCGCGATCGGTCACCAGCCGCCAGTCGGCACAGGGCCGGTGCCTTGCCTTGCCGAAGATCCTCACGATGTTCCCGCCTGACTCCCGCCTGCTGCCCGGCCGTCCTCACGGCCGTCTGGTCGCGGTCCCCGCCGCGGTGTCGTGCCGCGGTCTTCTCCCTGCCGCGGTTCCCGGTTCGCATCCAACCATGCCCACCGGGGTGCGCGCTCATTACCCATCGGTCATGGGACACCGCGGGGTTGGGGGCGGACCGCCCTCCCCGTACGGGGCCCGGAGGCGGTACGGGCGGGAGGGCGCCCCGGGCGCCGGCGGCACTGCGGGACCGTGCGGGACGGCTCGTCCGCGTTGGCGCGTTCGGGTGAGGCGGCGCGGCCGCGCGGCGCCCCGGAGGCGGCCTCCGCCCCCGGTGGTCGGTGCCGGGGCGGTGCGGAGGGCCGGAGGGGGCGTGGGGCCGCGGTCAGGCGAGGTGGCCGGCGTCCCCGCCGGCGTCGCCCCGGGCGCGCAGGGGCGCGCTCTCCCGCGGGACCTGGGCGGGGTCCACCACCGGCTGCTCGGGCACGGCCTGGCCCGAGCGGATCAGCTCGATGCGGCCCATCACCTTCGAGCGCAGGCCGGTGGGGACGTCGTCGTGTCCGCAGCACCGCTTGACCAGCTTCTTCACGGCCTGCTCCAGGCCGTACTTCTCCAGGCAGGGGGAGCACTCGTCGAAGTGCTGCTCGAACTTCGCGCGGTCCCCGTCGGGCATCTCGCGGTCCAGGTACTCGTACAGGTGGTCCAGGACCTCAGCGCAGTCCGTCTCGTGCGGCTCTCCGCAACTCATGAGCCCGAGCCCTTCCGGTCGTGCGACTCGTCCGGCGCGGCGGCGCCGTTCGCGCCCGCCGGGACCAGCCCGCGCTCGCGGGCGTAGTCCTCCAGCATCCCGCGCAGCTGGCGGCGGCCCCGGTGGAGACGGGACATCACCGTGCCGATGGGTGTCCCCATGATGTCCGCGATCTCCTTGTAGGCAAACCCCTCGACGTCCGCGAGGTAGACCGCGATCCGGAACTCCTCCGGGATGGCCTGGAGGGCCTCCTTCACGTCCGAGTCCGGCAGGCGGTCCAACGCCTGGGACTCGGCGGAGCGCAGTCCGGTCGACATGTGCGACTCGGCACGGGCGAGCTGCCAGTCCTCGATGTCCTCGGCCGCGCTGCGCTGCGGCTCGCGCTGCTTCTTGCGGTAGGAGTTGATGAAGGTGTTCGTGAGGATGCGGTACAGCCACGCCTTGAGGTTGGTGCCCTCGCGGAACTGGTGGAAGGACGCGTACGCCTTCGCGTAGGTCTCCTGCACCAGGTCCTCGGCGTCGGCCGGGTTGCGCGTCATGCGCAGGGCGGCCGAGTACATCTGGTCCAGGAAGACGAGGGCGTCCCGCTCGAAGCGCGCGCTCCGTTCGACCTCGGTCTCCGCGGGCTCCTGGCGCGCGGCGTCGTCGGTCCCGGCGACCGGACCCACCTCCTCCGATACGGCTCCGAGCCCGGCTGCGGACTCGTTCGAACCGGAGGATAGACGACGATCCGCCCCCTCCGCCGCCCGGAAGGGCACGTCCCCGACGAGTCCGGCCAGCCTCAGCGTCGCCCAGTCGACCTGGGCGGCTGTCGCTCGGGTACCCACGGGGCGGGACGGGCATGCGATCGAACCCATGTCGGGTGGACTCCCTCTCCTCGCGCGTGTGTGGTCCGTACGTGTTCTGCCGGAGTAACACGCACGGACCCGGAGGGCATTCCCGCACCCGCCGGGGGCCGGCCGGGCGCTTCGCGGGTCACCCCCGCGCCAGCCACCCCCGCACCTCCGCGGTGAGCGCCTCCAGCGCCGCCTCCTGGGTGACCGCCCCGCGCCGGGGGACGGCGAAGCCGTGGTCGGCGTCGGGCACCTCGGCGACCCGCAGCCCCTCCGCCTCCTCCGGCCCGGGGAACTCGCCGGGCCGCCCGAAGGGGTCGCGGCCGCCCTGGACGACCAGGGTCGGCACCCCGGTGCCGAGCAGCTCCCGGACCCTGGACCTCTCCGGCCTCCCCGGGGGGTGGAGGGGGAAGGCCAGGGCGAGGACGGCGTGCGCACCGAGCTCGCGCGCGGTCCGGCAGGCCACCCGCGCCCCGGCGCTGCGTCCCCCGGAGACGACCGGCAGCCCGTCCCGCCGCAGGGCCGGCCACACCGCCCGCCACCCGGCGTCCAGGGTCCGCGGCGCGGGCGCCACCTTCTTCCCCGCCACCCGCCAGGGCTGCTCCACCAGGGCGACGGAGACGCCGTGGGGAGGCAGCTCGGCGGCCAGGGCCCTCAGGTCCCGGGCCTCGACGCCGCCCCCGGCCCCGTGCCCGAGTGCCAGGACCAGCCGCGCACCGGGGGCGCGGTGCCAGATGACGCGCGCCGGTCCGGCCGGGGTGTCCACCGTCTCGGCGGCCCCGGGGGCCTCCCCGCCCGCCGCGCCCCCTCCGGGCGCCGGCCCGTCCGCGGGTCCGCCCACCGCCGTGTCCGCCCTCACTCCGCTTTCCGCCTCTCTCCTCGTCCGCCGCGGTCCGCCCGTGCCGTCCGCCCGCGCGGGCGGACGGCACGGGCGGACCGGCTCAGAACAGCGTGCCGGCCCCGGGCCCGTCGAGCTCCTCCAGCAGCTCGGGGCCGTTGTTGCGCACGTTGCTGACCTCGGTGCCCACCGGGTACGCCCGCATCGCCTCCGGGGGCGGCGGAACCATCAGCTCGCGCACCCGGTCCACATCCGTGAGCGCCGGGTCGAGCCAGGCGTCCCAGCGGTCGGACGTGAGCACCAGCGGCATGCGCGGGTGGATGTCGGCGAGCGCCCGCGGGCCCCCGCCGTCGCCGTCGGAGCCCGCGAAGGGCTCGGTCTCCGCCTCGGTGGTGATCACGGTGCAGGTGGCCCACCAGGCCTGCGGGTGGTCGTCGGGCAGCGTCTTGTCCCGCCAGAACTCGTAGAGCCCGGCCAGCGCCATCACCGAGCCGTCGGCCGGCGTCACGAAGTACGGCTGCTTGCGCGGGCGCTTCCGCTTCCCCTTCTCCTCCTCCTGCCGCTCGGCCGCCCCGGTGACCCACTCGTAGTAGCCGTCGGCGGGCAGCAGGCAGCGCCGCGCCGCGAACGGGCGCCGGTAGGAGGGCTTCTCGTGCACGGTCTCCGCCCGCGCGTTGATCATCTTGACGCCCACGTCGGGGGACTTGGCCCAGGAGGGCACCAGGCCCCAGCGCAGCGGCCTGAGCTGCCGCACGGGCCGCTCGTCGCCGCCGTCCTTCAACGGCCGGTCGAGCACCGCGTGGACCTGCTTGGTCGGGGCCACATTCCAGTCGGGCGCCAGCTCCTCGGCCGGATCCCACTTCTCCACGCCGAAGGTCTCCGCCAGTTCCCCGGCGCTCCGGCTTGCCGCATACCGTCCGCACATGTCTGCCACCCTGCCACGTCCGGCGGGGCCGCGGTACGGCGACGCGGGTGGCGCGGTGCCGGTGCCCGCGGTCATCCGGGGCACCGGCGCCCCCGTGCTCCGTCCGGGTGCCGTGGCAGACTGCGGACACCGCGGACGGCACGGGGAGCGGTGGACGGACCAGGGGAAGGGGACGGCCGGCATGGACACGGAGAGCGTCACCGCCGACGGCATCGCCGAGGTGTGGGACCGCGTCGTCGGGACGCAGCCCGCCCCGTCCCTCCCGGTCGTGGTGGCCGCCGGCCTGGTGGCCCTGGCCGTGGTCGCCGCACGGCGCCCCTGGCACGTGGCGCGCGCCGCGGTGACCATCGCCCACGAGGGCGGGCACGGACTGGTCGCGCTGCTGAGCGGCCGGCGGCTGGAGGGCATACGCCTGCACTCGGACACCTCCGGACTGACGGTCTCGCGGGGCAGGCCCACCGGGGCCGGGATGGTGCTGACCGCCGCCGCCGGGTACACCGCGCCGCCGCTGCTCGGGCTGGCCGGGGCCTGGCTGCTCGCCGAGGGGCGCGTCACCGCCCTGCTGTGGGGGGCCACGGCGCTGCTGCTGGCGGTGCTGGTGATGGTGCGCAACGCCTACGGGGTCCTCAGCGTCGTCGTCACCGGCGGCGTGTTCTTCCTGGTGTCGTGGTTCGCCGGGCCCGAGGTGCAGGGGGCCTTCGCCTACGGGGCGGTGTGGTTCCTGCTGCTGGGCGGCGTACGGCCCGTCTTCGAACTCCAGGCCAAGCGGCGCCGCGGCGAGGCTCCGGACTCCGACGCCGACCAGCTGGCGAGGCTGACCAACGCCCCCGCGGCGCTGTGGATCCTCCTCTTCCACGCCGTCGCGCTGTGCTCGCTGACCGGCGGCGGGCAGTGGCTGCTGGGACTCTGACCGGCCCGGCGCCCCGCCCCGCCGGGGCCGTCCACCGCCGTGTCCCGCCCCTCCCCCTTTCGGGGCGTTCCGCATCTGCGCCGTTCCGCCCGTACGCGCCCGCATCCGGCTGTTCTTCTCTGCATGTGCTCGGGATCACCGGCGCCTGCAGGCCCACTAGAGTTGGCCTCATGACCGACAACACCACTCTCTGGCCTGCTCCGCTCGCGTCCGGCGCCGTCGACGCGACCGTCACCGTGCCCGGTTCGAAGTCGGTCACCAATCGCGGTCTGGTGCTCGCCGCCCTCGCCTCCGAGCCGGGCTGGCTGCGCCGCCCGCTGCGCTCGCGCGACACCCTGCTGATGGCCGAGGGCCTGCGGGCCATGGGAGTGGGCATCGAGGAGACGGTCTCCTCCAGCTCCGCCTCCGTGCCCGGCTCACCCGGCGGCAGCGGCGAGGCGTGGCGCGTCATCCCCTCCGGGCTGCGCGGCCCCGCCACGGTGGACGTGGGCAACGCCGGCACGGTGATGCGCTTCCTGCCGCCCGTCGCCGCCCTCGCCGACGGCCCGGTCCACTTCGACGGCGACAAGCGCTCCCACGAGCGCCCCCTGCACGGCGTGATCGACGCGCTGCGCGCCCTCGGCGCCCGCGTCGACGACGGCGGGCGCGGCTCGCTGCCCCTGACCGTGCACGGCGGCGGCTCCCTGACCGGCGGCCCGGTCGAGATCGACGCCTCCTCGTCCTCCCAGTTCGTCAGCGCGCTGCTGCTCTCCGGAGCCCGCTTCAACCAGGGCGTCGAGGTCCGCCACACCGGCGGTCCCCTGCCCTCCATGCCGCACATCCGGATGACGGTGGACATGCTGCGCGCCGCGGGCGCCCAGGTGGACACCCCCGAGGCCGGCGGCGAACCGAACGTCTGGCGGGTGACGGCCGGTGCGCTGCTCGGCCGGGACCTGGTCGTCGAGCCCGACCTGTCCAACGCCCAGCCCTTCCTGGCCGCCGCCCTGGTCACCGGCGGCCGGGTGACCGTCCCGGACTGGCCCAGGCGCACCACCCAGCCCGGCGACGCGCTGCGGGAGATCTTCACCGAGATGGGCGGCCGCTGCGAGCTGGACGAGCGCGGCCTGACCCTGACCGGCACCGGCCGCGTCCACGGCATCGACGTGGACCTGAGCGAGGTGGGCGAGCTGACCCCCGGCATCGCCGCCGTCGCGGCGCTGGCCGACTCCCCGTCGCGGCTGCGGGGCGTGGCGCACCTGCGGCTGCACGAGACGGACCGGCTGGCCGCGCTCACCAAGGAGATCAACGGGCTCGGCGGCGACGTCACCGAGACGGAGGACGGGCTGGTCATCCGCCCGCGCCCGCTGCGCGGCGGGGTCTTCCACACCTACGAGGACCACCGGCTGGCCACGGCGGCGGCGGTGATCGGCCTGGTGGTCGGGGGCGTGGAGGTCGAGAACGTGGCGACCACCGCCAAGACCCTGCCCGACTTCCCGGAGCTGTGGGACACCATGCTCGCAGGCGACGGGAGCAGAGGGTAGGGGACGGTCCGCCATGCGCCGCTACGGCAAGCACACCGACGAGGACGACATCAAGGTCCGCCCGGGGCGCCGGGGCAGCCGCCCGCGCACCAGCATCCGCCCCAAGCACGAGGACGCCGCCGAGGGCTTCGTCCTCACCGTCGACCGGGGGCGGATCACCTGCCTGGTGGAGGGCCGCACGGTCACCGCGATGAAGGCCCGCGAACTGGGCCGCAAGGGCGTGGTGGTCGGTGACCGGGTGGCCGTCGTGGGCGACCTGACGGGGGCCAAGGACACCCTGGCGAGGATCGTGCGGGTGGAGGAGCGCTCCTCGGTGCTGCGGCGCACCGCCGACGACAACGACCCCTACGAGCGGGTCGTCGTCGCCAACGCCGACCAGCTCGCCATCGTCACCGCCCTGGCCGACCCCGAGCCGCGCCCGCGCCTGATCGACCGCTGCCTGGTGGCCGCCTACGACGCGGGGCTGGAGCCGCTGCTGGTGCTCACCAAGGCCGACCTGGCCCCCGCCCGGCCGCTGCTGGAGACGTACGCCCCGCTGGGCGTGCGCCACGTGGTGACCCGGCGCGACGAGCTGGCCGACGGCGGCGCCGCGCGGGTGCGGGAGATGCTGACGGGCCGGACCACCGCCTTCGTGGGCCACTCCGGGGTCGGCAAGACGACCCTGGTCAACGCGCTCGTCCCGGAGCACCGCCGGGCCACGGGCCACGTCAACGCGGTGACCGGGCGCGGCCGCCACACCACCACCTCGGCCCTGGCCCTGCCGCTGGCCGGGACGTCGTCCTTCCCTCCCGGGCGGGACGGGGGCTGGGTGATCGACACCCCGGGCGTGCGGTCGTTCGGGCTGCACCACGTCGATCCGTCCCGGGTGATCCACGCCTTCCCCGACCTGGCGGCGGGCACGGGCGGCTGTCCGCGCGCCTGCAGCCACGACGAGCCGGAGTGTGCGCTGGACGGGTGGGTGGCCGAGGGCCACGCCGAGCCGGCCCGCCTGTACTCCCTGCGCCGGCTGCTGGCCACCCGGGAGCGCCGCGAGGGCGACTGACGCGCGGGCGAAGCGCCGCGGCGCCCGCCGTCCGGCCTCAGCCGATCAGCGCCCGCAGCACCTGGGCGACGTGGGCGCCGGCCGCCTCCTCCGTCGTTTCCGGCGGGCCGCCGCAGGGCGCGACGACATAGGAGAGCGCCAGCCGCAGGGCCACCTCGCAGGCGCGGCGCAGCGGATCCGCGCCGGATGCGCCGCTCCCCCCGGTCGCCGGGTCCGTGCCCGCGGCGGCGGCGAGGGCGGGGACCAGCGCCGCGGTCATACGGACGCGCAGCCGGACCGCCAGCCGGTCCGGCGCCTCCCCGGGCAGGGGCAGCCGGGACTCCCAGCGGCCGGTGAGCGCCGCGCGGACCAGCGGCTGCCGGCGGGCGGCGCGCACCGTGCGGACGGCCGCCTCCGCGCAGCCCGCCACGGGGCCCCCGTCGCGGGCGGCCCGCCCGGCGGCGCGCACGGTCCGCTCCACGAAGGCGTCCAGTTCTTGCTCGACCAGGGCGGCCCCGAGTCCCCCCTTGGTGCCGAACTCGTTGTACAGGGTCTGGCGGGACACTCCGGCCGCCCCGGCGACCTCCGCCATCCGCACGCGGGGCCACGGCCGGTCCGCGGCCGCCTCGCGGGCGGCGCGCAGCAGCGCCCGGCGCGCGGGGGGCCTCGGGGGCGGCGCGGGCGGGGCGGGGACGGCGGAGGGGACGGCGGAGGGGGCGGGGAACGGGGACGGTGAGGACATCGCCGTGGACATCGGGCCTCCCGGGCGCGGTGCGCTGCCGGAAAAGGATCGGGGCGGCCGTGGAGGGCGTCAAGGCATCGTGCACCCGCTGCCGTCCGCCTGTCCCCGCTCCGGTGCGCCGGGGCGGTCCGGGCCGGCCACCCTGTTGGCCACTCCCCTGTGGCCGGTGCGCGGAGCCGCTGGATACTGTTCGTCCATGCCCGACTACCACGATGACCTGCGTCTCGCCCACGTGCTGGCCGACACCGCCGACGCCACGACGATGGAGCGGTTCAAGGCCCTCGACCTCAAGGTCGAGACCAAACCCGACATGACGCCGGTGAGCGAGGCGGACAAGGCGGCCGAGGAGCTGATCCGCACCTCCCTGCAGCGGGCGAGGCCGCGCGACGCGGTGCTCGGCGAGGAGTACGGCAGCGAGGGGCACGGGCCCCGCCGCTGGGTGGTCGACCCGATCGACGGCACGAAGAACTACGTGCGCGGCGTGCCCGTCTGGGCCACGCTGATCGCGCTGATGGAGCGCGGCGAGGACGGCGACAGGCCGGTGGTCGGCGTGGTGTCGGCCCCCGCCCTGAACCGCCGCTGGTGGGCGGCGCTGGGCGGCGGCGCGTACACGGGCCGCAGCCTGTCCTCGGCGACCCGGCTGTCGGTCTCCCGGGTGGCGCGCGTGCAGGACGCCTCGTTCGCGTACTCCTCGCTCGCCGGCTGGGAGGAGCGCGGCAAGCTGGGCGGCTTCCTGGACCTGTCGCGGGACTGCTGGCGCACCCGCGGCTACGGCGACTTCTGGCCGTACATGATGGTGGCCGAGGGCTCGGTGGACATGTGCGCGGAGCCGGAGCTGTCGCTGTGGGACATGGCGGCCAACGCGATCATCGTGCAGGAGGCCGGCGGCACCTTCACCGGTCTGGACGGGCGCGAGGGCCCGCACAGCGGGAACGCGGCGGCCTCCAACGGGCTGCTCCACGAGGACCTGCTGTCCTACCTCGGCGACTAGGGCTCCGACCGGGGCGGTCCGCCGGGCTGCGGCCGGTGGCGCGGGGTCCGCGGAGATCCGCTCCGCGCCTCACCCCGGTGCCTCTGCTGCGGCGCGGTGACGGCTCGGGTGGCCGCCCCCAGCGGCGGTTCCGGCTCGGGGAGGTCCGGGATCGTCCGGTGCCTGCAGGCGGTACCGCCGGATCCGCGGCCGGCCCGATGGAGCGCGCGGGTCACCGCCGCGTACGCCGGGTGACCGACGGCCCGGCTGTCGCCGCTGCGACCGCATCGCCGGGGCGAGTCGGTCCGCAGCGGCGGGGGGCGTCCGCCCCGGCGGATGCCCTCTGTGCCGCGGACGAGGGCGCCGCCGGAGCTCCCGTCGGGCGGGCGCGCGCCCCGGCGGGAGGGACGCGGCGCGGAAACGGCCGGAGGCAGCCCCGGCCCGACGCGGTGCGGCCGACTCCTCCCCGTACGCCCCTTGTTGGGGCGGGGCCGGCATGTGAACATGAGAATCCCCGCTTGTGGGATTGTGAATCCCTTCTCCGGCGCGGGGTTCCCCGAGGAGGTGGCACCGTCCGCCATGACCGCCCTTGTCCGTGACGCCATGAGCACCGTGGTCCTCACCATCGGCCCCCACCACACCCTCCGCCAGGCCGCCCGGCTGATGTCCGCCCGCCGGGTCGGCGCGGCCGTCGTCCTCGACCCCGACGCCGGAGGCGTCGGCATCCTCACCGAACGCGACGTCCTCGACTCCGTGGGCGCCGGCCAGGACCCCGACCGGGAACTCGCCCACCTGCACACCACCACCGACGTGGTCTTCGCCTCGCCTTCCTGGACCCTGGAGGAGGCGGCCGGAGCCATGGTCCGCGGCGGCTTCCGCCATCTGATCGTGCTCGACGACCGGGAGCCGGTGGGGATGGTGTCGGTGCGCGACATCGTCCGCTGCCGGGCCTTCGGAGCCGGGCACGGCGGGCACGAGCCACTGGCCGCGGGCACCGCGGCGGCCTAGGCCCGGCGACCGGCCGCCTTCCCGCGGGGTCAGGCGGGCGGTCGCGCGCGTCACGGCAGCCTCCCGGCCCGCGCCGGCGGCGCGATCGGCGCCGCGGCCGGGCACTCCGGGGGCGCTTGCGGGACATGCCGGAGGGACCGGAGCCCACTGGCGTCCGGTCCCTCCGGTTCGTACGGCAGGCCGACCCGTCGGATCAGCCGCGCAGGGCCTTGACCGCGGCCTCCAGCCTCCTGCCGTAGTCCTCGTCGGCCTGGCGGAAGTTCTCGATGGCCCGCTTGACGATGTCGTCGCGCGAGACCTGCGAGATGGAACCCGCCAGGTTGTTGATCAGGCGCTCCTTCTCCTCCTCCGTCATCAGGCGGTAGAGGTTGCCCGCCTGGACGAAGTCGTTGTCCTCCGGGTGCGAGGGAGCGGCCGTCTCACCGGTGGCCCCGGAGACGGGGACCGGCTGCCACAGCGGACGGCCGGTCTCGGCCGGGCCGCCGAAGCTGTTGGGCTCGTAGTTCTTGGCGCGGCCGTGGCGGCCGTCGTACATGAAGCCGTCGCGGCCGTGGGAACGGGCCTCGGTGGCGTGCGGACGGTTCACCGGCAGGTGGTCGGCGTTGATGCCCACCCGGTAGCGGTGCGCGTCGCCGTAGGCGAACAGCCGGCCCTGGAGCATCTTGTCCGGGGAGGGGCCGATGCCCGGGACGAAGTGGTGCGGGGAGAATATCGACTGCTCGACCTCGGCGAAGATGTTCTCCGGGTTGCGGTTGAGCTCCATCTTGCCGATCTCGACCAGCGGGTAGTCCGCGTGCGGCCAGACCTTGGTCAGGTCGAACGGGTTGAAGCGGTAGGTGGGCGCCTCGGCCGCCGGCATGATCTGGACGTACACCGTCCAGCTCGGGTACTCGCCGCGCTCGATGGACTCGCGCAGGTCGCGCTGGTGGCTGTCGGGGTCCTTGCCCGCCAGGATGTCGGCCTCGTCCTGGGTGAGGCACTTGATGCCCTGGTCGGTCTTGAAGTGGTACTTGACCCAGAAGACCTCGCCCGCCTCGTTGTTCCACTGGAAGGTGTGCGAGCCGAAACCGTCCATGTGGCGGTACGAGGCCGGGATGCCGCGGTCGCCGAAGAGCCAGGTCACCTGGTGGGTGGACTCCGGGCTCAGGCTCCAGAAGTCCCAGACGTTGTCCGCCTCCTGGGAACCGGTGTACGGGTCGCGCTTCTGGGTGTGGATGAAGTCCGGGAACTTGATGGCGTCCTTGATGAAGAACACCGGGGTGTTGTTCCCGACGAGGTCGTAGTTGCCCTCCTCGGTGTAGAACTTCACCGCGAAACCGCGCGGGTCGCGCACCGCGTCCGCGGCGCCCAGGTTGCCCGCGACGGTCGAGAAGCGGAGGAAGACCTCGGTCTGCTTGCCGACCTCGGAGAGGAACTTCGCCCGCGTGTACTTCGTCACATCGGCCGTGACGGTGAAGGTGCCGTAGGCGCCCGCACCCCGCGCGTGAACGACGCGCTCCGGGATGCGCTCGCGGTTGAAGTGGGCGAGCTTCTCCAGCAGGAGCTGGTCCTGGACCAGGACCGGGCCGCCGGCACCGGCGGTCTCGCTGTTCTGGTTGTCCGCGACGGGAGCACCGGCCTCCGTGGTCAGTGGTCCGGTGCTCTCGATCTGGGCAGTCACATGCGCCTCCTGAATCTGTCCTGTCCCCTTGGCCGTAGCCGAACGCGATCCTACATTGGACAATGTCTAAGTCAAGAAGACGATGAAGACCGTACGAGGTCCGGCCGTGGACACGCACTGCTAAGGTGGAAACATGAGTGACCTGCTTCAACGTCTCCGGGACCGCGGCTGGCGGCTGACCGCCCAGCGGCGCGTCGTCGCCGAGGTCCTCGATGGTGAGCACGTCCACTACACCGCCGACGAGGTCCACGCGCGCGCCGTCGAGCGGCTGCCGGAGATCTCCCGCGCGACCGTCTACAACACCCTTGGGGAGCTCGTCTCGATCGGCGAGGTGATCGAGGTCAGCACGGACGGCCGCGCCAAGCGGTACGACCCGAACGCGCACCACAGCCACCAGCACCTGGTCTGCTCGCGCTGCGGCGTGATCCGCGACGTCAGCCCGTCCGGCGACCCGCTCGCCCTGCTCCCGGAGACGGAGCGCTTCGGGTTCACGCTCTCGGAGGCGACGGTCACCTACCGGGGCCTGTGCCCCTCCTGCGCGTCCGCGTCCGCCTAGGCGGCGGCTCCCCCGTCCCGGCTGCGCGCGTGCGCGGGCCGGCCCCGCACGCGTCTTCACCCGCACCGCCCCGCGGGCGGCGCGGGCCCACGGGTTGGTGATCGCGGGGAAACGGCGAAACGGCGGAGCACGGGGAAACGACAGAGGCCCGGATCCGTGGATCCGGGCCTCTGCCTCATCAGTAGCGGGGACAGGATTTGAACCTGCGACCTCTGGGTTATGAGCCCAGCGAGCTACCGAGCTGCTCCACCCCGCGTCGTTGTGCCTCAACTCTAACCCCCTGCCCCGAGCTGCGCAAATCGGCGGTCCGCCGGGGGCGGAGACGTCACCGGGAGGCCGCCTGACCGGGGCCCGCACCGCGGGTGCGGGCCCCGGTCAGGCCGACAGCTCCTCGTGGAGGGCCTCGCTCAGCCGGGCGGCACGCTCGGCGACCTCGGACGGCCCCAGTTCGACCGCGCGGGCGCACCAGTGGCGGCCCGCCGCCAGGTCGCCGCGCCGGGCGTTCAGCAGGGCCAGGCGGAGGGCCGCACGGCCGTGGCCCGCCTCGGCCGCACGCGTCCACCACAGGGCGGCCTCGGGCTCGCTGCCCTCGCGCGCCAGCAGCAGCCCGAGGTTGAAGGCCCCGCTGCGGCTTCCCGCCTCGGCGGCGACCCGGTACCAGTGCGCCGCCCGCACGGTGTCACCGCGCGCCGCCGCGCACATGCCCAGCCGGACCTGCGCGCGCCGGTGGCCCTGCTCCGCCGCTCTCTCGTACCACTCCTCGTACTCGGGCGGGCCGTGGGTGCCGAAGGGGTCGGCGGGCGGCGTCTGGCGCTCCAGCAGCGCCGCCAGCCGGAAGGCGCCCTCGACGCTGCCCCCGCCCGCCGCGCGGCGCAGGTGGCGCTCGGCGGTGTGGGTGTCGCCCTCGCGCAGCAGGGCGATGCCGACCTGGAGCGCGGCCTCGGTGTGGCCGGCCGCGGCGGCCTGCTCGTACCACTGCCTGGCCAGCTCCTCCTCGCCGCGGCCCGCGTGCAGGATGCCGAGGTTGAACGCGGCGTCCACGCTGCCGGCCTCCGCGGCCTTGGAGAACCACGGCTCGGCCCCAGCCTCGTCGCCGCGCTGCAGCAGCAGGACGGCCAGCGCGTTGGCCGCCTCGCGGTGACCCGCGTAGGCGGCGCGCCGGTACCACTGCTCGGCCTGGGCGGTGCGGCCCTGGGCCGCGCAGAGCAGCGCCAGGTTGAAGGCGCCGTTGATGTCGCCCGCCTCCAGCGCGGCGCGGTACCAGCGCTCCGCGCTCTGCCGCTCGCCCCGCTCGGCGTGCAGGGCGCCCAGCGCGTTGGCCGCGCTGCCGTCGCCGTCCTGGGCGGCACGGCGCCACCACTCGGCCGCGCTCTCGGCGTCGCCCGCGTCGCGCAGCAGGAAGCCCAGCGCGCGGGCGGCGCGGGGCTCGCCGTCCTTGGCGGACGTCAGGTACCAGCGGGCGGCCTCCTCGGTCTCGCCCCGCTCCTCCAGGAGCCGGCCCAGCCGCAGCGCGGCGCGCCGGTGGCCGCGCGCGGCGGCCTGGCGGTACCACTGCTCGGCCTCGGCCGCGCCGCCCTCGGGACGGCGCATCGTGATCTGCGCGACGCGGTAGGCGGCCTCGCGGTGGCCGCGCTCGGCGGCGGCCCGGAACCACCGCTCGGCCTCGGCCTCGCCGCGGTGCTCCAGCAGGTCGGCGAGGGCGTAGGCACCGAGGGGGTGCCCGGCCTCCGCGGACTGCCGCAGCCAGTACTCGGCGGCCGCCTCGTCACCGCACTCGCGGTGGTGGCGGCCCAGGGAGTGGGCGGCGGCGGCCGATCCGGCGACGGCGGCGACCCGCCACCAGCCTGCGGCCTCCTCCTTCTGGCCGCGCTGGTGGAGCAGGACCCCCAGGTTGTTGACGGCCGCGCGGTCGCCGGCCGCGGTGGCGGCGCGCAGGTGCGGCTCGGCGCCCTCCAGGTCGCCCCGGCGCAGCAGCCGGGCGCCCAGGGCGCTGATGGCCTCGATGTCGCGGGTGGCGCGGGTGACGCGGGGTTCCGTGCGGCTCACACCACCTCCTGCGCCCTCAAGCCTTGCCTTGTCCCCCATGAGGCCCATCGTCGCACCACCCGCAACCCGCGTACACCTGGTATACCGCCGCCGAGGAAGTCACTTCAGCGTTTTGTCGACTTCCCGATACGGCAACACCCCAAACTCCGGGCGCAGTTGAGCCGCCGCCCTCCCCCCGCTCCTTCCCATGGAGAAGGGCCCGGAGTCCATGACTCCGGGCCCTTCTCTTCCAGTAGCGGGGACAGGATTTGAACCTGCGACCTCTGGGTTATGAGCCCAGCGAGCTACCGAGCTGCTCCACCCCGCGCCGTTGTGTTCACAACCTTAGCACGGCGCGGAGGGTGCTCGCTCACCACCGGTTCACCCGTCCTTGTGTCACCCGCTCTCCGAATTGCCCCCGGCGTCCCCGCCGGCCCCGTCCTCGCCGGCCCCGTCTCCGCCGGCGTCCCCGCGGCCGCCGCCGCCCGGCTGCTCCGCCCCGGCGGCGCGTTCGAGGGCGTCCTCCAGGTCGCGCTGGGCCCTGCCGTAGGCCTCCCAGTCCTGCTCGGCCAGCGCCTCCTGGCCCGCCTCGAACGCGTCCTGGGCGTCGTTGAGCGCGTCCTGCACCGATCCGCCGCCGGAGGGCGGCGGAGTGGTCTCCTCCTCGCCCGGCGGCGGCTCCTCGCCGGTGTCCTCCTCGGCGCCCTCCACCCCGAAGACGACGTTCAGGGCCTCGTCCAGGGTGTTCTCGAACGCGGTCTTGTCGCCGTAGGTCACCAGGACCTTGCGCAGCAGCGGGTAGTTGGTGCCCGCGCCGCGGACGTAGACCGGCTCGACGTAGAGCAGGCCGCCCTCCAGCGGCACGGTGAGCAGGTTGCCGTACTCGATCTCCGAGTCACCGCGCTGGAGGATGTTGATCTCGTTCGCGATGTCGGTGTCGGAGTTGAACCGGCTCTGCACCTGCTGCGGTCCGGACACCGTGGTGTTGGACGGCAGCTTGAGGATCCTGATCGTCCCGTAGTCGTCGCTGCGGGCGTCCGCGTTCACCGCCATGAAGGCGCCCAGGGTCTCGCGGCCGCTCGGGTTGAAGGTGGTGGTCAGGGAGAAGGTCTGCTCCTCCTGGTCCGGCATCTTCATGCTCAGGTAGTACGGCGGGACCGCGTTGCCCTTGTGGGTCGGGTCGTCCGGCACCTGCCAGCGCTCACTGCCGCTGTAGAACTGGTTGGCGTTGGTGACGTGGTACCGGGTCAGCAGCTCGCGCTGCACCTTGAACAGGTCCTGCGGGTAGCGCAGGTGGGACATCAGCGACTCGTCGATCGCCTCACGCGGCTCGACGGTGCCGGGGAAGGCCTTCATCCAGGTCTTCAGGATGGGGTCCCGGGTGTCCCACTGGTACAGCTTCACCTCACCCGTGTAGGCGTCGACGGTGGCCTTGACCGAGTTGCGGATGTAGTTGACCCGGTTCTGCTGGGCGATGACCGAGCGCTGCCCGTCGGTGAGCGAGTCGGCCGTGGTGTCGCCCAGGGTGGTGCGGGACGAGTACGGGTACTGGTTCGTCGTGGTGTAGGCGTCGATGATCCACTGGATGCGGCCGTCCACCACCGCCGGATACGGGTCGCCGTCGATCGTCAGCCAGGGGGCCACCGCCTCGACGCGCTCCTTGGGCGTGCGGTTGTACAGGATCCGCGAGCCCTCGCCGATCGCGCCCGAGTACAGGATCTGCGGCTCGTTGAAGGTGACGGCGTAGGCGGCGCGGTTGACCGGGTTCCCCAGGCTGACCCCGCTGTCGCCCCGGTAGCTGTAGGTCTTCTCCTCGCTGCCGGAGATGTAGTCCAGCTCCCTCTGGGGGCCGCCGACGATGGAGTACTGCGTGGTCTTCTCGCCGTAGTAGACCCGCGGCTCGTAGTCGCCCAGGTCGCCCTCCGGCGGGAGGTCCTTCTCCACGAAGGTGGGGGCGCCGGTCCCGGCCACCTCGGTGCCCTTGCCGGCCACCATGCCGAAGCCGTGGGTGTACTTGAAGTGGTCGTTGATCCAGTTGCGCTCGGTGATGCCGTTGATGTTGATCTCGCGCAGGCCGACGACGGTGTCCTGCTCCTCGCCGTCCTCGGTGGTGTACCGGTCCACGTCCAAGGTGGCGGGGAACTGGTAGTAGCTGCGGACCTGCTGGAGCTGCTGGTAGCTGGGCGAGACCACGTTCGGGTCGAGCAGGCGGATGCTGGCGGTGGTGTCCGCCGCGTCGCGCAGCTCCTCGTTGCTCGCGTCGCTCTGGCCCGAGTAGTTCGAGACCGCGGAGTCGTCGATGTCGTAGGCGTCGCGCGTGGCGTCGATGTTCTTCTGGATGTACGGGGCTTCCTTGGCCTGCTCGTTCGGCTGGACCTGGAACTTCTGCACGATCGCCGGGTAGAGCCCGCCGATCAGGATGGCCGACAGGACCATCAGGCCGAAGCCGATCACCGGCAGCTGCCAGGTGCGCCGCCACAGGGTGGCGAAGAAGAGCACCGCGCAGATCGCGGCGATGAAGAACAGGATCGTCTTCGCCGGAAGGTAGGCGTTGGCGTCGACGTACCGCAGGCCCGTCCAGTTGTCCGTCGCCTTGAAGTCGCCGGACTTCACCGCGAGGCCGTAGCGGTCGAGCCAGTACGCCACCGCCTTGAGCGCCACGAAGACCCCGAGCAGCACCGACAGGTGGCCGGTGGCCTGGGAGGTGGCGCGGGCCCCCGGGGTGCTGATCCGCAGACCGCCGTAGAGGTAGTGCACCAGGGCCGCGGCCAGCAGGGAGAGGACGACGGCCGCGAAGCCGAAGCTCAGCAGGAAGCGGTACCAGGGCAGGTCGAACGCGAAGAAGGACACGTCCTTGCCGAACTGCGGGTCCTTCGTGCCGAAGGGCTCGCCGTTCACCCACATCAGCCAGGTGCGCCACTGGCCGGCGGCGGAGGCGCCCGCGATCAGCCCGATCAGCGCCGTGACCCCCAGCAGCACCCACTTCTTGTAGGGCGCGATGCCCATCCGGTACCGGTCCAGGCTCTGCTGCTCCAGCGACATCGCGCTGAGCGGGGGGCGCAGCCGGTGGGCCAGCCAGATGTTGAGGCCGACGGCCACGGCCATCAGCAGGCCGAAGACGGCGAACATGCCGACCTTGGTCCACAGGGTGGTGGTGAAGACGGTGGTGTAGCGGACCGATCGATACCACAGCCAGTCGGTCCAGAACCCCGCGAACATGACGAAGAGCATGGCCAGAACGGCGAGCACGCCCGCTGTCATGAGCAGGGTCTTGGCGCGCCTGGAGGGCCTGCCGACACTGATCCGTGGACCGCCGGGCCCTCCTGGGCCCCGGTCCGGCATCTGGAAAGCCAAGGTGCGCACCTCGAAGATTCGCAGCGGATGGAACTGGCCCCGAATGCTAGGGCCCCACCCATGCAACTTACTGAACCTTTACCCGGTTCCCGTTCCCGGGGTGTTCGGCGGCACGATATGAGGATGAACAACCTCACCGACGACGGCGCACCCCTCGCCGCCAGCCCGCTGACCCGCGCCGTACTCGAGATCGACCAGTACGTCTCCGGTCTGGGCTGGGACCAGCCCGCCCGCCTCTTCGCCCTGGTCGACACCGACCGGCTGCGCACCGAGGAGCCCGCCCTGGCCGAGCAGCTCGGCCTCGACGGCGAGGGCGACGACGCCCCCGCCCCCGCCGCCCTGACCCCCGTCGAGCAGGACGAGCTGCCCGCCGGGATTCCCCTGGACGAGTTCCTCGGCACCATCGCCTGGCCCGACGCGGTCGCCGGGTGCGCGATGACGGTGGAGCGGCTGATGCTGCCCCCGTCTGCGGAGGCGTCCGTCCCCGAGGACCTCCAGGGGGAGGGCGCCGAGGAGCGGCTGGCGCGCTGGGTGGCCGAGCACCCCGAGCGCCAGGAGGTGCGGATGACGGTCGCCGTGCTGCGGGACGGCGCCCGCGAGTCGGCGCTGCGGCTGCGCGAGAAGGACTCGCCGACCGAGGTGCTGACCGGTCCCGACCTGGTGCCGGGGCTCACCGAGGCACTCGCCGCCACCTTCGCCTGACGGCCCGGGGAGCCGCCCGCCGGCCCCGTCCGCCCCACCGGACGGCCGGGGCCGGCGGGGCGGGGCCGTCAGCCCGCCGCGCAGCGCGGCAGCGCGCCGGTCTGCCCGCCGCGGATGCGCTCCAGGGCCTCCAGTGCGTCGTCGAGCGTGCCGACCTTCACCAGGGTCAGCCCCTCGGGCACGTCCCGGGCCGCGGTCCCGCAGTTGGCCTCGGGGGTGAGGAAGTACTCCGCGCCCTTGTCCCGGGCGGCGATGGTCTTCATCCCTATGCCGCCGATCGGGCCGACCTCGCCCTCGCCGTCTATGGTCCCCGTGCCGGCCACGAACGCGCCGCCGGTGAGGTCGCCCTCGGTGAGCTTGTCCACGATGCCCAGGGCGAACATCAGCCCGGCGCTGGGGCCGCCGACGTCGGCGAGCCTGATGTCGATCTCGAACGGGAAGGTGTGGTCCGGCCCGGCCTGGATGCCGACGACGGCGCGCCCGTCGTCGTCGGCCGCGGTGGTCCGGACGGTGACGTCCCGGCCCTCGCCGGACTCCTCGCCCTTCTTCTCGGCCTCCTCGGCCCGCTTGGCCGGCACGACGGTGAAGACCACGTCCTCGCCGGGCTCGTGCTCGGTCACCAGCCGGGCGACGTCGTCCGGCCGCTCGACCGGCTCGCCGTCCACGGCCCGGATCACGTCCCCGGCGTGCAGGCGGCCCTGGGCCGGGCCGCCCCTGACCACGGAGGCCACCACCACGCGCTCGCCCACCTCGATCCCCAGCTCGCGCAGGGCGGCGACCTTGGCGCTCTCCAGCGACTGGGTGAACTCCTCGGCGTTCTGCTCCCGCACCTCCTCGGCGGACTTGTCGTCCGGGTACAGGATCTCGTGCGGGACGACCGCGCTGTCGTCCGCGAGCCAGCCGTAGACGGCCTCCACCAGGTTCATGCGGTAGTCCGCGCCGGTGACCCGGACGGTGGTCATGTTGAGGTTCCCGGAGGGCTCGTACGTCCTCCTGCCCTCGATGCTCAGCACCGGTTCGCCGTTGTGCTCGCCGAGCGTGTTGACGGTGGGCCCCGGGGACATCTCGGCGTACGGCACCCTGATCAGGACCGCCGCGCAGAGGACGGCTATCAGCAGCAGCGTGGAGGTGAGCATCGTCGCGGTCCGGCGTGGCATGTCACGACAGTACGGGACGGGGCCGCCGTCCGGCCGCGCGGGCCCGCCCGTCCGGGGCCGCGGCGGGTGCGCGGCGGCGGGCGCGGGGGCCGGCCTCAGGCGGCGGACTCCTCCCGGGACCGCTCGTGGTGGTGGGGGCGCTCCATGGCGGCGCGGAACGCCTCGTACCCGGCGACCCCCTCCGCGTCCCCGAAGCCGCTGGGCTTCCGCGACGCCCACACGGCCCAGACGGCCGCCCCGACAGCGGCGGCGAACGGAATCAGCAACCAGGCGAGTGCCGCCACAGTGACCTCCCGATCCCTCGAATGCGCCGAAACCGGCTGATGAGCAGAGTAGGTCCCGCGGGGACCGGCGGCTCCGGCGGGGTGCCGTTCGCGGCCCCGGGGCCGTCCGCCCTCGGCACCGGCCATGCGAGGACTGTTCCCGGCAGCCGCCGTGCCATGCCCCGCCCGGGCATGGCACATGCGCCCGAGGATCACCCCCACGGCGGTACCGCGGCCCGCCCGCCGGTCCCGGGGCCGCCGGGCGGTCCGGTTCCGGGAGCGGCGGGCGGTCCGGCTTCGGGGCTAGGCCCCCACCCACTCCTCGGTGCCGTCCGCGAAGGTCTGGTGCTTCCAGATCGGCACCTGGTGCTTGAGGTCGTCGATCAGGCGGCGGCAGGCGTCGAAGGCCTCGGCCCGGTGCGCGCAGGAGACGGCGACGACCACGGCCGGGTCACCGATCCCCAGCTCGCCCACCCGGTGGACCGCGGCGAGCGCCCGGACCGGGAAGTCGGCCGCCACCTTCTCGGCGACCCGGCGCAGCTCGGCCTCGGCCGTGGGGTGCGAGGAGTAGCCCAGCCGGGTCACGTCGGCGCCCCCGTCGTGGTCGCGCACGGTGCCGACGAACAGCGCGGTGCCGCCGGCGGACGGCTCGCGCACGGCCGCCAGGACCTCGTCCACCGAGAGCGGGGACTCGCGGACCGCCAGCAGCCGGATCGGGTCGGGCGCGGCCCGCTCACCGGGGTGGTCGTACGTCTGTGCCATGGGGCCATGGTGCCGTACCGGGGGCGGGGGCACGGCTCAGGCCCCCGGCACACCGGGGCGTCCGGCGTGTCGCGGGTCACATCCGGCGGCGGGTCCGGCGGGCCCGCCGGACCAGCGCGGCGGTGCCCACCAGGGCGACGGTGGCGCCCGCGGCGCCCAGCGTGGTGGCGTCCTTGCGGCCGAGCCGGCGTCCGGCGACCGTGCGCCGGCCGGCGACCTCCCTCAGCAGCTCGGCCAGCACCTCCTCGTTCGTCCACTTCGGCCGCCAGCCCGCCTCGTGCAGCCGGGAGCCGCTGACCACCCAGGGGTACATCGTGTACGCCAGGTCGCCCGCGGGCGAGGGCGTCAGTCCCAGCCGGTGCAGCCGGGACGCCGCGCCGAGCGCGACGGCGGAGGGCAGCTCCATGCGGCGGATGCCGGACAGCTCCTCCACCTCCTCCTGCTCCAGCCAGCCGTCGCAGCCGACCGCCAGCTCGCCCTCCGCCTTCTCCAGCGCCGCGTACTCCAGGGCGGCGGCCAGGTCCTCGACGTGGCAGAACTGCCAGCACGGCCGGGATCCGGCCACGACCAGCAGGCGCGGGGACTCGAAGTACCGGGTCAGCGCGGTGTCCGTGCCGCCGACCAGGACGGCCGGGCGCACGACGGTGACATTGAGCCCCGGGTGCGCGCGGGGGGCGCGCTTGGCCAGCCGCTCGATCTCCAGCAGGTCGCCCACGCCCGTGGCCTCGGCCGTCGCCCGCAGCTCGGCGTCCTCGGCCAGGGGCACGTCGTTGTCGGGCAGCGCGCCGTAGACCATCGCCGAGGTGCACAGCACCACCCGGCGCACGCCCGCGGCGGCCGCCGCCGTCAGCACCGTCTGGGCACCGCGGACGTTGTAGGCGGAGCGGGCGGCGGGGTCGGTCTCCAGGTCCAGGTCGAGGGCGAGGTGCACGACGGTGTCCACCGGCTCCCCGTCGACGCGCAGCCGGTCGGCGATGGCCGGGTCCCGCACGTCCAGGACGTGCCACCGGACCCCCTCCACGTCGCCGCGCCGCTCGTCGAGCGCGACCACCCGGCCCACCTCGGGGGACGCCGCCAGCCGCTCGGTCAGCAGCGCGCCCACCCCCGATGCGGCTCCGGTGACCGCGACGGTCGGCCGTGCGGCCCCGTTACGCGGACCGCGAACGTTGGCCTCCTGGGAACTCACCCGGTGTCTCCCGCGGTTGTCTCGGGTACGACGTGCGCAGGCCCCATCCTGCCCGAGAGGTGTCTAGGCTGGAGGGGAAGCCCTCCACTTCGCACATCCTCCACCGTCGTCCCAGCGACCCACCCACCAGCCACCAGATCCGAGGAACCCCGTGAGTGACATCCCATTCGGATTCGGCCTTCCGCCCGAGGAGCCGGAGGAGGGCGACGACGGCCGGAAGAAGGGCGGCCGGGGACCCGACCCGAACCCGTTCGGGTTCGGCGGCCGGGGCGGCGCCGAGAACCCCTTCGCGGCGATGTTCGGCTCGCTGGGCGGCCCCGGCGGCGTCGACCCGAACGACCTGGGCGCCGCGTTCCAGCGGCTCGGCCAGATGCTCAGCTACGAGGGCGGGCCGGTCAACTGGGACATGGCCAAGGACATCGCCCGGCAGACCGTCGCCGCCGGGACCCCGGACGGCACCAAGGACGCCAGCGTCGGCCCGCAGGAGCGCCGGGCCGTGGAGGAGGCCGTACGGCTGGCCGACCTCTGGCTGGACGGTGTGACCTCGCTGCCCTCCGGCTCCGGCTCGGCGGTGGCCTGGAGCCGCGCGGAGTGGGTGGAGTCCACCCTGCCCGTGTGGAAGGACCTGGTGGACCCGGTCGCCGAGCGCGTCGGGGCCGCCATGGGCGACGTGCTCCCCGAGGAGATGCAGGCCATGGCGGGCCCGCTGCTGGGGATGATGCGGTCCATGGGCGGCGCGATGTTCGGCACCCAGATCGGCCGGGCGCTGGGCGTGCTGGCCGGCGAGGTCGTCGGCTCCACCGACATCGGCCTGCCGCTGGGCCCGAAGGGCCGGGCGGCGCTGCTGCCGATCAACATCGCGGCCTTCGGCAAGGACCTGGGCGTCCCCCAGGACGAGGTGCGGCTGTACCTGGCGCTGCGCGAGGCGGCGCACCAGCGGCTGTTCGCCCACGTGCCGTGGCTGCGCTCCCACCTGTTCGGCGCCGTCGAGGGGTACGCCCGCGGGATCAAGGTGGACACCGCCAAGCTGGAGGACGTCGTCGGGCAGCTCGACCCGTCCCGTCCCGAGGAGCTCCAGGAGGCGCTCCAGCAGGGCATGTTCCAGCCGGAGGACACCGCCGAGCAGAAGGCGGCCCTGGCCCGGCTGGAGACGGCGCTCGCACTGGTCGAGGGCTGGGTGGACGCGGTGGTGCACGCCGCGGCCGAGCCGCACCTGCCGTCCGCCTCCGCGCTGCGCGAGACGCTGCGCCGGCGGCGGGCCGGCGGCGGGCCGGCCGAGCAGACCTTCGCCACCCTGATCGGACTGGAGCTGCGGCCCCGGCGGCTGCGCGACGCCTCCCGGCTGTGGGCCTCCCTGACCGACGCCCGCGGGCTGGACGGCCGCGACGGGCTGTGGGCCCACCCGGACATGCTGCCGACCGCCGAGGACCTCGACGACCCGGACGGCTTCGTCCACCGCGAGCAGCTGGACTTCTCCGAGCTGGAGGGGCTGCTGCGCGAGGACGGCGGGGGCGACGACCGCGGGGGCGACGGGGACGGCGACCGCGGGAACGGCGAGGGCGGCGGCAGCGGGGACGGCGGCGCCCGGTGAGCCTGCACGCGGACGCGGTGCGGGTCCTGAAGGAGTGGTCGGCGCCGGACCGGGAGCAGGAGGAGCTGCGCCTGGCGTACGGCGACCACCTGGCCTCCCACCCCGACGGGGTGTGGCGCTCGTGCGCGGACGGCCACATCACGGCGAGCGCCCTCGTGGTGGATCCGCGCGGCGGACGGGTCCTGCTCACCCACCACCGCAAGCTGCGGATGTGGCTCCAGACGGGAGGGCACTGCGAGCCCGGCGACACCACGCTCGCCGGGGCCGCCCTGCGGGAGGCCCGCGAGGAGTCGGGCATCCGCGGGCTCACCCTGCTGCCGGGCGGCCCCGTACGGCTGGACCGGCACCTCACCCCCTGCGCCTGGCACCTGGACGTGGAGTACGCCGTCCTGGCGCCCGAGGGGGCGGTGGAGGCCGTCAGCGAGGAGTCGCTGGAGCTGCGCTGGTTCTCCTACGACGAGGTGGCGTCGGTGGCCGACGGCTCCGTCGTGCGGCTGGTGGACCGTACCCGCGCGTTGTTGTGAGGCAGGGCGCGCGGGTACGGTCCGTGCGCCCTGTCAGTTGCTCCAGATGTTGCCCTGGTTCTGACCGCGCGCACCGTGCTGGCCCGCACCGTACTGGGCGCGCACGCCCTGGCCGATGGCCGCGTTCTGCGGCGGGAGCAGCTCGCTGGGCTGGACGAGGGCGTAGCCCTGGCCCATGAAGCTCAGCTCCCAGCCCTCACCGGTGGTGCCGCGCCGCCGGAAGACGCTCTGGGAGCTGGTCTGGGCCTGCATCTGCACCCGCAGCGAGCTGGACCAGGCCACCACCGCGTCGGCGTCGGCGTTGACGTACCGGTCCGGGGTGACCTGGAGCGCCAGCGGCTGCCCGGAGGTCATCAGGGCGACCTTGCCCTGCCCGGTGATGTTCAGGTTGTACGCGCCGGATCCGGAGATGCCGAACTGGCTGTCCACCGCGATCACCTCCCAGTGCAGGGAGGAGTCCAGGGCCAGGACGTAGGAGCTGTCGACCGTCAGGCCCTCCGGGTCCACGTCCATGACGTGGACGTACTGGGCGAGGTTGGCCAGGTAGACGGTGCCCTGCCCGGAGCACCGCATCAGCTCCAGGTTCTCGCCCGTCCGCGCCTGCCTGCGGCGCTGCCCGCGCGAGGCGTACTCGCCGTCGAACTCCAGCATCCCCTGGTAGGCGACCATGGCGCCCTTGCGGGCGAGCACGTCGTCGTGCCCGGAGAGCAGCACCCGCAGCAGCTGCGGGTTCTGCAGGGCGTAGCGGTCCTGGCTGGGGACCTCGGTGTGGCCGAAGAGCGGACTCTGCATGGTTCTTCTCCCCTTCAGCCCCGGACGCGCAGGCGGTCGGTGCTGTCCTCGCTGGGCTGTACGACGACGAAGCCCTGGCCGGAGAAGGCGATCTGGTACGCCTCGCCGCTGCCGCGGCCGATCAGCGCGCTCGCCTTCATGGTGCGCTTGCTCTTGATTTTCAGCCCGGAGGACCAGGCGACCAGGGCGTCGGGGTCGACGTAGGTCTCGTCCTCGCCGCGTCCGCAGTCCACCACGACGGGCGTGCCGCGGGAGGTGAGGGCGACCCAGCCGGTGCCGGAGATCCCGACGTTGAACAGGCCCTGACCGGCGAACTTCGCCAGTCCCTTGACCCGCTCGACGCCCCACTGGAGGTGGGCGTCGAAGGCGAGGAGGTTGGTGCCGTTGACCGAGAGCGCCTCGTTGTCCAGGTTGAGGCAGACGACGTCGGCCCCGTAGTCGGCGAGGTAGAGGACCCCGTCGCCGCTGCACTTCATCAGCGGGGCGCCCTCCCCGGTCAGCCACTGGGAGGCCATCTGGCGGACGGCCGGCGGGTTGGGCTCGTACTGCACGAAGCCCTCGTAGGCGATCATCGAACCGGTGCGGGCGAAGACGTCCTGGCCGGTGGCCATGGCGATCTTCAGCATGTGCGCGCCGTGGTTCTCCATGCGGGCGGCGGGCGGGGTCGGGGTGTAGCCCGAGATCACTGGCTGGTTCATGACGGGCTCCCTCAGACCTCGTAGGGCTGGACGACGACGAAGTTGCCGGGCGCACCGCGGAACTGGAGGTTCACGGTCTCGCCGCTGTGGCCGGGGTAGGCGTTGCGGCGCAGCCGCACCTGGCTGGAGATGATCACCTGGGCGCCGGCGGACCAGGCAACGACGGCCTGGCAGTCGGCGAAGGTGGTCGGGGTGACGGGCAGGACGACCGGAGTGCCCTGCGTCTTGACCACGACGGTGCCGGTGCCCTGGAACTGCATCGTGAACAGGGCTCCGCCGGGTATCCCGTGGCCCTCGATCCGGCGGACCTCGTACTGGAGGCTCTCGTCGAAGGCGAGCACGTTGTCGGCGGAGACGCAGACGGCGTCGCCCTGGAGCTCGATGGGGTGCACGTGCGCGGCGTTCTCGGCGAAGAACACCTGGCCGCGTCCGCTGCACCGCATCAGCTGCATCTCCTGGCCGGTGGCGTTGCCGACGATCCGGCCGGCGATCCCGGCGCCCTTGTGGGAGAAGTCCACCTTGCCCTGGTACAGCACCATGCTGCCCTGGCGGGCGAGGACGGGCCGGCCGTCGTGGGAGAGGTCGGCCCGCACCAGCGCCGGGTTCTGCAGGGTCCAGCGCTGCCCGGTGGGCGCCTCGCGGTACTTCTCCAGCGCGGCGCCGATCCCGGCGGCCGGGCCCTGCGGCACCGGGGGGACGCCGGGGTGGCCGGGGGCCTGGCCTCCGAAGGGGGCCTGCGGCACCTGTCCGCCGAAGGGCTGCTGCGGTGGCTGCGGGGGCCCGAAGGGTGCGGGGGCGGCGGGCACCGGCGCCGGGACTCCGGGCGCGCCGGGGGGAGCCGCCTGGCCGGGGAAACCCGGCTGGGCGGGGGCGGCGGGGTGGCCCGGCGCACCCGGCAGTCCCCCGGGGGGCGGCGGAGCCGGCGGCCCCGGGGCGGGCGGCGGCACGGGGGCAGCAGGGGCGGGAGCGGGCTGCACAGGTGCCGGGGCGGGAGCGGGCTGCGGGGAGGCGGGGGCGGCCGGGGGCGCGAAGCCCGGCGCCGGCCCGGACGGCGGGGCGAACCCGGGCGCCGCCTGCGCGGCCGGAGCGGGCGCGGGCTCCTCCTCCGCGACCTCGCCGCCGAAGTTCTTCAGCAGCGCCTCCAGGCCCCCGTCGAAGCCCTGGCCGACCGCGGCGAAGCGCCAGACGTCCTTCAGGTAGAAGTCGCCGAGCATCACGGCCCGCTCGGTGGTGAACTCCGAGCCGTCGAAGGCGTACCGTGCGACCTCCTCGCCGCCCGCGACGATCCGCAGGTAGCCGGGGTCGATCTGGGACATCTGCCCGGCACCGTCGATCGTCGCGGTGAACGACAGCTTCCGGATGTGCGCGGGGATGCGGTCCAGCGTCACCCTGAAGGACTCGGTGTCGCCGGCCTGGGCGCCCAGGAGCTGGATGGACTCCTCCGGCGACCTGGGCTGGTTGAAGAAGACGAAGTAGCGGTCGTCCGAGAGCCGCTCGTCGGCGTCGAGGCCGAAGCAGCTGATGTCGAAGGCGAGCCCCGGAGCCGAGATCCGCACGCCCACGTACAGATCCGTCCCCGCCGTGAGATCACTGACCCGGGCCTTGTGGCCGCGTTGGAATTCCCTGGCCATGCGCAACGACCGTCCCCCATCCTTGGCGCTGATGTCGTTGCGCCAGGCTAGCCGCTGGTCCGTCCGGTTCACTCGTCCCGTGCGCAGGGAAGGTTCGGCAGCCGGTCCGCGGCGGCCACCCCCTCCAGGAACCCGCGGGCCCTCTCGGTGCGCGGATAGGACTCCAGCAGCCGCCAGAAGCGGGGCCCGTGCCCGGGGACCAGCAGGTGCGCCAGCTCGTGCAGGATGACGTAGTCCACGACGTACTCCGGCATGCCCTGCAGCCGGTGGGAGAGCCGGATGCTGCCCTCGGCGGGGGTGCACGAGCCCCAGCGGGTGTTCTGGTTGGTGACCCAGCGCACGGTCGCCGGGCGGGCGCGCCCCTGGAGGTACTGGCCGGACAGCCGGGCCGCGCGCTCGGCCAGCTCCGCGTCGCCGAGCGTCCTGCGGCTCTCCTGGGCGGCCAGCTTGTCCAGCATGACGTCCACCCAGCGCCGTTCCTCGGCCTCCGACATCCGGGCCGGGATGAGGACGACGGTGCGGCCCCCCTCGCGGTAGGCGGAGACCGTGCGCCGACGGCGCGCACTGCGGCGCACCTCGACGTCCTGGCGTCCGCGGCCGGCCGCGGACGCCGCCGCGCCGTCCGGCTCGGGGTCGCGGCGGGACGGCTCGGCGCTGTTCAGGCGGTCGGCGGGCACGCCACGACGTTACCCGCTGCCGTCGCGGGAAGTCCCGCCCGCGGGGTGCTTCCGGGGGAAGCACCCCGCCCGGGTGAGCCGCCCCCCGCGCCCGGGACGGCCCGGGGCGCCCGGACCGTTCCGGTACGACAAACGGCCCGGCCTGTGGAAAACCCGCGGCGGCGACCGGGCCCGGGAGCGCATGCTGGGCCCGTCCTGAGGTCCGTCCGGTGGTCGGCAGCCGGCGGCAGCGGTGCCGGCGGCGGTCTGGGGGTTGAACGTGCATCCGATGATCAAACCGGCGCTCCGGCGCGCCTGGCGGGACCGGAGCACCGTGCGGTACGGGGTCACGCCCGCGCACGCGGTGCTGCTGGGGCCGGTGGACACCGCCACCGGCAGCTTCCTGGAACTGTTCGACGGCACCCGGAGCCTGGCCGAGCTCAGGCGGGCGGCGCAGGGGATGGGGCTCGGCGCGGACACGGCCGACCGGCTGGTGGAGCGGCTGGCGTCCGCGGGCCTGCTGGACGACGCCACCGCGCACCGGCGGGCCTCGGCCCGGGTGGCGGACGGACTCCGCCCCGACCTGGCCTCGCTCTCGGTGCTCCATCCGGAGCCCGGCGGGGCGGTGCGGCGGCTGGCCGCCCGGGCCGGGGCCCGGGTGCAGGTGCGCGGTGCGGGGCGGGTCGGGGCGACGGTGGCGGCGCTGCTGTCGGCGGCCGGGGTGGGGCAGGTCGACGTGGTGGACGGCGGTTGCGCGGCGCCGTGGGACGCCGCCCCGGGGGGCGTCGCGCCGGAGCAGTCCGGGCGGCGGCGGACGGCGGCCGGCGGGCACGCCGTGCGGCGGGCCGCCCCGGCCGCCCGGCGCCCGCGCCGTGCGGCCGGCGGGCCCGATCCGGGGCTGGGGCTGGTGGTGGTCGCGCCGCGGGACGGACTGGCCGCCTACGCCCCGGACTCCACCGCGGCCGGCGAGCTGGTCGGCACCGGGCTGCCACACCTGTACGCCGGGGTCGTGGAGGGCACCGGCTTCGTCGGACCGCTGGTGCTGCCGGGGGCGACGGCGTGCGCGGAGTGTCTGATGCTCGGGCGGGCCGGGCGGGAGCCCGGCTGGCCCCTGGTGGTGGCCCAGTGGCGGTCGGCCCGCGGCTCCTCGGTGCCGGCCTGCGACGTGGCGCTGGCCACGCTGGTCGCCGGGGCCGCCGCCTCCTGTGCGCTGACGTTCCTGGACGGGGACGAGAGCTGCGTCACGGGCGTGCGCCGGTCCTGGGTCCTGCCGGAGTTGCGCGCCGAGTCGGAGCCGGTGGCCCCGCACGCGGAGTGTCCGTGCGGTGCCGCTTCCGTGCACGCCGGCCGCCCACTCTCGGCCGACGGGGCCGGGCGGTCCACAATGGCGTCATGACCGCTGTCCTCGGCGCTGCCACCCGGTCGTGCTGTCGGGAAGATGGAGGGGCACATGTCGGATCTTCCGCGTAAGGCCGTCACCCGTACCGCCAAGCTGGCCGCGCTGCCGCTGGGCATGGCGGGGCGCGCGACCTGGGGCCTGGGCAAGCGGATCGGCGGGTACTCCGCCGAGCTGGTGGGGCAGGAACTGCAGCAGCGCACCGCCGAGCAGCTCTTCAAGGTCCTGGGAGAGCTGAAGGGGGGCGCCATGAAGTTCGGCCAGGTGCTGTCGGTCTTCGAGTCGGCGCTCCCGGAGGAGGTGGCCGGGCCCTACCGGGCGGCGCTGACCAGGCTCCAGGACGCCGCGCCGCCGATGCCCGTGGCCACCGTGCACGCCGCGCTGGCCGAGCGGATGGGCGAGGACTGGCGGGAGCTGTTCGAGGAGTTCGACGACAAGCCCTCGGCGGCCGCCTCGATAGGCCAGGTCCACCGGGGCGTCTGGCACGACGGGCGCCCGGTGGCGGTGAAGGTGCAGTACCCGGGTGCCGGGGAGGCCCTCCTGTCGGACCTGAACCAGCTGGGGCGTTTCGTCCGGCTGCTGGGGCCGCTCATCCCGGGCATGGACTTCAAGCCGCTGGTGTCGGAGCTGCGGGACCGGATCAGCGAGGAGCTGGACTACGGGCTGGAGGCGGACGCGCAGCGGACGTACGCCGCGGAGTTCGGCGACGATCCGGACGTGCGGGTCCCCGACGTGGTGTACCAGTGCGACCAGGTGCTGGTCACCGAGTGGCTGGAGGGGGTTCCGCTCGCGGAGGTGATCAGGGACGGCACGGACGAGGAGCGGGACCGGGCCGGGCAGTTGCTGGCGCGTTTCCTCTTCTCCGGTACGGCCCGCACGGGGCTGCTTCACGCCGATCCCCACCCGGGGAACTTCCGGCTGCTGACCGATGACGGGCCGCCGGAGGCCTGGCGGCTGGGCGTGATGGACTTCGGGACGGTCGACCGGCTGCCGGACGGGCTTCCGCCGACGATCGGCACGGCCCTGCGGATGGCCCTCGACGGCGATGCGGCGTCCGTGTACGAGCTGCTGTGCGAAGAGGGCTTCGTCAAGCCGACGGTCGAGCTGGACCCGGAGGCTGTGCTGGAGTACCTCGTGCCCATCATCGAGCCGGCGCAGGTGGACGAGTTCGTCTTCTCCCGGGACTGGATGCGGGAGCAGGCGGCGCGGGTCGCCGATCCCCGCTCCCCGGCGTACCAGCTGGGCAAGCGGCTCAACCTGCCGCCCTCCTACCTGCTGATCCACCGGGTGACGCTCTCCACCATCGGGGTGCTGTGCCAGCTCGGCGCACGGGTCCGGATGCGGGACGAGATGGAGGAGTGGGTGCCGGGCTTCGCCCTGGAGGACGGTGCCGCCGAAGTGGCCGAGACCTCCGCCTGACGTCTTCCGCCCGGGCGGCGGCACGGACGCGCCGTCTCCCGCCCCGGGCCGGGGCGGGAGACGGCGGGAGCCGGGGCGGTGCCGCCCCGGCTCCCTCTGTCGCCGCTGCCGCCGGCCCCCGGCCGCGCGTCATCGGTACCGGCCGTCCCTCACTGCATGACGGCCAGGGCCAGCGCCCGGCGAGCCCGCATCGAGGCCCGCTCGGCGCGGCGCTGCATGCGGCGGGCCATGACCATCCGCCGGCCGACCCGCTCGGAGTCGGCCTCCCGCATGCGTTCGTGCATATGGGCGCGGGCCATGGCTTCTGGGATGAGTTGCATGTCTCGGGTCCTGTTCTGGCGCGAGGAGGTCGTGTCGGGGTGTGTGCTTGCGTGGTTGTCGGAGCGAAGGGCCATGGCGGGTTCCGCCTTCCGGGAGGGACGCAGCCGGGGGCCGTGCGTCGCGGGACGGTCGATCGTGCCGGTGGTGCTCATGCCGTGACCGGGTTCTTGCGCGGACGGCCGCGCGGCCGCTTGCGGGGGACGACGACCCCCTGGACGAACAGCTCGCCGCCCCAGACTCCCCAGGGCTCGCGGCGGTTCTTGGCGCCGGCGAGGCAGGCCTCGCGCAGCGGGCAGGTCCGGCAGAGGGACTTGGCGTACTCCACGTCGGCGGGCGACTCGGCGAAGAACACCTCGGGGTCGTAGCTGCGGCAGGGTACGGCCACGCCGAGACGCTCGATGGCGTCGTCCAGCTCGGTGAGCGTGGTCAGTGCGGTCAAGGAGTCCTCCGTGGGCTCGGACGATCGGATCGGGTCGGGCTGTACGGACGGGGCGTGCGTCTGGATGTGCACGGCGGTGAGTTCCTCGTCTGTGTCGTCTCTTCGACCCGGCTGGTGGCCGGGCCGCTTGGGGCAAACAAAAGGGCCGCGGATCCCGGTGTGGGTTCCGCGGCCCTGGAAGGTGCCGACCTGATCGTGCCGATCAGGCTGGATCTCTCCAGGGTTCGAGCCCACGGAAGGCCCACATCGTGTGGTGCTGCGCCCGCTTCTGTCCGTTGTCGGCACCATTGGCCGCAGTGCCGGTAAAGACATAGGCATCCGCCTGTGCCACGACTGCTGCCGCAGGTGCCTGGGTCGGTCGCTCGCTGATGCGCTCTCGGATCGACGGAACCGGAAGGGAGCCCAGGCGTGCGGCCGCGGCGCCGGAGACACCGGTGCCGGACAGGCGGGAGCCGAGCAGGCAGGAGGCGACGACCTCGCGGCCGACCAGTTCCGTCATGACTGCGGTGATTGTGGTGGTCATCGAAGCTCGCCTCCTCTCGGCGCCTTGGGGACCGGCCGACGGGCC
The DNA here is from genome assembly GCF_042681365.1 of Streptomyces desertarenae. NCBI lineage: Bacteria > Bacillati > Actinomycetota > Actinomycetes > Kitasatosporales > Streptomycetaceae > Streptomyces > Streptomyces desertarenae. Next base: position 76,517 of record NZ_JBHUFU010000005.1, on the reverse strand, counting down.
GATCCGGATTTCAGAGTTCAGTACAGCATGGAAGGAGGGGGGCCACCAGGCCCCGCTCTTCCATGCCCGGAAGGCTATGGGGGTTTCCACGGCCTACGCAAACTATTTTTCCGGCAGGTTCGTAACAGCCGCCGTGACAGATTCCGGAACGGATCAATCCGTTTCTTTGCGCCCCTGTTCCTCCGTGTCCGCGGCGGGTTCCCCGCCGGCGCACAGCACCAGCACATCGGCGCCGAACCGCTCGAGCTTGCGCCCGCCCACGCCCGGAATCCGCGCCAGCTCCGCCTCGTCCCCGGGCAGGGCCTCGGCGATCGCCATCAGCGTCTTGTCGGTGAAGACGCAGTAGGCCGGCTGACCGAGCTGCCGGGCCTGGGCCGCACGCCACTCGCGCAGCCGCTCGTACAGCCCCTCGTCGATGTCGGAGGGACAGCCCTCACAGCGCATCAGCTTGATCTCACCGGCGTCGGTGAGGGTGCGGCCGCAGACCCGGCACCGCACCGGCCCGCGCCGCCGGCGCGAACGGCCCGGACCCCGCTCGACGCCCCCCGCGCCGCCCGCACGGCCTCCCCCCGCCGGCGAACCGGGCCGCAGCCCGGCCAGGAAGCGGCTCGGGCGGCGGCTGCCCCGGCCGCCCGGCGAGCGCGACAGCGCCCAGGACAGCGACAGGTGGCGCCGGGCCCGGGTGACGCCGACGTAGAGGAGCCGGCGCTCCTCCTCGATCTGCTCGTCGGTCTTGGCGTAGGTGATCGGGAGCGTTCCGTCGGTCAGCCCGACGAGGAAGACCGCGTCCCACTCCAGGCCCTTGGCCGCGTGCAGCGAGGCGAGGGTGACGCCCTCGACGGTGGGGGCGTGCTGGGCGTTCGCCCGTTCGTCCAGCTCGGCCACGAAATCGGACAGCTCCGCCTGCGGGCGGGCCCGGGCGAAGTCCTCGGCGAGCCGCACCAGGGCGGCCAGCGACTCCCAGCGGTCGCGCACCGCGCCGGACCCGGCCGGGGGCTGTGGTGCCCAGCCGGTCCCGCCGAGGACCGCACGCACCTGGGAGGGGAGGTCCACGGCGTCGGCCAGCAGCGTGTCGTTGCCGCCGGCGCGCGCGGCACCGCGCAGCGCCAGGCCGGCCTCGCGCACCTCGGGCCGCTCGAAGAACCGCTCGGCGCCGCGGAGCTGGTAGGGCACGCCCGCGTCGGCGAGGGCCTGCTCGTACACCTCCGACTGGGCGTTGACCCGGTAGAGCACCGCGATCTCGCTCGCCGGGACCCCGGCGTCCATCAGCTCCCGGATGCGGCGGGCGACGCCCTCGGCCTCGGCGGGCTCGTCGGCGTACTCCGTGTAGGCGGGCTCGGGCCCGGCGTCGCGCTGGGAGACCAGTTCGAGCCGGTGCTCGGCCGTCCTGCCCTTCGCCTGCGCCAGCAGCCCGTTGGCCAGGTGCACCACCTGGGGCGTGGAGCGGTAGTCGCGCACCAGCTTCACCACCGTGGCGTCCGGGTGGCGGACCCGGAAGTTCAGCAGGTGGTCGGGGGTGGCGCCGGTGAAGGAGTAGATCGTCTGGCTGGCGTCGCCGACCACGCAGATCGAGTCGCGCTCCCCCAGCCACAGCTCCAGCAGCCGCTGCTGGAGCGGGCTGACGTCCTGGTACTCGTCCACCACGAAGTGCTGGTACTGCCGCCGCACGGTGTCGGCGATGTCGGGGCGCTCCTGGAGGATGCCGACCGTGAGCAGCAGCACGTCCTCGAAGTCGATCGCCGACCGCTCGCGCTTGAGCTGCTCGTAGAGCCCGTAGACGCGGCTGATCTCGGCCGGGTCGCGCGGGGCTTCGCGGGAGGACTTCGCCACCGCGGCCGGGTACTCCTCCGGTACCGTCTGGGTGACCTTGGCCCACTCGATCTCGCCCGTCACGTCGCGCAGTTCGCTGCGGTCGAGCCGGATGCGGCAGCGGGCGGCGGCCTCCGCCACGAGCTGGACCTTGCGCTCCAGCAGCCGGGGCAGCTCGCCGCCGACCGCCTTCGGCCAGAAGTACTGCAGCTGCCGCAGGGCGGCGGAGTGGAAGGTGCGGGCCTGCACACCGCCGGCGCCGAGCTGGCGCAGCCGCCCCCGCATCTCGCCCGCCGCGCGGTTGGTGAACGTGACGGCCAGCACACTCGCGGGCGGAAGTATCCCCGCCCGCACCCCGTAGGCGATCCGGTGCGTGATGGCCCGCGTCTTGCCCGTGCCGGCCCCCGCCAGCACGCACACCGGGCCGTGCAGCGCCGTCGCCACCTCGCGCTGCTCGGGGTCGAGCCCTTCGAGCACCGCGTCCGGCGAATCGGGGACGTGCGGAAAAGGGGAGGAGGGCGTCGCTGCTGTCACCCCGCCATGCTGCCAGGCCGGCCGGAGGGCGCCCAACCGCCGTCCACAGGCACCCGGAGTTCTTCACAGGAATGTGGTGCGGGGAGCCGGGAAGCGTGGGGGAACTCACGCCTCCCGGCCCCGGGGGGCCGGGAATGGTCCCCGGGGGCCGGACGTTCCACCGATGCCGACGGCCCCGGAGCACCGGGGGCCCGTCCGACCACTCAGACTCGACACCGAGGAGCGCGAACCCATGGCGGGAACGGTGACCATGTACAGCACCACCTGGTGCGGCTACTGCCGCCGGCTCAAGGGGCAGATGGATCGCGAGGGCATCGCGTACACCGAGGTCAACATCGAGCACGACCCGGAGGCCGCGGCCTTCGTGGAGAAGGTCAACAACGGCAACCAGCTCGTCCCGACCGTGCTCTTCCCCGACGGCTCGGCCCTCCCCAACCCGTCGATCGCCCAGGTCCGGGAGAAGGTCGGCGCCTGATCCCGCCCCTTCCGCGTACCCGGACCCCGGGTCCGCCGCCCCTCCGGTGTGACGCGCGTCCCGCCGGCGGCGGCCCGCGGATGTCACAACCGGGCGGGCCGTCCTGTCGTACCTCCGGAAACCCCGTGAGGAAGGCGTCCGGCTCCACCGGGCCGGGCGCGCGACGAGCCGGAAGGACACCGCCATGGCCCGCATCTCGCTCTCCCCGCCCGGCACCCTGCTCAACCGCGTCGCCGCCCGGTACTCCCGGCGCGTCCACGGCAAGGTGCTCACCCCCGGTCTGGCCCTCGGCCACAACGCGCGGGTGCTGCTCACCTACGTCCGGCTGGAGCGCGGCGCCGCCCGGTGGAACAGCCTCGACCCGGTGCTCAAGCACCTCGCCGTGACGGCCTCGGCGGCCAGGATCAACTGCTCGTGGTGCATGGACTTCGGCCGCCGGGAGGCCGCCGGGCTCGGGATCGCGGCGGACAGGATCTCCAAGGCCGCGCGGTGGCGCGACCACCGGGCCGCCTTCACCGGGCTGGAGCTGCTGGTCCTGGAGTACGCCGAGGCGATGACCGAGACCGAGCCCCGCGTCACCGACGAGCTCGCCGCCGCCCTGGTCGGGCGGCTCGGCGAGGCCGCCTTCGTCGAGCTCACCGCCGTGGTCGCCCTGGAGAACTACCGCTCGCGCGTCAACAGCGCCTTCGGCCTGGCCGGTCAGGGCTTCTCGGACGCCTGCTCGGTACCGTCGCGGACGTGATCGACGCGGAGACCTTCGAACGGCACCGGCGCATGCTGTTCGGCATCGCCTACCGGATGCTCGGCAGCGTCGCCGACGCCGAGGACCTGGTGCAGGACACCTGGCTGCGCTGCAGCCGGGTGTCCGCCCCGGTGGACAACCCCGGCGGTTACCTGGCCCGTACGGTCGCCAACCTCGCGATCAACCGGCTCACCTCGGCCGCCGCCACCCGCGAGCGCTACGTCGGCCCCTGGCTGCCCGAGCCCCTGATCACCCTGCCCGACGCCGGCGAGGGGGTGGAGTCGGCCGAGTCGGTCTCGCTGGCCCTGCTGGTGGTGCTGGAGAGCCTCTCCCCGCTGGAGCGGGCGGTCTTCGTGCTCAGGGAGGCCTTCGGCTTCCCGTTCGGGGAGATCGCCGGGATGCTGGGGCGCAGCGAGGCGTCCGTACGGCAGGTCGGCCACCGCGCCAGGGAACACGTCCGGGCCCGGCGGCCGCGCTACGACGCGCCGGCGGAAGTGCTGCGCCGGGTCACCGACCGGTTCCTGGCCGCCTGCCTCGGCGGCGACCTCGACCGCATGCTGGAGTTGCTCGCCCCCGGCGTGACGGTGTGGAGCGATGGCGGCGGCAGGGCGAAGGCCGCCGTGCACCCGCAGCGCGGCGCGGACAAGGTCGCCCGCTTCCTCTCCGCCGTGCTCGCCCGGCCGATGGAGGACGCCCGGATGCGCGCGGTCGACGTCAACGGCCGGCCGGGGCTGCTGCTCACCGTCGCGGGCCGCCCCGACACCGTCGCCTGCGCGGAGGTGGCGGACGGCCTGATCACCGAGATCCGCATCATCCGGAACCCCGACAAGCTGCGGCACGTGCCGTCCGGCGGCTGACCCCCGCTCCCGGCGGCCCGGAACCCGGTGGCCCGGACCGGACCCGAAAGGGCGTCAGTCCCGCACGGAGCGCGGTTCGCCGGGGGCGTGGTCGGCGGCGGCGCCGAAGGCACCGCCGGGCGTTTCGCCGAGCCCCTCCTCGATCGCCTCCGCGATCCTCCCCTCCGCCAGGGCGGCCACCGCGTCGACGGCGGCCGACAGCGCCCGGGGGTCCGCCTCCAGGGCGGCGAGGACGTCGTCCACCCCGCGCAGTCCGGCCCGTTCCAGCAACCTCTTCTCGTTGGTCACCCACTCCCCGCGGGCCGCCAGGACCGCGTGCCCGGCCTGCGCGGCCGCGGTGGCCAGGGCTCCGGCGACCTCGGTGAGCCGGCCGTGGGGCGCGTTGCCGGCCTTCGCGTGGGCGAGGGTGAGGCGGGCGGTGTCCCGCCACCGCGCGGCTGCGGTCCGGCGCAGCGCGGGAGGGTAGGACGGGCGGGGCAGTTCGCCGCGCAGCACCCGGTTGAGGGCGAGTTCGGCGACCACCAGGTAGCTGGGGATGCCCGCCAGGTGGAACATCAGCGCCTCGTGGTGGAAGCGCCCCCGCTCCGCCTCGGCGAGCTGGTGCTCCACCACGTCCAGGTCCCGGTAGTGGACGTCGACCCGGCGGCCGTCGACCGTCAGCCAGGCACCGCCGTTGAACACCCCGCCGCCCCACGCGCCGATCCCGAAGACCTCACCGGGCCAGCCGACCGCCCGCAGGTCCTCCGGGTCGAAGGCGGCGCCGCGGTAGTAGACCCCGAGGTCCCAGTCGCTGTCGGCCCGGTGCGTGCCCTGGGCCCGGGAGCCGCCGAGCGTCACGGCCCGGACGCCGGGGAGGCCGGCGAGCCGGTCGGCGACGTGGTCGAGGAAGGTGCGGTCGTCCACGGCGGTCCGTGCTCCTCTCGGTGGTCTCCGGCGGCATCCTGCCCGCCTGCGGCGCCTCCCGTCCACAGCGCGGGCCCGCCCCACCGGCCGCGCCCGACCACCGGGTCCGCAGGGTCCGCCGGGTCACGGCAGCGGGAGCGGCTCCCCGTACCACAGCTCGATCAGCCGCGCCGCGATCGAGATGCCCGACGGCGGCAGCACCTCGCCGGAGGCGAACGCCTCGCGCAGCTCCTCGCGGGAGAACCAGCGGGCCTCCTCGATCTCCTCGCCGTCCACCCGGATCTCGGTGGAGGTGGCGTGCGCCACGAAGCCCAGCATCAGGCTGGACGGGAAGGGCCACGGCTGGCTGGCGACGTACTCGACCCGGCCGATCTCCACCCCGGCCTCCTCGCCCGCCTCCCGCGCGACCGCCTGCTCCAGCGACTCGCCGGGCTCCACGAAACCCGCGAGCGTGGAGAAGCGGCCCTTGGGCCAGTGCACCTGTCGGCCGAGCAGCGCCCGCCCCTCGGGGTCCGTCACCAGCATGATCACGGCGGGGTCGGTGCGCGGGTAGTGCTCGGCGCCGCAGGCCGGGCAGCGGCGGATGTGTCCGGCGGCGGCTATGGCCGTCCGCTCGCCGCAGCGCGAGCAGAAGCGGTGCATCCGCTGCCAGTTCTCCAGGGCCACCGCGTGCACCATCAGGTGGGCGTCGCGCTCGGAGAGCAGCGCGCCCGCCTCGCGCAGCCCCGCCGGGCGGGCCGCGTCGTCCATCCGGCCCGGCAGCGAGTCCTTCTGCAGCGCGAAGTAGCGCACGCCGTCCCCGTCCACGCCCAGGAAGTAGCGGTGCGCCTCGGTCAGCGGCGCGTCGAAGGTGGGCATGGTCACCAGTTCGGCGCGGCCGTCCTCGGTGTCCTCGATCAGCACCTGTCCGCCCGACACCACGAAGCAGCGGGTCGTCGGGTGGCTCCAGGCCGCCCCGAGCCACGCCTCGTCCAGTCGGTGGTGGGCGGCGCGGTCGATGCCGCCGGTGGCGGTGAGCATGACCGGTCGTCGGGCGTCGGCGTTGTCGGACCAGGTGATCACGGCTGCTTCCCACTTCCCCTGGGGCGTGCGCGGTGGTTCGTGTGCGTCCGGCGGCCGCCGGGCGGCCCCGCGCCCGCTCTCCCGCTCCGGGGAGGCCGAGGCGCCCGCCGTCCGTGCGGAGGGCGGGCCGGCCTGGTGTGCGCGCGAGGACTGCGTCGTCCGCGAGCGGCCGGGGTGGTGCTCATGCACCCGAGCCTATCCGGATGCCCCTCCCGTCCCGGAATCGGCCGCGCTGCCCCGCCGGGCCTCCGGGACGCCGGAGCCGCCCGGTTCGGGCGGACGGCTCCCCCGGCCCCGCTCGTCCGGTCCGTGCAGCAGCAGCCGCTCCAGCTCGGCGCGGCCGGGCAGCCGGGCGGGCCGGACCACCTCGCCGCTGCGGACGTGGAGGAAGGCGGCGCGGACGGCCGACAGCGGCAGCCCGTGCCGCTCGGCCCAGGCGAGGCGGTAGACGGCCAGCTGGAGCGGGTCGGCCCGCCCGGAGTGCCCCGTCTTCCAGTCGACGATCTCGAAGCCCCGGCCGTCCTCGTCCCGGTAGACCGCGTCGATGCGGCCGCGGACCACCCGGCCGGCGAGGACCAGCTGGAAGGGCTCCTCGACCCGGTGGGGGGTGCGGCGGGCGTAGGGGGTGCGGGCGAAGGCCTCCTTCAGCTCGGCCAGGTCCCTGTCGTCGTCGGCCTCCGCCGCCGCGGCACCGGCCCGCCCGCCGCCCGCCGGCGCCCCGGCGTCCTCGTCCGCCTCGCCGCCGGGCAGCTCCTCGGGGAAGAGCAGCGGCAGCTCCAGCTCCTCGAAGCGGGACTCCACCCAGGCGTGGAAGCGGGTGCCCCGGCGGGCCGCGGCAGGCCGCGGCGGACGCGGCATGGGCCGGGCCAGGTCCCGGGCGAAGCCGGCGGGGTCCGCGGCCAGGCGGACGAGCTGGGTGGCCGACAGGGAGGCGGGCAGCGGCACCTCGCGCACACCCGACCGCGTCCGGCGCAGTTCGGCGGCGAGGGAGTCCAGGTCGCGGTCCCAGGAGGCGACGAGCCGCGCCTCCTGCGGGGTCAGCTCCCCGTCCTCCGGCCCGCCGCCCGCGTCCGCGCTCGACACGGCGCCCGACACCGCGCCCGCCGCCGTGTCAGCCCCCTCCTCCGGCCGCCCGGCCTCCGCTCCGCCGCCCGGTCGCGTCCGGGGGCGGTCCGGCTCCGTCCGGGGGCGGGGCAGCGCCCGGCCGTCCAGGTGGGCGGTGACCCTGGCGGCCGCCTCCCGGCGGCGGGCCAGGGCCCCCTCGTCCAGCGGCAGCGGCCAGGCGCGCTCCTCGGCGGCCTCCCGCAGGGCGGGGTTCTCCTCGTCCTCCTCCGGTTCCTCCGCCCAGTGCTCGACCTCGCCGTGCCGGGGGTCGGCCTCGCAGTGCTCGCGCAGGGCCTCCAGGAACGACGAGGGGCCGCGCGGCGTCTTCTGGCTCGGCCCCCACCAGTGCCCCGAGCCCAGCAGCAGGGAGCGGGGCCGGGTGAAGGTGACGTAGCCCAGCCGCAGCTCCTCGGTGTACTGGTGCTCCCTGACCGCCTCGTCGTAGTTCTTCCGGTCCTTCGCCGTCCAGCCCTCCAGCTCCGGCAGGGTGGCCGCGTCGCCGCGCAGGGCGGGCGGGAGCACCCCGGGCTGGGTGAGCCAGGACTCGCGGGCCTGCTCGCTGGGGAAGTTCCTCCGCACCAGCCCGGGCACGGCCACCACGTCCCACTCCAGGCCCTTGGACTTGTGCGCGGTGAGCACCTTGACGGTGTTCTCACCGCCCGGCAGCGAGCTGTCCAGGCCCTTCTCGTACTCGGCGGCGGCGCGCAGGAAGCCCAGGAACGCCAGCAGGGTGGCCTGCCCGTCCAGGGAGGCGAAGCCGGCGGCGACGTCCAGGAAGGCGCCCAGCGTCTCGCGGCGGCGGGCGGCCAGGGCGTGGGGCGAGGCGGAGAGCTCGATCTCCAGTCCGGTGACGGACAGCACCCGGTGCAGGACGTCCATCAGCGGGTCGGCCAGCGAGCGCCGCAACTCCCTTATCTCCGCGGCCAGCCGCGCGAAGCGCACCCGGGCCTCGGCCGAGAACGGCAGCGAGTCCTCGTGGCCGCCGGGGTCGAGGAAGGTGTCCAGGGCGTCGGCGAGCGAGACCACCTCGGCCGGGTCGGTGCTCTCCACGGCCGCGGCCAGCCGTGCCTCGACGTCCGCGGCGCCGTCCGGGGTGCGCGGGCCGCCGGGCACCAGCAGCCGGGCGCGCCGCCCCAGCAGGGCCAGGTCGCGCGGGCCGATGCGCCAGCGGGGTCCGGTGAGCAGCCGCACCAGGGAGGCGTTGGCGGTCGGGTCCTGGAGGACCTCGCACGTGGCGACCAGGTCGGCGATCTCCGGCAGGTGCAGCAGCCCGGACAGCCCGACGACCTCGACCGGCACGTCGCGCGCCACCAGGGCGCCCTGGATCTCCGCGAAGTCGGCGGCGGTGCGGCACAGTACGGCGATCTCGCCGGGCGGGGTACCGGTGTTCACCAGGTGGGCGACGGAGTCGGCCAGCCAGGCGATCTCCTCGGCGTGGGTGCGCAGCAGGGCGCAGCGCACCAGGCCGTCGCGCTCGGCGCCGGGTGCGGGGCGCAGCGCCTCCACCCCGGCGTGGCGGGCGCGCAGCGGGGCGGCCAGGGTGTTGGCCAGTTCCAGCAGGCGCCCGCCGCTGCGGCGGTTCTCGCTCAGGGCGTGCCGGCGGGCGGGGGTGCCGTCGGCGTGCGGGAAGTGCTCGGGGAAGTCGTCCAGGTTGGCCACGGACGCCCCCCGCCAGCCGTAGATGCCCTGGCAGGGGTCGCCGACGGCGGTGACGGCGTGGCCGGTGCCCGAGCCGAACAGGCCCGCCAGCAGCACGCGTTGGGCCACGGAGGTGTCCTGGTACTCGTCGAGCAGCACCACGGAGTACTCCTCGCGCAGGATCCGGCCGACCTCGGGGACGTCGCGCGCCAGCCTCGCCGACAGGGCCATCTGGTCGCCGAAGTCGAGCAGTTCGCGCTCGCGCTTGCGCCTGCGGTACTCCTCCACCAGGCCCAGCAGCTCCAGCCGGCCCCGCACCGCCTCGGGCACCCTGCGCAGGGCGGCGTTGGTGAGCTTCACCTCGCCGCCGGTCAGCAGGGCGAGCAGGTCGGTGTCGTACCGCCGCAGCTCCCCGGGCTCCACCAGGTGCTCGGAGAGCTCGCCGTCGAGCGCCAGCAGGTCGCGGACGAGTTCGCCGACGGACTTGGTCAGCGCGGTGAAGGGGCCGGCGGCGGTGCGCAGCACCGAGGCGGCGAGCTGGTACCGGGTGGCGTCGGCGAGCAGCCGGGCCGAGGGCTCGATGCCCAGCCGCAGCCCGTGTTCGGTCAGCAGCTGCCCGGCGAAGGCGTGGTAGGTGGAGATCCGCGGCTCGCCGGGGGCGTGGCCGGGGTCGACCGGGTCCGGATCCAGCACCCCGGCGCGGTGCAGGGCCTTGCGCACCCGGTCGGCCAGTTCGCCGGCCGCCTTGTTGGTGAAGGTCAGGCCGAGCACCCGCTCGGGTGCGACCTGCCCGGTGCCCACCAGCCAGACCACCCGGGCGGCCATCACCGTCGTCTTGCCCGAGCCGGCTCCGGCCACGATGACCTGCGGCGCCGGCGGTGCGGTGATGCACGCCAACTGCTCGGCGGTGAACGGGATGCCGAGGAGTTGCCGGAGTTCGTCGGGGTCGGTGAGCTGTGCGGGCACCCGCAAGACGCTAGCGCGCCGCGCCGACAGCCGTCGCGGTGCGGGGGGCGGCGGGCCGCGGCACGGACCCGGCCCGCCCGCCGGGCGGGCCGCCGGAGGAACGGGCCCGCGCGGGCCGGCGCCCCGTCAACTCCGCGGCCCGGCCGGCTCGCAGACGGCCCTAGACGTCCTCCGTCGGGCCCCGGCCGCCCACGTCGTCCAGGTCCAGGACCTCGGAGGGGTCGGGCTCCTTGATCTCGACCTCGCCGTCGTGGTCGGTGAAGTCCATCACACCGGGCTCGGTCCCGCCCTCGACCTCGACCCGCAGCAGGTAGGGCCGGTCGGCGTCGTTGGCGACGTAGCCCGTGGTCGTCTCCGTGCCGTCCCGCTCGACCAGGGGGACGGCCTCCCGCCCGGCCACGCGCGTCAGTTCGCCCTTGGTCGTCCTGGAGGCGTCGGGCTCGCCCATCGCGCCCATCAGGGAGTCCAGGTCGCAGAAGCCCTCGAAGTCGTCGTCCGAGCCCCGCTCCCCGGCGTCGATCCACCGGTCCTTCAGGATGTCGACGGCGGTGGCGTCCTCCGGCGCGCCGCCGCTCTGGGACCTCCAGAAGCGCTCGTCGCCCCTCATGTACATCCGGTCGTCGGTGCCGACGATCTCGGCGGTGCCGCCGCCCATCGTCATCGATCCGGTGCACCGGCCGTCGTCGGTGAGGGCCATGTCGATGCCCATCACCTCGCCGTCCTCGGTGAAGCGCCCCTCGATCCGCAGCGACCGCAGGCCGTCCATCGCCTCGGTCATCTCCTCGGCGATCCGGGCGGGGGTGCGGTCCGCCAGCGCGGTGCCGCCGGTCCAGCCCTCGGGGAGGCCGGCCGGGCCCCCGCCGCCGTCCCCCTCCTCCGGGGCCCCCGCGGGCGGCGTCCCGTCCAGTCCCAGGGGGAGGCCGCCGCCCGGCCCCGCCGAACCGCCGCCGCTCCCGCCCGAGCAGCCCGCCAGCCCCGCTGCCAGCGCGCAGACGACCGCCGCCGCCAGGACGCCCTTCCTCACGACCACTCCCCCACTCCCCGTTCCTCGCGCTCCCGCGCCCCTCCGCGCGCGGTGCGTCGCACCATGGGACCACAGGAGACCGGCGGCCGGTTCCCCGGGCCGGTTCCGTCCCCTACTCCACGACGTGCCGGCCCTCGGGCCGCGCGCTGCACGCCCCCCGGAAGGAGCAGGTGCCGCAGTGCCGCCCCGGGGAGGGCGCGAACCGTTCGTCCAGGACCCGGCCGGCGGCGTCGGCCAGCAACTCGCCGATCCACTCGCCGCCGCCGTCCTCGCCCAGGGCCCGCTGCCGCTGCACGGCCGGGAGCGCCTCGCCGCCCTCCTTCTTCGGCGCCCCGATCCGCAGTTGGACCAGCTCCGCGCCGCCCGGCTCCGGCCGCCCGTCCGCTCCGCGCTCCAGACCGTCCACGCCGTCGAGGGCCCCTTCGCAGACGGCGAGCTGGTAGACGGCCAGTTGGGGGTGGCGCTCGACCTCGGCGGCGGTCGGCTTGTTCTTCCCGGTCTTGAAGTCGACGACGTACGCCCGGCCGTCCGGCCCGCGCTCGACGCGGTCCATGCTGCCGCGGATGCGCACCTGGTGCCCGCCGGCCTCCAGCGTCACGTCGAAGCCGTGCTCGGTGGCGACCGTCTCACGGCCGAGGTCGCGCTCCATCACGTGCCAGCGCAGGAAGCGCTCCAGCGCGGCGCGGGCGTTCTGCCTCTCCTGCCTCGACTTCCAGGGCGCCTCGAAGGCGAGCGAGTCCCACACCGCGTCCAGCCGCTCCAGCAGCACCGACAGGTCGGCCGGCGTGCCGCCGGAGGCGACCTCGTCGGCCAGGACGTGCACCACGTTGCCGAAGCCCTGGGCGGCGGAGGAGGGCGGCTCGGCCTTCACCTCGCGGCCCAGGAACCACTGGAGGGAGCAGGCGGTGGCCAGCTGGTGCAGGGCGCTGCCGGAGAGGGTGACGGGCTTGTCCCGGTCGCGCAGCGGCACCGCCGAGCGGGTCGGCTCGTACAGGCCCCACCAGCGCTGCGGATGGGCGGCGGGGACGAGGGCGTTGCCGTCCTCGTCGCGCAGCGCGGCCAGCTTCGCCAGCCGCTTCGCGGCGGCCTCGCGCAGCGCCGGGGAGGCGTCCGGGTCGACGGTGGTGGCGCGCAACTCGGCGACCAGCGCGGCCACCGACAGCGGCCGGGGCGGCCGGCCGGTGACGTCCCTGGGTTCGACGCCGAGTTCGGTCAGGAAGCGGGAGGGCTGGTCGCCGTCCTCCGCGGCGGCGCGGACGGCGGTCACGACCAGGCGGTCGGCGGCGCGGGTGGCCGCCACGTAGAACAGCCGGCGCTCCTCGGCCAGCATCGCGCCGGGCGTGAGGGGCTCGGCCAGTCCGTCGCGGCCTATCCGGTCGGGCTCCAGCAGGGAGCCGCGGCGCCGCAGGTCGGGCCAGAGGCCCTCCTGCACCCCGGCGACGACCACCAGCCGCCACTGCAGGCCCTTGGAGCGGTGCGCGGTCATCAGCCGCACGGCGTCGGGGCGCAGGGCCCGGGGGGCGATGGTGTCGCCGGCGATGTCCTGGGCGTCCAGCTCCTCCAGGAAGTTGAGGGCGCCGCGCCCGCCGACGCGCTCCTCGGCGCGGGCGGCGGCGGCGAACAGCGCGCAGACGGCGTCCAGGTCGCGGTCGGCGTTGCGGCCGGCCGGGCCGCCGCGCAGGGCGGCCCGCTCCAGCCGGTCCGGCCAGGTGGTGCCGTCCCACAGGATCCACAGCGCCTCCTCGGCCGTGGCGCCCGCGGCCAGCGCCTCGCGCGTCCTGCGCAGCAGCAGGCCGAGTTCGCGGGCGCCGCGCGCGTGGGAGGGGTCGTGCGCCGCCAGCCGCTCGGGCTCGGCCAGCGCCTCGGCCAGCAGTTCGTCCGAGGGGCGGGGGACGGCGCGGCCCGCGGCGCGCTCCTCCTCGCGCAGGGCGCGGCCCAGCCGGCGCAGGGCGGCGCCGTCCATGCCGCCCAGCGGTGAGGTCAGCAGGGTGAGCGCGGTCTCCACGTCGATCCGGCACCCGCCGGGCCGCTCGGCGCCGGGCTCCTGCGGCCCGGACTCCTCCGCCCCCGGCTCCGCGGCGTCCGCCGGCCCGGCCACCGCGGCCCGGGCCGCCACGCGCAGCGCCGTCAGCAGCGGGGCCACGGCCGGCTCCCGGCGCAGCGGGACGTCGTCGCCGTCCAGTTCCACGGGGACGCCCGCCGAGGTCAACGCGCGCCGCACCGAGGGGAGCGTGCGGTGGCCGGCGCGTACCAGCACCGCCATCTCCCGCCACGGGACGCCCTCCTCCAGGTGGGCGCGGCGCAGCAGGTCGGCGATGTTGTCCAGCTCGGCGCCCGGGGTGGGGTAGGTGTACACCTCCACCCGGCCGCCCTCCCGCACGGGGGACAGCTCCCGGTGGGCCCGGACGGCCTCGGCCGGGAGCCGGGTGAGCGGCATGCGGGCGGTCAGCCGCCGGGTGGCCTCCAGGACCGCCGAGGCGGAGCGGCGGCCGGTGCGCAGCACCGCGACCGGGGCGGGGGAGCCGTCGCGGCGCCGGAACTGCTCCGGGAAGTCGAGGATGCCGTTGACGTCCGAACCGCGGAAGGCGTAGATCGACTGGTCGGGGTCGCCGAAGACGACCAGGGTGCGGCCGTCCCCGGCGAGCGCGCGCAGCAGCCGCACCTGCGCCGGGTCGGTGTCCTGGTACTCGTCGACGTAGATCGCGTCGTACCGGGCGGCCAGCCGCGCCCCGATCCCGTCGCGTTCGGCCAGCAGCACGGCGCGGTGCACCAGCTCGGCGTAGTCGAGCACGCCCTGGAGGTCCAGCACGTCCAGGTACTCGGCCATGAAGGCGGCCGCGGCCCGCCAGTCGGGGCGGCCGGCGCGGCGGGCGAAGGCGTCCAGCGCCGCCGGCCCCAGCCCCAGCTCCCGGCTGCGGGCCAGCACCGCGCGCAGTTCGTCGGCGAAGCCGCGGGTGGTCAGGCAGGCCCGCAGCTCCTCGGGCCAGCCGGCCCGGTCGCGGCCGGCCCCCTCCAGGTCCGCCTGGCCGGCCAGCAGCTCGCGGATGCGCAGGTCCTGCTCCGGGCCGGAGAGCAGGCGCAGCGGCTCGGCGAACAGGTCGGCGTCCTGGTGGGCGCGGACCAGCGCGTAGCAGTACGAGTGGAAGGTCGTCGCCTGCGGGGCGACACCCTCCACCCGGGCCGCCATCCGGTCCCGCAGCTCGACCGCCGCCCTGCGGCCGAAGGTCAGCACGAGGACGCGCTCCGGGTCGGTGCCGCGCCGCAGCCGCTCGGCGACGGACTCCACCAGGGTGGTGGTCTTGCCGGTGCCGGGGCCGGCGAGGACCAGCAGCGGCCCGTCGGCGTGCTCAACCACCGCGCGCTGGTGTGCGTCCAGTGCAGGGGGGCACACCGGACCGGGCAGGTCACGCACCAGTCGGTACGTGTCGGACTTGAGGGAGGAGCTCACGTGGATCGCCGGTCCTGGTCGCTGTGCTGGATGGTGCAGACGGTACGCCAGTCGGCTGCCGAGGCGCAGCTCGTCCCCTTCGTCCCCCGGTCGGGCGGCTCGCCCCATGGCTGGGGTCGGCATGACGGAAGCTGGTACGTGTGAGGAGTCCTGCGTCCGGGACGACCCGGCCCCCCGCAGCCCCCGGAGCACCGCGCGCGGCCGCCGGCGCGGCGGGGCGCGCGTCAGCCGTCCGTGCGCCCGTCCGGTTCGCCCGGCCCGGCCCCGCCGTCCCAGCGGGCCCGGCGCATGTCGATCCGCACGGGGCCCGGTCCGCCGCCGGCCGCGCCGCCGCGCAGCGGGGTGCCCTCCCGGCGGTAGTGGGCCAGCGCGCGCCCCTCGTGGCAGACCGGCGGCAGCCCTCCGGCCCGCACCACGCGCCACCAGGGGACCGCGCCGCCGTAGAGCGCCATCACCCGGCCCACCTGCCGGGGGCCGCCCTCCTCCAGCCACTCGGCGATGTCGCCGTACGTCATCACCCGGCCCGGCGGAATGCGCTCCACCACGGCCAGCACCCTCTCCGCGTACTCCGGCAGCTCGCCGACGGGACCGCTCATGACGGCCATGGTGCCCCATGGCGCCGGTGCCCCGTGCGGGGGCCGGTGCCCCGGCCGGCGTCGCCGGCGCGCTCCCGCGCACGGGGAGGTGCACGACACGCGCAAAGCCCGCTTTCCCCGGAGAAAAGCGACCTCCTGCACCGGCGTGCCACCCCCTCGTGCCACCATCGTCCCGGCGGTGACAGGTGATACGAGAACGAAGAGAGACCGAAGAGCAGCAGGGCGGCAGTCCCCACGGAGAGGGGACCCGCTCCGCCGGCCCCTTGCGGCACACGGACGGAAGCAATGCTTCCGGGCAGTCCCCGGCCGTCCCGGAGGGCGCGGAGCCGGACCAGCTGGAGGGCGACGAGCCGATCCTCCCCGCCCGGGTGCACCGCCCCTCCGACCTGATGCGGCTGCTGCTCGGCGTCCTCGGCATCGCCGTCGTGCTGACCATCGCCGCCGTCGCCCACGGCACCACCGCGGGCCTGGAGCAGGACATCGACAAGGGCGCCGGCCAGGCCCCGCTGCTGCTGATCCGCTTCGCCGGGTTCGCCTCCAGCGTCGCCGTGCTGATCGTGCCGGTCGCCTTCGCCATCGAGCGGCTGATCAAGCGGGACGGGCTGCGCATCGCGGACGGCGTGCTCGCGGCCGTCCTGGCGCACGGCGTGTCGCTCGTCACCGACCTGTGGGTGGCCGAGGGGGCGCCCGCCTCCGTCCGGGACGCCCTGATCAATCCGGCCCCGGGCGGCGGACTCACCGACCCGGTGCACGGCTACCTCGCCCCCGTCATCGCCTACATGACGGCCGTCGGCATGGCCCGCCGCCCCCGCTGGCGCGTGCTGCTGTGGGCCGTGCTGCTGCTGGACGCCTTCGCGGTGCTGGTCGGCGGTTACACCACGCCGTTCTCGATCCTGGTCACCGTGCTGATCGGCTGGACGGTCGCCTACGGCACGCTCTACGCGGTCGGCTCCCCCAACGTCCGCCCCACCGGCCAGACCCTGATGGCCGGGCTGCGGCGCGTCGGCTTCAGCCCCGTGCGAGCGGCCCCGCTCGGCCAGGCCGCCCCGTCCGAGGCCGAACGGGGCGGCCTGGCCGAGCGCAGCCGCCGCTACCTGGTGACGCTGGAGGACGGCCCGCCGCTGGACGTCACCGTCGTGGACCGCGAGCAGCAGGCGCACGGCTACTTCTACCGCGCCTGGCGCCGCCTGGCGCTGCGCGGCATCACCCAGCGCCGCAGCCTCCAGTCGCTGCGCCAGGCCCTGGAGCAGGAGGCGCTGCTGGCGTACGCGGCCATCGCCGCCGGAGCCAACGCCCCCCGGCTGATCGCCACCTCCGAGCTGGGCCCCGACGCGGTGATGCTCGTCTACGAGCACATCGACGGCCGGTGCCTGGACACCCTGTCGGACGAGGAGATCACCGACGGGCTGGTGCGGGCGGCCTGGGAGCAGGTCCGGGCCATCCAGTCGCGGCGGATCGCCCACCGGCGGCTGGAGGACGGCGCCCTGCTGGTGGATCGCTCCGGTGCGGTGTTCCTCACCGACCTCAGCGGCGGCGAGATCGCGGCGGGCGACCTGGTGCTGCGGATGGACGTGGCGCAGCTGCTGGTCACCTTCGGGCTGCGCGTCGGCGCCGAGCGCTCGGTGGCGGCGGCGGTGGAGGTGCTCGGCCCGGACGCGGTGGCCGACAGCCTCCCCCTGCTCCAGCCGATCGCCCTCAGTCGCGGCACCCGGGCCACCTTGCGCAGGCTGGCCAAGGAGCGGGCGCAGCGCGAGCGGGAGGCGGCCATCGAGGCCTCCCGCCACAGCCGGGAGGTGCGGCACGCGGAGGGCCGTGCGCACCCGGGCGACCGCAGGTCGCTGCGGGCGGAGCGGAACGCCGAGAAGCAGGCGGTCACGGAGGCGCTGGAGGAGGCGCGCGAGGAGGACCTGCTCTCGCAGATCCGCCAGCAGGTGCTGCTGATCCGCCCACAGGCGCCGATGCAGCCGGCCCGGCTGGAGCGGGTCCGGCCGCGCACGCTGGTCAGCTTCATCGCCGGCGCCTTCGCCGCGTACTTCCTGCTGTCGCAGCTCACCCACGTCGACTTCCGGCAGGTCATCGGCGGCGCGGACTGGGGGTGGGTGGCCGCCTCGCTGCTCTTCTCGGCCCTGACGTACGTGGCGGCGGCGCTGAGCCTGCTGGGCTTCGTGCCCGAGAAGGTGTCGTTCCCGCGCACGGTGCTGGCGCAGGTGGCGGGCTCCTTCGTCAAGCTGGTGGCGCCCGCGGCGGTCGGCGGCGTCGCCCTCAACACCCGCTTCCTGCAGCGCGCCGGGGTGCGCCCCGGCCACGCGGTCGCCAGCGTCGGCGCCTCCCAGCTCTTCGGGCTGGGCAGCCACGTCGTCCTGCTGCTGGTCTTCGGCTACCTGACGGGCACCGAGCACACCCCGACCCTCTCCCCGTCCCGGACGGTCATCGCGGGGCTGCTGACGGCGGCCGTGCTCGCCCTGATCGTGACGGCGGTCCCGGCGCTGCGGAAGTTCGTGGTGAACCGGGTGCGGGCGCTGTTCGCGGGGGTCGTACCGCGGATGCTGGACGTCGTCCAGCGTCCGCAGAAGCTGCTCAGCGGCATCGGGGGCATGCTGCTGCTGACGGTCTCGTTCGTGCTGTGCCTGGACGCCTCGGTGCGTGCCTTCGGCGGCGAGCTGAGCTACGCGAGCATCGCGGTGATCTTCCTGGCGGGCAATGCCCTGGGGTCGGCCGCGCCCACCCCGGGCGGTCTGGGGGCGGTGGAGGCGGCCCTGATCGCGGGCCTGATCGCCTTCGGCCTGGAGAAGGAGATCGCCACCCCGGCGGTCCTGCTCTTCCGGCTGATGACGTTCTGGCTGCCGGTCCTGCCCGGCTGGCTGTCCTTCACGCACCTGACGCGCAGGGAGGCGCTCTGATCCGACAGCCGGAGGAGGGGCGGCGGGACCACCACTCGCCCGGCCTCGCGGATGCGAACCGGTATCGCGGATGCTCCTTGCGTCCACCCGCCTGTCGGCCATAACGTTTCGCACATGCGCTCCTACTCCATGGGCCGGGCGGCCCGGCTGCTCGGCGTCAGCGCCGACACGGTGCGCCGCTGGGCGGACGCCGGACGGCTGCCCACGCGCCGGGACGGGAGCGGCAGGCGGCTGGTGGCGGGCGAGGACCTGGCCGCCTTCGCCGTCGCCCTCGCCGCGGAGGACGGAAGCGGGGAGGACGGCGAGCCGCACACCAGCGTCCGCAACGCCTTCCCCGGGATCGTCACCGCCGTCCGGCTCGGCGACGTCGCCGCCCAGGTCGAGATCCAGGCCGGGCCCCACCGGCTGGTCTCCCTGGTCACCCGGGAGGCCGTGGAGGAACTGGGACTGGCCGTGGGCGTGGAGGCCGTCGCCCGGGTGAAGGCCACCAGCGTGCACGTCGACCGGGTGTGAGGCGTCCGCCGTGACGACCGCGCCCCCCGGAACGTCCCGCGCGCTCCGCCGCCCCCCGCGGCGCTCCGCCCGCCTCCGCGCCGCCGCCGTCCTGACCGCCCTGCTGGCCCTCCTGGCGTCCGCCTGCGGAGGCGGCGCCCTCGGCGGCACCGGCGGCGGCCGGACGACCGTGACGGTACTGGCCGCCTCCTCCCTCTCCGACGTCCTCACCGAGGCCGGCGCCGCGTACGAGGAGGAGCATCCCGGCACGCGGCTGCGCCTCTCCTTCGCCGGTTCCCAGGAGCTGGCGGCGCAGGTGCGCCAGGGGGCGCCCGCCGACGTGCTCGTCACCGCCGACGCCGAGACCATGGACGGGCTGGGGGAGGCGGTGGGCCCGTCCACCGTGATCGCCCGCAACCGGCTCGTCATCGCCACCGCGCCCGGCAACCCCCTGGGCGTCGGCTCGCCCGCGGACCTCGCCCGCGAGGACGTGGCGGTCGTGCTCGCCGCCCCCGAGGTCCCCGCCGGCCGGTACGGGCGGCGGCTGCTGAAGGAGGCGGGCGTCACCGTGCGCCCGGTCTCCCTGGAGCCGAGCGTGCGGGCCGTCCTGGGCAAGGTGGAGCTGGGCGAGGCCGACGCGGGAGTGGTGTACGCCACCGATGCCGCCGCCGCGCGCGGCCGTGTGGACGCCGTCCCCCTGCCCGCCGGTCCCGGCACCGACGTGCGCTACCCGGCCGCTCCGCTGGCCGGCGCGCCGCACCCGGAGGAGGCCGCCCGCCTCGTCGCCTGGCTGGGCACCGGACCGGCCCGCCGCATCCTCCGGGACGCCGGCTTCCTGCTGCCGTGACCCGCCGCAGCCCGGACCGCCCGGAACCGGTCCGCCGCCCGCGGGTGCGCAGGCGCCCGCCCGCCGCGCTCACCCTGCCCGCCGTGCTCGCCCTGGTCTTCCTGGCCGCGCCCCTGGCCGGGGTGCTGGCCCGCACCCCCTGGCCGGACCTCGGCGGGCAGCTCGCCTCCCCGGAGGTGGCCCGCGCGCTGGGCCTGTCCCTGCTGGTCTCCGGCTGGGCGCTGCTGCTCTCGCTCGTCCTGGGCGTGCCGCTGGCCTGGCTGCTGGCCCGCGCCGACTTCCCCGGCAAACCGCTGGTGCGCAGCCTGGTGCTGCTGCCGATGGTGCTCCCGCCGACCGTCGCGGGCGTCGCCCTGCTGCGCGGCTTCGGACGGAACGGGCTGCTGGGCGGGCCGCTGGAGGCGCTGGGGGTGGTGCTGCCGTTCTCCACCGCGGGCGCGGTGGTCGCCGCCGCCTTCGTCTCGATGCCGTTCCTGGTCATCAGCCTGGAGGGGGCGCTGGCCGGGATCCACCCCCGCTACGAGGAGGCGGCCGCCACCATGGGCGCCTCACTCCCCCAGACGCTGCGGTACGTCACCCTGCCCATGGCGATGCCGTCCCTGGTGGCGGGCGCCGCGCTGTGCTGGGCGCGGGCGCTGGGCGAGTTCGGCGCCACGATCACCTTCGCGGGCAACCTGCCCGGAACCACCCAGACCCTGCCGCTCCAGGTGTACCTGCTCCTCCAGAACGACCCGGCCGCCGCGACCTCGGTCTCCCTGCTGCTGCTCGCCGTGGCGGCGGCCGTCCTGATCGCCCTGCGCGGCCGCTGGCTCGGGCCCTCCCGCTGAGGCGCCCGCGCCCGGCGGCGAGGGGCGGGCCGTCACGGCGACGGCCCGCCTCCGGGTCACCGCCCCGGGGCCGCCGGAGCCGGAGGGGCCGCCGGAGCGCCCCGGCGGTCGTTCCGCTCGAAGCGGCCGGAGGTCACGCGGTTCCGTCCTCGTGGACGGGGTGGTGGTCGGTCGTACCGCTGGCCTTCACGACCCGCACGCGGACGGGAGTCCCGTCGGCGGTGTTGCCGGTCGCGCAGTCCGAGCGGTACGGGGAGGAGTGCCCGCGGGCGCCGGCCGTGCGGTCGATGTCCCCGTCGCGGCCGATGTCGAGCCGGGCCTCGGTGCCCCAGCCGTCCGCAGCGGTGTCACAGGCCGCGCCCGCGTCTCCGGGCCGTCGCCGTAACCGGTCGGGTCGGGGCCCGGACCGTGGTTCCGGACGCCGTACCCGCCGCCTTCGTGGGCGCCGTGGCTCCGGTGCGCGGCGGACGCGGAGGTTGGCCGTGGCCGGCCCCGAAGCGACCGCGCACAGTGTGACGCAGGCGGCCCGCATCCTGGTCGACCTCACGCGGTCCCCGACGTCCTGCCGTCCGGGCCCGGCCGTTCCCTCTCCCGGAGGGTCCCGGTGGGCGCCCGACGGGCACGGTGAGCCCAGCGGACCGTGACCGTGCCGGCACACGGGATTGCCGGATCAGTGGTCGCCGGCCGGGGACGCGCGCCGTGAGCTCCGAGGCGGACACCCGCCCTCGGCCCCCCTCCTCGGCCGGGAGGCGGCCGGGAAGGCGGGGACGGAGGACAACCGCCGAACGGCAGGCACCGGAGGGGGCACGGTGCCGGCCGACCGGCCTGACGACGGGCGACGGCCGCGTCCCGGCAGCACTGCGGCGGGGCACGGCGCGCCGCCGCACCCCGCCACAGGGAGTTCTCAGTAGACCGGCTTCTCCGGCTCGATCTGGGTGACCCAGCCGATGACGCCGCCGCCGACGTGGACGGCGTCCGAGAAGCCCGCGTTCTTCAGCACCGCGAGGACTTCCGCACTGCGGACACCCGTCTTGCAGTGCAGGACGATCCGCTTGTCCTGCGGCAGCTCGCCCAGGGCGTTGCCCATCAGGAAGTCGTTCTTCGGGATGAGCCGGGCGCCCGGGATGGCGACGATCTCGTGCTCGTTGGGCTCGCGAACGTCGATGATGTCGATGTTCTCGCCCTCGTCGATCCACTGCTTGAGCTGCTGCGGGGTGATGGTCGCCCCCATGGCGGCCTGCTGGGCCTCCTCGGAGACCACGCCGCAGAACGCCTCGTAGTCGATCAGCTCGGTGACCGTCGGGTTCTTGCCGCAGACCGCGCACTCCGGGTCCTTGCGGATCTTGACCTGCCGGTAGGACATCTCGAGGGCGTCGTAGATGGTCAGGCGCCCGACCAGCGGGTCGCCGATGCCCGCGAGCAGCTTGATCGCCTCGGTGGCCTGGATCGAGCCGATGGACGCGCACAGCACGCCCAGTACGCCGCCCTCGGCGCAGCTGGGGACCATGCCGGGCGGCGGGGGCTCGGGGTACAGGCAGCGGTAGCACGGACCGTGCTCGCTCCAGAAGACCGACGCCTGCCCGTCGAACCGGTAGATCGAGCCCCACACGTACGGCTTGTTCAGCAGCACGCACGCGTCGTTGACCAGGTAGCGGGTGGCGAAGTTGTCGGTGCCGTCCACGATCAGGTCGTACTGGCCGAAGATCTCCATCACGTTGGAGGAGTCCAGCCGCTCCTGGTGGAGGTTGACCGTCACGTACGGGTTGATCCCGAGCACCGTGTCCCGTGCGGACTCGGCCTTGGGACGGCCGATGTCCGACTGGCTGTGGATGATCTGGCGCTGGAGGTTGGACTCGTCGACCTCGTCGAACTCGATGATGCCGAGGGTGCCCACACCCGCCGCGGCCAGGTACATCAGGGTGGGCGAGCCGAGTCCGCCCGCACCCACGCACAGCACCTTGGCGTTCTTCAGCCGCTTCTGCCCGTCCATCCCGACATCCGGGATGATCAGGTGACGCGAGTATCTGCGGACCTCGTCGACAGTGAGTTCGGAGGCCGGCTCGACCAGGGGTGGCAGCGACACGGGGACCTCAACAGGGTTGGTCGGTGGACGGTTGTTCCTCCCGTAACACTGCCACGCCCGATCTCATTCCGAGACACCCGGTCCGAGCCGCGAGACGATCTCGTCCCAGTAGCCGGGCATCGCCTCCCAGGGGTCCGCCGCCTCGCCCTGTCGCCCCCGCCGGGTGCGGTCGGTGAACCAGACGGTGCCCGCGCCCTGCCAGCGTGCGATGCGGACGGCCTCGTCCAGGTGGGTGCGCGGCACCCCGTGCACCAGATGGCAGAAACGGTCCGGCGGATGGTCCGCCGTCCACGGCGCCGCCTGCGACCAGCGGTAGTCCGTCCACGGGCCGGAGAACGTCACCAGTTGGTCGGCCACCTCGGCGTAGCCGGGGAAGGGGTGGGCGCCGTGGCCCAGGACGAGGTGGAGGTCCGTCCCCAGGGCCCGCAGCACGGCCACCACCCGCTCCACGTCCGGCAGGTCGGCGCGGCCGGCCGGGCAGCGGTCCAGGTAGAAGCCGTCCACCCCGTACCAGTCCAGGTAGCGGTGCGCGTCGTGCACCAGGTCGCCGAAGTCCCGGGTGCCGTGTCGCAGGTCCAGGTGGCCCAGGGCCCGCACCCCGGCCTCCCCCAGCCGGCACACCGCCGCCGCGCAGTACGGGTCGGGGCAGGTGCCCGGCCCGCGCGCCACGTTGAGCACCGCCCAGTGCACCGGGACGCCGGGCCGGGCCAGCTCCGCCCACTCCGCCGGGGCCACCAGCGGGTGGGCGTAACCGGGCACCCCGACGCCGAGCCGCCCCGGGGCCCCGGCCGCCGGGCACCGTCTGCCGGAACTGGTCAGATACGGCATGCCGCCTCCATCCAGATGTCCGCCAGCGACTCCTCCAACCCGATCCGGGGCCGCCAGCCGAGCCGGTCGCGTGCGCTGCGGACGTCCGCCTGCTGCCAGGGTCCGCAGCCGTCGGGGTAGGGGGGCATCTGGGGGGCGCCCGGGTGGTGTTCGTCCACCTCGTGCACCGGGCCGGTGTGTCCGGCGACCCGGGCCAGCACGGAGACCACCTCGCGCAGCCGCACCGCGCGCCCGCTGCCGATGTTGACCACGCCCTGGGCCGCCGAGAGGGCGGCGGCGTGCACCGCCCGCGCCACGTCCCTCACGTCCACGAAGTCGCGCTGGACGCCGAGGCCGGCGAGCCGCAGCTCGCCCTCGCCCTGCTGCATCACCCGGCGCATCGCCTCCGCCAGCCGCCCCAGGGGCGAGCCGGTGGGGGTGCCGGGGCCGGTCAGCGAGAAGACGCGCAGCACGATGGCGTCGAGCCCGGAGCCCAGCACCAGTTCGCTCGCGGCGAGCTTGCTGACGCCGTACGGACTGCCGGGGCGCGGCACCGCGTCCTCGCCGGTGGAGGAACCCGCCTGGGAGGGCCCGTACTCGGCGGCGCAGCCGACGTGGACCAGCCGCGCGCCGCAGCCGCTGCGGCGCAGGGACTCGCAGACGGTGGCGGTGGCCACGGTGTTGTGCCGGATCAGGTCGCGGGCGCTGCCGCGCACGGCACCGGCGCAGTTGACGACGACACCGGGGTGGACGGCGTCCAGGAAGCGGGTGAGGGCACCGGGACTGCCGGTGGACAGGTCGAAGCGGACGTCGGCGTCGTCGCCCCGGCCGAGCGCGGTGAGCTGGACGGCGGGGTCGGCGAGCAGCCGGTCGGCGACGTGGCGGCCCAGGTGTCCGTTGGCTCCGATCAGCAGCACTCTCATCGGGCGTCCTCCCGCGCAGGTGCGGTGACGCCGGTGGCGCGCGGAACGGTCATGTGGGGTGTGCTCCTTCATCGGTGGTGCGCCGTGCACGCCGGGGCGTGCGCCGGCAGGTCGGGGACCCGGCACCGGGCCGGCGCCGGGCACGTCCGTCAGGGACCGCTCCGGTGGTGGGCGGAGGCGCCGGTGAGGGATCCGGCGGCGACGGCGAGCAGGGCGAGGGCCGCGCAGGCGCAGGCCGCGGCGGACACCGCGGCCGGCCCCCAGGCCTCCACCAGGGCCCGCACGGGTCGGCTCAGCGGTTCCAGCGCGGGCAGCCGGGCGGCCAGGGCGGTGGCGAGCCCCGCGGCCTGCAGGACGCAGGCCGCGGTGAGGCCCCGTGCGGCGGCACGGGCGAAACCGTGGGCGGACAGCAGGAGGGCGGTGAACAGGAGCATGCCGAGGGCGGCCGCGGCGACCAGGGGGGTGGCGGACGCGGCGGGGCCGCCGCCGGGGACCGCGAGGGGGCCCGGTCCGCCGTCCACGACGGCGTGGGCGGCGGCCAGCGCGGCGGGCAGCGCGGCGGCGAACACCGAGACGGCCGCGGTCAGCGCCGGACGGGTGCGGGCGGCGAACTCCGCCAGGCTCCGTCCGGCGGCCAGCTGCCGCCGCGCCCGCGCGGCGAACCAGCGGGCGCACCAGACGGCGGGGGCGACGGCCAGGGCCAGGCCCAGCGGCAGGCACCGCTCGGACAGCAGCGGCCCGGACGGCGGAGGCACCCCGCCCGCCCCGCCCAGGGCCGCGGCCGGCAGGCGGTCGCCGAGGAGGACGTGGCCGGTGAGCCAGCAGCAGGCGAGCACGGCGGCGGCGGTCGCACCGGTGCCGCGCAGGCACAGTGCCACGGCCGACACCACCACCGCGGCGGCCACCGCGGCCGGCGGGAGCCCCGCCGGGAGCGGGAGGGCGAACGCGGCCGCGCACAGCCCGCCGGGCAGCACGGGCAGCAGGACCGTCCGGGCCGCGCGCGCCCACCGGGTGCGGCGCCGGGCGGGCCGCTGTCGCGCGGCGGCCTCCTCCGGCACCGCCTCTTCCGGCACCGCCTCCTCCGGCACCGACCCCGCCGGCACCCCCGCGGCAAGCGGGCCGTCGTCGCGGGGCGTGCGGGCGTACAGCTCCTCGGCGAGCGAGAAGACGTCCCGGTGCCGGAAGCGCGCCGCGGTGCGGTCGGTGATCCCGTGCGCCTCCAGGGCCGCGGCGATCTCCAGCGGGTCGACGGCCCCCCTGCACAGCTCCCCGTGCCGGTGCAGCAGGAGGCGCACCGGATCGGCGGACCGCACGGGGCTCACCGGGCCGCTCACCGCGCCCCCTCCCCCGCCGCGGCGGCCGCCGCGCGCGCCCAGCTCGGGGTGCGGGCGCCCCGCCCGTCGGCACCGGGGCCCCGGCCGGTGCCGGGCGGACGCGCCGGGGCGCGGACGGGGAGGGGCGCCGCGGCGTTCCGCCGGCCGGGGAGGTGCGCCTCCGGCGGCAGGGCGAAGGGGCGGGGGCGGGCGACCGGCTCGGCGGCCCGGGGACTGCGCGAGAGGAGTTCCAGGTAGAGGCCGCGGAACGCCGTGAGGTTCTGCTCGGCGGTGAACAGCTCCACGGCCCGCGCCCGGGCGGCGGCGCCCAGCCGGGCCCGCCGGGCGGGATCGCCCAGCAGGGCGGCGCAGGCGCTCGCCAGGGCGCTGGGGTTGCGCGGCGGCACCACCAGCCCCGTGCCGCCGACGGCCTCGCGCACCGCGCCGACGTCCGTGGAGACCGTGGCCCGCCCGGCGAGCATCGCCTCCGCGAGGGAGACCGGGAAGCCCTCCACCACGCTGGAGAGCACGGCGATGTCGGCGGCGGCGTAGACCTCGGCGAGCCCGGGTGCCTCGGGGTCGCCGAGCCGGGCGAAGCAGACGGGGTTCTCGCCCGCGCTGTGGGAGTCGGCCGCCTCGTCGGGGAAGAGCTGGGCGGCCAGCGCCCGGCAGTGGCCGAGGTACGCGGCGTCCTGCGGACGGCGCCCGCCCGCGGCGCCGGCACCGCCGGGGCGTTCGGCGATCAGCAGCCGGGCACCGGGCACCGTCCTGCGGAGCCGGGCGAAGGCGTGCAGCAGGCCGACCAGGTCCCTGGCGGGCTCCACCCGCCCGACCCACACCAGCAGCGGGTCGGGGCGGTCCCGTCCGGTGTCCTCCTCGATCCCCGCCAGCTCCGGCGCGTCCATCCCCGGGTGGACCGTGCGCAGCCGGCTCCGGTCCGCGCCGCACCTGAGCTGCCAGCGGCGGGCGTGGGCGTTGCCTGAGGTGACCAGTTCGGCCCGGCGGTACGCCTCGTGCGCCAGCCGCCGGTGGAACGCGGCGAGCAGGGCGCGCACCGGTGCCTCCACGGCGCCGGGTGCGACGGCGCGCGCGGCGCTGGCGAGGTAGTGCTCGCGCAGCCGCACCCCGTACTCGGTGATCAGCAGCGGCGTCCCGTGCAGGCGGTTGGCCAGCAGGCCGGGCAGGGCGGCCGGTCCGGCGCCGACCACGTGGCAGACGTCGGCCGCGGCCAGTCCGTCCTCGCCGTACCAGTCGGTGGCCAGCGGGCGCAGCACCCGCTCCAGCTGCTCGGCGACGGTGAGCAGGTCGGTGACGCGGGCGGTGCGCACGGCGTGCGGCGCGCCGCGGGCCCGGCAGGCGTCCTCCAGCAGCCGCAGGGCCGGTTCGGACAGGAGCGCGGGGGCGAGTCCGCCGTGCTCGCGGGCGAGCGCGGCGAGTCCGTGGAGGCCCCCGGCGAAACGGTCCGCCTCGGCGCCGTCCGCCTCCGGCCCGCCGTCCGGTGCCGCGCACACGGCGCGGACCAGCGCGGCGAAGTGCTCGCCGAACCGCCGTCTCTCCCGCCGCCCGTACCGTCCGTGGCGCCGGTCCGCGCCGTGCGGGGGACCCCACAGGGGTGCGGTGCGCACCCGCAGGACGTTCTCCGGGAGGGCGGACCAGGCCCCGTCGCGCTGCCGCTCGTCGCGACCGAGCGCGTAGACCTCGAACCCGTGGCCGCCCAGTCCGCGCACCAGCCGGTCGCACCACGCGGCCGCGTCACCGCCCGGGTACGGGTAGCCACCCTCGGTGAGCAGTGCGATGCGCACGCGTCCACCCCCGCTCGTAGGTCCTGGCCACCGGCCGTCCCGTGGCACCGGGGGAAGACGTTATGCGCGAGGTGGGGCGACACGGCGGACGGTTGTCCGCCGCACCACCGGAAGGGGTGAACTACCGTGACTTCCGGTGCGGTTGGGCGTTCGATCGTTTAGTGGCCGGCGCGGAGCGCCCGGCGGCGCACGGCCCCCGGGGCGCGGACGTCCCGGTGCGCGGCCCCCGCGGGCGGGATCCCGCCCTCACGCGTCGGGGAAGGGCCAGGCGTTGGGGCGGCACGTCGCCCCGCCCACCGTCAGGTACTTGGTCTGCTGCATCATCACCGGGGCCAGGGCGCCGTCCCGCGGACAGCCGACGTGCCCCCGGCCCAGCCGGTGGCCCACCTCGTGGTTGATGAGCATCTCCCGGTACTCCCGGATCCGCTCCGGCCCGAAGGTCTCCGCGCCCCGTGCCCACCGGTAGGCGTTGATCATGACGCGCTCGGTCGCGGCCGAGTCGCACGACACGTTGTCGATCGTGGTGTCCAGACCCGACCTGGCGCACCACCGGGCGGTGGTGGCCGGGCCGGCGAGCGTGATCACGAAGTCGGCCTCGCCGTCCCCGGAGACCCGCTCGAAGGTGCGGGCGCCGCCGTGGCTCCAGCTCCGCTCGTCGTTGAGCGTGCGGTGGACGGCCTCGGCGAACAGCTCGCCGTCCAGCGGCAGCCCCTCCTCGACGTCCACCCGGTAGCGGATCCGCTCACCGGAGCCGGGGGCCTCGTCCCCGCCGGGGACGGCCACGAGCCGCCCGGAGCCCTCGTGGTCCGGGTCGAGGTCGTACAGCCGGCCCATCAGCTCGTCGTAGGAGGGCGCGGGGGACGGCGCGGTCCCGGAGGGGCGCGACGGCGTCGGGCGGCTGTCGGAGCGCGAGGCGTCCGGCACCCCCACGCGCGCCCCGTCCCCTCCGGCCGCGATCCGGCTTCCGACGGCGTCCCGCCCGTCGGCCACCTGGCCGGCCACCGCGACGGCGAGCACGGCGGTCACGGCCGCGGCGGCCACCCCGGTGACGGTGCGTCCCCGGCCGCCCCGCTGCCTCCGCCGGGCGGCGCGGCCGGTCCGGGGCGCGGCGCCCGCGCCGTCCGCGTCCGCGCTCCCGGCCCGGTCGCCGTCGGTCCCGCCGCCGTCGGTTCCGTCCTCGGCGCTCCCGCCGCCCGCGGTGCCGTCACCGGCACCGCCCGGCGCGGACGGCGCCGGCGGCGCGGAGCCGCCGTCCCGGGCGGATCCGGACGCCCCCGTCGGAGCCGACGCCGCCGGCGTGCCGAAGATCCCGTCGTCGAAGGCCCGGAGGTACTCCTGCCGGGGCACCCGGCCGGTGTCGTGCGCGGCGTCGCCGGACGCAGCGGCGGGGGCGGCGGGAGCGGTGTCCGCGGCACCCGGGGTGCCGAGGCGCTGCGGCGGCACGCCCCAGGCGCCGCCCGGTTCGCGGTGCTCGGGGTGCCCGCCGCGGACCCCGGGTCCGCGGCGCCGGGGGGCGGGGGCGGCGGCTCCCGGTCCGGCCGGGCCGCGTCCGGCCGGCACGCCGTGCGGCGGGGTCTGGGCCGGGTGGGGCCTGGGGGACTCCTCGTGCGGTGCGCGCCGCTGCTCCTCGGCCGCGGTGGCCGGCCTGCCCCGGCGGCTGTGACGTCCCACGCCTCGTCAACCCCTGCCCGTGTCGGTGTCTCCCAGCAGATCCCGGAAGGCGTCCGCCACCGCCTCCGGGTACTCCATCATGGCGACGTGTCCGGCGTCCGGGAGCACCAGGAGTCGGGAGTCCCGGAAGGTCCTGGCCGCCCTGCGCGCCATGCGGAACGAGACCAGCAGGTCGCGGCCGCCGTACACCAGGAGCGTCGGCGCCAGCACCCGCTCGGCCTGCCGCCACAGCGCGTGCTGGCCGCCGAGGGTGTAGGCGTTGACCAGCCCGCGCGCGGACCGGGCCAGCGAGTCCCAGAAGTAGGGCAGCGCCAGCCGCCGCTCGTACTCCTCCACCGCGGCCCGGAAGTCCTCCGGTGCCACCGCCGACGGGTCCCCGTAGCACAGGGTCAGCACCTCGCGGGTGCGCCGCTCGGCCGTCCAGTGCCGGGTCATCCGGTGGTAGAGGGCGACCGCGCCCGGCACCGCCAGCAGGCCGATGGGTATCGCGGTGCGCTGCGGGCGCAGCTCGGGCAGGGCCGGCGAGACGAGGGTGAGGGTGCGCACCAGGTCGGGGCGGACGGCCGCGACCCGCGTGACCACCGCTCCGCCCAGGGAGTTGCCGAACAGGTGCACGGGCCCGCGCCCGGAGGCGTCGAGGTGGCGGATGACGGCCCGCGCGTGCCCGGAGAGGGAGTAGTCGCCGTCGTCCGGGGGCGGGGAGTGGCCGAAGCCCGGCAGGTCCAGGGCCTCCCCGTCGACCGTGTCGGCCAGCTCGCGCATCAGCAGGGACCAGTTCAGGGACGAGCCGCCCAGCCCGTGGACGTACAGCGCCGGGTGCAGTCCCTCGCGGGCGGCCGGGCGCCTGCGCACCGAGAGCGTCAGACCGGGCAGCGACACGGATCTGAGGTCCTCGCCCTCCACGGCCCGCGCGCGGCCGTGGGGCGGCACCTCGAACGGGGCCGCGGTGGCCGGCCCCGGCTGCTCGGTCGATGACATGGGGGCAATGTTACGAGACGATCACTGCCGCCCTCACGTGTTCGGGGTCACACCGTTCCGGTCCCGGGAATTCTCCTCCCGGACCCGTGTGGGACCCCTCCTGCCTGGAAAGAGGACCGTCATGCCTGTTGACCCCACCGACCCCGAGACCTTCGACGACTTCGAGGACGAGGAGGACGCCCCGGCGGCCGAGCGGTTCGGCGTCGAGGCGCCCGAGGCGGACGCCGCCGAGCAGCACGCGGAGGTGCTGCCGCGCCGGGACGTCCCCCTGCTCGGGCCCGACTCCCCCGAGGTGAACCCCGCGGACGCCGCCGAGCAGGCCCTCGTGGTCGAACTCGACGAGGACGACTACCGCTGAACCGATGCGTCGCACGTCCGGACAACGGATTTCTGCGCTCGCGGCACGCACAGGAGGTTTACCCAAAAGTAGGATGGCGGACGCAAGCGCACAGCGCGCGGAACGACCCCTTCCCCGGTCCCCTTCCGGGTCCCTGCCCGGGAGTCGTTCCAGGGAGACCACAGGAGGCGAGCGTGACAGCCGTCGAGCAGACCGAGGCACGTCCGCGGGGCACACGTCTGCCGCGCCGGGCCCGACGCAACCAGTTGCTCGGTGCCGCGCAGGAGGTGTTCGTCGCCCAGGGCTACCACGCCGCGGCCATGGACGACATCGCCGAGCGGGCGGGGGTCAGCAAGCCGGTGCTGTACCAGCACTTCCCCGGCAAGCTCGACCTCTACCTGGCACTGCTGGACCAGCACTGCGAGGCGCTGGTCCAGTCGGTGCGCGCGGCACTCGCCTCGACCAGTGACAACAAGCAGCGGGTCGCCGCGACCATGGACGCCTACTTCGCGTACGTGGAGGACGAGGGCGGTGCCTTCCGCCTCGTGTTCGAGTCCGACCTGACCAACGAGCCGGCCGTGCGCGAGCGGGTGGACAAGGTCAGCCTGGACTGCGCCGAGGCGGTCAGCGAGGTCATCTCCGAGGACACCGACCTGCCCCGGGACGAGGCCATGCTGCTGGCCGTCGGGCTGTGCGGGATGGCGCAGATCACCGCGCGGTACTGGCTGAGCGACGGACAGCGGATCCCGCGCGACGCCGCCGCCAGGCTCATCTCGTCGCTGTCCTGGCGGGGCATCGCGGGCTTCCCGATGCACGGCTGACCGCCGCTCCGGCCGCCGCCCGGGGCGGTGCCCGCCGGCGTTGTTCGCTGTCGGCGTGCGGTCCCGGACGGCCCGGCGTCCCGCCGCGGGCTAATGTTGCTGGCATAACGGCGCGGCCGGCCGCGCACTCCGCCCCGGCCCGGGCCGGGGACAACACCGAACCGTTCGGAGGGACATAGCCGTGGAGGTCAAGATCGGGGTGCAGCACGCGCCCCGCGAGATCGTTCTGGAGAGCGGGCAGACGGCCGAGGAGATCGAGAAGGCCGTGGCCGAGGCGCTGACCGGCAAGTCGCAGCTGCTCAGCCTCACGGACGAGCACGGCCGCCGGGTCGTCGTCCCGGCCGACCGGCTGGCCTACGTGGACATCGGCGAGCCCAGCGGCCGCAAGGTGGGCTTCGGCGCCATCTGAGCCCGCGCCCCACGGCGCGCGACGGCGCACGCGGCCCGGCGGGCACGCACGGCGGCCGGGCGGGGATTCCCCGCCCGGCCGCCGTTTCGCACGCGGGGGGCACGGGGTAGGACCGAGTAGCCCGACGTGCGCACTCCGTGCACTCCACCATCGGCCCGCGGGAGGTCCCATGCCCTGGGAAGTGATCGGCTCCGTGCTCCTCGGCCTCGCCGCCGCCCTCGTCGCCGCCCGCCGCTTCCCCGACCGGTTCCGCGACCGGGCGCTGGTGCTGGCCACCGGGCCGGCGGCCGCCTTCGGCGGCGGCGTGATCGCCCGCGTGGTGCTCGGGCCCGGCCACGCGCTCCCCGTCCTCGCGGTCGCCGTGCTGGTCTCGGCGGCCCTGCTGTCACTGCTGGTCCGGCCCGGCGGCGCGCCGGCCCGCGGCCGCCCGCGCGTGGGCGCGGCCTGACGGCCGGCCGGGCCGGCGCGCCGCCGGGCGGCCCTCAGGCCGCCAGTCCCAGCGCCGCCATCCGCTTGGTGTGGGCCTCGGTGATCCGGGAGAACATCCGGCCGACCTCCGCCAGGTCGAAGCCCGCCGTCACCCCGCCCACCAGCATCATCGACAGCGCGTCGCGCTCGGCCACCACCCGCTGGGCCTGCGAGAGCGCCTCGCCCATCAGCCTGCGGGCCCACAGGGCGAGCCGGCCGCCGACCCGGGGGTCGGCCTCGATGGCCGCGCGCACCTTCTCGACCGCGAAGCCGGAGTGCCCGGTGTCGTCCAGCACCGCCAGCACCAGGGCACGGGTGTCGGAGTCGAGGTGGACGGCGACCTCGCGGTAGAAGTCCGAGGCGATCGAGTCGCCGACGTACGCCTTGATCAGCCCCTCCAGCCAGTCCGAGGGCGCGGTCTGGCGGTGGAACTCGTCCAGTGCCGCGGCGAAGGGCTCCATCGCGGCCGTGGGGTCCTCGCCGATCCGGGCCAGCCGGTCGCGCAGCCGCTCGAAGTGCTGGAACTCCGCCGACGCCATCGAGGCCAGCTCCGCCTTGTCCGCGAGGCTGGGGGCCAGCTTGGCGTCCTCCGCGAGCCTCTCGAAGGCGGCCAGCTCACCGTAGGCCAGGGCGCCCAGCAGGTCCACGACCGCAGCCCGGTACTGCGGGGTCGCGCTCGCCCCGGCCCAGTCCTGCGCGGCGATGTCCACGGGCGCCCCGTCCCTGGGCCCCTCGGCTCCGGCGGGGGATGTGTCAGACGTCTCCATGCTCCGCACAATAGCCCTCCGGCAGCGCCTCCCACCTGCCCGGGAGTCCCCCGGAGCGGGCCGCGCGCCCCTTGTGCGCCCCCTCATGGCCGAGATCGACCCGGTGCGTATGCGCGATCAGGGGGTACAGTGATATTGAGCCCGCTTCCTGACAGCGGGTTCACCGCATACTGTGTGTTGTCTGGTCCCCGGGGACGTCCCCCTGGGCCCGCAGCGGATGCCCGGTCGGTGGCCCGATCGGCTCCGACACGACCGCCCTCCGCGCGGACCGTACGCGGAACGACGGCTCCGGACCACGGAGCCCGTGTTCCGCCCGGACCGCGGTGAGGGGCCCGCTCGCGCGGTACGAGCGCTTGAGCGAGGGCCCGTGGTCCCGCGCCGCAGGGTGAGGCCGCCGAAGAAGGCGGCCGATGCCCGGCGCGGTACACCCCACCCCGCCCCGCCGGGGTGCGCCCCAGCTCCCCCGTTCCGCGTCTCACGGAAGAGGCAAGCATCCTGACCACCACATTCCGAGAGCTCGGGATCCTTCCCGAGACAGCCGAAGCCCTGGAAGCCGTCGGCATCACGTCCCCGTTCCCCATCCAGGAGATGACCCTGCCGGTCGCCCTGTCCGGCGCCGACGTCATCGGCCAGGCCAAGACCGGCACCGGCAAGACGCTCGGCTTCGGGCTGCCGCTCCTGGACTCCGTCGTCGTCCCCGCCGACGTCGAGGCCGGCCGGGCCACGCCCGACCAGCTCACCGAGGCCCCGCAGGCGCTCGTGGTCGTCCCCACCCGCGAGCTGTGCCAGCAGGTCACCAACGACCTCCTCACCGCGGGCAAGGTCCGCAACGTCCGAGTGCTGGCGATCTACGGCGGCCGCGCCTACGAGCCGCAGGTCGAGGCGCTGAGGAAGGGCGTCGACGTGGTCGTCGGCACCCCGGGCCGGCTGCTGGACCTCGCGGGCCAGCGCAAGCTCAGCCTGGCGCACATCCGCACGCTGGTGCTGGACGAGGCGGACGAGATGCTCGACCTGGGCTTCCTGCCGGACGTCGAGAAGATCATCCAGCAGCTGCCCGCCAAGCGGCAGACGATGCTGTTCTCCGCGACCATGCCGGGCCAGGTGATCTCCCTCGCCCGCCGCTACATGTCGCAGCCCACCCACATCCGCGCCACCTCGCCGGACGACGAGGGCGCGACGGTCGCCAACACCGCCCAGCACGTCTTCCGCGCGCACTCGCTGGACAAGGTGGAGATGGTCTCCCGGATCCTCCAGGCCACCGGCCGCGGACTGGCGATGATCTTCTGCCGCACCAAGCGGACGGCGGCCGACGTCGCCGACCAGCTCTCCCGTCGCGGCTTCGCCGCGGGCGCGGTCCACGGCGACCTCGGCCAGGGAGCGCGCGAGCAGGCGCTGCGCGCCTTCCGCAACGGCAAGATCGACGTGCTCGTCTGCACCGACGTGGCCGCCCGCGGCATCGACGTGGACGGCGTCACGCACGTGATCAACTACCAGACGCCCGAGGACGAGAAGACCTACCTGCACCGCATCGGCCGCACCGGCCGCGCGGGCCGGAAGGGCACGGCCGTCACGCTCGTCGACTGGGACGACATCCCGCGCTGGCAGCTGATCAACAAGGCGCTGGAGCTGGACTTCAACGACCCGCCGGAGACGTACTCCACCTCGCCCCACCTGTACGAGGCGCTGGACATCCCCGACGGGACCAAGGGGGTCCTGCCGCGGTCGGAGCGCACCCGCGCCGGACTCGACGCCGAGGAGGTCGAGGACCTGGGCGAGACCGGCGGCCGCGGCCGCGGACGCGGCCGGGGTCCCGTGGAGGAGGCCGCGCCGCGCACCCGCACCCCGCGCAGGCGCCGCCGCACCCGCAGCGGCGCGCCGGTGGAGCACGCGGGCCCGGACGCCTCCGGCGGCGACGCCGCGGCGGAGCCGGCCGCCCCCACCGGTGAGCAGCCGGCGGGCGAGGCCCGCAGGCCGCGCAGGCGCCGCACCCGCGGCGGCGCGTCCGCGCAGGCGGCGCAGACCCGGTCCGCCGCGTCCTCCCCGGAGACCGAGGCCCCGGCCGCCGAGCAGCCGGCGGGCGAGGCCCGCAGGCCGCGCAGGCGCCGCCGCACCCGCAGCGGCGCCGCCGCGGGGGCGGCGCAGGAGCCCGCCCAGGAGAGCTGATCGCGTCCGCGCGCCCCGCCGGGGGCGTGCGGCGCTCCGTGGAACGCCCCCGCCGCACCCGCGGCGGGGGCGTTCCCGCTTCCCCGCCGCAGGCGGCCGGCTCCGCCGCGCCGGTGTGCGGGCCGCCGGTCGGGGTCGCTAGCCTCGCCCCATGAGCAAGCCGCCGACCCTGACCCTGCCGCCCGGCGCGCGGGCGTACCGCCTCGCCACCTCCCGCGGCGACTTCGCCGTGCACGACGCGGGGGAGGCCCGTGCCGGGACGGCGCTGCTGGTGCCGGGGTTCACCGGCAGCAAGGAGGACTTCATCGCCCTGCTCGGGCCGCTGGCGCGGCGGGGCTACCGGGTGGTGGCCGTGGACGGCCGGGGGCAGTACGAGACCGGCGGCCCGCGCGACGAGGCCGCCTACGCCCAGGAGGAGCTGGCCCGGGACGTGCTGGCCCAGGCGGCGGCGCTGGGCGGAGGGGTCCACCTGGTGGGGCACTCCATGGGCGGGCTGGTGGCCCGGGCCGCCGTGCTGGCGGACGCCGCCCCCTTCGCCTCGCTGACGATCATGAGCTCCGGTCCCGCCGCCATCGCCGCCGCGCAGCACGCCCGCACCCGCCGGCTGGTCGAGGCGCTGGCGGTACTGGACATGGAGACGGTCTGGCGTGCGATGCGCGATCTGGACCCGCCGGAGGCCGCCGACGACGGCACCCCGCCCGAGGTGCGGGAGTTCCTGCGCCGGCGCTGGCTGGCCAACGTCCCCGAGCAGTTGGTCGCCACCGGGCGCCGGCTGCTGACCGAGCCGGACCGCGTGGACGCGCTGGCGGCCGTGCCCCTGCCCAAGCACGTGCTGTCCGGGGCGGTGGACTACGCCTGGCCGGTGCCGCTGATGGACGAGATGGCGCGGCGGCTCGGTGCCCGCCGCACGGTGGTCGAGGGCGCCGAGCACTCCCCCGGCGCCGAGCGGCCCGCCGAGACGGCCGAGGCGATGGCGGCCTTCTGGGGCGAGTGCCGCGGCCGCGCCTCCGCACCGGCCGGCGCGGGCGGCGCGGAGGAGTCCGGCGCGGCGGAGCGGTTCTAGCCGCCCCGGACGAACTGCGTGACGCCGTTGGCGATCTGCTGGACGGCGATCGCCGACAGCAGCATTCCGGACAGCCTGGTCACCAGCACCACGCCGCCGTCCTTGATGACGCGGATGATCAGCAGCGAGTACCGCATCACCAGCCACAGCACCACGTGCAGCGCGACGATGGCCGTCCACACCGAGAGGTGGCCGGCCGGCCCGTCGGCCCTCTGCACGGCCAGGATGACGGAGACGATCGCGCCGGGTCCGGCCAGCAGGGGCATGCCCAGCGGGACGAGCGCCGCGTTGACGTCCTTGGTCTGCGTCGGCTCGTCGGCCCTGCCGGTGAGCAGGTCCAGGGCGACCAGCAGCAGCAGGAGGCCGCCCGCGACCATCAGGGCGGGGATCGACACGTGCAGGTAGGCGAGGATCTGCCGGCCGAGGAGGCCGAAGACGGCGATCACCCCGAAGGCGACGGCGGTGGCCTGGAGGGCCATCTTCCGCTGCACCTTGGCCGGGCGGCCGGAGGAGAGGGCGAGGAAGATCGGGATGATGCCGGGCGGGTCCATGATCACAAAAAGCGTGACAAAGACGGACCCGAAGACAGCGATGTCGAACACGGTGGTGCCTTGCGTGGTGTCTGGGGGCGGAGGGGTGAGCGGTGGAGCGCGGCCGGCGCGGCGGCCGGCCGGGATCAGGCGGTGACGGGCCGCGTGCCTGATCCCCGGGCCGCGATCTCGGCGTAGACGTCCGGGTCGGTGGTGTGCTCGCCGAGCCGGCACGTCTTGCGGGTGCCGTGGTAGTCGCTGGAGCCGGTGGTCAGCAGGCCGAGGTCGCGGGCGAGGCCGCGCAGCCGGTCGCGGGTGGCGGCGTCGTGGTCCATGTGGTCCACCTCGATGCCGTCGAGCCCGGCGGCGGCCAGCTCCGCGATGGCGCTCTCGGGCACGCACCGCCCCCGCTTGGCGGCCCGGGGGTGGGCGAAGACCGCGACCCCGCCCGCGCCCTTGATCAGCCGGATCGCCGTGAACGGGTCCAGCTCGTGCTTCTCGACGTGGGCCCGCCCGTCGTCGGCGATCCACTCGGGGGTGAAGGCGTCGGAGACGGTCTCGACGACGCCCAGCTCCACCATCGCCGTCGCGATGTGGGGACGGCCCACGGAGCCGTCCCCGGCGATCTCGGCGACCCGCTCCCAGGTGATGGGCACGCCCAGCTCGCGGAGCCTGGCCACCATGCCCCGGGCGCGCGGGACGCGGTCGTCGCGGACGAGTTCGCGTTCGCGCGCCAGCTCCGGCTCGTCCGGATCGAACAGGTAGGCCAGCATGTGCAGGCTCACGCCGTCCAGGCGGCAGGAGAGCTCTGCGCCGGGGACGAGGGTGAGGCCGGCGGGGAGGGCCGCGATCGCCTCGGCGTGGCCGGCGACCGTGTCGTGGTCGGTGAGCGCCACCACGTCCAGCCCGGCCTCCGCGGCGGCCCGCACCAGCGCGGCGGGGGTGTCGGTGCCGTCCGAGGCGGTGGAGTGGGTGTGCAGGTCGATGCGCACGGCGGATGCTCCCCCTCCCACGGCGGACGGCTCGGACGGCTCGGACGGACACTCCAGGGTAGAACAGTTCCGCGCGTGCCCCGCCCGCGGTCCGCCGGCCGGGACGGCCCGGCGGCGGGGAGGGGCCGGCGGCGGGGAGGGGCCGACGGCGGGGAGGGGCCGGGACCTCAGCTCCCGGGGCCGCCCAGCAGCTGGGGCGAGAGCGCGCCGCAGGGCACCAGCTCCACCTCCGCGCCCGCCTCCCGCAGGTCCGTGAGGACCAGTTCGTCGTACATCAGCATTCCGGACCGCTCGGGCCAGACGATCGCCCACAGCCACAGTCCGCGCGCCTCGCCCGCGAACACCGCGCGGTCCCGGGGGGCGTCCTCGACCAGCCACAGCGGGGTGGGCCGTCCGGCGGCCAGGACCTTGGCGTGCGGGGGCCGGGCCACGTCGATCAGCGGACCGGGATCGGGGCCGGGGACCCCGGCGTAGCGCGCCCCGAGCCCCACGCCCAGCTCCTCGGCGACCAGCAGCAGCTCGCCGGGGCCGCCCAGCGGTCCGGGACCGGAGCAGGCGACGGCGGTGGCCCGCCCGCCGGCGCGGTCGTCGCCCGCGTAGGCGATCCCGGTGAACAGCCAGCCGATCGGCAGCGGCCAGGGCATCCACACCGGCACCTGGGCGCGGTGGAGCACCACGCCGAGCGCCTCGACGCTCGGCGGGAGGACCGGCTGCAGCGGGTGCACCGGCCCGTGGACGGCGCACTGCCAGGAGTCGGCGAAGAGACCGGGCGCCCTGACGCGGCCGCCGCACTTCGGGCAAGTGGGTTCGCCCCTCATGGAGCCACGGTCCTCCCCGGGCGCGCTTCCGTCAAGGACGATCACTCGTACGGAGCGCCCGCCCCGGCCGGCACCGCCCGGGTCCGCCCCCGCCCCGCGCCGGTCCGCCGGTCCGCCGGCCCGTCAGTCCGTCACTCCGTCAGGGGAACGGACACGCGCCGGGGGTCGCGCAGGTCCGTGCCGTGCGTCAGCCAGCGCTCCTGGAGCGCCGCCGCGCCGTGCACCCGCTTCCAGGCCGCCTCGTTGGGCGTCATCGGCAGCAGGGGCAGGAAGCGCACCGGCTCCAGGGGCGCGTCCAGCTCCAGGTCCTCCACCAGGCCGCCGGCCTCGGCGACCAGCACGGAGGTGAAGGGCGCGCCCGGCCACAGCGGCTCGCCCAGGTCCAGGGAGGCGCCGGGGGCCACGACCACGCCCTCGACCTGCGGGGAGGCGGCCAGCACCGCGAGCGGGCGCAGCACCTTGTCGGTGTCGGCCTCCCCCGCACGCACCGTCAGCACCAGTTCGGCGCGCGGGCCCCGCTCGGGATCGGCCAGGACGGCGGAGGGGTCGGTCATGGGGGCGGCGGACATGCCCAGGGTGGCGTACCTCACCAGGGGGCCGCCGTCGCCGTCGGGGACGGGGAAGCGCAGCACCTCGATCCGGTCGGTGCCGAGGAACGTCACCGCCGCCCGCGCGTCGGGTTCCCCGAGGGCGCTGCGCAGCCGCGCCTCGACCAGTTCCAGAACGTGTGCCATACGGCGAGCATAGATCGTGTATTGATCAGGCAAAGAGGGCACACGAAAGGCCCCGGACGGAACCGGGGGTGTTCCGCGGGTGCTACCGTTGACTGCTGGTCAAGGCGTGTACACATCTTCCCCCGAGGGGGACCGGCCGGAGGAGGTGGGGCTGCGATGGATCCGAGTCGACCGTGCAGTACCAGCCGCTCTTCCGCCCGGCAGCCACGTCCCCTCCTCTGAGGTCTCCGAGGGTCTTCCGCCTACCTCCCCCCGCCTTCTCGCGGTGAAACACCGGAAGTCCCCTCTTTTTTCCTCCTCCGGACCGGCTTCGCGGAAGAGCGCGTGAGCCTCTCTTGCTCGACCGACGTTCTCAGCGAACGCCGTACGCCCGCACGGCTCGCGTGGTGCCCGCTTTGCAGACCTCCGGCGGACGTCCGCCCCCGTAGGTCCCCATTCCGGGCAGCGCTGCGCCCGTCGGGCGGCGGCTCGGCACGCGAAGGAGCCCAGCATGTCGATGATCCGTGACCTGCGCGCCGCGGTCCGCCCCGCCCTGCGCCGGGGCGGCCGCTCCCCCTACGCCTGCGACGCCGCGGGCGGTGGCACAGGCGGCACCAGCGCCGTGGTGGACTGCGCCGTCTACCGCGGCGGCCGCCGCGACGCCCGGCACGTCTCGCCCGGCGAGGCGCTGCGCGCCCTGCGCTCCGAGGAGGGTGGCGGCGACGGGGCGTTCGTGTGGATCGGCCTGCACGAACCCACCGAGCAGGAGTTCGCCGGCATCGCCCGCGAGTTCGGCCTCCACCCGCTCGCCGTCGAGGACGCCGTCCACGCCCACCAGCGCCCGAAGCTGGAGCGGTACGACGACTCGCTGTTCACCGTCTTCAAGACGATCCACTACGTCGAGCACGCCCGGCTCACCGACACCAGCGAGGTGGTGGAGACCGGCGAGGTGATGTGCTTCACCGGCCGGGACTACATCATCACCGTCCGGCACGGCGGCCAGGGCTCGCTGCGCTCCCTGCGCCACCGCCTGGAGGACGACCCGGAGTTGCTGGCCAAGGGCCCCTCGGCGGTGCTGCACGCCATCGCCGACCA
This sequence comes from Streptomyces desertarenae, assembly GCF_042681365.1. Classification (NCBI taxonomy): domain Bacteria; kingdom Bacillati; phylum Actinomycetota; class Actinomycetes; order Kitasatosporales; family Streptomycetaceae; genus Streptomyces; species Streptomyces desertarenae. Next base: position 36,540 of record NZ_JBHUFU010000005.1, on the reverse strand, counting down.
GGTGGTGGACGGGTACCTGGCCGTCGCGGGCGCGGTGCAGGACGACATCGACGAGGTCGAGATCCAGGTCTTCTCCGAGAACGCCGGGCGGGGCCGCCGCGGCGGCGACGCGGGCCGGATCTACCAGCTCAAGCGCGAGGTGCTGGAGTTCAAGCGGGCGGTCTCCCCGCTGCTGCGGCCCATGCAGCTGCTGAGCGAGCGGCCGATGCGGCTGATCGACCCCGACATCCAGAAGTACTTCCGCGACGTCGCCGACCACCTGACGCGGGTGAACGAGCAGGTGCTCTCCTTCGACGACCTGCTCAACTCCATCCTCCAGGCGAACCTCGCCCAGGCGACGGTCGCCCAGAACGAGGACATGCGGAAGATCACCTCGTGGGCGGCGATCTTCGCCGTCCCGACGATGATCGCCGGGATCTACGGCATGAACTTCGACTACATGCCCGAACTCCGGTGGAAGTACGGCTACCCGACCGTCATGGCCGTGATCGCCGGCATCTGCTACGTCATCCACCGCGGCTTCAAGCGCAACGGCTGGCTCTAGGCGGGCCGCCCGGCGGGACGGGCCGTCAGCCCGCCCGCCGCCGGGCGGCGCCGTTGCCCCTGACGACCAGGACCAGGCCCACCAGGATCACCGCCAGCGCCGCGTAGACGGCGGCGGGCGGGGTCTGGCCCAGCCAGAGCGCCGCGATCAGGGCCGCGCCCGGCGTCTCCAGCAGGATCGCCGTCGAGGTGACCGACGGGCCGAGCCCGCGCACCACCCGGTTGATCAGGGAGTGGCCCAGCAGCTGCGCGGTGAGGGTGAGCACGGCCAGCTTGATCCAGGTCTCCGCGTCGTACCCCGAGCCGAGGTCGGCCCCCGAGACCAGGCACGCCACCAGCAGCAGCGCCGCCGTGGTGGTGTAGCAGACGTAGGTGTACGCGGTCGTGGAGACCGTGCGGCGGACCTCGGCCCCCAGGAGCACGTACCCCGCCGCCGCCATGCCGCCGCCCAGCGCGAGGGCGTCGCCGGCCAGGGCGCGCGGGGAGAGCGTCAGGTCGACGCCGGTCAGGAGCACCACCCCGGCGAAGGCGACGGCCGTGCCGGCCCACACCAGCGCGGGCGAGTTCCGGCCGCGCAGCCGCAGCAGCAGGGTGGTCCAGATGGGTGTGGTGGTCACCAGCGCGGTCGAGGAGGCGACCGAGGTCATGTGGAGGCTGGGCAGCCAGAGCCCGAAGTGCAGGGCGAGCAGCGCCCCGGCGGCCGAGGCCAGCAGGACGTTCCTGCGGCCCATGGCGCGCAGCTCGGCGCGGTGGCGGAGCAGGGCCAGCGGGGTGAGCACGCCGGCCGCCATCGCGTTGCGCCAGAAGGCGATGGCCATGGCCGGGGCGGCGGTGGCCGCTATCAGAGGGGCGGACAGGGAGATGCCGGAGACGGCCACCGCCAGCAGGAACAGGTCCAGGCCGTGGCCCGGCCGCCCGGCGGGCACGGACGGGCCGTCCTGCGTACGGCCCGGGGCGGCGAATGTCGTCCTGACGGCGCGCACGGTGCTCCTCCCTGCTCCCGGGCCCTGGGCCGCGGGCTCCTCGGACCCCGGTCCCCCCGGGTCCCGCTTCCCCCCGGGGCCGGTCCCGGGGGCGGCCCCGCCCGGGGCCCGGCGTTCGGGGCGTCCACCGCTCCGCGCCGCCGCCCACCAGCGTAAGGCGCGTGGGGCGGCGGCGGTACTGACCCCCGCCCGGGCCGCCGCGGGGAGGCGCGCCCGGGCGGCGGCGCGGCGGTAGGGTCGCGGTCATGGCCAATCCGTCCGTTCCCGCGTCCGTACCGGCGCTCGACCTGGCACTGATCGAGGAGTCGGCGAAGAAGTCCGCCCTGGTGTGGGTGCGCGGCCCGCGCGGGCCCGAGCGCCCCCTGTGGCACGTCTGGCACGAGGGGGCCGTCTGCCTGGTCGGCGACGGCCCGGCGGAGCAGCCGCTGGCGGGCCTGGGCCTGGTCGGCGGCGGCACCGCCACGGTCACCGCCCGCAGCAAGGACAAGGGCGGCCGCCTGGTGGTCTGGCCGGCCCGGGTGGTGGAGCCGGCCCCCGGCGGGGAGGAGTGGCGGGCCGCGGTGGCCGAGCTGGCGGGCAAGCGGCTCAACGCGCCGGACGCGGGCGTGATCGCCGACCGCTGGGAGCGCGAGTGCCGGGTGCTGCGCCTGGAGCCCGCCGGCCCGCTGCTGGAGGGGCCGGAGGCGCCGCCGGACGGCCCGCACACCGCCGTGCCGCTGCCGACGCCCGCGACCACGCGCCGCCCCGCCCCCGCCGGGCTGCCGAAGCTGCTGCTGCGCCGCGGCCGCCGCCGCGGGGCCGGGGGCTGAGCCCGGCCGCTCACTCCGCGGCCGAGATCCTCTTCCCGTAGTCGACGACCTGGTCCTTGCCGGGGGCCCGCAGGGTGAACTCCTTGTCCCACTCCGTCAGCTGGACCACGCCCGCGTCCCCGCCCCGCTCCAGGCGCAGCGGGTAGGGCTTCCCGATCAGGGCGACGCTGAGCACCCCGCCGGCACCGCCCGCGGCCCGCACCTCGATCGTCCGCACGCCCTCCACCTCGCCGCGGTCGCCGGTCTCCCGCTCGCCCTGGAGGCTGAGCAGCCCGTCCAGCAGCACGTCCTTGTCCGTGAAGCCGCTGAGCTGGTCGTAGGCGGGGTCGCCGGAGGGCACCTTGACGTACTTGTCCTCCAGTTTGCGGGCCGCGGCCAGGTCCGTCTCGGAGGGCTGCTCCCCGCCCTCCCCCTGCCGGCTCCAGAAGTCGGTGCCCGCCTTGAGGTAGAGGTCCTCGCCCACCCGCAGCAGCTCGAAGCGCGAGCCGCCCTTGGCCGCGACCTCGCCCAGGCCGCCGTCACCGCTCAGCCGCATGTCCAGGCGGTAGGTGCGGCCCTTGCTGACCACGCTGCCCGACAGCCGCACCGAGTCCGCCGCCTCGGCGGCCTTGCGCGCCCGGTCCTCGATCTTGCCGGGGGAGAGCTTGCCGACCCCGTTGGTCCCCTTGTCCGGGTCCTCCGACCCGCAGCCCGCGAGGACGGCCAGCAGCACCGCGCAGACCGCCCCGGCCACCGCCGCACTCCTGGCACGAACACCGAGGGTCCACGCAGTCACGTCCGCTCTTCCTCCTGATGTCGGGGGCAGGACGGCACCTTACCGGTGGCGGGCACCCCGTACGGAAGGCGGCCGTCCGGCCGAGGCCGCCGCACCGGCGCGGACCTGGCGCGTTAGCCTGGGAGCCGCATCCGGTCGCGGCCCGGACCGCAGCCGGCGCGGTTCCCGGCCGGATCCGGGTGCGGACCCTCGGCCGGCGCGGGTACACGGCACCACGTCGCGCGACACGCACGAGTGAGGCACGAGTGAGGAGCGGAGGGCAGGCATGGCGCTGGGCACCCCGCGGGTCTTCGTCTCCCACCTGTCCGGCGTGGCCGTCTTCGACCCCGTGGGGGACCAGGTCGGCCGCGTACGGGACGTGGTGGCGATGCTGCGCGTGGGCGGTCTTCCGCCGCGCGTGCTGGGACTGGTCGTCGAGGTGGTCAGCCGGCGGCGCGTCTTCCTGCCCATGACCCGGGTGACCGGGGTCGAGTCGGGCCAGGTGATCACCACCGGGGTGGTCAACATGCGGCGCTTCGAGCAGCGCCCCACCGAGACCCTGGTCCTGGGCGAACTGCTGGACCGGCACGTGACGCTGGTCGAGACGGGCGAGAAGGCCACCGTCCTCGACGTCGGCCTCACCCAGCTCACCGGGCGCCGGGACTGGCTGATCGACAAGGTCTTCGTGCGGCGCGGCGGCGGTGGCGGGGGCCTGCGCAGGCGGCGCGGGGAGACGCTGACCGTGGAGTGGTCGGCCGTGACCGGCTTCTCGCTGGCGGAGGAGGAGCAGGGGGCGGCCAACCTGCTGGCCACCTTCGAGCGGCTGCGCCCGGCCGACCTCGCCAACGTCCTGCACCACCTGTCGCCCAAGCGCCGGGCCGAGGTGGCGGCCGCGCTGGACGACGACCGGCTGGCGGACGTGCTGGAGGAGCTGCCCGACGACGACCAGGTGGAGATCCTCGGCAAGCTCAAGGAGGAGCGTGCCGCGGACGTCCTGGAGGCGATGGACCCCGACGACGCCGCCGACCTCCTCTCCGAGCTGCCCGAGGGGGACAAGGAGCGGCTCCTGGGCCTGATGGAGCCGAGGGACGCCGCCCCGGTGCGGCGGCTGCTGACGTACGAGGAGCGCACCGCCGGCGGCATGATGACGACCGAGCCGATCGTGCTGCGGCCCGACGCCACCGTCGCCTACGCCCTGGCCCGGGTGCGGGTGGCGGACCTGCCCGCGCCGCTGGCCGCCCAGGCGTACGTGTGCCGGCCGCCGGAGGAGACCCCGACCGGGAAGTACCTGGGCGTGGTGCACTTCCAGCGGCTGCTGCGGGAACCGCCGGGCACGCTCGTCGGCTCGATCGTCGACAACGACCTGCGGCCGCTGCCGCCGGGTACCCCGCTGTCCACCCTGACCAGCTACCTGGCCGCGTACAACATCGTGGCGGCGCCGGTGGTGGACGAGAGCGGGTCGCTGCTGGGGGCCGTCACGGTCGACGACGTGCTGGACCACCTGCTGCCGGAGGACTGGCGCGAGGCGGCCGCCCACGAGGTCCTCACGGCCCGGGGCGTGCAGGGCACCCAGGGCGCGGAGCACGCACGGAACGCACTCGGCGCGCGGGGGTCCGCAGATGGCCGGTAGGGAGCGCGAGCGGGACGAGCGCATGGCGCGCCGGGAGCGCGAACGGAGCCTTCCGCCGGTCACCGGCCGGGCGGCCCGCACGCGGCTGGACCAGCCGATGGTGCCGCGCCGCAGCCTGCTGCCGGAGTACGACCCGGAGGCCTTCGGGCAGCTGTCGGAGCGGATCGCCCGCTTCCTGGGGACGGGGCGGTTCATCGTCTGGATGACGTTCGTCATCATCGCCTGGGTGGTGTGGAACACCGTGGCGCCGCGGTCGCTGCGCTTCGACGAGTACCCGTTCATCTTCCTGACCCTGGTCCTCTCCCTCCAGGCGTCCTACGCCGCCCCGCTGATCCTGCTGGCCCAGAACCGGCAGGACGACCGGGACCGCGTCAACCTGGAGCAGGACCGCAAGCAGAACGAGCGGTCCATCGCCGACACCGAGTACCTCACCCGGGAGGTCGCCGCGCTGCGGATGGGCCTGGGCGAGGTCGCCACCCGGGACTGGATCCGCTCCGAGCTCCAGGAACTCCTCAGGGAGCTGGAGCAGCGCGGCCCCGTCGAGCCGCCGCCCGACCGCGAGCGCTGAACGCCGGGTGCCGGCGGCGGTGACCCGGGTCTCGTCCGCCGCCTTCGGTAGGGCCGCCGCCGGGCCGTACCATCGGGGCATGGCTACTGACACGTCCGCTGCTCCCGGCGGAGCCCCCACCGAGGAGGCGGTCCGCGCCGCGCTCGCGACCGTCGACGACCCGGAGATCCACCGCCCGATCACCGACCTCGGCATGGTGAAGTCGGTGGAGATCGGCGGGGACGGGTCGGTCGCCGTCACGGTCTACCTGACGGTCGCGGGCTGCCCGATGCGCGAGACCATCACCTCCTCCGTGACCGAGGCCGTCGGCCGGGTGGCGGGCGTCACCGGCGTCACGGTCTCCCTGGACGTGATGAGCGACGAGCAGCGCCGCGAGCTGGCCTCCACCCTCCGCGGCGGGCAGGCCGAGCGCGAGATCCCCTTCGCCCGGCCGGGCTCGCTGACCCGGGTGTACGCGATCGCCTCCGGCAAGGGCGGCGTCGGCAAGTCCTCCGTGACGGTCAACCTGGCGGCGGCGATGGCGGCCGACGGGCTGAAGGTCGGGGTCGTGGACGCCGACATCTACGGCCACTCGGTGCCGCGCATGCTGGGCGCCGACGGCCGTCCCACCCAGGTCGAGAACATGATCATGCCGCCGTCCGCGAACGGCGTGAAGGTCATCTCGATCGGCATGTTCACCCCGGGGAACGCCCCGGTGGTGTGGCGCGGGCCGATGCTGCACCGCGCGCTCCAGCAGTTCCTCGCCGACGTCTACTGGGGCGACCTGGACGTGCTGCTGCTGGACCTGCCCCCGGGCACGGGCGACATCGCCATCTCGGTGGCGCAGCTCATCCCGAACGCCGAGATCCTGGTGGTGACGACGCCGCAGCAGGCGGCGGCCGAGGTCGCCGAGCGCGCCGGCTCCATCGCGGTCCAGACCCACCAGAAGATCGTGGGCGTGGTGGAGAACATGGCCGGGCTGCCCTGCCCGCACTGCGGCGAGATGGTCGACGTCTTCGGCACCGGCGGGGGCCAGCGGGTGGCGGACGGCCTGAGCCGGACGACCGGCACCACCGTCCCCGTCCTCGGCTCCATCCCGATCGACGTGCGGCTGCGCGAGGGCGGTGACGAGGGCAGGCCGGTGGTGCTGACCGACCCGGAGTCCCCGGCCGGCTCGGCGATCCGCGCGGTCGCGGGCAAGCTGGGCGGGCGGCAGCGCGGTCTGGCGGGCATGTCGCTGGGAATCACACCGCGCAACAAGTTCTGATCCCCGGGCGGCGGTCGCGGGCGGCGTGCCGGCGGGCGCGCCGCTCCTCCGCTCCCGGCGGCCGCCCCACGCCCGGCTCCCGAGCCGGGCGGCGGCTCAGTGGCGGTAGGAGGAGATGTCCTTGATCACCGAGAAGCCCAGGCCGTAGGCGCTCATCCCCCGCCCGTACGCGCCGATGTGGACGCCCTCGGTGGTCGGCCCGGCCAGCACCCACCCGTACTCCGACTCCCGATAGCGGAAGTCGGTCGGGACGCCGTCCACCGGGAGCGAGAGGGTGGACCAGTCGGGGCCGTCCAGGTCGTCCGCCAGCTCCCAGGCGATCGCGGTCTGCTGGTCGAGCCACTGCTGTCTGAGCCCGCGCTCCATGCGGGCGGGCCAGGTGCACGACAGCAGGCCCGATCCGGCCAGCCAGGCGGCCGAGGAGACCGAGGTGGCCTCCAGCACGCCCGTGCCGTCCGGGCTGCTGCGCACCGGCCGGGCGGCGACCGTCACCACGACGGTGAAGCGCAGGGTGTCCGGGCCCGACTCGGCGCGGAAGGAGGGCTCGTCCCCGTGGCCGGTCGAGCCGTGCTCGACCGTGCCGTCGGCGGCGGCTCCCACGCGCATCAGCCAGCGCGGGCCGGTGAAGGCCTCGTCGAGCCCGTACCAGGGGAAGCCGGCCATCAGGTAGCCGTCGACCACCCGGTCCGCCCCGGACGCGGGCGCCTCCTGCGGTCCTACCCGGCCCGTCGTCTCCATCTGCGCGCAGCCTCCTCGTGTGCCCCGTGTGGTGGGAGGCCCGCCCCCCTCGGGCGGCCCGACCCCGGACACAGGGAGGATAGCCATCCCCGTGCGCCCGTCCGGACAGGACCGGCTGCGCACTACGGGAGGTGGCCCTCCCGGTTCACCGCCCGGAGCGGTGCGGGGCCGTCTCAGGTGGCGTCGGCGTCGAACGGCGGCGGCTCGCTCCCGGCCGGGGGCGCCTCCTTGCGGAAGCGGTCGGGTGTGCCGCCCGCGGCGGAGGGGCCCTTCGCCGAACCGGCGGCGGGGGCGTCCGGGGTGCCCGCGGTGACCTCCCGGCCGTTGACGGCGTCGGTGACCTCGGCGAGTTCCTGCCGCAGGTCGAAGCCGTTGCGGATCTCCTTCAGCCCCAGGTCCTCGTTCTCCAGCAGGTGCTTGCGGGCGAAGTTCTTGGGGTTGAGGTCCTCGAACTCGAAGTCCTTGAACTCCGGGCCCAGCTCCCTGCGGATGTCCTCCCGGGCGCTGTCGGAGAACTCGCGGACCTTGCGGACGAACCGCGCGGTGTCCTGGATCACCTTCGGGAGCTTCTCGGGGCCGAAGACGAGGACCGCGAGGACGATGAGCGCGATCAGCTCGAGGGGTCCTATGTCGAAGAACACCGTTCAGCTCCCTCAATTGCATCCACGACCCGTGCGGCCACAGTCACGGTACCCGGCCCGGCGACCGGACGGGAGTCGGCGGCGCGAACAGCGGGCGTCACGAACCGGTCGCCGTTCCCAGCACGACGGTCACCGGCCGCTCCCTTCCGTCCCGCTCGACGGTGAGCTCCAGCCGGTCGCCGGGGCGGTGGCTGCGGATCTTCACGATCAGCTCCTCCCCGCTGTGCACCCGGGTCCCGTCCACCGCGGTGATGACGTCCCCGGCCCGCACGCCCGCCCTGTCGGCCGGTCCGCCCGGGACGACGGGCGTGCCCTCCCCGCCGGGGCCCGCGCCCACGCGCGCGCCGTCGCCGGAGTACTCCATGTCGACCGTGACGCCGATCACCGGATGGGTGGCGCGGCCGGTGCCGATCAGCTCCTCGGCCACCCGCTTGGCCTGGTTGACGGGGATGGCGAAGCCCAGGCCGATGCTGCCCCCGCCGGACTCCGGCAGGCCGCGGCCGGCCGAGCGGATCGCGCTGTTGATGCCGATCACCCGGCCCCTGGCGTCCATCAGGGGGCCGCCGGAGTTGCCGGGGTTGATCGGGGCGTCGGTCTGGAGGGCGTCGACGTAGCTGACGTCGCTGCCCCCGGCACCGCCGTGGTCGCCGCCCGCGGTGATGGGGCGCTCCTTGGCGCTGATGATCCCCGCGGTGACCGTGCCCGCCAGGTCGTAGGGCGAGCCGATCGCCACGACCGGGTCGCCGACCCTGACCGAGTCGGAGTTGCCCAGCGGCAGCGGCCGCAGCCCCGTCACCCCGTCGACCTTCAGCACGGCCAGGTCGTAGCCGCCGTCGGTGCCGACGATCTCGGCGGCGACCGTCTCGCCGCCGTGGAAGGTCACGCGGACGCCGCCGCTCCCGGCGGACCCCACCACGTGGTGGTTGGTGAGGATGTGGCCGCGGTGGTCGAGGACGAACCCGGTGCCGGTGCCCTGCTCGGTCGCGCCGCTCACGTGGACCGTCACCACGCCGGGCAGGGCCCGCGCGGCGATCCCGGCCACGCTGTCCGGGGAGCGGCCGGTGTCCTCCGCGGGCGCCTGGGACAGCTCCACGGTGCCGATCGCGCCGTGCCGCTCCAGGTACACCCCCAGGCCGCCGCCGACCGTCCCCGCGACCAGGGCCAGCACGACGGCCGCGGCGGCCGCCCAGCCCCGGCGGGGGCCGCCGGACGGCGCTCCGGGGGCCGGGGAGGGCCCGTCGGCGGGCGGCGCCGCGGGAGGCGGGGCCCACGGGTCGTACCGCGCGAACGCCCCCGCCGGCCGCGGCTCGGACGCCGCCCCGGTCCGGGGCCGGTCCTGCGGGTCCGTCCGCTCCTGCGTCTGGGGCTGCGGCGGCAGCAGGGTGCCGTACGGGGGTGTCACCGCGGGGCGCCGGACGGGCGGGGCCGGGGCCCAGGGGCCGGGGCCGCCGCGGGGCGGCGTGCCGTAGGGGTCGTGCCCGTCCAGCGGGCGCGGTGCGGGCTCCGCCGGGCGCGCGTCGTCCGCCGGGCGGGGACCCGACGCCCCGCCCGGACGGCTCCACCACGTCGGTTGCGGCCCGCCGGCCTTCCCCTCGTCCATGTCCTCCCCGCCTACCCCCGCGCCGTGCCGCGCGCGGTTCGCACCGCATCGCCACGATTGAACCAGGCGGCCGCCGCCGGTCGCGGGCAGACCCGCCGGGGGCGCCGGTGGCGCCCCCGGGCGCGGGGTCCTCCCCCGGCGCCCCGCCGGGAGGGCGGGCGCCCCGGCGTCACCGGCCGGGCGTCAGCGGTTGGGCGGGATGTTGGGCAGCACGGCGCCCGTGCCCGCTTCCACCGCCGAGGCGGAGGGGGAGGGCACGGCGGCGAACGGCTGCGCCGACGGCTCCGCCGGCTCCTGCGGCCCGGCCACCGGCAGCTGGGCCTGGTACTGCACCGGGCGTATCAGCGGAGGGTGCAGGGTCGGCGTGGCGTCGAGCACCGGCACCGTCATCAGCGTGTGCTGCTGTGTGGTGTGGCCCTCCTCCGCGCGCGGCGACTGCCGCGGCCCGGGCTGCGCGGCCGCCGGCGGCACGGACCGCGCGGACGGACGCGCCGATGCCGGAAGGCTCCGTTCCGCGGAGCCGCCCGACGCGCCGGCGCCCTCCTGCCGCGCCCCGCGCTCACCGCTGCGCTCACCGCCGCGTTCCGCGCCGACCGCCGCCGTGCGCAGCGGGCCCGCCGCCGTGCCGCCCGGTCCGCCCACGGCCGTCGCGGTCCCGCCGGACGTCGTGGTGGAGGTGAGCGCGCCCCCGAGGGCGAAGGCCGCCAGGGAGACGGCCCCGGCCGCGGCGAAGGCGAAGCGGCGCCCGCGTGACGGGGAGCGGTCCGCCTCGTGGATGCGGAAGCCCTTCCCGGGGGTGAGCGCGCCGCCGGAGGGCAGGTACTCGAACTCCCAGGCGGGCCTGGGGCGGCCCGCCGGTCCGCCCGGCTCCGGCGGGCCCTCCGCCAGCCCCGCGGGCAGCCCCTGGAGCCTGGCCAGGAGGCTTTCCGAGGGAGGCGGGGGGGTGGTGTCGGCGAAGACGCTCTTCAGCCTGCGCTGGGCGTCGGCCTCGGCCTTGCAGGAGGGGCAGGTGGCCAGGTGCGCGAGGACGCGTTCGCGCGTCTCGTGTCCCAGTTCGCCGTCCACCAGGGCCGCGAGGCGGTCCCCCAGGTGCTGCTCGGCCGGAGTGGGTTCGAGGTCGGGGGCGCCGCCGTATGTGCCGCTCACTCCGCGCCGTCCTCCCCGCCCGCGGCCGCGGGCACGACTCCGGTGAGCGCGCGCTGCTCGGCACGTGCCTCGGGGGAACGGTGCCTGAGCGCCTTGCGCAGGTGGGAGCGGCCGCGGTGGATGCGGCTGCGGACCGTGCCGAGCTTCACGCCGAGCGTCGCGGCGATCTCCTCGTAGGACAGGCCCTCGATGTCGCACAGCACCACCGCGGCCCGGAACTCCGGGGCGAGGGTGTCCAGGGCCTGCTGGACGTCCGCGTCGAAGTGGGTGTCGTTGAAGTGCTGCTGCGGCGAGGGTTCGCGGCTGGGCAGCCGCTCGGCGGCGTCGTCGGCCAGCGCGTCGAAGCGGATGCGCTGCTTGCGCCGCACCATGTCCAGGAAGAGGTTGGTGGTGATGCGGTGCAGCCAGCCCTCGAAGGTGCCGGGGGTGTAGGTGGACAGCGAGCGGAAGACCCGGACGAACACCTCCTGCGTCAGGTCCTCCGCGTCGTGCTGGTTGCCGGTGAGGCGGTAGGCGAGGCGGTACACCCGTGCGCTGTGGGTGCTGACGATCTCCTCCCAGGTCGGAGGCGTCCACGCCGGGGCGTCCGCGTCGGTGGCGAAGGTCGCGGTGGTCGCGGAGTCGGCGGCGCGGCGGTCGTCAGCGGTGTCGTTCACGGATTTCGGCTCGCCGGGGAACCTGCGGAGGCGCCCGAGCACTCCCCGCCGGCCGCCGGCCGCAGCCGCACCTCCCCTGTCGGCTCTGGTGGTGTCCAGTGGAGCCCCTACCATAGCCACCTCGCCCGTTAGCTCCGGATAAGCTTCTTTGGCCGCCTTTTGGCCCGGCGCCGTCCACGGCCCCCGCCTCGCACGCACGGTCACGTCATGGACCAACGCGCAGTCCCATCTGCGGGTTCCCGAGGGCAGCGGATACAGTCACGGTTGCGTGGAACACGGGGACAGGAGAGGGCGATTACCGGCAACCGGCAGACGAGCTGGGCTTTCGCCGACGCGTACGGCGCCGAGCACGTCGAGCACTCCGCGGCGCTGCGCTGGGCCCGCGACCGGGCCCAGGAGGCTGGCCTGCGCCCGGTGTCGGACGGCACCGGCGCGGCCCTGCGCCTGCTGGCGGCGGCCGTGGACGCCAAGGCCGTGGCCGAGATCGGCACCGGCACCGGGGTTTCGGGCCTCCACCTGCTGCACGGCATGCGGCCGGACGGCGTGCTGACGACCGTGGACACCGAACCGGAGTGCCAGCAGATCGCCCGCCAGGCGTTCCGCGCCGCGGGTTTCGCCTCCAACCGCGCCCGCTTCATCCCCGGCCGGGCCCTGGACGTGCTGCCGCGGCTCGCGGACGGCGGATACGACCTGGTGTTCTGCGACGGCGACCGGACGGAGTGCCTGGAGTACCTGGGCGAATCGTTGCGCCTGCTGCGCCCCGGCGGCCTGGTCTGCTTCGAGGGCGTCTTCGCCGACGGGCGCACCGTCGACACCTCCGCCCAGCCCGCCGAGGTCCTGCGCCTGCGCGAGCTGCTGCGCACCGTCCGGGACAGCACCGTCCTGCTGCCCTCGCTGCTCCCGGTGGGCGACGGGCTGCTGTGCGCGGTCAAACGGGAGACGTGAGCTCCGGGGTCCTCCGGGCCGCGAAACGTCGCCGCCCCCGGAGCCCGTGGGCTCCGGGGGCGGCGACGGCAAAGGCGGTGTGCCGGCAGAGGGCGTTCGAGGGCCCCTCAGCCGCAGGCCTTCTTCAGAGCTTCGCCGAGTGCATCCGCCTCGTCAGGGGTCAGCTCGACGACGAGTCGTCCACCGCCTTCGAGCGGAACGCGCATGATGATGCCCCGCCCCTCCTTGGTCACCTCGAGCGGGCCATCGCCCGTCCGCGGCTTCATGGCCGCCATGCTCGTTCCCCTTCCTGAAACCAGCTGATCTCAGCCGGCAACCCAGGTGTCGCCGGCGTCGAACACATTGCTTCCCGGTCATTATCCCGCATCACACGACCCCGTGACCAACATCGTTCGGTATCCCTTGCGCAACGCGCTTCCGCAAAACCACCCAATTCGGCGATCAGGCTGCAATACTGCGCTCTTTCCCCCCGCGCTCCGGGCCGGCGCCGTTTGACGCAGGTCACATCCCCGGCCGTGTGCCCACCGCGGCCGTCCCTTGCCATGCTGTGCCCCATGTCAGACAACGTGGTCTACGAAGTGTCCGAAGGTCTCGCGACCGTCGTCCTCAACCGCCCCGACGCCATGAACGCCCTCGACACCGCGCTCAAGGAGGCGCTGCGGGACGCGCTGTGCGAGGCGGCCGGCGATCCGGCCGTACGGGCGGTGCTGCTGACCGGGCGGGGCCGGGCGTTCTGCGTCGGGCAGGACCTCAAGGAGCACGTCGAGACGCTGCGGCGGTCCGGCGGCGGCGCGCTGGACACCGTGCGGGAGCACTACAACCCCATCACCCTGGCGATCGCGGGGATGCCCAAGCCGGTCGTGGCGGGCGTCAACGGCGTGGCGGCCGGAGCGGGGGCGGGGTTCGCCTTCGCCGCCGACTACCGCGTGGTCGCCGACACCGCCTCCTTCAACACCTCCTTCACCGGGGTGGCGCTCACCGCCGACTCCGGGGTCTCGTGGACCCTGCCCCGGCTGGTGGGCCCGGGCCGCGCGGCCGACCTGCTGCTCTTCCCCCGCAGCGTGAAGGCGCAGGAGGCGCTGGAGCTGGGCATCGCCAACCGGGTCGTCCCGGCCGACCGGCTCGCCGAGGAGGCCGAGGCCGCGGCCCGCCGGCTCGCCCAGGGGCCGACGGCCGCCTACGCCGCGCTCAAGGAGTCCCTCGCCCACGGCTCGTCCCACTCCCTGGCCGAGACCCTGGAGAAGGAGGCCGAGCTCCAGAGCCGGGCGGGCGCCACGGAGGACCACAGGGCCGCGGTGGAGGCGTTCGTCGCCAAGGAGAAGCCCGTTTACCGGGGCCGCTGACGCGCGCCGGCCCCGGACACCGCCGCCCCGCCGGCCGTCCCGTCCCGACGGGGCGGCGGCGGGGCGGCGGCGCGGACGCAGCAGTCGGCGAGGTGGTCGTCGACCAGACCGCACGCCTGCATCAGGGCGTAGGCCGTGGTGGGCCCGGTGAAGCGGAGGCCGCGCCTCTTGAGCTCCTTCGACAGCGCCGTGGACTCCGGCGTGACCGCGGGGACGTCCGCGAGCGTGCGCGGGACGGGCCGGCCGGCCGGGTCGGGGGCGTGGGACCACACCAGGGCGTCCAGCTCCCCCGGCTCCCACCCGGCCAGCACCCGGGCGTTGGCCAGGGTCGCGTCGATCTTCGCCCGGTTGCGGATGATGCCGGGATCGGCGAGCAGCCGCTCCCGGTCGGCGTCGGTGAACCGGGCCACCGCGGCGATGCGGAAGCCCGCGAAGGCCGCCCGGAACCCCTCGCGGCGGCGCAGGATCGTCAGCCACGACAGCCCGGACTGGAACGCCTCCAGCGACAGCCGCTCGAACAGCGCGTCGTCGCCGTGGACCGGGCGGCCCCACTCGGTGTCGTGGTAGGCGGTGTAGTCCTCGGTGGCCAGGCCCCAGGGGCAGCGCGGCCTTCCGTCGGGGCCGGGCAGCGCCCCCGAGGCGGTCACCGGGGCTCCTGGAAGGGTTCGCCGCCGGGCTTGTCGAACAGGTCCCGGCGGCCCGTGGCCACCGCCTGCGCACCCGCCAGCGACGCCTCCAGCTCGGCGATCCTGGCGTCGCGCTCGGCCAGTTCGGCGCCGACCCGGTCCAGGACGTCGTCGACCTCCTCCATGCGGTAGCCGCGCACGGCCAGCGGCAGCCGCAGCTCCTCCAGGTCCGACCGGTTCAGGGGGCGGTCGGGCGGCAGCCAGGCGACGGTCCGGTCGGGCGCGGCGTCGGCCAGCCCGTCCACCGCGGTGCGGCCCGGTCCGTCGCCGCCCCCCACCACGACCAGCGCGACCGCGGCGACCACCACGACCAACGCGATCAGCAGAAACCAGAACACGCCATCTCCCCGGGGTCCTCGCGCCGGCGGCGGATGCGCCGGCTGCTGCGCCGGCCGGCCGCGCACGGGCGGCCGGCCGGTACACGGTAGGTACAGGTCTCCCCCGATCGTGTCACGGGACGCCGGCGGTTAGGGTCGGCGGCGGACCACGGGGTCGCGGGACCACGGGCCGAGGGGCCGGTGGGCCACGAGGAGAGGACGGCGGATGCTGCGGCTGGGACGGCGCGAGTTCGGCGAGCACGAGACGGTGGTCATGGCCATCGTGAACCGGACTCCGGACTCCTTCTACGACCGGGGGGCCACCTTCCGCGACGGCCCCGCGCTGGACCGGGTCGAGCAGGCGGTGTCGGAGGGCGCGGCCATCATCGACATAGGGGGCGTGAAGGCCGGGCCCGGCGAGGAGGTCTCCGCCGAGGAGGAGGTGCGCCGCACGGCCGGGTTCGTGGCCGAGGTGCGGCGGCGCTGGCCGGACGTGGTGATCAGCGTGGACACCTGGCGGCACGAGGTCGGCGAGGCGGTCTGCGAGGCGGGCGCCGACCTCCTCAACGACGCCTGGGGCGGGGTGGACCCGAAGCTCGCCGAGGTGGCGGCGCGGTACGGCGCGGGGCTGGTGTGCACCCACACCGGCGGCGCCAGGCCGCGCACCCGCCCGCACCGGGTGGCGTACGACGACGTGATGGCCGACGTGCTGCGCGACACCGTCGCCCTGGCCGAGCGGGCGGTCGCGGCGGGGGTGCGGCGGGACGCGGTCCTGATCGATCCCGGCCACGACTTCGGCAAGAACACCCGGCACTCGCTGGAGGTGACCCGCCGGCTGGGGGAGATGGTGGCCACCGGCTGGCCGGTGCTGGTGTCGCTCTCCAACAAGGACTTCGTCGGGGAGACCCTGGACCGGCCGGTGAAGGAGCGGCTGACCGGCACCCTGGCCGTCACCGCGGTCTCCGCGTGGCTGGGGGCGCGGGTCTACCGCGTCCACGAGGTGGCCGAGACCCGGCAGGTGCTCGACATGGTCGCCTCCGTCGCGGGCCACCGGCCGCCCGCCGTGGCACGCCGCGGCCTGGCCTGAGCCGGGCCCGGGCGGAGGGGGCGGCCGGGGCGGCGCGGCGCCGCCCCGGGGCGGCACGGCGCCTCAGTCCGGGTCCACCGGCTGGAAGGACTCGCCCGGCGACCCCACGGCGGCCTCCTTGGTGACCAGCGCGATCGTCTCGTCGACGTCGTCGGTGAGGTGGAACAGCTCCAGGTCGTGCCGGCCCGCCTTGCCGCCCGCGACGACGGTGTCGCGCAGCCAGTCCACCAGGCCCCGCCAGTAGTCCGTGCCGAACAGCACGATCGGGAAGCGGGTGACCTTCTGCGTCTGCACCAGGGTGATCGCCTCGAACAGTTCGTCCATGGTGCCCATCCCGCCGGGCAGGACGACGAATCCGCTCGCGTACTTGACGAACATCGTCTTGCGGACGAAGAAGTAGCGGAAGTTGACCCCGATGTCGACGTAGGGGTTCAGGCCCTGCTCGAAGGGGAGCTCGATGCCCAGCCCCACCGAGGTGCCGCCGGCCTCGGCCGCGCCCCGGTTGGCGGCCTCCATGGCGCCCGGCCCGCCGCCTGTGATCACCGTGAAGCCGGCCTCGGCCAGGGCTCTGCCGATGTTCACCCCGGCCTCGTACTCGGGCGAGCCCTGGGGGGTACGGGCCGAGCCGAAGACGCTGATGGCCGGTCCGATCTCGGCCAGGGTGCCGAAGCCCTCGACGAACTCCGACTGGATGCGCATGACCCGCCAGGGGTCCTGGTGCAGCCACTCCGACGGGCCCGCGGTGTCGAGCAGCCGCTGGTCGGTGGTGCTGCTCTGGACCTGGCCGCGGCGGCGCACCACCGGTCCGAGGCGCTGCTCCCGCGGTGCCTGCCGCTGCCCGAACTCCTCCGCACTGGCCATGCTGTGACTCCCTTGTCGACGCCGACGTACAGGCCGCCAGGGTACGCAGGCCCGGATGAAGCGGAACGGAACTTTCCGGGGCGCACCGGCAGCCGGCCCGTGCCGGGGCCCGCGCCGTCGGCACGGACCCGGCGGATCAGCCGATACCCGCCCGTGCGGCCGGTAAGCGCCGGCGGGGCGGAACGGTGCGGGTCAGGCCGTCAGCCAGGCCCGCAGCCGCTCCTCGCAGTGCGGGATCAGCGCGGTCTCCACCCGCTCGTCCCGCTTGTGCGCCAGACTGGGGTCGCCGGGCCCGTAGTTGACCGCGGGCACGCCCAGCGCGCTGAACCGGGAGACGTCCGTCCAGCCGTACTTGGGACGCACCTCGCCGCCCACCGCCGCCACGAAGGCCGCGGCGGCCGGGTGGTCCAGGCCGGGGCGCGCCGGGCCGGAGCTGTCGTCCACCTCGAACCGGACCACCCCGCAGTCCGCGAACACCTCGCGGACGTGCTCCAGCGCCTGCTCCTCGGTGAGGTCGGGCGCGTAGCGGTAGTTGACGGTGACGGTGCAGGCGTCCGGGATGACGTTGCCCGCGACACCGCCCTCGATGCCGACCGCGTTGAGCCCCTCGCGGAACTCCAGCCCGTCCACCACCGGCCGCCTGGGCTCGTACCCGGCCAGCCGGGCGAGGATCGGCGCGGCGGCGTGGATGGCGTTCTCCCCCGTCCAGCTCCGCGCGGAGTGCGCGCGCTGCCCCGCGGTGTGCAGCCTGACCCGCAAGGTGCCCTGGCAGCCGCCCTCGACCTGTCCCTCGGAGGGTTCCAGCAGCACGGCGAAGTCCCCGGCCAGCCAGTCGGGATGGGCCTGCGCGAGCCGGCCGAGGCCGTTGAGGTCCGCGGCGACCTCCTCGTTGTCGTAGAAGACGAAGGTCAGGTCGCGGTTGGGGGCCGGCACGGTGGCGGCGATGCGCAGCTGGACGGCGACCCCGGCCTTCATGTCGGAGGTGCCGCAGCCCCACAGCTCGCCGCCCTCCAGCCGGGAGGGCAGGTTGCCGGCGACCGGCACGGTGTCGATGTGCCCGGCGAGGACGACCCGTTCGGCCCGGCCGAGTGCGGTGCGGGCCACGACGTTGTTGCCGTACCGGTCCACGCGCAGGTGCGGCAGGGTCCGCAGCGCGGCCTCGATCGCGTCCGCGAGCCGTTTCTCGTCACCGCTCACCGAGGGGATGTCGACCAGCCGCGCGGTCAGCCGCACCGCGTCCAGGGTCAGGTCGAGGCCGCCGTCGCCGTCGCCGGCTCCGGAACCGGCGCCGTCCTCGGTTCCGGTGGTGGTCTCCAGGGCACGCTCCATGGGCCCGACCCTACCCCCGCCCGGGCTCCCCCACCGCGCGCACTCCCCCGGCCGGAACGCGCACGCGGCGGGCACCGGTACCTTTGTCGCGTGTCCGAGCGTGCACCGACTCCGCGAACCCCGCGCCGCCGCAGAGCCCTGCGCCTCGCCGCGGCGTGCACCGTGCTGCTCGGGCTCGCCGGGTACCTGTTCGTGCGTCACGACCCCGGCGGGACCGGACAGGCGCGCTGCACCGTGACCCCCGAGGGGAGCGGCGACCCGTACGTCATCGAGCCCCAGCAGGCCGCCAACGCCTCCACCATCCAGGCCGTGGCCTCCGCCCGGGGACTGCCCGAGCGGGCCGTGACCATCGCCCTGGCCACCGCCATGCAGGAATCGGCGCTGCGCAACATCGACTACGGGGACCGGGACTCCGTGGGGCTGTTCCAGCAGCGGCCCTCCCAGGGCTGGGGCACCGCGGAGCAGATCATGGACCCGGTGTACTCGGCCGGGAAGTTCTACGACCACCTGGTGGAGATCCCCGGCTACTCGCGGCTGCCGCTGACCGTCGCCGCGCAGCGGGTGCAGCGCAGCGGGTTCCCCGACGCCTACGCCAAGCACGAGTCCCGCGCGGCGATGCTGGCCGCCGCCCTCACCGGCCGCCGCGCCGCCGCGCTGAACTGCGTGCCCGGGCAGCGGGCCGCCGACGGCACGGGCGGTCCGGGACAGGTGCGGCAGCGGCTGGTCCGCGAGTTCGGTGCGGACGTGCTGCCGGACGCCGCCGGCACGGGCGGCGGGCGCAGCGCGCCCGGCCCGGTCGTCTCGGTGCCCGTGCGCTCCCCGGCGCGCGGCACCGCGGAGGAGGCCGGGCGCCGCGGCTGGGAGGTCGCGCACTGGGCCGTGGCCCACTCCCTGGAGCTGGGGATCGAGCGGGTCTCCTACGGCGGGCGGGTCTGGGAGGCCGGACGGGCGGTCGAGGGCTGGCGGCCGGCCGAGGGCGCGTCCCGCGACGAGGTCGTCATCTCCACCGTCCGGTAGGCGCCGTCCCGCAAGCGAGGGCGCCGCGGCGCCGCACCGCCGGCGCCGCGGCCGCGTCATCACGCCGCACTTCGGACGTCACTCGGACGGGCGCATTCCGTTCGCCGGCAAAACGCCTCGCGCACCGCGGGCCGCGCCGCGCGCACCGTTCACCGCCTCCGGAGAACTTCCAGCTCACACCCTGTTCGGGCGCTTTGCCGCACCGGCCCGCACCGGTCCGCGGGCCTCCCCGCGCACCGTCCGGAACGGGCCGCGCATTGCCAATCCTTTACCCGGGCGACCGCAACCTCCGGGGTGTCCGGCCCGATAGGCACAGCGTCCGAGGGGCGCCGCCCCGGCCGGATGCGCAACGACGCCCCGCCGACCCACCGTCCGCGGGGACTTCCCAGCAAGCCTTTCTCCGTCGAAGGAGCAACATGTCCCTCCCCCTCTCGCGCCGGATCGCACGGACCGCGCTGCTGGTCGCAGCGGGAGCCGCCTCCGCGGTCGGTGCGACCGGTTCCGCGAACGCCGCCGAGCTCCTGCCCACCGCGAACCACCTGGGCGGCGTGAGCAACCTGGACGGCGCGCACCTGGGCGACACCATCGACGACACCTCGCGCAGCACCAGCAAGCAGGTCGCCAGGACCGGCGGCAAGGCCGTCCAGGACACCGTTCCCGCCGCGGGCAAGACCGTGGGCTCGGCGGGCAGGACCGCCGTCCCGGCCGTGCAGAAGACCGCCGGCGACGCGGTGGGGACCGCCGGTTCCCTCGCGGGCGAGACCGCCAAGCCCGCCGCCGAAACGGTCAAGAGCAAGGGCAAGGGCAAGGGCAAGCTGCCCGCCGCCAAGAGCCTGCCCGCGTCCGCCGGCTCGCTGACGGAATCCCTCCCGGTCGTCGGCCAGCTGCCGGTCAAGGGCCTGCCGCTGGCCTGATCCCGCAGGCCGGGGCCGGCCGCCCGGCACACCGCCGCGGCACGCCCGCAGGCGGCTCCGCGCGGCGTCCGCACCCCTCCGCGCGCCCGGGCCCGGGGACCGCATCGGTTCCCGGGCCCCCGCCGTGTCCGCGTCCGCCCCGGCCGTGGGCGGCCGGGGCGGACGGGCGGGCAGGCGGGCGGGCGGGCGGGCGGGCGGCACGGACCGATCAGGCCGTCAGCCGCCGCACCGCCTCGCCGACGCGCTCGTCCGTGGCCGTGAAGGCGACCCGCACGTGCCGCTCCCCCGCCGGGCCGTAGAAGTCGCCGGGCGCCACCAGCACGCCGCGCCGGGCCAGCTCGCCGACCGTGTCCCAGCAGGGTTCGTCCCGCGTCGCCCACAGGTACAGCGACGCCTCGCTGTGCTCGATGCGGAAGCCGGCGGCCTCCAGGGCGGTGCGCAGCGCCGAGCGCCGTGCCGCGTAGCGCTCGCGCTGCTCGGCCACGTGCGCGTCGTCGCCGAGCGCCGCCGCCGTGGCGGCCTGCACCGGGGCGGGCACCATCATCCCGCCGTG
This sequence comes from Streptomyces desertarenae, assembly GCF_042681365.1. NCBI lineage: Bacteria > Bacillati > Actinomycetota > Actinomycetes > Kitasatosporales > Streptomycetaceae > Streptomyces > Streptomyces desertarenae. The sequence goes on along the minus strand of NZ_JBHUFU010000005.1, from coordinate 16,174 downwards.
CTTGCGCACCCTCAGCAGCTCGGCCAGGATCGCCTCGTCCCCCACCAGGAAGGCGGCGCGGTAGCCGGCCAGGTTGGAGCGCTTGGAGAGCGAGTGGACGGCGACGATCCCCTCGTGGCTTCCGCCGCAGACGTCCGGGTGGAGGACGGAGACCGGCTCGGCGTCCCAGCCCAGCTCCAGGTAGCACTCGTCGCTGAAGACGAGCACCCCGTGCTCGCGCGCCCAGGCGACGGTGGCCCTCAGCTCCTCCTTCGGCAGCACCCGGCCGGTGGGGTTGGAGGGCGAGTTCAGCCACAGCAGCCGCAGGCCCTCGGGGTCCACCTCGCGCGGCGCGTCGTAGACGACCGGCTCGGCGCCCGCCAGCCGCGCCCCCACCTCGTACGTCGGGTACGCCAGCCGCGGGTACGCCACCGTGTCGCCGGGGCCGATGCCGAGCTGGACCGGCAGCCAGGCCACCAGCTCCTTGGAGCCGACGACCGGCAGGACGTGGGTGTGCGCCAGCCCCCGCGCGCCCAGCCTCCGCTCGCTCCAGCCCACGATCGCGTCCCGCAGTTCGGTGGTGCCCCACACCGTCGGATAGCCGGGGCTGTCGGCGGCGGCGGCGAGCGCCTCGCGGACCACGCCGGGCACCGGGTCGACCGGAGTGCCCACGGAGAGGTCCACGATGCCGTCCGGGTGTTCGGACGCGGTCTTCTTGTACGGCTCCAGCCGGTCCCACGGGAAGACCGGCAGGCGGGAGGACAGGGGTGGCACTGCTGCTCGCTCTCTTTCCGGGAAAGACCCGGTCCCGCACGGCGCGGGGCCGTGCGGGACCGGATCAGTGCTGGGGGCGCGGGGTCACTCCCGCGTCACTCGTCGTGCTCCTGCGGCGGGAGGGCGGCGACGAACGGGTGGTCGCGCTCGATCAGGCCGAGCTTGCTGGCACCGCCGGGCGAGCCCAGCTCGTCGAAGAACTCGACGTTGGCCTTGTAGTAGTCCTTCCACTCCTCCGGGACGTCGTCCTCGTAGAAGATCGCCTCGACCGGGCAGACCGGCTCGCAGGCCCCGCAGTCGACGCACTCGTCCGGGTGGATGTACAAGGACCGCTGGCCCTCGTAGATGCAGTCGACGGGGCACTCCTCGATGCATGCCTTGTCCTTCAGGTCCACACAAGGCTGCGCGATGACGTAGGTCACGCTGTCGTTCCTCCTCGGTAGGGCGCGGCAGCCGGTCCGGTTGTGGCTGAGCCGCATGGCGCGCGGGAGCGCGGCGTCGTCGATGCCCGCACCTAGTATCTCCGTTCCGGGGCAGGAGACGAACAGGAGGGGTGGTCACAACCGTGGAGTTCACCGTGGGCGGACGGCTGAGGGTGCGCATCGGCCCCGACGACGTGGGAAAACGCGTCTCGGTGCGCAGTCTGACCGGTTCCGCGGACGGGGGCCCGGCCTTCACCGACACCGTCGGTGTTCTCACATCGTGGACGGACGGTGTGCTCTCCGTCACCCGGCGCGGCGGGCAGGGCGTGCGGATCGCGGCGTCGGACCTGGTCGCGGGGAAGGTCGTGCCGGCCGCCCCGGCCCGCCGCAGGGGCCCGGCGGCGGACGTGCGGGAGCTGGTGGAGGTCGCGGCGCGCGGCTGGCCCGCGGTGGAGACGGCCCGGCTGGGCGGCTGGACGCTGCGCGCGTCCGGCGGCTTCACCGGCCGCGCCAACTCCGTCCTCCCCCTGGGCGACCCGGAGGGCGGACTGGACGAGGCGCTGGCCCGGACCGTGCGCTGGTACGCCGAGCGCGGACTGCCCGCGCTGGTCCAGGTCACCACCGGCGGCGGGGACAGCGACGAGCTGCTCGCCGCCGAACTGGAGCGGCGCGGCTGGACGGCCGAGCGCTTCGCGCTCGTGCGCACGGGCGCGCTCGCCCCGCTGGCCGACCGCGCGCCGGACCCGCGGGTGCGGCTCGCGCGGCGGCCCGACGAGGACTGGCTGGGCGCGTACCACCGCGGCTCCTCGGCCGGTTCGGCCGGGGCGGCGCTGGAGGTGCTGGGCGGCGGCCCGTCCGTGTGGTTCGCCCGGGTGCCCGGGGAGCGTCCCGGGGACGGCCCGGCGGCCATCGGGCGGTGCGTGGTGGACGGGCGGTGGGCCGGCTTCGCCGCCGTGGAGGTCTCGCCCGGACGGCGGCGCGAGGGGCTGGCGACGGCGGTGATGGCGGAGCTGGCCCGGGCGGCGCTGGCCGAGGGCGCCTCGGCGGCGTACCTCCAGGTCGAACCGGACAACACCGCGGCGCTGGCGCTCTACGACCGGCTGGGCTTCGCCGACCACCACGCCTACCACTACCGCCGCGCCCCCCGCGGCTGACGTCCGGTCCGCGCCGGCGCGGACCGGTGCGGCGCGGGCGGGGCGGGAAGCGGGGCGGCGGGGAGCGGGGAAGGGGGCGGGGCCCGGGCGTCGGGTACCGCGGGCACAGCGGGTAGGGAGGATTCCATGGACGGAGGGTTTCCGGACGACGACGGCGCGGTGCGGGAGCGTTTCGCCGAGGCGGCGCGGGCCGCGCGGCCCGATCTGGCGCTGCTGTGCCTGCTGATCAACGCCGAGGCCGACCCGGCCTGGGCGGGGAAGGGCGTGGACGAGGCCCAGATCGAACTGGACCGGCTGACGGGCCTGCTGCCGTACCGTCCGGCGCGCTCCCCGCGGGAGTGGGCGCGCGCCCTGGAGGAGCTCCTCGGCGAGCGGTGCGGCTTCCACGGCACGCCCGCCGACTACCGCCGGCTGGAGTCCTCGCTGCTGGGCGAGGTGCTGCGGCGGCGGCGCGGGCTGCCGATCCTGCTGTCGGTGGTGTGGATGGAGGTGGCGCGCCGTGCCGGTGCCCCGGTGTACGGAGTCGCGCTGCCGGGGCACTTCGTGGTGGGCTTCGGCGATCCGCGCGGTGAGCACGTGCTGGCCGACCCCTTCGCGGGCGGGCTGCCGATGTCCGACGGGGAGGTGGAACTGCTGGTGGCGGGCACGGCGCCGACGGAGGCGATGCTGCAGCCCGCCGGCCCGCTGGAGATCGTGCTGCGCGTGCTGAACAACATCCGCGCGTGGGCGGCGGCCCGTCCCGAGCACACGGACGTGCGGCTGTGGGCGGTGGAGCTGTCGCTGCTGCTGCCCCACCACCCGGCCCGGCTGCGCCACGAGCGGGCGCGGCTGCTGGTCGAGCGGGGCGACTTCGCGGGCGGCGCGCGGGAACTGGAGCAGTACGCCGACATGGTGGCGGCGATGGAACCCAACGCCGCCGAGGCGGTGCGCCGCGAGGCGCGTGCGGCCCGCGCCCGGCTCAACTAGCCGGACGCGGGCCGCACACTGCGCCTTCCCCGGCCGCCTGGCGGAGCGGCCGGGGCCCTGCGGGCCGGGCTACTGCGGGTCGAGTTCGATGACGCCGACCCGCTTGGCCGGGTCGGTCTGCCGGAGCGCCTCGCGCAGCGCGCCCGCGACGTCCTGCGGGGTGACCGGGGTCTTGGTGCCGTTGCCGCGGGCGACCAGGACGCCGTCGAAGGTGCTGCCGTACAGCTGTTCGAGCACCTTCAGGTCGTAGGTGTCCACGAGCTTGTCGCCGACCGGCTTCATCGACAGGAACTTCGGCAGCGACCGCTCGGGGCTGAACGGGATCGACCGGTCGCCCGCCCGGACGGTGACCAGGCCGGACATGGCGGGCCTGCCGAACTCGCGGATGGCCCGGTCGATCTCCTCCTGGCCGATCCGGGGCTGCTTCAGGGAGACCGGCAGGGTGACGGCGGCCTCCGAGCCGGTGGCGATCTGCTTGCGGTAGGCGTCCTCCAGCAGATCGGTGCTCTTGGCGACGTCCACCTGCTTGTAGGGCTTGCCGGGGACGCCGACGGCCTTGCCGTCCGTGAACGTGACCATGCCCTCCTGCACTCCGCCGGAGCCCTGGGCGGTCAGCCCCTTCAGCGCCGCCGCCAGCTTCTCCTCGTCGACGGTGAGGGCCGGCTCCGCCACGCGGGTGCCGCCGAAGAGCGAGCCGATGACGGAGACGGGGTTGTAGTCCCGTCCGGCGGCCTCGTCCACGGTGGTCTCGGTGTCGAAGGCCAGGCCCGCCACGCTCGGCTTGAGCGTCGTCCGCTTCCCCTCGACGTCGAGGACCAGCGGCTGCTCGGCGCGCTCGCCGAGGACGGACTCGAGCTTGTCCACCGCCTCCTCCTTGCTGGTGCCGCCGATCCCCACCCCGAGCACGGTGGTGCCGTTGGGGACGTCGGCGTGGTCCAGCAGCAGCCCGGCCCCGTAGGCGATGCCGAGCGCCCCGACGGCGGCCACGCCGAGCAGCACCAGCTTGGAGCGGCCGCGCCGGGCGGGGGCGGGACGGGGCTCGGGTTCGTCGCGGTCCCCGTGGTCCGCCTGCTCCTCGCGGCCGTCGTGGTCGTCGAAGGGGTCGGAGGGGTCGGAGGGGTCGGAGGGCCGGCCGGCGTCGGCCGGGACCCGCGGAATACCGCTGACCAGGGTGTCGCCGGAGACGTGCTCCCGGTGGGCGGGGGCCGGACCGCCGAGGTCGAGCGAGGGGCCCCCGGCCTGCGGCGGCTCGGGCGCGGTGCCGACCCCGGGCACGGGGTGCTGCCCCGTGTCCGGGTGGCCGGAGGGGCCGGGTGCGTCCGGCTGCTGCTGGAATCCGGGCGGCAGCAGCGAGTCGCCGGCGGCCGGGCCGGCGGTCGGACCGTCGGGGCCCCGGAGGCCGCCGGCCGCCGGGGGCGGCGGGGCCGCGGCGGGGAAACCGTGCGGCGGAGTACCGCCCGGACCCGCGGCGGGGAAACCGTGCGGCGGAGTACCGCCCGGACCCGCGGCCGGCCCGTCCCGGACCACGCCGAGCGGACCGGTGCCCTCCGTGGGGACTGTGGGGCCGGGGAAGCCGTGCGGCGGGGTGTCGGTGCGCTGCCCCGGCAGCCCGGCGCGGGCGCCCGCTCCCGGGCCGCCCGGACCGGCCGCGCCGCCCGGGGCGCCGGAGGCGCCCGGACCACCGCTCGGCGTGGGGGGCTTGCGGGGCGCGAACCAGGAGCTGGTCTGCTTGGCACCGCCGTTGGCGGAGGTGCCGTTCGCCGCGGACGGGCCCGACGCCGCGGAAGCGCCGTTCGCCGTCCCGGCCGTGCGCGGGACGCCCCCCGCCGGGGTGCCCGGGCCTTGGGGGACGCCGCCCCCGCCGCCCGGCGCGTCCGGCGCGGCGCCGGGGACACCGCCGGGCTGCGCGGCGTCACCGTCCCTCTCGCCCACGGGCTTGCGCACGACGACCGGCGGGATGGGCCGGGAGCCCGGGATGTTGATCCGGATGCGGGTGGTCAGCGTGGTCTCGGTCTTCGGCTCGCCCGACTGCGCGCCGGACCGCTCGGCGGACTCTCCCGGCGCGCCGCCCGCCGGCGTGCCGTAAGGCTCGGTTCCCTGCGGATACGCGGCGCCGCCCCCCGTCTGGGGATGGGAGGACGGACTGTCAGTTTCACGGCTCAAAGCTGGATCTCCCGGTTGGATTCGCCGCCCGCCATGGTTCCGATCGGCTCGCACGAGCGGCTAGCCGGCGCGCACCACCATATCTGGGGTCGCCGCCATGGACCCCGGGAGTACCGAATCACCACCCCGGCACGGCCCATGACGGGGTCATACCGGCATACTGCCTCGCGGATTGTGGGCCAATTCCACGGCGGTTGTCGACCGCCGGACGATCGCCGCCGACCGCTTCACGGCATCTTCACAGCCTCTTCGCGTCCGGCTGGAGGACGTGCCCGGACGGTACGACCGTGGCGCACATCACAGCGGCGAACATCCCTCCGAAGAGGAAGACGTACGCCCCCGCGCCGGTGCCGAACAGGAAGTCGCCCTCGGGGCGCGTGGTGGTCAGCAGCACCACCACGAGCATCCATCCGCCCGCCGGGGCCGCCGCGCCGATCTTCGTGCGGGTCAGCCGGGCGCCTCCGAGGAAGAGGCCCACGGCTCCGGCGAGGGCCAGCAGCAGGCCCAGCGGGAACCAGCCCGCCTGGACCAGCGCCCCGGCCAGGGCCACCGCGCCGCCCAGCACCGCCAGGCCGGCGTACGCCGCGATCCGCGCTCCCCTGCTGCTCACCGGGCGCCTCCGGCGGTGTCCGGGGCGCACACCAGTCCCTCGAACAGGTCGCGCAGCGGCTCGGGGGGGACGGTGCCGTCGGCGAACCGGAAGTGCTCGGTCCGCAGCAGCGGCTGGCCCAGCCCGTTGGAGAGGGCGAAGGAGGAGGGCGGTCCGGAGGAGGAGTCGGCCACCGCGATCTGGGTGGCGTGGGCGCGCATCGCCGCCGCCTTGGCCGACGCCTCGGCGTCGCTGCCCTCGATCACGGCGGCCACCCGGTCGTCGTCCACCACTCCGGGAACGTCCCCGGGGAAGGCCAGGTCGGGGAAGGGGGTGCCGCCCGGCTCGCGCAGCCGGGCGAAGCCGGCCTCGACCTCCGAGCGCGCCGCGCAGTTCCAGTAGACGCGGTCGACCCGGTGCGGCTCCCCGCCGCCCGGGGCGTGGGCGGGGTCGGCCGCCAGCTCCACCGCGCGCATCGCCACCCGGTGGGCCTGGATGTGGTCGGGGTGGCCGTAGCCGCCGTCCGGGTCGTAGGTGACCAGCACCTGGGGACGCACCTGGCGGATCTCCGCCACGAGGTACGCGGCGGCCTCGTCGACGTCCGCCCGCCAGAAGCAGTCCGCGCGCTCGTTGGCGGGGGTGCCGAACATCCCGGAGTCGCGGTAGCGGCCGGGCCCGCCCAGGAACCGGTGGTCGACCGCGCCCAGTTCCCGCATGGCGTGCCGCAGTTCGCCGATCCGGTGGGGGCCGAGGGCGTCCTCGCGGTCGGCGGCCAGATGGGCCAGCGCCGGCGGAATGACCTCGCCCTCCTCCCCCAGGGTGCAGGTCACCAGGGTGACCAGCGCACCCTGGGCGGCGTACCGCGCCATGGTGACGCCGTTGGTGATCGACTCGTCGTCGGGGTGCGCGTGGACCAGCATCAGGCGGCGCGCGGGAAGCTCGGTCATGGGGCCGAGCCTACGCCGCCGGCATCAGAACTTGATGCTGCCGATCATGCCCGCGACGTTCGAGGTGAGCTCGCTGATGGTGGGGGCGATCGACGAGCTGGCCATGTAGAAGCCCAGGAGCATGCAGATCACGGCGTGGCCGGTCTTCAGCCCTGATTTCTTGATCAGCAGGAAGACGATGATCGCCAGCAGCACCACCGCCGAAATCGAGAGTGCCACGGCGGTTCACCTCCAAGAGCGCGCGGTCGACACTGAATCAGGATGCTTGTACGACTGGGCAGTCGGGAGCTACATACCCAGCCTGGAACCATGCGCAACGGATCATAACTTTCCGTGAGACGGCATGGGTCGGTGCACGGGTGCAGAAGAGGGGCGCACACCCGTGTGACCTTGGCCACGTCCCGGTCCTGCGGGGCGCGGCGGGCCGTCCGGCACCCGGTCCGGACAGGAACCGGACCGGGGCCGCGGCGACGCCGTACGCTCGCCCCATGGTCATGTCGTTTCCACGCCAGTACGCCAGGACGCAGCGCTTCTCCCTGGGGGTGCCGCGCGCGTTCACCGTGGCGCCGGACGGTTCGCGGGCCGTCTTCCTCCGCTCCCGCTCGGGCACCGACCGGACCGGTCTGCTGTGGGTGCTGGACCTCCCCTCCGGCCCCGGGGCGGGAGGGGAGGGGGCCGCGGAGCGCGTGGTGGCCGACCCCGCCGCACTGCTCGGCGGCGCGCGGGAGGAGCTCTCCGCGGAGGAGCGCGCCCGGCGCGAGCGGAGCCGCGAGGGCTCCGCCGGGGTGGTCGCCTACGCCACCGACGCCGCCGTGGAGACGGCCGCGTTCGCCCTGTCGGGGCGGCTGTTCACCGCGGACCTGCGGACCGCCTCGGTGCGCGAACTGCCCGTCCCCGGCCCGGTGGTGGACCCCCGGCCCGCGCCGGACGGGCGGCGGATCGCCTACGTCGCCGGCGGCGCCCTGCGGGTGGCCGACGCCGACGGCGGGGCCGACCGGGCGCTGGCCGGACCCGAGGAGTCCCCGGGCGGCGGCCGCGTCACCTGGGGGCTGGCGGAGTTCGTCGCGGCCGAGGAGATGGACCGCTCGCGCGGCTTCTGGTGGTCGCCGGACGGCACCCGGATGCTGGTCGCCCGGGTGGACGACTCGCCCGTGAACCGCTGGTGGATCGCCGACCCCGCCCGCCCCGGCAGCGAGCCCGCCGAGGTCCCCTACCCGGCCGCCGGAACCCCCAACGCGGACGTGACGCTCCATCTGGTGGACGTCGGAGAAGGGGCCGTAGAGGGCGGCGCCGGCCGCACCGAGGTCGTCTGGGACCGGGACCGCTACCCGTACCTGGCCCGCGTCCACTGGTCGGCCGCCGGACCGCCCCTGCTGCTGGTCCAGTCCCGCGACCAGCGCAGCCAGCTGTACCTGGCCGTGGACACCGCCACCGGCCGCACCACGCCCCTCCACGCCGACGAGGACCCGGCGTGGCTGGAGCTGTTCCCCGGGGTGCCCGCCTGGACGCCCGACGGGCGCCTGGTGCGGATCGCCGACGAGGGCGGCGCCCGGGTCCTGGTCGTCGGCGACCGCCCGATGACCTCGGCCGCGCTGCACGTCCGCGCGGTGCTGGACATCGGCGAGGAGGACGTGCTGTTCTCCGCCTCCCCGGGGGCGGAGGCCCCCGGGGAGGCGCCGGTGGGCGAGATCGCCGTCCACCGCGTCTGGTACCGCGGCAGCGGCGACCAGGGAGGCTGGGAGCGGGTCTCCCCCGGCGGCGCGCACGTCGCCTCCGCCGTCCGCGGCGGGGACACCGTGGTGCTCTCCACCGCGGCCCCGGACCGTCCCGGACCCCGCGCCGAGGCGCTGCGGCTGCCCGAGACGGGCAAGGGCGCCCCGGAGCCGCTGGCGGTGGTCGCCTCCCACGCGGAGACGCCGGTGCTGACGGCCCGCCCCCGGCTGCTGCGGGCCGGCGGGCGCGGCATCCCCGCCGCCGTGCTGCTGCCCACCGGGTACCGGGACGGCGACGGGCCGCTGCCGGTGCTGATGGACCCCTACGGCGGTCCGCACGGGCAGCGCGTGGTGGCCGCGCACAACGCGCACCTGACCTCGCAGTGGTTCGCCGACCAGGGGTTCGCCGTGGTGGTCGCGGACGGCCGCGGCACCCCGGGCCACTCCCCCGGCTGGGAGAAGGCGGTCGCCGGGGACCTGGCGGGCACCACCTTGGAGGACCAGGTGGAGGCGCTGCACGCGCTGGCCGGAAGCCACCCCCTGGACCTGGACCGGGTCGGCATCCGCGGCTGGTCCTACGGGGGCTACCTGGCGGCCCTGGCCGTGCTGCGCCGTCCGGACGTCTTCCACGCGGCCGTGGCGGGCGCCCCCGTGACGGACTGGCGGCTGTACGACACCCACTACACCGAGCGCTACCTCGGCCTGCCCGACGAGCACCCGGCGGTGTACGCGGCCAACTCCCTGGTCACCGACGAGGGGCTGTCCGCACCGGCCGGACCGCACCGGCCGCTGATGATCGTCCACGGCCTGGCGGACGACAACGTGGTGGCCGCGCACACGCTGCGGCTGTCCTCGGCGCTGCTGGCGGCGGGCCGCCCCCACGAGGTGCTGCCGCTGTCGGGCGTGACGCACATGACCCCGCAGGAGCAGGTGGCCGAGAACCTGCTGCTGCTCCAGGTGGCGTTCCTCAAGCGGTCGCTGGGCGTGGCCTGAGGGGTCCGGCGGGCGCGGGGGCGCGCCCCCGCGCCCGCCCTGCGGTCACCCGGCCGGTCGGCCGCCGCCCTCCCGCGGCCCCGGGGCGGAGGGCGCGCCCCCGGTCCCGCCCTCCGGCTCCCCCTCCGGGAAGTGGCAGGCCGTCAGGTGCCCCTCCCGGTCGCCGTCCAGCCGCGCCAGCGGCGGTTCCGCCTCGGCGCACAGTTCCCGCGCCTTCCAGCAGCGGGTGCGGAAGCGGCAGCCCGAGGGCGGATCGACCGGCGAGGGCACGTCGCCGGTCAGGCGGATGCGCTCGCCGGCGCCCTCCGCCGGCGCCACGCGGGGCACCGCGGAGAGCAGGGCGCGGGTGTAGGGGTGGCGCGGGTGCGCGTAGATCGACTCGCGGTCGCCGGTCTCCACGATCCTGCCGAGGTACATCACCGCCACGCGCTGGGAGAAGTGCCGGACCACCGCCAGGTCGTGGGCGATGAAGACGAAGGCGATGCCCAGCTCGCGCTGCACCCGCCGCAGCAGGTTGACGACCTGCGCCTGGATGGAGACGTCCAGCGCCGAGACCGGTTCGTCGGCCACGATCAGCCTGGGTTCCAGCGCCAGCGCGCGGGCGATCCCGATGCGCTGGCGCTGGCCGCCGGAGAACTCGTGCGGGAAGCGGTTGTAGTGCTCGGGGCTCAGGCCGACGGTCTCCAGCAGCTCCCGCACCCGCTTCTCCCGGCCGCCCGGCGGAGCGATCCCGTTGACCTCCATGGGCCCGCCGACGATCGTGCCGACCGTCTGGCGGGGGTTCAGCGACGAGTGGGGGTCCTGGAAGATCATCTGGATCTCGGTCCGGACCGGTGCCAGCTGCCTGCGCCCGGCGTGGGTGATGTCCCGGCCCCGGTAGGAGATCCGGCCGGCCGTGGGCTCCAGGAGCCGGGTCAGCAGGCGTCCGGTGGTGGACTTGCCGCAGCCGGACTCGCCGACCAGGCCCAGGCTCTCGCCCGCGTGCACGGTGAGGTCGACCCCGTCCACCGCCCGGACCGTGCCGACCTGCCGCCGGAAGGGGAAGCCCCCCATGACCGGGAAGTGCTTGGCCAGGCCCTCGGCGACCAGCAGCGGTTCGCCGCGCCCGGGCGGGACGCCCGGGCCCGGGAGCGCGGCCTCGTGCGGGAGGGGTCCCGTCTGCGCGGTCATGTGCTGCCTCACCTCAGCCGGCGCCGTGTCCATGGGATGTCCGTTCGACGAAGAGGGTGCGCTGCCGGTCCGCCGTCAGGTGGCAGGCGGCGCCGCGCACGTCGGGCGGCTCGGGCCGCTCCTCGGCGCACCGCGTGCCGCCGACCTCCGCGGTGACGGCGCACCGGGGGTGGAAGGGGCAGCCGGACGGCGGGTCCAGCAGGCTCGGCGGGGAGCCCGGGACGGGTACCAGGTCCTCCTCCACATCGCCGTCCAGCCGCGGCACCGAGCTCAGCAGCCCCCAGGTGTAGGGGTGCCGCGGGGAGCGCAGGACCTCGTCGGCCCGGCCGCGCTCGACGGCCCGGCCCGCGTACATCACCAGCACCTCGTCGGCGGTCTCGGCGACGACCCCCAGGTCGTGGGTGATGAGGATGATCGCGGAGCCGAACTCGTCCTGCAGGTCCGCCAGGAGGTCCAGGATCTGCGCCTGCACGGTGACGTCGAGCGCGGTGGTGGGCTCGTCGGCGATCAGCAGGTCGGGGTCGCACACGAGGGCCATGGCGATCATCGCCCGCTGGCGCATGCCGCCGGAGAACTGGTGCGGGTAGTCGCCGGCCCGCATCCGGGGGTTGGGGATGCCGACGCGGCCGAGCATCTCCACCGCGCGCCGGTGGGCCGCGCGCCGGGAGGCGCCGGTGTGCCGGCGGTACGGCTCGGCGATCTGGTCCCCGACGGTGTGGTAGGGCGACAGGGCGGTCAGCGAGTCCTGGAAGACCATCGCCGCCTTGTTGCCGCGCAGCCTCTGCAGCTCCTTCTCGCCGGCGCCGGTCACCTCCTGCCCGTCCAGCACGATCCGGCCGGTGACCTCCGTGGTGCGCCGGTCGTGCAGCCCGAGCAGGGACAGGCCCGTCACGGACTTGCCCGAACCGGACTCGCCGACGACGCCCAGGGTCCGGCCGCGGGCCAGGTCGAAGGAGAGCCCGTCGACGGCGTGGACGGTGCCGTCCTCGGTGGAGAAGCGGACGCGCAGGTCGCGGACGGACAGGAAGGCGTCCGTGCCGGGCGGCGGGGCGCCGGGGCCCGCGGTCTCGGTCACTGTGGTCACCGGCGGGATCCTCCTAGGACAGTCGTACGCGCGGGTCGATGAACGCGTAGACCGCGTCCACCAGGATGTTGAAGGCGATGATCATGGTGGCGGCGAACAGCATCACGCCCATCAGCATGGGCAGGTCGGTGTTGAGCACCGACTCCACGGCCAGCCGTCCGAGGCCGGGCAGGGTGAAGGTGAACTCGGTGACCATCGCGCCGCCGAACAGCGCGCCCAGGTCGATGCCGAAGATGGTCACGACGGGGATGAGCGAGCCGCGCCAGGCGTAGCGGAAGAAGACGGTGCGGCCGGGCATGCCCTTGGCCCGGGCCGCCCGCACGTGGTCCTCGGCGAGCTGCTCGATCAGGGTCGAGCGGGACATGCGGGTGTACTGGGCGGTGAAGATCAGCGACAGCACGAACCACGGGATGAGCAGCCCGGCGAACCAGTCGGCCGGGCTCTCGGTGATCGGCACGTACTCGGGCTGCCGGAACAGCTCCAGCTGGTAGACCAGCAGGGCGATGGCCAGCGGGCCGACGAAGTAGATCTGCAGGGAGCTGAAGACCAGCGACACCGAGCTGAGGAGCTTGTCGGTGAGCCCGCCGCGCCGCCAGGCGGCGAGCATCCCGGCGCCCAGACCGAGGACGAGGAAGACCACGGCGCCGCCCAGGGCGAGCGAGACGGTGGTGGGCAGCCGGTCGACGATGGTCCCCCACACCGGCTCGTTGCTCGCGAACGAGTAGCCGAAGCACGGCGCCGGACAGGGGCCCACGGCGAAGTCCCGGCCGGCGAAGATGCCCGCCATGTACGTCCAGTACTGCTCCGTCAGCGGCTTGTCGAGCCCGAGGTTCCTGCGGATGATCTCCAGCGACTCGGGGTCGCAGGTCTTTCCGCAGTGGAGCAGCGCCGGATCGCGCGGGATGGCGTAGAAGAGGAAGAACGTGCAGGCGCTGATGATCAGCAGGATGACGGAGGCGCCGAGTGTCCGGCGCACCAGGAAGCGCAGCATGGTCGGTTGCGGCCCTCACGCGGGGAGCAGGGAGGCGGTGCGGCGGGGTGCGGGGCGTGCCGGGCCCGTGGACCCGGCGCGCCCCGCGGTGGGACGCGACTACCGCTTGACGTAGAGCTTGGTCACGTCGAGGTTGCTCATGTCGTTGTTGTAGACCAGTCCGCCCACCTTGGAGCCGGCGATCTGCGTCTGCTTGAAGTAGTAGACGGGGACGGCCGGAGTGACCTCCTCCAGGATGTACTTGCCCAGCTCGAACCACTCCTTCGCGGCCTTCTCCGGGTCCGCGATGCGCTGGATCTCGTCGATCCTGGAGTTGATCTCCGGGTCGTCGACGTGCGCGTAGTTGGAGCCGCCGTCCTGGATCCCCCGGCCGTCGAACAGGGGCGGGATCACGGTGGAGGCGCTGGACCAGTCGTGGCCCCAGTTGTTGACGTAGATGTCGTAGGCGTTGTCGACGTCGCCGATGAGGTCGTAGTAGGTGTCCGTGGGCAGTTCCTTGCGCTGGACGTCGAACCCGGCCTTCTCCAGGGCGTCGGCGACCGCGATGGACGCCTTCTGCTCCTCGTCGTTGTTCCGGTAGGCGAAGGTGAGCTTCGTCCCCACCTTGCCCGCCTCCTCCAGCAGTTCGCGGGCCTTCTCGGGGTCGCCGCCCGGCTTCTTCAGCTTGCCGAACGGGTCGTAGTCCTTCTCGTAGCCGGGCAGCAGCGGGCTGATCAGGCCGCCGGCCAGTTCGCCGCCGGAGGAACCGCCGTACGGGGCCAGGTAGGACTTGGAGGGGAAGGCGTACGCGATGGCCTGCCGGACCCTGACGTCCTCGACGCGGCTGGTGTTGATCGCGAGCTGGGCGACGAAGATCTGGTAGCCGGAGACGGTGCGGTCCTTCGCCTCGCGCATCACCCGCTGGTAGCTGCCGGCGTCCACGGCGTTGTTGAAGCTGAGGGCGGTCCGCGCCTCGCCGCTGTCGTTGAGCAGCCGCTTGGTGGAGTCCTCGTACTGGTGGTTGAAGGTGATGTCGAACCCGTCGACGTACTGGTGGCGGGCGGCGTCCGTCTCCGGGTCCCACTCGGGGTTGCGCACCAGTTTCATCGACTTGCCGGACTTGAAGGACTCGATCCGGTACGGGCCGCTGGCGAGCGGGGCCTTGTCGTACTTCTGCCGGGTGTCCTTCTCGGCGGAGACCACCGCGTAGCCGCTCATGGCCAGGGCGTAGGGCAGGTCGTTGTGCGGCTCGGCGAAGTGGAAGACGACCGTCTTCTCGTCCGGCGTCTCCAGGACGGAGTCGGGCAGGTGGTCGCCCCCGTAGGGCCCCTCGGGCAGCAGGTCGCGGTAGGCGGCGCCGGTCTTGTTCGCCATCCACTGCTGGACGAAGGTCGGGCCCTGGGTGACGAAGGGGGCGAAGAGGCGCTCGAAGGTGTGCCGGATGTCCCGGGAGGTGATCGGCGAGCCGTCCTCGAACCTGATGCCGTCCTTCAGCGTGTAGGTCCAGGTCCGTCCGCCGTCGGAGGGCCGGCCGCTGTCGGTGGCCAGGTCGCCCACCACCGAGTAGGTGCCGTCGTTGGCGAGCTTGACGTGGGTGAGCTTGCGGTGGATCAACGCGGCGAGCACCATCTCGTCCTGGACGTAGATCTGCGCCGGGTCCAGGTGGGAGTAGCTGTCGCGCTGGTAGACGCGCAGGGTGCCGCCCTTTTGCGCGCCGGGGACGTCCTCGGCCGGGCCGGCGGACGCCTCGGCGTCGGCGAATCCGATCGCCGCCCGCTCCGTGGCGGGTTCGTTCCCGCCGCGGTCGTCCCCGCCCCCGCCGCCGCCCGCGCTGCAGCCGCCCAGGAGCAGCGCTCCCGCGGCGAGCACCGCGGCCACGGCACGCGGTGCGCGTATTCGATGGCTTCTCATGGCTCTGCCCCCTGCCTGTCCGCCTCGCGGACGGAGCGCGGTCAACGTGCGGCCCGGGGGTCGAAGGCGTCCCGGACCGAGTCCCCCAGGAGGTTGAAGGCCACGATGAACAGGACCATCGCGCCCCCGGGGAAGAACATGTAGGTGATGTCGTCCTGGTAGACCTCGGCGCCGGTGGCGAACATCCGGCCCCAGTCGGGGGTCGGCTCGACGATGCCGACGCCGAGGAAGGAGAGCGCTGCGGCCGTGGTGACGAAGTTGGGCAGCATGTAGGTCGCCTGCACCAGGATGGGCGTCATCAGGTTGGGCAGCAGCTCCTTGCGGACGATGCGCCAGGGCGAGGCCCCGCTGACCTTGGCGGCCTCCACGAACTCCCGCTCGCGCAGCGCCAGGGTGGCGCCGCGCAGGATTCTGGCCAGGGACATCCAGCCGAGGAACCACAGCACCAGGATCAGCGCCACCACTCTGATGTAGGTGGGCGTCTCGTCGGTGGGGTCGACGAAGAGGGCCACCACGATGGGCATGAACGCCACGAAGAACAACTGGTTGGGGAAGGCCATCAGCAGGTCGATGGTGCGGCCGATGAAGTAGTCCGCCTTGCCGCCGAGGTAACCGGCGACCACGCCCAGCACCATGGCCGTCAGGACGGTGGCCGCGGTCACCGCGACGGCGATGAAGAGCGAGGTGCGGATGCCGTACACGAGCTGGGTGAGCACGTCGCGGCCGAGGACGGGCTCCAGACCGAACCAGAACTCGGAGTCGATGCCCCCGTTGGGCTTGATCGGATAGCCGTACTCGTTGAGCAGCCCCTCGCGCTCCTGCCCGTAGCGGGTGTACGGGTCCTTGCCGTACAGCCGGGAGATGACGGGCGCCAGCAGTCCGACGGCGAAGAAGAACACCACGACGCAGGCGGACGCGACACCCGTGCGATCACGCCGGAAACGCCGCCACATCAACTGCCCCGGCGACCGGCCGGCCGGCACGGTGCGCTGCGCACTGGCCATCTCGTACTCGCCCCCCGACAGCCGGAAAACCTTTTCGGATGCGGGGACTTTCGCAATGGACCGAGGCCCGGGTCAAGAGGTCAAACTGGTTTAGACCACTGATTGCCGATATCGTCTCCACGTCATTCACGGAAAACGACCTGTTGAGCTCTTGACAGCTTTTCCCGGCGCTCGACATAAGCGCAGAAAAAACCATGTGCGCCGCTGCCCGGCACACCCGGCCGGCGCACGCTCACAACGCCGTCCCCCCGGCCGTCAGCACGTCGCGTTCTTCGGCGAAGTGGCAGGCGGAGGGGTGGGCGGCGGGGGTGTCCCGGCCGGCGAACCGCTCGGGCA
>NZ_JBHUFU010000004.1:0-383084 GCF_042681365.1 Streptomyces desertarenae | reverse complement strand
CCCTGTTCCGCCCCGAGCTGGACATCTGGGAGCCGGGCGAGCACAACGGCACCTTCCGCGGCAACAACCCGGCCTTCGTCACCGCCACCGCCGCGCTGGACGCCTACTGGGCGGACGGCGGCACCGAGGAGCAGACCCTCGCCCGGGGCCGCCGGGTGGAGGAGGCGCTGGCCGAGATCGCCGCCGAACACCGCCGGCGCGGCGCCGGATACCGGGGCCGCGGCCTGGCCTGGGGGCTGGCCTTCGCCGACCGGGGGCACGCCGCCCGGATCTGCTCCCGCGCCTTCGAGCTCGGCCTGCTCGTGGAGACCTCCGGCCCCGCGAGCGAGGTCGTCAAGCTGCTCCCGCCGCTGACCGCGACGCCCGAGGAACTGGACGAGGGCCTGCGCATCCTGGCCCGCGCCGTCGACGAGACGGTCTGAGGCGCGTCCCGCCCCGGCCCGGCCCGCTCCACGGCGGAACGGGCCGGGCCGCCGCGCGTCAGTGGCTGTCGGCGAACCGTCCGGCGAGCCTGCCGTGCATCTCGGCGCTGGCCCTGTTGAGCCCGGTGATGGTGACCTTCTTGCCGCGGGCGGCGTACTTGGTCTCGATGGCGTCCAGGGCGGCCACGGAGGAGGCGTCCCAGATGTGGGCGGCGGAGAGGTCGATGACGATGCTGTCGGGGTCGCCGGCGTAGTCGAACCGGTAGACCAGGTCGTTGGAGGAGGCGAAGAACAACTCCCCGGTGACGGCGTAGACGACGCTGGTGCCGTCGGGGTCGGTCACGGCGGTGACCTCGGCGAGGTGGGCGACGCGCTTGGCGAAGACCACCATGGCGGTGACGACGCCGACGATGACGCCGACGGCGAGGTTGTGGGTGGCGACGACCACGGCGACGGTGACGGCCATCACGCCGGTCTCGCCCAGCGGCATCCGCCGGAGCGTCCTCGGGTGGACCGAGTGCCAGTCGAAGGTGGCGAAGGAGACCAGGACCATCACCGCGACCAGGGCGGCCATCGGGATGGTGGAGACCACCGGTCCCAGGACGACGACCAGGACCAGCAGGAAGACACCGGCGAGGAAGGTGGACAGCCGGGTGCGGGCGCCGGAGGTCTTCACGTTGATCATGGTCTGGCCGATCATGGCGCAGCCGCCCATGCCGCCGAAGAGGCCGGTGACGACGTTGGCGACGCCCTGGCCGATGGACTCCCGCGTCTTGTTGGAGCGGGTGTCGGTGATGTCGTCCACCAGCTTGGCCGTCATCAGCGACTCCATCAGCCCGACCAGCGCCAGTGCCAGCGCGTAGGGGGCGACGGTGGTCAGCGTCTCCACCGTGAACGGCACGTCGGGCAGGCCCGGGGCGGGCAGGGAGTCGGGCAGCTCGCCCTTGTCGCCGACGGTGGGCACCGCGATCCCGGCGGCGACGGTGAGGGCGGTGAGGGCGACGATGGCCACCAGCGGGGCGGGCACCACCGTGGTGATCCTCGGGGAGAGCACCATCAGGGCCAGGCCGGCGGCCACCAGCGGGTAGACGGCCCAGGGGACGTCCCGCAGCTCGGGCACCTGGGCCATGAAGATCAGGACGGCGAGGGCGTTGACGAAGCCGACCATCACCGAGCGCGGCACGAAGCGCATCAGCTTCGCCACCCCCAGGGCGCCCAGCGCGATCTGCATCAGGCCGCCCAGGATGACCGCGGCGACCAGATGACCGAGGCCGTGCTCGCGGTTGAGGGGGGCGATCACCAGGGCGACCGCCCCGGTGGCGGCCGAGATCATCGCCGGCCGGCCGCCGACGACCGCGATGGTGACGGCCATGGTGAAGGAGGCGAACAGGCCGACGGCCGGGTCCACGCCGGCGATGATCGAGAAGGAGATCGCCTCGGGGATCAGGGCCAGGGCGACGACCAGTCCGGCCAGCACCTCGGTGCGGAAGACCTTCGCCGAGGAGAGCCAGACGGGGCGGGGCAGGCGCGGCCGGTGGGCCGCGGAGGTGTCAGCGGACATGCATCCGTTTCCGTGTCGGGCGCGCAGGCGGCGGGCGTGCGCGCGCAGGGTGCGCGGCTCCGTGCGGGAGCGGGGGTGCCGGTCGGGCCGCGGCCGTCGTCCCCGACGGGGGCCGGACCAGGGGATCGGCGGGCCCGGGAGGGCCGCCGGTCGGGCGTCGTCGCCCGACGGGACTCGGGAGGGCGGTGTTCCGCCCCTGGATAGACCCTACCCTGACGTGAGAGATGATTTCGTCCGCTGTCCTGTAAATCGCAGGTGAATCCCCTGTGGTGGCTTGTGATCCTTGTCACGCGGTAGGGTTGGACACCACGAACCCGAAAAATGTTCGGGCATCAGAGGGGAAGCGACCGTGACGGACGAGCGACGGATGCAGATCGGCGAGGTGGCCGAGCGGACGGGTCTGTCGCTGCGCACCATCCGGCACTACGAGGAGGTCGGCCTCGTCGTCCCCTCCGCCCGCACCAAGGGCGGCTTCCGGCTCTACACCGCCACCGACGTGGACCGCCTGATGGTCATCCGCCGGATGAAGCCGCTGGACTTCTCCCTGGAGGAGATGCGGGACCTGCTGACGATCACCGACAGGCTCTCCTCCGCGGAACCGCTGGAGGACACCGAACGGGACCGCCTGCGTGAGCGCCTGGACACCTACCGCAAGGTGGCCGACGCCCGCTGCGAGAAACTGCGCGCCCAGCTCATGGCCGCCGAGGACTTCGCCGCCACCCTCCGCCGCCGGCTCCGCGCCGACGCCTGACGCCCCGCCGCCACCGGAGCCGCAAAGGCGCGCCGGGGGCGGGCCGCCCGCCTGCGGGGGTCCCTGCGATGATGGCGGGCGAACAGGCGACGGCGGAACGAGGAAGCCGGTGCGACTCCGGCGCGGTCCCGCCACTGTGATCGGCGAGCGGATCCCGGACACGCCACTGCCCCCGGGCGGGCGGGAAGGCCGGGACGAGCGGCGACCCGAGAGCCAGGAGACTCACGCGGTCGCCTCCTCGAACGGACCCGGGGCGGATCTCCCCGGAAGAGAGGAGCGTGCCGTCGTGCCCAGGGAAGCACGCGAGAAGAGGCCGGCGCCGTGCCGCGTCACGGTGTGCCGGGACTGCTGCTGCGGCACCTCCAAGGTGCCCGGCGTCGACCACGCCGCGCAGCTCGCGCGTCTGCGCCGGGAGACGCGGGTCAGGGTCTCCGGCTGCCTGGACGTGTGCGAGCGGGCGAACGTGGTCGTGGTGCAGCCCTCCGCCGCCGGCCGTGCGGCCGGCGGCCGACCGGTCTGGCTCGGCCTGGTCAACGACCCCGCCGCGACCGAGGACGTCGCCGCATGGATCCGGGCCGGCGGTCCGGGGCTGGCGCCCTGCCCCGACGTGCTGGAGCTGTACGTCTTCCCGGCGCCGCGGAGTCGCCGGGCCGGGCCGGACGCGCCGCCGCGCGACACCGCACCCGTGCGCTGACCGGTCCGCCCCGCGGCGCCCGGCCGGACGCACCACCCCGGCCGGACGCACCACCCCGGCCGGGCGCCGCGGCCGGGAGCGGGCACCCGGCGCGGGCGCCCCGTCCCCGGTGCCGGTCCCGGGGAAATATTGTGCCAAGCGAAGGACGGACCCGGCCGGTGCCCCAGGGGGCGTCACCGCCCGCGGCCGGGCGCCCCCGCGGGAACGGCGCGGCGGGTGCGCCCCGTCACGCCGGTCGCGCCGCCGAGGCGTTCCGCCAGGCGGTCCCGCGCAGCAGGCGCAGGCCGTTGAGGGCGACGACGACGGTGGACCCCTCGTGCCCGGCGACGCCGAGCGGCAGCGGCAGGGTGCCGAACAGGTCCCAGGCGACCAGCACGGCGATGAACACCCCGGCGACGGCGAGGTTCTGGACCACCAGCCGGCGGGCGGCCCGGGACAGCCTCACGACGGCCGGAACGGTGGCCAGTTCGTCGCGGACCACGACGGCGTCGGCGGTCTCCAGGGCGAGGTCGGAGCCGGCCCGGCCCATCGCGACGCCGCAGTGCGCGGCCGCCAGTGCGGGGGCGTCGTTGACGCCGTCGCCGACGACCATCACCCTCCGGCCCTGCCGCTCCCACGCGCGGACGGCGGCGGCCTTGTCCTGGGGGAGGAGGCCGGCGCGGACGTCGGTGATGCCGACCTCCGCGGCCAGGCGCTGCGCGGCGCGCTCGTTGTCGCCGGTCAGCAGCACCGGCGGGCGCCCGGTCAGCTCGGTCAGCGCGGCGACGGTGGCGGCGGCGTCCGGCCGCAGCCGGTCGGCGATGCCCAGGACGCCGACCGGGACCCCGTCGCGGAGGACCACGACCGCGGTGCGCCCGGCGTCCTCCAGGTCCCGCACCAGGTGCCGCGCCCGGGAGTCGGCCCGGTCGGCGCCGGCGGGCAGGAGCCGGGCCGGGGAGCCGACCTGGACCGTGTGGCCGTCGACGGTGGCGCTCACGCCCCGGCCGGGGGCCGAGGCGAAGCCGGTCGCGTCGGCGACGGTGAGGCGGCGTTCGCGGGCGGCACCGGTCACGGCGCGGGCCAGCGGGTGCTCGCTACGGTGCTCGGCCGCGGCCGCCAGGGCCAGCAGGCCGTCGTCGGTCAGCCCGCTGTCCGGCAGGGGGCGCAGCTCGGCGACGCGCGGGGTGCCCTCGGTGAGGGTGCCGGTCTTGTCGAGGGCGACCGTGTCGACCTGCCCGAGGCGTTCCATGGCGACCGCGGACTTGGCCAGTACGCCGTGGCGGCCGGCGTTCGCGATGGCCGCCAGCAGCGGTGGCATCGTGGACAGCACCACCGCGCACGGCGAGGCCACGATCATGAACGTCATCGCGCGCAGCAGCGCGGACTGGAGCGTGTCGCCGAGGGCGAGCGGGACGGCGAAGACCGCCAGGGTCGCGGCGACCATGCCGACGGAGTAGCGCTGTTCGAGCTTCTCGATGAACAGCTGGGTGGGGGCCTTGGTCTCGGACGCCTCCTCGACCATCGCCACGATCCGGGCGATCACCGTCTCCGAGGGGTTCCGCTCCACCCGCACCGTGAGGGCGCCCGTGCCGTTCACGGTGCCGGCGAACACCTGGCTCCCGGCCTGCTTGGCCACCGGCAGCGGTTCACCGGTGATGGTGGCCTGGTCCACCTCGCTCTCACCGGTCAGGACGCGGCCGTCCGCGCCGACCCGCTCGCCCGGCCGGACCAGGACGGTGTCCCCGGCTGCCAGCTCCCCGGCCGGAACGGTCTCCTCGCCGCCGCCGGGCAGCAGCCGGGTCGCGGTGGCCGGGGCGAGGTCGAGCAGGCCGCGTACGGAGTCGGCGGTGCGGGCGGTCGCGATCGCCTCCAGGGCGCCGGAGGTGGCGAAGATGACGATCAGCAGCGCACCGTCGAGGACCTGGCCGATGGCGGCGGCGCCGAGCGCGGCGACGACCATCAGCAGGTCCACGTCCAGGGTTCTCTCCCTCAGCGCTCTGCACCCCTCCCAGGCCGGCTCCCAGCCGCCGGCGGCGTAGACGGCCGCGAACAGCGGGCCCCACAGCCATGCGGGGGCTCCCAGCAGGTACGGGGGGAGGGCGGTGAGGAACAGCAGCAGGGCGGCGAGCGCCCAGCGGGCCTCGGGCAGGGACAGGATCCGGGTGCGGCGGCGCGGCGCGGGGGCGGCGGCGCTCCGTCCCGGCGGTGCCGGGGCGTTCAGTGTGGAGGTCATCGGCAGGGCCTTCGGTGGGCTCGGACTTCGACGGCCTCACCATACAGGAACAGTTGAACATTTCTTCATGTATCCGGTTCCGTAGGATGGGGCCATGGGCCATGGAGCGACATCCCCCGAGAACGGCGGCGCGGTCCCGCGCACCCGGCTGACCGCGCAGAATGCGCCGAAGGTCGCCGAGACCCTCCAGGCCCTGGCCACTCCCTCCCGGCTGCTGATCCTGGCCCGGCTGCGCGAAGGGCCCTGCCCGGCCACCGAACTGGCCGCCGCCGTCGGCATGGAGCAGTCCGCCTGCTCCCACCAGCTCCGGGTCCTGCGCACCCTCGGCCTGGTCACCGGTACCCGCCGGGGCCGCTCCGTCGTCTACGCCCTGTACGACAACCACGTCGCCGAGCTCCTCGACCACGCCCTCTACCACGTCGAGCACCTGCGCCTGGGCATCACCGACGCTCCCGGCGCGACACCCGCTCCGGCCGCCGCTCCCTGAACGGCCGCCGGCCCCGGCACCCGCCCGCGCGGCGGCACGCACCGGCCGGCGACCGCCCCGAGCAGGCCGGGGCGGCGTTTACCGCGTACCGCCCGGGGCACGCAGCAAGAGCCGCCACCCGGAAGGCCGCATCCGTGCCCCCGCCGCCCGGAACCGCCCGCCACGGCCGCCCCGGCGACAGCGCGCGGCGGGCCCGGGGACCGGCTCCGCCGTGCGACCGCCACCTTGCGGACGCCTCCGCCGCCCGGCCGGCCGGCCGGGCGGCGCCGGGGGCCATCGCGAAACGAGGAAGCCATGACCACCATGGGGGTGGAGGAGGAGTACCTGCTCCTGGACCCGGACAGCGGCCGGCCGGTGCCGCTGGCGGAGAGGGTGTTCGCGGCGGCCGGGCTGCAGCCCGCGCTGGGCACCGGGGAGGTCCACCCCGAACTGCTCCAGGTCCAGGTGGAGATCGCCACGCCCGTCTGCGGGACGCTGGAGGAGGTGGGCGGTCACCTGCTGCGGTTGCGCCACGCCCTCGGCGGTGCGGCCGAGGAAGCCGGCTGCCGGCTCGCCGCCTGCGGCGCGGCCCCCTTCGCCCCCGTCGTCCCCTCGCCCGTCACGGACACCCCGCGCTACCGGGCCCTGCACGTCAGTGCCCCGCGGCTGGTCGACGAGCAGCTGATCAGCGGCATGCACGTGCACGTGGCCGTCCCCGACCGCGGCACCGGCGTGGCGGTGCTGAACCGGCTGCGGCCCTGGCTGCCGGTCCTGGTGGCGAT
The DNA here is from genome assembly GCF_042681365.1 of Streptomyces desertarenae. Lineage (NCBI taxonomy): Bacteria > Bacillati > Actinomycetota > Actinomycetes > Kitasatosporales > Streptomycetaceae > Streptomyces > Streptomyces desertarenae. The sequence goes on along the minus strand of NZ_JBHUFU010000004.1, from coordinate 376,196 downwards.
GGCGGCGAACTCGCCGCTGTGGGACGGGACCGACACCGGCTTCGCCAGCTGGCGCACCGTGGTCTTCGGCCGGTGGCCGGTCAGCGGCCCCCCGCCGCTGTTCGCCGGCGCCGCGGACCACGACCGGCGCCTCCGGGACCTGCTGGCCACGGGGGTCATCCGCGACCTGGGCCAGCTGTACTGGCAGGCCCGCCTCTCCGAGCGCTACCCGACCGTCGAGGTCCGCGCCATGGACGTCCAGCTGCGCGCGGACGACGCCGTCATGCTCACCGGCATCGTCCGCGCCCTGGTGGTCACCGCCCTGCGCGAGGAGGAGGCGGGCCTTCCCCTCCCCGTGCCGCCTCCCGAACTCCTGGCCGCGGCCGGCTGGCACGCCGCCCGGCACGGCATGGCGGACACCCTGCTCGACCCGCGCACCCACCGGCCCCGCAAGGCCGGCGACGTCGTCGGCGGGCTGATGGAGCACATCACTCCCGCCCTGGAGGAGGCCGGTGACGCCCGCCAGGTCGACTCCCTGGTCCACCGGCTGCTGCAGGAGGGCACCGCCGCCGACCGGCAGCGGCGGCTGCTCCGGGACGGTCCGGACGCACTGCTGCGCCTGCTCGCCACCCGGACCACCGCCTCGTCCTGGTGACGCCGCCCGCCGCCGGGCCGCCCGGTCCCCGACGCGGGGACTCCCGCATCGGCGGCGGACGATCCCCCGGGCCGGTGCCGCCGCGCCTCTGCCCGGCGGACGCGCACCGTCCGGCCGGTCAGGAGCGCGGGGCCTGCCCCGGCTTGCCGTAGCGCTGCTCGAACCTGGCGATCCGGCCCTTCGCGTCGACGGCGCGGGCCCTGCCGGTGTAGAAGGGGTGGCTCTCCGAGGAGATCTCGACGTCGACGACCGGGTAGACCTGGCCGTCGTCCCACTCGATGGTCTGGTCGCTGTGCGCGGTCGACCGGGTCAGGAAGGCGTACCCGGCGGACTTGTCGCGGAAGACCACGGGACCGTAGTCGGGGTGCTTGTCCTGTTGCATGGCTGCTCCTCCACTGCCGCGCTCGTGATCGGGGGTCCGCCCTCCGCGGGACGTCGCCGGGCCGTCCGCACCGTCCGCACGGGGACAGGACCCCGTCCGGGGCCACGAGTGCCCTCACCCGTGCGGCGCGAACCGCCCGGACAGGGAGTGCCCGCCGGTTCGCGCTCGGGGGCCGCCTGCCGGGAGCCGGGGGCGCGGCGGTGCTCCCCCGGGCGGGCGGGGCAAGCACGCGAGCCCCTGACGCGGCGGAGCCGGCTCCCCGGCCGGGGCGCCGTCCGGCGGGAGGTTGGCCCGTGCTCCGGTGGAGATCCGGTGCCGATCGGCGGGGGCGGTGGTACGGAAGGGACCGGGTGTGTGACGGTGGGGGAGCACCCCGTCGCCTCGGCGGGACTGCGCACGCTCGGCCCGTGGTGATCGGGTGCGGCTGCCTGCGGGGTGTCCCGCCGGAGGCGGTGCCGGTCGGTGCGGGCCGTACCGCCCCGGAAAGGGGAACCGGACGGCCATGCCTCCTCTGCCCGTCGCCGTCAGCCGGGAACACAACACGGTGACCCTGCACCCCAGCGGCGAGATCGACCACGAGACCGCACCGGCGCTGACCGGTGCGGTGCGGGAAGCCGAAGGGGAGTTGCGGGGACTGGTGGTGGACCTGTCCGAGGTGTCGTTCATGGACTCCGCCGGACTGCACGCCCTGATCGCCCTGGAGCACCACTGCCGTGAGCGGGGCGCCCGCCTGGACCTGGCGGGCGCGCGCGACCAGCCCGCCCGGCTGCTGGACCTGGTGCGCCTGGCCGGGATCTTCACCCTCGCCGGCTGACCGGCCCCGCATCCGCCACCCGGCGGTGACCGGCCTCCTGCGGCCCGCCCCGCGGCGGCCCGGCGATGCGGCGACCGGGGGCGGGCCACCGGAGCGCCGGGGACCGCAGGCGCCCCGGTGACATCGGACGCGCCGTACCGGGGCAGGCGGGGACGTACCGGCGCTCGGCCCCGCACCGGCCGTACGGCCGGTGCGGGGCGGTCCGGGCGGCGGTGGACCCGGTCGAGGGGGGGCGGCCGGGCTGTGGCGGGTACCCCTGGGGACACGCCACCGAGCCGAGCCGTGGTCGAGCAGCCGGGATGTGGCCGAGGAGGGTGTCCGATGGGATCCGAGCGGGACGGAACGAGGGCGTACCGGCGGGCCGCCGACTATGTGGCCGCCGCGCTGATCTTCCTGCGGGACAACGTGCTGCTGCGGGAGCCGCTGCGCCGCGAGCACCTCAAGCCGCGGCTGCTGGGCCACTGGGGTTCGTGCCCCGGGATCACCCTGGTGTACGCGGCGCTCAACACGCTCGTCCGGGAACGCGGCACCGACGTGCTGCTGGTCACCGGCCCCGGGCACGGCGCCCCGGCCAACCACGCCAACCTGTGGCTGGAGGGCACGCACGAGGACTACGACCCGGCGCTGGCGCGCGACGGGAGCGGCCTGCGGGAGCTGGCGCGCCGCTACTGCGCTCCCGACGGCTTCCCCAGCCACCTCTCCCCGGCCGTGCCCGGCACCATCCACGAGGGCGGGGAACTCGGCTACGCCCTGTCGACCGCGTTCGGCGCCGCCTTCGACGCCCCGGACCGCCTGGTGGCCTGCATCGTCGGGGACGGGGAGGCCGAGACGGGACCGACCGCGGGAGCGTGGCACTCCACCAAGTTCCTCGATCCCGCCACCGGCGGCGCGGTGCTGCCGGTCCTGCACCTGAACGGCTACAAGATCTCCTCCCCGACGCTGTTCGCCACCATGACCGACGCCGAACTGACGGCGCTGTTCCGCGGCTACGGCTGGGACCCCCGCATCGTCGACGTGACGGCGGACCCCGGCGGCGACCCGGTGGCGGACGCCGTGCTCGACGCCCACACCGCCATCACCGGCATCCAGCGCCGCGCACGCGCCGGCGACCCCGACGAGCGCCCGGCCTGGCCCATGATCGTGCTGCGCAGCCTCAAGGGGCAGGGCGCCCCGCACCGGGTCGGCGGGGAGCGCATCGAGGGCACCTTCCACGCCCACCAGGTCCCGCTGGCCGGCGTCCACGAGGACGACGAGCAGCTCGCGGCCCTGGAGGCGTGGCTGCGCTCGTACCGGCCCGAGGAGCTGTTCGACGAGGACGGCCGGCCCCGGCCCCACGTCCTGGCCGCCTGCCCGGCCGGCGAGCGGCGCATCGGCATGCGGCCGGCAGGCGACGGCGGCCGGCTGCGCCGTCCGCTGGACCTGCCGCCGCCGGAGCCGTACGCCGTCGCCGTCCCCGGCGGTCCGGGGACGGCCACCGCGAGCCCCACCCGGGTCCTGGCCGGCTGGCTGACGGAGGTCATGCGCCGGACGGAGGAGAGCCGGGACTTCCGCATCATGTCGCCGGACGAGCTGGCCTCCAACAAGCTCGACGAGGTCCTCGGCGCGAGCGGCCGCGCCTACACCTGGCCCGTGCACGGGTACGCCGAGGACCTCTCCCGCGGCGGACGCGTCATGGAGGTGCTCTCCGAGCACACCTGCCAGGGCTGGCTGCAGGGCTACCTCCAGACCGGCCGGCACGGCCTGTTCCCCACCTACGAGGCGTTCGCCCCGGTCGTCGACAGCATGCTCAACCAGTACGCCAAGTGGCTGAAGATGTCCCACGAGGTGCCCTGGCGCACCCCCGTCAGCAGCCTGACGTACCTGCTGACCAGCGAGGGATGGCGCCAGGAGCACAACGGCTACAGCCACCAGGGCCCCGGCTTCATCGACAACCTGCTCACCAAGAAGAGCACCGTGACCGGCGTGTACCTGCCGCCGGACGCCAACACCCTCCTGGTCACCATGGAACGGCTGCTCGCCGACACCGGCCGGATCAACCTGGTCGCGGCCGGCAAGCACCCGGCCGCCCAGTGGCTCGACCTGGACGCCGCCCGCCGGCACTGCGCGGCGGGCGCCTCCACCTGGCGCTGGGCCTCCACCAACGGCGGCGAGGATCCGGAGCTGGTCCTCGCCTGCGCGGGCGGCATCCCCACCGTCGAGACGCTCGCCGCCGCGCACCTGCTCAGGGGCGACCTGCCCGCCGCGCGCATCCGCGTCGTCAACGTCGTGGACCTGTGCGCCCTGGCCCCGCCGGACCGGCACCCCCACGGCATGGCGGACGCCGAGTTCCGCGACCTGTTCGGCACCGACACCCACGTCGTCTTCGGCTTCCACGGCTACCCCGCCGCCGTCCACCAGCTGCTGCACGGCCGCCCCCGCCCGGACCGCTTCCACGTGCGCGGGTACGTCGAGGAGGGCACCACCACCACGCCCCACGACCTGCTCGTGGCCAACGGCGTCTCCCGGCACGACCTCGCGGTCACCGCCCTGCGCCATCTGCGCGGGCACTCCGCAGCCGCGGACCTGGCCGCCTCCTACGGCCGCCGGCGCGACCGGCTGCGGGCGGAGATCCGCCGCACGGGAGCCGACCCGGCCGAGATCACCGAATGGAGGTGGCAGCCGTGAGCCGCCCCGACGCCTCGGCGGTCGGCGCGGACTCCCTCCACCCCCACCCGACGGTGCCGCACGTGCGGGCCCCGGCCGGGCGGCCCGGCCGGCTGTGAGCGGGCGGCGCAGGGGAACACGTCCTCCATGCACGCAACCGGACGACGTCGGTACGCGGTCCGCTGGGACGAGGCGGCCGGACGCAGGATACGCAGCCTGCACACGGGCGGGGACCGCGTACGCGGTCCCCAGGTGGTCATGGTCCCCGGCCTGGGGGCCCTGGGCTACCTGCTGGACGCCCTGGAGGGCTGCGGCGCGTGGGCGGAGTCGTTCCTCCTGGACGTCCCCGGATTCGGCCACCGGCAGCCCCGGGCCTGCCCCGCGCGGATCCCCGCCCTGGCGGAGGCGGTCTCCGCCTGGCTGACCGCGGTCCCCCGGGGGCCCGTCGTGCTGGTGGGGCACTCCACCGGTGCCCAGGTCGCGCTGCGGGTGGCCGCGGACCGGCCGCAGACGGTGGAGTCGCTGGTGCTGATGGGGCCGACCTTCCCGCCCGCGCTGCGCCGCGCGCCCGGCCTGCTCGGGGCCCTCGCGCGCACGCTGGCGCACGAGGCGCCCGGCGAACTCGGCGCCACCGTGCCGTACTACGTCCGCGGCGGGGCGCGGGAGATGCTCCGGTACGCGCGCTCCGCGCTGCACGACGCACCCGAGCGCACCATCGGCCGGGTGACCTGCCCGACCCTGGTCCTGCGGGGCGCGCACGACGCGCTCGCCCCCCAGGAGTGGGCCCGGCGGCTGGCGACCGCCGCACCGAACGGACGGGTGAGGACGGTCCCGGGGGCCCACAACTTCCCCTACCGGCAGGGCGATCTCACCGCCGCCCTCATCGCCGGGGCCGCCCGGCGCCGGTGAAGGGCCGTCAGCGCGCACCGGCACCCCGCCGGCCGAGCGCCGTGGGCGCACCGGCCCGGGCCGCCACCGTCCGGCCCGGCGCCCGGGGCGGCCCGGGCGGCCTCAGTCGTCCGAGCAGGAGTACTTGTCGATGTCCTCCGGGTTCGGTTTGTGCTTCTGCTCGAACTCCGGGTCCCGGTCGGCCAGGCCGGAGAAGTGGTACTTGAAGTAGCCGCCCCAGTCGGGGGAGTTGAGGAAGTCCCGCAGTTTCTCGGCGATCTGCCGGCACTGCTCCTCCCGGCCCTCCTGGACACCGATCCCGTAGCGCTGGGGCGAACCGATCTCCAGGTTCTCGACGACCTCGACGCCTTTGTGGTGCTCCATGAACCCGTACAGCACGGCCAGGTCCGTCCAGACCGCGTGGACCTCCCCCGCCTCCAGGCGGGCGACGCAGTCCGAGTAGTCCGTCCGGAGGTCGACGACGGCCTCGGGCATCAGCGTCCTGAGCTGTTTCCTGATGGACGGCACGGAGGCGTTCCCGTCCGAGGTGGACCCCTCGACGGTGCAGACGACCTTGTCGGCCGTGTCCTTGATCTCCTTGATGGAGCGATCGCCCTTCCGGACGAGCAGCCCCTGCCGCGTCTGGAGGTACGGCCCGGCGAAGTCGATCTTCTTCTCGCGGTCGGCGGTGATGGAGTACGTGGCGATCACCAGGTCCGCCGTGCCCTCCACCAGGACCTTCTCCCGGTCCTTGGAGGGCACGTCGCTGTACGCCATGCCTTTGAAGCCCAGCGCGCGCTTGAGGAAGAGCGCCAGGTCGTTCTCGAAGCCGGAACGCGCCGTCCCGTCGTCCCGGAAGTTGAAGCCGGGCTGGTCGTACTTCACGGCGACGTTGACGCCTCCCCACGAGGGTGCGGCCGTGGGTTCCTCGGGGGGAGAGGCCGTGGGGGAGGTGCTCCCGGGGAGAGGACTCGTGGAGGAGGCGTCCACGCCGCCCCCTCCTCCGGTGCAGGCCGCCGTCAGCAGCGCGCCGCACACCGCCGCGGTGGCGAATCGGATCTTCGAACTCATCGTGGCTCCCGTGGTTCAGCGGTTCACAAGGACGGCCTTCTCCACGTCCAGGGAGACGGAGCAGCCCTCGTCCGTCCTCAGCTCCACCTTCAGGCGCACCGTCCGCTCGTCCCTGTCGAGGGCGACCGGAGTCTCCTCGCCGGCCCCGGTCTCCACGGCCCCGTCGAGCCCGGCTCCGGTGAGCCGCAGGACGCTGGACGGGCCGCACTGCGACCCGTGGCTCAGGTCCTCCATCCCGAGGGTGACGCGCAGCAGGTCCCGTGGCCGGGGGACCTTCACGGTGAGGAACGCCACCGCCTCGTGCTCCATCTGCTCCGCGCCGGTGAGCTTCACCTCGTCGGTCACCGTGAGGGGGCGCGACTGCTCCACGAGCCGCCAGCCGTACAGGGCGCTCCCCGCCACGAGCACCAGGACGCACAGGGCGGCGACCAGCTGCCACGCCGAGAAGGTGTCGTGCACGAGGCCGAACAGCGCGAAGACGAGCAGGACGATGCTGCCCACCGAGGCGAGGACCGCCTGCACGGTCGACAGGCTGCCCGGCAGCAGCGCGAGAGGAAGCACGGCCAGCGTGGCCGCCAGGACCACCAGGAGCACCACGGCCCACGGCGTCTGCCGCACGATTTCGACGAGCTTCATCCCCAACCCCCCGTTGGCACACCGATACTCTCGGTGCAGGCCCATGGTGACGCACAACTCCCCCCGGTGGGTAGGGATTTCGGTACGCGATTCCGAAAAGTACGCCGTTGCGGCCCACGCCGCGGAGGCGGCTGGAGGGCGAGGGACGGCCGGGTGCCCGCCCGCCGTCGACGGCTGCTTCCCCGCTCCCCTGCCCGGGGGCACCCGCCGCGGCTCCGCCGGTCCGCCTGGCGGCGTCGCCGTTGCTCCCGGGCCCCGGCCGACCGTTGCCGCCGACGCGGCCTGCGGGCCTACGGCGCTGTGCGGAGGGTGCGGTCGCGGGCCAGCGGCGCGAGGCCGGCCATGAGGACGACGGCCGCGAGCGGGATCAGGTCGAGGCTGACCGTGATCAGGGCGAAGGACACGAACACGAGCGCCGGACTCCACACGGGCAGCCGCCTGGGCGGTGCGGCTGCCAGCATGGCCAGCAGGGTGAGCATGCCGAGCTGGAAGGCGAGCGGGCCTGCCGACGTGAGAAGGCCGGGCAGCGGGGCCGAGTCGGCCAAGCCGGGGAACAGGTCGCCGAGAGCAACCCAGACGAAGCAGCCCGCGCCGAAGACTGCGGCGACCATGGCGGCACTGGCGGCGGTTCGCATCCGGACGGTGGCCGCGGGAACGAGGCGGCGCAACTCCACGACGAAGGCGCCGAACAGGAGGAAGGCGGCGAGGAAGAACGTGTGGCCGAGGTTCCAGGCCACCCCCGGGCCGTGGTCGCCGTCCATGCCGTCGACCAGGCGGAGCACGCCGTAGCACAGCAGCAGGAAGGGGATGAGAACGGGGAGCAGTCGGGTTGTGCGCGCCACTGAGGTCATGTCCCTACGCTCCCCGTCCGGTCCGGCTGCGGGGTATCGGTACGATCCCCCAGCGCACCCGGAGGGCTGCCTTAGGGGTCGGGCCGCTCGGCGACCGGCGCTCTCGGGGGTGGGGCGCTTCCGCAGGGACCTTCCGGGCCGGGGTGGCATTCCGGCCCCGCAGCCGCAGGCCGGAGTGCCGGGGGGCGGGGTCGCGGCGGGCCGGTCCGCCGCACTGGTCCGATGCAGCACGATGACGAACAGCCGTTGCCCGGCGGCAACGTCAGCGATGGTGTCGTTCGCGTCGGCGACACCGTTCGCCGTCCGGCAGGACCGTGGACCCCCTCCGTGCACGCCCTGCTCGCCCACCTGAACGAGGTGGGATTCGGCGCGGCGCCCCGCCCGCTCGGCATCGACGACCAGGGACGTGAGGTCCTGACCTTCATGCCGGGACATGTGGTCCGGCCCGACCGGTTCTCGCTGGTGGAGCCTGCTCGGCAACTGGCTCGCGTGGCACGCCTCATCCGGGACTTCCACGATGCCGTGCAGGACTTCACACCCCCGCCCGACGCGCACTGGCAGGCGCTGATCCCTCCGGAGGGCAGCGACATCATCGCCCACAACGACCTGGCCCCCTGGAACCTCGTGGTCGCGGACGAGACGCGGTGGGCCCTCATCGACTGGGACGCGGCAGGCCCCGGCTCCTCCCTGTGGGATGTCGCCTACGCCGTTCACGGGTTCGTCCCGCTGTCCGCCCATCCGGACTGGCAGCGCCCGGACGCGGCGGAACGACTGCGGGTCTTCGCCGACGCGTACGGTCTCGACGAGTCCGAACGTCGCCGGTTGGTCCCCCTGCTGGGGCGCCGTACACGTTCCATGCACGACTTCCTGCGGGACCAGGCGGCCCGAGGTGTCCGGCCCTGGGCAAGGCTGTGGGCTGAGGGCCACGGTGACGCCTGGCGGAACGACGCCGAATACATCGAGCAACGCGAGGACCGGTGGCTGCGCGCCCTGCTCGCCGGCTGAGCCCGTCCTTCACGGCCCGACCCGGTCGCGTTCGGCGGTGGTGCCGGGGCGTCCGGTCGTCTCGCCCGCGTGCGCGAGCGGGCCCGTGGCGGTCGGCGGCCCGGACGGCCGCGGCATCGGGCTCGCTCCGGGTGCCGGGCTTGGCGGAGCGGAACTCCTCCTGGGGGCGGGAGCCTGTCCACCGGGCCCGGCACGGCCCTGCCGGGCCCGGTGGAGGGTCAGTGCTTCACGCCGCTGAGTTCGTTGGGTGCCTTGGGCAGGTCGACCGTGGCGAGCCGCTTGCCGGACTCGATGTCGACCGCGTGGAGCCTGCGGGTGGCGGGGTCGGAGACGTAGGCGGTGTGGTCGCGCACGAAGATCGCGGGGCGGGGCCGCTGCCACTCCAGCGGTTCGCGCCACCGGTCCACGACGGGGATGGTCCGGGTGACCTCCGCCTTCTCGGGGTCGATGACGTGGATCGCTCCGTCGGTTCCCAGGACGAGGGCCTCGCCGTGCGGGCCGCGTGCCAGGGAGCGGAAGGTGTAGCTGGTGCCGAGGTCGACCAGGCGGAGCCGGCCGGTACGGGTGTCGATCAGGGAGACCTGCTCGGGGCGCTCCAGTTCGGCGTCGGCGTCCTTCTTGTAGTCGCCCAGCACGATGGGGGAGGCCTCGGAGCCGGCCTGGTTGCCGATCCGGCCGTACTCGGTGGGGCTGTCCACCTTGGTGATGGCGCCGTCCCGGTAGATCAGGACGCCGTCCTCGCAGCCGACGACGACGGCCTCGTCCTCGGCGGTGGCCTCACCGTGGACACCGGGGCACTTCTCGTTGCGGGTGATCTCCTTGCGGTTCCCGTCGAGGACGGTGATGCCGGTCCTGCTCTCCTCGGTGCCCAGGGTGGTGACCAGGCGGCCGTCGGCCAGTTCGACGGCGACGCCGTGGTGGGGGGAGGGGGAGGTGTAGGTGGTGGTCCTCGGCTTTCCGCCGGCGAGGTCGTCGGGGTCGAAGGCGGTGACGTCACCGGTGCCGTCGGAGAACAGCACGGTCCGGCCGGCGTGGTGGACCACGTGGCCGGGCTTGTCCCCGGGGAACTCGATGTCCGTGAGCGTGCCGCCGGCCGCGTCCAGGACGCGGAACCCGGTGGCGGTGGAGACCATCACGTGGCGGTCGTCGCCGGCCGGGTTGACCCGGTTGAACCCCGGCAGGGGTATGTCCCGGGCGATCTCGAGGGTCTCGCCGTCCAGGACGTAGAGGCCGCCGTCGTAGGTGGCGACGACCGGGTCCTCGACGGCCGGGGCCGGGACGCCGGATCCGGCGTCGGCCTTCTTCGCCGGGGGCCGGGTCCCCTGGTCCCCCTGCCCGCCGCACGCGGTGAGCGCGAGGGAGGTGGCCAGGAGGAGGGCGATGCCCGCGGCCTTCGTGGGGCGTGCCGTGTGGTTCATGTCGGTGTTCTCTCTTTCTCGTGACCCGTGCGCGGGAGGGTCCGGCGGGTCAGTCGGTGCCCAGGCCGTCGGCTATCGCCGTGGTGTTGGCCCGCATCATGTCCAGGTAGGTGGGGGCTCCTCCGCCCTCCCCGGTGAGGGATTCGGAGAACAGCGGGACGACCTCGACGTCCAGGCCGCTCTCGCGCCGGAGGACGTGGGCCAGCCGGTCGGGCCGGGAGGAGTCGGCGAAGATCGCGCGGACCTTCGCCTTCCGGACCGCGCCGGCCAGGGACTCCAGGTCGGAGGCGCTGGGGGAGGCCAGGGTGGTGCCGCTGGGGATGACGGCGCCGATGACGCGGAAGCCGAACCGCCGGGCCAGGTATCCGAAGACGTGGTGGTTGGTCACCAGGCTGCGCCTGTCGCGGGGGACGGCGTCGAAGCGCTCCCGCATCCAGGAGGCGAGGTCCTCGACCTCCGCCCCGTACCGGTCGGCGTTCCTCCGCACCGCGGCGGCGTCGACGCCGCCGACGTTCTCCACGACCTGCTCGGCGATGAGGCCGACCGCGGTGCGGACGCGGTGGGGGTCGGTCCAGAAGTGGGGGTCGAGCTGTCCGGCCGTGTCGTCCGAGGCGTAGGGGAGGGGGTCGACGGCGTCGCCGACGGCGAAGGTGGCGGTACCCGCCTCGCGCGCGGCGTGCACGTGCCGCAGGACGTTCTCCTCCAGTCCGAGCCCGTTGTACACCACCAGGTCGGCCTGTTCGATCAGGGCGGCCTGAGGGGCGGAGACGCCGAAGGAGTGCGGGTCGGCCCCTGCCTCCATCAGCACCGTCACCTCGGCCTCGCCGCCGACGACGTTGCGGGTGATGTCGCCGAGGATGTTGGTGGTGACCACCACGCCCGGGCGGTCGCCGCCGCCGGCGGAGCAGCCGCCGAGGAGCGGCAGGACGCAGGCCAGGGCGGTGAGGAGGGCCGCCGCGGTGCGGCGCCGGGCCGCCGGGGGACCGGCCCTCACCGTCCGGTCTCCACCATCAGGGTGGGGGTGAAGTCCAGGGCGAAGGTGCGGGCCCGCCGCAGACGGTCGTTGTAGTCGATCTCGTGGACCTTCCGTGCCGCGGCGTCGTTGACGTAGGCGCGGCTGGTGTCGACCTCGATGACCGCCGAGGCGGTCTGCTCCGGCGGCGCCCCGGCCAGCAGGCCGGTGCTCGCGGTCCGCTTCCCGGTGGCGGGGTCGTACGCGCTCAGGGTGCCGTCCTCGGTGAGGACGAGCAGCGGCGTGCCCTCGCCTGCGGTGTTGACGGCGGCGACGGGGCCGGTCTCCACCTTCTTCCAGGTCCGCTCGGTGATGTCGAGCACCCACACCGCGTCGTCGCCGGCCGTGGCGACGAGGGTGGTGCTGCCGGGCCGGTGGTCGAACGCGACGGCCCGGTCGCCGGCGTCCACGGGCCCTCCGTAGGGGATCTTCTCCCCGGTGAACCCGCCGTCCTCCTCGGTGACGAGCAGGGCTCCGTCGGAGCAGCCGAAGACGACACCGCGGCGGGTCACGGCCGTGCCGCGCGTCTGCGGGCACCGCTCGGCGACGGACGCCACCGGTGCCCCCTCCCGGTCGCGCACCTCGACGGCGTCCTGCGCGGCACCCGTTCCCGCGACCAGCAGGTGCTCCCGGTAGGGGACGACCGGTCCCCGCCCGGACCGGCCGGTGACGGGGCGTCCCCCGCCGACGTCGCCGTCCTCCAGGGCGGCGCGGTCGAACAGCCGGGCGCCGCCGTCGAAGGTGACCGCGGTGAGGGCGGTGTCGCCGTGGACGTGCTGCGGCCGTCCTGCGCCGATCTCCCCGAGGGCGCGGATCTTCGAGCGGTAGTAGTGGACGTGGTCGCCGTGGTCCACCGTCCAGGCGCCGCTGTCGACGACGTGGGTCCCCTCGCCGGTGCCCAGGTAGGCGAACCGGCCGTCGGTGGCGATGTCCCGCACCCCCTCGATCCGTCCCACGCGGGTGACGTCCCCGGTCGTGAGGTCCAGGACGTGGATCCCGCCGGTGCGGGCGTCCGCCATCACCAGGCGCGGCTGCTGCTCGGCGGTCTCCTCGGCCCCCTCGACGTATCCGTGGGGTACGGCGGACGGGGGCGGTTCGGCCTCGGCGGACTCGGCGCGGTCCGGGCCGCTCTGGCAGCCGGCCAGCAGCGCGGCCGCGGCGAGGGCGGCCGCCGCGCGGGTCTTGGCGTGTCTCATGGCGAGCGCTTGCACTCCGTTCAGGGGGTGAGGACGTTCAGGAGTTGGCGGGGGAGGGCCGGCGGAGTCGGAGGCCGGCGGCGAGGTGGGAGAGCAGGAACTGCGCGACCGCGACCGCGGCGATCGTCGCTCCGGCAGCGGTGCCCAGGTGCCAGGACAGCAGCAGGCCGAGGAAGGTCGCGCTCGTGCCCAGGCACGCGGCGCCGGCCATGATCGCCGGAATGCGCCGGGCCCAGGGCAGGGCCGCCGCCGGGGGCGCGATCAGCAGGCCGAAGACCAGCAGCGTCCCCACCACGTGGAACGAGGCGACGATGGCCAGCGTCAGGAGCCCCAGCAGCGCGGCGTGCGCGAGACGGGGGCGCAGGCCCAGGGTGTGGGCCTTGCGCTCGTCGAAGGCCAGGGCGACGAACGGCCGGTGTCCCGCCGCGGAGACGACCAGGGCGACCGCCAGGGCCGCGGCGAGGTGGACGAGATCGCTCCCGCGCACCGCGAGCACGTCCCCGAAGAGGAACCCGGTCAGGTCGACGGCGAACGACTGGGAGCGCGAAACGACGATCACGCCCAGGGCGAGCATCCCCACGAAGAGCAGGCCGATGCCCGTGTCGTGCGACAGCCGGGGGGCACGGCCGAGGGCGGTGACCCCGAGCGCCATGGCGGCCGCGCTCACGGCCGCACCGACCAGGAGGTTCCCGCCCAGCAGCGAGGCGACCGCGACTCCCGGGAGCATGCCGTGCGACATCGCGTCGCCCAGGAAGGCCATGCCGCGCAGCACCACCCACGTGCCGGCCAGGGCGCAGACCAGCGACACCAGGACGCCGCCCCACAGGGCGCGCTGCACGAAGGCCACCTCGAAGGGGCCGGTCAACCACTCCATGGCACATGAACATATAATGAAAACCGTTGTCATTTCAAAGTGGTGTGGGAGAGATGCCCAGGTGAAGCAGCAGGTGACCCTCGACGGCGTGTCGGCCGGCCATGCGGGGCGAGTGGTTCTGTCCCGGTTCAGCGCGCGGATACCGGCGTCGGCCGTCACCGCCGTCGTGGGGCCGAACGGATCGGGCAAGTCCACGCTCCTGGGCGTGCTGGCGGGCGTGGTACCCGTCATGGCGGGGACGGTGGCCCACCGCACCCCCGGCCGCCCCGCCCTCGTGGCGCAGCGCAGCGCCGTCTCCGACACGCTGCCGGTCACGGTGCGCGACACCGTCGCGATGGGCAGGTGGGGGCGCCTCGGCCTGTTCGGGCGCATGTCCTCGCGTGACCGTTCGGTGGTCCGGGCGTGCATGGACCGGCTCGGCATCGGCGACCTCGCGGAGCGGCGGCTCGGTGAGCTCTCCGGAGGGCAGCGGCAGCGTGCGCTCGTGGCCCAGGGGCTCGCCCAGGAGGCCGACCTCCTGCTGCTCGACGAGCCGACCGCCGGCCTCGACCTGGAGGCGCAGCGGAGGATCACCGAAGTGCTCGAAGAAGTGGCCGCCGAAGGCGTCACCGTCGTCCACGTCACCCACGACCCGGCGGCGGCCGGACGGGCCGACCACTGCCTGCTGCTCCACGCCGGCCGGCCGGCCGGGGCCGGCTCGCCCCGCGAGGTGCTGACCGGTGAGGCGCTCGGGCGCGTCCGGGGGCTCCCCCGGCAGGCATGGCCTCCTGCGGCGGAGGAGCGGACGGATGCCCGGCGGGGCCGGGGGTGAGGCCACCGGGCGGACCCCGCCGGGACGGACCGCCACCGGCGCCCCGCGAGGAGCGGGTGCCGGCGGCGGTGGGGACCGGCGTCCTCCCGCGGGGCGGACGCCGGCTACCGGCCCGCGCAGGGCAGCAGCGCCATCTCGCGGGCGTTCTTGACCGCGCGGGCGAGCTGCCGCTGCTGCTGGGCGGTGACGCGGGTGACGCGGCGGCTGCGGATCTTGCCGCGGTCGGAGATGAACCTCCGCAGCAGGTCGGTGTCCTTGTAGTCGACGTAGGTGATGCCGGCCGCGTCCAGGGGGTTGGGACGGGGCGCGGCCCGCTTGCGGGGGTCGGGGCGGCGGGGCATGAGATGGGCTCCTCGGTTCTCGCGGGTCGGGTGCCGGACCGGCTCGGAGGCTCAGGCGGGGTCCAGCAGGGAGTCGAAGGCGGACCCGAGGTGCTTCCACGCCTCGGGTCCGGCGGCGTACTCGGCGTCGGTGAGCAGGCAGGAGTCGAGCAGGCCGGTGATGCCCTCGCGGTCCAGGCCGGGAGAGGTGAAGACCAGGTGCTGGCAGCGGTCGCCGTGCTCGGGATGCCAGTCCAGCGCGGCGGCCGTCCTGCGGACGGGGTCGGCCATCTCCCAGGCGGCGTCCGGCAGGGACGCCAGCCAGGGTCCGGCGCTCTCGACGCAGAGCGCGCCGCCGGCGCAGTCCCACGACAGCAGGGTGTCGGGGCGGTCGGCGAGCCAGAAGCGGCCGCGGCTGCGGGCGGCGGCGCAGGCGAGGTCCTCCAGGGCCGCGTGGAGCCGTCCGGGGTGGAGGGGCCGGTGGCGGCGCCAGACGAGCGTGCCCACTCCGGCCTCCTCGGCCTCCTGGGGCAGCCGGGAACAGGCCGGGTGCTGCGCGGCGGCGGCCATCGCCGGATCGAATCCGGCGAGCGCGGCCTCCGCCAGCTCCGGTGAGCCGACCGGCACCCGGCGCGCGGCCGGGTGGAGCTGGGCGAGGAGCGCGTGGTCGGTCTCGTCGGCCTCCTCGCTGTCGGCGACGGCGAGCACGGGGGCGTACTCCAGCTGCCGCGCCCAGGTGTCGGCGACGGTGCGCTGGTCGGCGGGTGCCGCGGCGAGGCCGGCTTCGGCCAGGTCGTCGCCGTTGGCCAGGCAGGGCAGGACGAGCGCGGGGTCGACGGCGGTGACGACGCCGACCAGCTCCAGGGCGTCGTGGCCGTGTGCGGTGACCAGCTCGGCCATGCCCTTCGGCTCGACGGAGTCCCACAGCTCGACGACGGCCAGCCGGGCCAGGCCGCCCGCGGCCAGCCGCTCCAGTTCCGGGACGAGGTCCTCGCGCAGGGCGCAGCACGCGCAGTCGTTGACCAGCGGCGCTTCACCGGAGGACAACTCGCCCGAGGCGTCGCGCAGGGTGAGCGTCACCGTGCCGTCGGCGGCGGTGGACAGGTCGTGGTGGAGCGCCACGCTGTCCGGCACGGTCCGCAGCAGTCCCTCCACGGTCTGCCGGCGGGCGTCGGAGTGCAGTCCGGCGACGACCACCACGGGGAGCGTGCGGCCGGCCGCCATCAGCGCTTCCCGTGCTTCCCGTAGCGCCGCTCGAACCGCTCGACGCGTCCGGCGGTGTCCAGGACCCGCTGGGTGCCGGTGTAGAAGGGGTGGCTCGCCGAGGAGATCTCGACGTCGACGACGGGGTAGGTGGCGCCGTCCTCCCACTCGATGGTCTTGTCGCTGGTCATGGTGGAGCGGGTGAGGAAGGCGAAGCCGGCGCTCCGGTCGCGGAAGACGACGGGGCCGTACGGGGGGTGGATTCCGGGTTTCACAGCGGTGTCCTTCGGGTCCGTGCGGGAGGGGCGGGGGCCGGTGCGGATCAGCGTTCCTCGCGGAACTCGACGTGCCGGCGGGCGAGGGGGTCGTACTTGCGCAGGACCATGCGGTCGGGGTCGTTGCGGCGGTTCTTGCGGGTGACGTAGGTGTAGCCGGTCCCCGCGGTGGAGCGGAGCTTGACGACCGGGCGGAGTTCACTGCGTGCCATGGCCGCTAGTATATGACAATGGTTTCCATTACCAAAAAGGAAGCCGTCCACCGAGAGGAAGGAACCCCCGTGTCCGCCCACTGCCAGCTCACCGGCGCCGAGCCGGGCTTCGGCAACAAGATCTCCCACTCCCACCGGCGCACCCCCCGCCGCTTCGACCCCAACATCCAGCGCAAGCGGTACTGGCTGCCCAGCGAGGGCCGCCACGTCCGGCTCACCCTCAGCGCGAAGGGGATCAAGACCGTCGACGCCATCGGCATCGAGGCCGCCGTCGCCCGCATCCGCGCCCGGGGAGGAAGGGTCTGATGGCCAAGAAGAGCAAGATCGCCAAGAACGAGAAGCGCAGGGCGACCGTCGCCCGGTACGCGGCCCGGCGCGCGGAGCTGAAGGAGATCCTCCGCCGCTCCTCCTCCACCGAGGAGGAGCGGGTCGCCGCCCTGGCGGAACTGCGGCGCCAGCCGCGCGACGCCAGCGCCACCCGGGTGCGCAACCGCGACGCCGTGGACGGCCGGCCACGCGGCCACCTGCGCAAGTTCGGGCTCTCCCGGGTGCGGATGCGCCAACAGGCCCACGCCGGATTCCTCCCCGGAGTCACCAAGTCCTCCTGGTGACACATCCCTTCGCGGTGAAGCGGCCGGCGGAGCCCTCCGGCGCGTCCCGGGCTGCGCGCTGCCGCGATCACCGGGGTCCCGCGCGCTCCGGCTCGGCGCGCGCGGGACCCCGGGAGCGGGGGAGGGGACGGTCGCCTGCCTCGCGACGCCGGAAGGCCCGAAGCGGTGACGGAACCGGCCTGGAACCCACGGTGATCCGACCGCGGGCGTCACCGGCAACACCATCACCGACATGCTCGGGGCGAGCGTCACCGCCCCCTCGGGAGCCGAGGCCGTCGGCGACAAGGTCGTGTCCGCCGGATACGCCGGTACCGCCGCCCTGGCCGGCCTTCCCGAGACGGGCGCCTACCGGATCGTCATCGGCCCCTGCGGGCGAGCCACCGGCTCGGTGGACCTGACGCTCTCCACCGATGTGCGCGTGGAGCCGGTGCCCGGCGGAGATCCCGCACCGGTGACGCTCAACCGTCCGGGCCGACGGGTACGCGCGGAGTCCACCGCCGCCGACGACGTCCCCCTCGGCTTCGCCGCCACGGGGAACACCGCGCCGGAGCACGCCAACCTCCGGCTGGTCCCCGCCGAGAGAGGAGAGGGCAGCCACCTCGGCTTGGTGCCGGGCAACGCTGCCGGCGCCGAGTATCCGACAGGGCTGACGCCCGGTGAGAAGCACACGGTGACGCTCGAATCCGACGGCGCGGCGACCGGAACCATGACGCTGCGGCTGCCGGCACCGGTACGGGCCGGCACCCTCTCCGACACCGACCCGACAGCTGAAGGCCGGATCACCAGGCCCGGCCGGCAACTGGAGTTCGGCGTCGAGGCGGCGGCGGGCTCCGGAGCGGCGGCCGTCTTCGGCACACGACGCCGACCGCCCTGTCGCGGGCTGTGGTGCCGGCCCCCAGGGCTGCCCGGGAGGAAGGCCCGGCACGGCTGTCCACCTCCTCGGAGGCCGACGCCGACGGCACCATCACCTATGCCTACGACCCCTACGGGCACCCCACCGCATCCGGCATACCCTCCGCCAACCGGCACACCTTCACCGGCCGCGAGGACGACGGCACCGGTCTGCTCCACCACCGCGACCGCTGCTACGACCCTCACCGCTGCGTCCCCGGCAGGCGCTGGCAACCCTGCGCCGCCGGGCCGCGGAGACCGGTCTGCCCAGGATCGGGGTGCACGACCTGCGGCACACGGCCGCCACGATCATGATCAGCTCCGGTGTACCGCCGACGGTGGTCCCCAAGACGCTGCGGCACTCGACGCTGTCCACCACGGTCAACCTCTACGGCCACCTGCTGCCCCACGCCGCCCGGGACGCGGTGCGAGCCCCGGGCCGCGCACCGGAGGGCGCCGACCGCGACCACAGGCCGACCGGAGCGGTCCAGGCCGCGTGAGCTGCGGTGCCGGACGGTGACGGGTGACCGGCCGATCTGGGCGGCGGCATCACTCGGGCATCACCGTCGCCCGAACATGAGTCAGCGGGCCCGCCGTATCCGGCGGACCCGCTGGCCATACTGTCGGGACGACAGGATTTGAACCTGCGACCCCTTGACCCCCAGTCCGGCCCAAGGACGCCATTCTTGGGGCAATCGGTGCTTTCCGGCCCGGTGCTGCGTGAAGAACACCCCGGTCGTTCGGGTGCGCGCACACCGTGTGGTCCCCGGCTGGTCCCCAAAGAACTGCCGTGCGAGGGCAGTCCATGCCACACATCCAGTATGAACCCTCTTGTGTGGCTTCCACAGGAGGCGGTCCTTGTGCCCCGGAAACGGCGTGAACGACGACTCCCGGCACTGGTCGACTCGTACGGTGCGCACTGGCAGAGGGGCTGAACGACGCCTTCACGGCCGAGCTGAATGGGCTCGCGGGGCCCATGGTGGGACTTTGCCCAAGCCGAGCAGGGGGTCTTCTGCTGGGGGCCTGGCGTAACGAGGAACGTCTGCTGGGTTAACTGACTCATCATGCCTTGGAACTTGCTCTTGCGCGGCTCCACGCATCGCTGTCGCTAGCCTCGATCTTTCGTGACGGCCCGCCGACTTCGTCGGCGGGCCGTCACGAAAGATCGAGGCTAGCGGGGGGTTGTTACTGGGGTAGCGGGGGCTGACCTGCGAAGTAGTGCCCATAGAGGGGGCACGTAGGCCCCCGTCCCGGATACCCGGGGCGGGGACTTTCCGCGTGTTCGGTTACCGCTTGAAGTGGCAGACCGCACCGTCACCCGTGCACATCTGGTGCACCTCGACGGTCACCGGCGCCGGCGCTGGCCGGACCTCCGGCGCGGGGATCAGCGCCGCGGCCCCGGCCGCCAGCAGCGAGATCGACAGGCTGGCGAGGAAGGAGGTCCATCCGGAAATCCGGTTACCGCTGGCCGTCCCAGCAGGTGACGGAACCGGCTTCACCGGAATTTGGGTTGGTACTCTCATAACTGAGCTCCAATCTATGACTGGGTTGAGCTACTGATCAGCGGGTGATGGCCCGCTGGTTCCTGCGGCGGCCGGGTGTTGGAGCACCCGGCCGCCGTGCATGATGACGCCCCCAGGATGATGCCGAGAGCCGTCCGCGCGGCAACGTGTTTTGGCGCCGCATGGTGTGACTGTCGCCCTGTCCGGTGACAGCAGCAACAGGACGCTATAACGGATCTGTTCCGGCCATATACCGCTAGCGCACAGATCCGCCACCGGCCAATTTGGGTAACCCAACCCGTCAGCAAGCTCAATTAGGGCACTTGACCTGCCGGTTTGCATGAGCGGGCATTCCCTGACCAGCCCGCTTACGCCGTCTTGCACTGGTGTACAGAATGCCTGTGTGGTCTTAAGAGGCAGGACGGACGCACTGCAGGCCGCCGAACAGAGCCCTAAACGTGGCCGAATTCAGTCGTTCCTTACGGCGAGCAGATCGAAAACGCCCCGTTGCCTGCTGGCCCCACCCCCGGCTGGCAGCAGCACGGAAGGCCCCCGCTCATCCCGGGCGGCGGCCTCCGTCGTTGCGCGGCTACTCCTCGGCCAGTAGTCGGCGGGTGACGCTGGCCGCGAGCTGGCGCGCTGCGGTCGATGCCCGCCCGTACCGCCGCACCGCAGTGGTCCCAGGCGTTCTCCAAGGGGAATGCCTGGGACCACCAGGGCGGGGGCTTCTCGCGCGTCTTCCGGCCGAACATGTGCAGCAAGATGTTTTACCGGAAGCGCGGGCCAACCGTGGCGATACGACCACGGTTGCCGCCCCAGCTGTGGGGCTCTGCCCCACAGCTGCATGGTGCTCTGCACCCCGCGGGCGCCAACCGTTGCCTAAGCCTTGTCCCGTAAATGATCTACGGCGGGCTGGCTGACCTGCTCGCCTTCTCGGTCACCCGGCGAGGGCGAGGTTGTGCAGGCGGGCGATGCCGAGCATGGCATGGTGGACGCCGTCGCCCTTGAGGCGGCAGTCGCGGAGAATCTTCCAGGTCTTCATGCGGGCGAAGGCGTGCTCGACGCGGGCGCGGACTTTGCGGTGGGAAGCGTTGTGGTCCTCCTTCCAGGCCGGGAGTTCGCTCTGGCCTTTCTCTCGGCGGTGTGGGATGACCAGGCCGGTGCCCCGGTAGCCGCCGTCCGCAATGACGGTGATCGTGCCGACGGCGGCTTTCGCCCCGGACAGCTCCCATGCCTTGCAGTCGTTGCGGTTGCCGGGCAGCGGTCGGCCGACGGCGACGACCAGACGGGTGTCGGCGTCGATGACGACCTGGTGGTTGGTGGAGTACCTATAGTTCTTCGACTGCTCGGCGATGCTGTGGTCCCGGGTGGGGACCAGGGTTCCGTCGACGATCAGGACGGTGTCTTTGCGGAACCGTTTGCGCTGCTGGAGCGCGAGCGAGGGGCCGAGGTGGTCGATGATGCGGTCGGCGGCCGACTTCGATACCCCAAACAATGGTGCCGGCTGCCGCAGCGTGAGGTTGGTGCGCCAGTACGCGGCGACCAGCAAGACACGGTCCTCCAGCGGCAGGCTCCACGGCCAGCCCTTGCGAACGGGGTCTGCACCCTCGCGTCGTAACGCCGTGATCAGCTTGCCGAACTGTCGCGGGCTCAGTCCGCTGAACGGGGCTACCCAGGAAGGCTCCGACGCCGTGATCACACCAGTCACTGCATGATCATTCCACCGTTTCAGGGGCTCCCTGCTCAAACGCGAGGCGGCAGCGTTCAACCTGCTCTGCCACCTGCTCCATGAACCAGCGCATGATCTCGTAGGGGATGACGTGCTCGTCGTGGCTGTGGATGTGGACGGCCGGCTCCAAGCTCGGGTCCTCGTCGGGTATCACCGCCACCATGAAAGCGCTTCCGGGCAGGTGGGTCTGTGCGTTGGGAATCTCAGCCCACGCAGCTGGCGCCGGTACGGCCTCGCTCAGCTCCACACACCAGGCGTCGTCCGGCAAGGAGTAGTGGAACTGGACGGCGTAGTGGCGGCCTGCATGAACGCGCAGCTCTGGCATGCCCGCAGGTTGCCACAGCTGCCACGCCGGAGTCTCGCGAGTATCCGCTCAGCACCTGGTGTCGCCGCCCCACCAACTATTTGCGGGACAGCTCTTAGCGTATGGACCAGGGCGGGCGTGGGCTGCTCACCTTTGCCCAGCTCACTGAGCGATGGAGAGCCCAGCCGCGCGCATGGCAGCCACAGCGATGTCCGGGGTTGGTCCGGACTCACTCTGACTGGGGTGTGGCCCGTGTACGGTCCGGATCTTGGTCTTGATCGGATAAGTCTGGGACTGTGCGTTCTCTACGGAGTGGTCATGGTCCTGAGGCGCAAGGGGTTGAGGTAATCGCGAGACACACGGTGGCTCTGCACGGTCACGCGGCGCTGCGTGTGGAGGCGGAAGCGGAGTCCGTGCAGGAGGCCAACCGCCTAGGACCTGTCTGGCAAATGATCTTGTCTGGGTTCGCGGAGCCAGAGGATGAGTGCCGCGAGGTGGAGTCCGGCCCGGTAGCGGGCGGCGAGTTTGTCGAAGCGGGTCGCGATGGCGCGGAACTGCTTGAGCCGGTTGAAGCAGCGTTCGACGACGTTGCGGGCTTTGTAGAGGTCGCGGTCGAAGGCCGGTGGTCTGCCGCCGGCCCGGCCGCGCCGTATCCGGTTGGTCTTCTGGTCGGCCCTTTCCGGGATCACCGCCCGGATGCCCCGGCGCCGGTCCGGGGCACGCGCACCGCGTCCAGGACCGCGTCGAAGGCGGTGGAGTCGTTGACGTTGCCGGGTGTGACGACGACGGCCAGGGGCAGGCCCCGGCCGTCGCAGGCGAGGTGGACCTTGGTGGTCAGCCCGCCGCGGGACCGGCCGAGCGCCTGGCCAGCCGCCGTGCGTGCCGGATTTTCCAGTTCGTCCCCCGTCGGCTCCCCTTTTTGCGGGCACCGGCGGCGTGCTGGTGGGCACGGTTGATCGTGGAGTCGACCGAGACCGTCCATTCCACGGCACCGACGGAGTCGTCGCGGACCTGGACCTCCTGGAGCAGGCGGGCCCAGGTCCCGTCCGCCTCCCAGCGGGCGAACCGCTCGTGGACCGTCTGCCAGGGACCGTAGCGTTCCGGCAGGTCACGCCATGGAGCACCCGTGCGCAACCGCCACAACACCCCGTTGATCACCTGCCGGTGATCCCGCCACGGTCGGCCCCGCCCGTCAACACCCGGCAGCAGGTGCGCTATTCGCTCCCACGCCGCACCCGTCAGCTCACCACGACCCACCACAAGATCAATTATCTGGCAGGAGCTGGTCGCGCGTGGTCTTGGCAGCGTGGCGTGTTCGTCTGTGCGGCTGCCCCGGCCGACGGTGTCCGTCGGCCGGGGCATGGCGTGCCAGGTCAGTGGTGGGTGTGGGCTCCGATCTTCTGACGGGGGAGGAATGCGGCCAGGGTCATGGCGACGAGTGCGGCGACGGCACCGATGGCCAGGATGATGCGGAAGGCATCCTGGGAGGGCAGCTGGTGGCCGCCGAACGTCATGGTGACGCCGGCGAGGATGAGGCCGGCCACGGCGCTGGCGATGGTGGTGCCGAACCCTCGGATGAGGACGTTGAGGCTGTTGGCGGCCGCGGTCTCCGAGGAGGGGACGTTGGACATGATCAGGGTCGGGATGGCTCCGTAGGCCATGCCGATGCCCGCGCCGATGATGCAGGAGACCAGCACGAGCTGCCAGATCTCGGCCATCAGGAACACGCCGATCACGTAACCCGCCGCGACGGTGACGGCGCCGAGCATGAGGGTCACCTTGGCGCCGAAGGCGGCGGAGATCTTGGCCGACGGCTTGGCCACGAAGAACATCACCAGGCCCTGCGGGGCCATGGCCAGGCCCGCGACAAGCATGGACTTGCCCAGTCCGTAGCCGGTCGCCTCGGGGGTCTGCAGGAGCTGGGGCAGGGCGAGCTGGATGGAGAACATCGCGAACCCGAACGCGGCGGCCGCCAGGTTGGTCAGCAGGACGGGCTTGCGGGCGGCGGTGCGCAGGTCGATCATCGGTGTGCCGGTGCGCAGTTCAAAGGCGCCCCAGGCTACGAGCAACACCGCGGCGGCGGCGAACAGGCCCAGGACCAGGGCGCTGCTCCAGCCCCAGTCGGATCCCTTGGAGATCGCGAGCAGCAGGCAGACGAGAGCGGCAGACAGACCCGTCGCCCCGACGAGGTCGAACTTGCCGCCGGTGCGGATCTTGGAGGCGGGGACGAAGACGGCCACCAGGGCCAGGGCGACCACTCCGAGGACGGCGGAGGTCCAGAACAGTACGTGCCAGTCGGCCTTGTCGGCGATCAGCGCGGCGGCGGGCATGCCGAAGGCCGCGCCGACGCCGAGGGAGGAGCTCATCGTCGCCGTGGCTGCGCCCAGGCGTTCCCGGGGCAGCTCGTCACGCATGATGCTGATGCCCAGCGGGATCACTCCGGAGGCCAGGCCCTGGAGGACGCGCGCGACGATCAGCGGCGCGAGCGAGGTGGCCAGTGCGGCGATCACCGATCCGACGACCATGAGGACGAGGCTGCCGATCAGCATCTTCCGCTTGCCGTACATGTCCGCGAGGCGGCCCACGATGGGCGTGACGATCGTCGCCGCGAGCAGTGTCGCGGTCACCGTCCACGCCGTGTCGCCGGGCGAGGCGTCCAGCAGACGCGGCAGCTCCGGGATCACCGGGATCACCAGGGTTTGCATGCTGGCGATCACGATGCCGGCGAAGGCCAGCACCGCCACCATCACACTCGGCCGGTGCCGGGTCTGCGACTCCTCCAGCACAGGGGCCGCGAGCACTTGCGACACGACGCTCCTCCATATCTTCAAGCAGATGATTTAATCTAGTAAAGCATATGACTTATTGCGATGGAGGTGCGGAGCTGGCCCCGGACTTACCGCACCGCAGGAGAGTGCGGGTCGCGCGCAGCGCCCGGTGCGGGATCATGGAGGCAGCAAGAAGGCAATGGGGAGGACACGAGGTGGCAGGTAGGGCCGCACGTGCGGAGAAGAGCGCCGACACCCGACAGACGATCCTGGACGCCGCCGAACGACTGTTCGCCGCACACGGCGTGCACGCGGTCTCCACGCGGAAGATCAGCGAGGAGGCGGGGCAGGGCAACAACGCCGCGGTCAGCTACCACTTCGGCGGCAAGACCGACCTCATCCGTGCCATCGTCCGTACCCACGCCGAGCGGATCGAGGAAATCCGCGCCCGACTCGTCGCCGAAGCCGCCGGATCCGACGACGTCCGCACCTGGCTCTCCTGCCTGGTCCGCCCCTTCACCGACCATCTCGACGCCCTCGGCCCGCCCACCTGGTACGCCCGATTCCGCATCCAGGTGACCGCCGACCCCGGCCTGCGGGAGATCTCGCAGGACGAAGCCCTCGCCTCGCCCTCCCTGCGACTCCTGATCGCTCACCTGACACACACCCTGCCCGGCCCACCGCCGGAGGTCCGCGCCGAACGGCTCAACATGGCCAGCCACCTCATCCTCAGCATGTGCGTCGAGCGTGAACACGCCCTTGCCGAAGGCACGGCCGCTCGCCAGCTCACCTGGAACGATCTCGCCGACAACCTCACCGACGCCCTTGTGGGCCTCTGGCAGGCCCACAGCACCGGCTGACCGAGACACCTCGTGCCGTCCGCAGAGAGGTGCGGGGCATTCCGTCCCGGCAAGCCCGCCGTGAACCCGGCCTCGATGCAGCGCCAATCGGTGATTATTTGTCAGACAGGTCCTAGCGGTCGCGAAGGCGCCGAAGGTGGAGTATGTGCAGAGCTGGACGCCGGTGACGATGAGCAAGCTGGAGGGGTCGAAGTGAGCGAGATCAGGCGCGACGAGTGGGTTGGGATGACCAAGTCCGCCAGGAGGTACGAGCCGTTCTGGGAGAGCGTCCGGGAGGCGGAGGCGCAGGGTCGTCCGGTGATGCACGTCGTTAAGGTCGGCAAGTTCATCATGCAGGCGTCCACGGACATCGAGCTCGCCAAGCTGTTCGCGGAACACCAGATCTTCGACCAGGACGAGGTCGGCGAGTTCGACTGGGTGCCGGACGAGTTCGAGGTGCTGCATCTTCGGTTCAAGAACACGCGGACTGGGGAGTGGGAGTCCACCATCCAGTCCATCTCGACGGTGCCGGCGCTGCCGGAGGTGCCGAAGTGAGTGAGCCGCAGGGTCCCGGCCCTTCGTGGTCCGCTTGCTGGCCATCAGGCGACTCTCTCACCGGTGGGAAGCCCGCCGTCGATGACGCCGAGGATGCGGCCATAGGTATCCAAACCCCGCTGCTCAAACTGCATTTGGTCGGTAAGGGCCAGCCGCATGCGAGCCTGTTCGCGGCTGGCTTTCGCGGCCGCCGCGTGGGTGGGATCGGTGATCGACTGGTGGCGGGCTCAGCAGTGGACACGTACCAACCCCTGTCCCTTGTCACCCTTCACCGTGCTATCGAAAGGTCTGCCCCTTCTCGTCGAGCTGGTGCAGCCAGTCCAGCTGAAGGCCGCTGTTCTTGGGGCAATTGGTGCTTCTCGATCCGGTGCTGCGCGAGGAACGCCTCGGTCGTTCGGGTACGCGCACACCGTGTGGTCCCCAGGTGGTCCCCAAGAAATCGTCCTATGAAGGCGGCCGGGGCCACATTCCTAACCTGTACCTGTCTATGTGGGTCCCACAAGAGACCACCCCGCAGCCGGAAACCTTTGGTCGCGGCTTCCCCAGCTGCTGAGAAAACCGAGAAGGCTTGTAAACGCTGTTCAGTGTCTGCAGTTAGCCGTGCAAGCGGACGAGGAGACCGCTTCACCGCTGAGGTGAAATTGTGATGTCGTGAAGGGATGACGGCTCTTGATCCCTGCGGTGTGCCGATGCGATGAGAGATTCCCATAGGACAGGGAGTTCACTGCTGGCGGCACCGGCTCCAGGAACGGATACGGTCTCAAGTGATGGAACTGCTCGCCTAGGGTCGGACGAACGCAGCGATTGCCAAGGAGTAGCGGGTTAGCGCATCTAGCGAGGCTGTGCCATACCGGCGTGGTAGCGACCTCATCGACGGCTGTATGGTCGATACTGGCCTGGTCGTCGGGCATAGATGCCCACTGCGGCATCACTGGTTCAATATCCGTAGGTAGGTCAAAATTCCACGCGGGGTCGTTCGCTGATGTCCCTGCTGAGCAGGGTTCGGACGTCGAGTTCCGGGAGGCCGGAACGATTGATGAAATCGGCGAATGAGATGCCTGTTGTTTCCATGAGTTCCAGTGCGCGTTGCAAGAGGACGGGAACCTCTGGGTTCCCCAGAGGCCCTGGCTCTGCTTTCCTCCACCCTCGGACGGACAAGGCTTTCCATCCCTGCGCGTAGGTATGTTCACTCATGACGCCGAGCGTTTTTGCCCTGACCAGGAGAGCGGCCAGTGAGACGTGCCATTTTGCCTTCAAGCGGAGAAATGCAGGCCAGTCCAGCCGGTCTGGGAGTTCGGATTTGATGTCGTCGGCCGGCATGAGGAACGCGGCGGCGAACTCATTGGCTTGACTCTCAGTGGTCTTGTCGCCAATTTTTTCAGTGATGCCGTGCAGGACCAGGTGGCCTAGTTCGTGGGCCGCATCGAAGCGGGAGCGGTCGCGCAATCCTTTGTCGGCCCCGAGGGCGATAACGGGCCTGTCGGGGAAGTCGACGCAGAACGCATCAACTTTTTCGATACTGACACGGAAGCGGACGACAATAATCCCATTCATTTCCAGTAGTCGCACAACGTCTTGAATTGGACCGCGCGGGACGTTCCAGTGATCACGAATCCGGGCTGCCGCTTGTTCGATATCAGCGGGCTGAAGGAATTGCCCTTTATCGATTGGGATGCGCGGAAGATTGAGGCCAGGCAGCGCAACGTGTTTTTCGAGCTCGAGCGCGAGTTCCCGTGCAAGGTGCACGTAGGCGAGCGCTTGTTGGCGATCTCGAGGGGAGGTGGATCGAAGGCTGCGGAAGAACCCGGCGACCTGATCCTGAGCAGGAGGGCGGGCCGGGGCGGCGAAGAACGACGGTGGTACTCGCAAGGCGACCGCGAGCCGGCGAAGCGTCGAGGCGGCGGGCTTGGTGTGTCCGTTCTCGAACTGGCTGATCGAGGCTGCGGTGACGGAGCCGACTTCCCTGGCCAGTTGCACTTGGGTGAGCCCGCGGAGTTCGCGTGCCATCCGCAGCCTGGCGCGATCGAACAGGGCCGCGATGTCGCCGAGGTCCAGTTGCGGGTCGTTCACGTCGCTCGTCTCCGCGCTAGTCGACGCCCACCGATCAGCGGACGATTCCCGATCTTGAATGTTCCGCTCGCATCTTAGGCACACCTTGGTTACCGATCGGTTAAAAAGCCAGGCTTCCGGCGGAGGTGCTCGCATGAAGTGTGTCGAGTTGCACGTCTGTTTCATCGTGTACTCTACCGGACACCGAGAAGATGATGTTCAAATCTGAGGTTATCTGCCGCATGCAGAGGGGACGGAGTTGAGGGGATGAGGGTTCAGGAGTGTGTGCTGTCGGACGAGGTGATCACCGCCGACTCGGCGGAGGCCGCGCTGTGGGACGCCATCGTGGTGCCGGGGGAGATCAAGGAGCGGCTGCGCAACCAGGCGGTGTTGTCGCTGCTCGTGCGGCCTGACCTGCCGTTTGCGGTGACGGCGTTGCATGGTCTGTGCACGCTCTACGGTCCTCCCGGCACTGGCAAGACGACCCTGGCGCGGGGCCTGCCGGCGCAGGTCGCCCGCTACGTTGGCGGAGGCGCGGTCCGGCGGATCGAGATCAACCCGCACGGGCTGATGAGCGCCGAGCACGGGCAGTCGCAGCAGCGGGTCAGCGAGCTGCTCGGCGAGTACGTGCCGGGTCTCGCGTCGGACGGCGTGCCGACCGTAGTGATCCTCGACGAGGTCGAGTCGATGGTGGTCGCCCGCTCGGCGGCGTCGTTGGCCGCCAACCCGGCCGACGTCCATCGCGCCACTGACGCGGTGCTCACCGCCTTGGACCTCAATGCCGCCGAGCATCCGCACCTGTTCTTCGTCGCGACCAGTAACTTCACCACCGCCTTGGACGAGGCGTTCCTCTCCCGCTCCGACGCCGCCATCTTCGTTCCACTTCCCGGGCCGGATGCGCTGCGGGAGATCCTGGCCTCCACGTTGTTGACGCTGGCCGGCAAGTACCCGGCCTTGGGCGAGCTGGCGCGTTCCTCGGCGATGGATCGCATCGCCGAGGCGGCTCACGGGCTGGACGGCCGCCGTACGCGCAAGGTGGTCTTCGAAGCCCTGGCTCAGCGACTGGACACGGTGCTGGACCCCGGCAGCCTCACCGAAGGCGACCTGGCCACCGCGGTGCGCAACGCCGTCGCGGAGACGAGCCAGTCGGAGGTGTCCCATGCGGCGCACTAGGCAGGTGGCGGCCTCTCCCGTGCGCAGCGCCAGCGGAACCTGGGCAGTGATCGCGGACCTCGTGGCGGACACCGTGGCGCAGTCCTCCGCGTTGTCCCGCGACGAGGCGGTGCAGGCGATGTCAGCCGCCCAGGCGGTCGGGCGGATGCTGATCGCGGCGGGGCACCTGCACAAGCACCCCATCACCCTGGTAGCCGGCAAGGTGCATTGCGAGATCACGACGGTGTCCGGCACGGCGGCCCTGACGTTGGAGGAGAACCTCAACCCCGTTCCCGGCGCGGCGGACGCCAGCGATTTCACGGTCCACCTGCCGTCCCCGGCCCCGCTCCAGAAGCAGGTGAAGGCAGCCGCCGACGGTCACGCCCGATTGTCCGACGCTGTCCCGCCCGCTCCGGAGACGAAAGCTGCCAGCTCCGGCCCGCTGATCGACCGGGAGGCCCTGCGACAGGCGGTAACTCAGCGATGACCTCCACCTACACCTACAGCTACACCCGAACCCACACTGCCACGCACCTGACCGACGTCATCCTCGGCACCATCACGGACATCCTCGCCGACCTGGGAATCAACATGGACCGGCTGCACCGAGACTGGGAGCAGGACGAGAACGCGATCAAGGCATGGATCGAGGAGGGCTCCCTCGACACGGTCGTCCTCGAGTGCCACCGCCCCTCGGGCACCGTGGCACCGGTGATCGAGTTCCCGGTGTCCTACACCACCTCCGGCGACGGCAACGCCGAGTTCACCGCCTCCCGCGCGCGAGCCGCCCGGTTCCGAGCCAAGTTCGACCAAGTGCCCGCGGGCACCACCTACCGACTGTTCTGCACCTTCAACGGGCCCCGTACCCCGCAACCGGGTTGGGGCCCCGGCCATCGGGCGAGCACCGACGGCCTGAGCGGCATCACCTTCGGCACTCTCGGCTCCGCCCCGCACGCCTCGACCGGCATGCGGTACTACCACACCTGAGACCACGAGCAGGGACACACCACTATGGGATACATCGACGACGCCTTCACCAGACTCAAGCACAACCTGGAGATCACCCAGACCGAGCAGAACCTGGCGAAGGCGCGACACGAGGCCATCCGCGACTTCGTCCGGTCCCACTGGGACCTCGCCGAAGACTTCCTCACCGGCAGCTACCGGCGCGACACCAAGACGAAGAAGCTCAAGGACATCGACATCTTCATGGTCCTCGACGCCAACGGCCCCCAGGCAGGCTTCCGCGACCTGGCTCCCATCCAAGTGATCAATGCCCTGGAGATCCTGCTCCGTCAGAAGTGGGGCGCCGCCGCTCGCGACGGCATGGCCGTCGTCATTCCCTACGGACCCGAAGACGAGGTGATGTCGATCGACGTAGTCCCCGCCTTCAAGCGAGACAACGGCGGCTACTACATCCCCAATCCCTCGGCAGGGGACTGGATCGCGACCAACCCCAAGCGCCACCACGAGCTGAGCATCGCCAAGAACGCCGACTGCGACGACAAATTCGTACCCTTCGTCAAGATGGTCAAGGGCATCAACCGCGAACTCGACGAGCCCGTGTCGCCCTCCTTCCTGCTGGAGGTCATGGCCCAGTCGCTGGTGAAACCGCCGATCGGGCGCTACCAGGACGAGATCGTGCTGTTTCTGGCCACCGCCGCCGAACGCATCGGCGACGAGTGGCCTGACCCTGCCGGCTTGGGCGGTGACGTCAACGCCGTCATGAACGCGACTCAGAAGCTCACCGCGGCCAACGCACTCACCCAGGCACGCGCCATCGCAGAGCGGGCGGTCGATCTGGAGGACGAGGGCCAGGAGCGCGCCGCCTACGACGAGTGGAAGAAGCTGTTCGGGAACAGGATGACCAGGCCATGAGCCTCTTCACCGACCCCGGCGGCGTCCATGGGGTACCGCCTCGGGCCATCCACGAGCGGCAGCTCGACGACGACATGCTGCTCCTTCAGCGCGCCGCGTCGGCAAGCCACCAACGCGGCCAACTCCTCGAAGCCGTGCGCGCCACCGCCGCCGTCGCGCTCGCCGCCGCCGGTGTCCTGATCACACTGGCCGGCCACGGCCGGACAGCCGTCTCGATCATCGGGTTCTTCTGGTTCGTCGTCTCCGCGTTCCTGCTCAAAGGCCTCGCCGGGAACACCGCCCGCCAGGGCGCGCTGCTCCAAGAGATGTTCGACACCGCCCTGTTCCACCTGCCGTGGCGCGCCACCGTTGCAGGCGACCCCATCCCCGACCCCGACATCCGCCGCCTTGCGCGCAAGCTCCCCCGAGGTAGCGCGAAGGACAAGCGCATCACTGATGGCTGGTACGACCCCACCAACGGAGTCCACCACCCCTACGACGTATTCATCGCCCAAGAACAGAACCTCGCCTGGGACGCCCGCCTCCGCCGCCGCTACAGCCACCTCATCGCTGCCACCGCGATCCTGTGGACCACCACCGGGTTCGTCACCGGTCTCACGGTCGCGGACGCCACGCTGCGCGACACCCTCCTCAGCTTCTTCGTCCCGTCCCTGGCGGCCTACCAGATCGCCTACGAGATCTGGTCCGGCCAACGCAAGGTGGCCGACGAACGCGACCGGCTCACCAAGATCGTCAACAACGAGCTACACAACGGACGCCCCGGCCCCGTCCCCGACGACGAATGGCACCGCCTACGGAGCATTGCGCGAGACGTACAGGACGGTGTACTTCGCACTCGCCTGGACACCACCCGAGTACCCGAGTGGTTCTACAAACGCTTCCGCGACGACGACGAACGCGACTTCGGCGACACCGCAGAAGGCCACCGCGTCCGCCTCGCCCAAGACACACCCCCGCCCACATAGTGAACGGGACTGTCGGCAGGAGGGTGGGCGAGGCAAGCGATGCTGATCAGCGTCTCTCGCGTGCGCTGTGTCGGGTCATGGGATGGCCTTGCCATGGGAGAACAGGGCCGCCTCGACCTGGTCCGGCAGGACGTCGTTCCGGTGCGCGATGTCGTGGACGATGGTCAGGTACTGCTCGTACTGGGGGGTGGTCCAGCCGCTGGTCGGCCACCGGGCGTCGGTCATTTTGCATGCACGCAGGGCCCGGGAGACGACACTGTCCAGGATCAGCGGCCGGTGGGGACCGGTTGGGGTGTCGTGTCCGGCGAAGTAGAGCACCTTGGTGAAGAACGCCGGGCCCAGGTGCGGGATCCAGTGATCGTTGTTGAAGGCGTAGTACGCCGCCACGAACTCGCGTTCATGGAGCGTCTGCAGGGCTGTGGCCAGGCGGGTGTCGATGTCCGTGGCGGTGGTGCGGGTGAGCAGACGGGCGCGGCGGTGCACCAGCCGTGCCTTAGAACTCCTAACGAAATGATCTTCGGGGTGGTTGGATCACTCCGGGACTGTTCATCGGGGGTGCGGGGTGGCTCGGCGGAAGCCGTGGGATGTCGATGATGAGCTGTGGGCGGTGATCGAGCCGTTACTGCCGAAGGTGGAACGCCGGGCCCGGCATCCGGGGCGCAAGCGGCATCCGGACCGGCTGGTGTTCCAGGGCATCCTGTTCGTGCTGCACACCGGGATCGCCTGGGAACACCTGCCGCAGGAACTCGGCTTCGGCTCGGGCATGACCTGCTGGCGCCGGCTGGCCGAGTGGACCGAGGTCGGTGTGTGGCCCCGGCTCCACGAGACGCTCTTGGCCAAGCTCCGCAGCGCGGACGCCCTGGACTTCGCCCTGGCGGCGGTCGACGGCTCCCACGTCAGAGCGTTAAAGGGGGCATCAAGACGGGACGAAGCCCTGTCGACCGGGGCAGGGCGGGCAGCAAGCATCATCTGATCACCGACGCCACCGGGATCCCACTCGCCGTCACCCTGACCGGCGGCAACCGCAACGACGTCACACAGCTCATCCCACTGCTTCAGACCGTGCCGCCAGTGCGGGGCAAGTGCGGTCGGCCTCGGCGCCGACCCGACGCCGTGCTCGGTGACCGCGGCCACGACCACGACAAGTACCGCCGCCTGGTCCGCGTACTCGGCGTGAAACCGCTGATCGCTCGCCGCGGCACCGAACACGGCTCCGGGCTCGGCACCCGAAGCCGGGTCGTCGAGCGCGCGTTCGCCCACCCGCACTGGTTCCGCCGCCTGCGGATCCGCTGGGAGATCCGCGACGACATCCATGAAGCCTTCCTCATCCTGGGATGCGCGCTCATCTGCTGGCGACGCCTATCACAGCAGGTCCGAGACTCCGCCCTCCCGCTGTAGCCATTCTCTGACCGAAGGAGCACGGTCAAGGAGCCGGCTGACCCGCATTCCCTCTTCACGTGAGGTCACCCTCGGTAGCGGGGTGAAGTCGTCGGGAATCACGTCCAGCAGGCTCAGCACGTGGTCTCCCGCCCGCAGAGCGATCAGCAGTTCGCACCGCAGGTGACGTGGAACGTCCGGGCGGTGGGACAGGCTGTGCCACAGGGCCGGCCACAGGTAGTGGGTGCCGTCGGACGCCGTATTCGCTCGCACCCACGCCGGGTCCAACCGCTGGCTCAGGCCGAGGCCACACGCCCGCTCCTCCAACCTGAACAGCGAGGCCGAATCGATGACCTTCACCTCGCGAGGCAGCGGTTGGTCGAAGTCCATCACCTCATGCTGCCCGACAGCACCCCACGTCGCGCAACCGACCCCAAAGAGTCATTCCGTTAGGAGTTCTTAGTGCCACAGCCCCACACCAGGGTGGCGACCAAGAGGCGATGGCGGCCTTCGGCGCTGTCGGCCCGGCAGGCGAGACCGAAGACCGTCCGCCGGTCCACGCGTGGCCAGCGGCCGGAGACGGGACAGGCGTCGAGCTCCTCTGGCCACCATGCGGCACTCGGCAGAAGTGATGTCCAGCGTTCCGCGTCGAACGGCACCGCCTGTCCGAGTACCACGTCCCGCTCGGGCAGATCAGCACTTCCACACGTCTGGGCCACCGTCGGTCCCTTCGCCGGCTTCACAGGGCGATACGGCCCATACACGACCTGATGACCGTAGCGGGCTGCCAGCGCAGGGGAGTTGTTCCCGGTGCGCTATTCCTCGCCGGACGGTACAGAGGTATGGAAGGCCCGCAGCTCCGGGTCGGACGCCGCCTCGGCGAGCCAGACGATCCGCTGGTCGCCGGCGGCCAGGGCGTTCCTCGCCGTCTCGCACCAGTCCTCCCGGCCAAGGAGCGCCAGATAGCCGTTCCGGTATGTCCACCACCTGTGGACGGGGGCGATCGACCCCTGGTCACCGTGCTCGCCGAGGCTCCTGGCGAGGAGCGCGGCGATGTAGTACCGGCCGGGAGAGGGCCCCAGGTGCCCGAGGTGGCGCAGGTGTGCGGCCAGCACGTCCTCGGCGTGTGCGTAGCGTGCGAGGGTCGTGCCCATGCCCTGGCAGCAGGTGAGCACATGGAGGAGCCTGCCGGTGTGGTCCACGGCCTCGGCATCCGCCACCGACCCGGCGAGGGCCTGATGGGGACCTGCGGCCTGGGCGACCTTGCCGGCGAAGTATCCGTTGAGGAAGTCCTCGTCGACGGCCCTGCGCAGCGGCCACGGTCGGACGTCCGGATGGCCGTCAACCAGTCGGCAGAGCGCCTCGACCACGTAGATCCGTCCCCAGCCGGCCACAGCA
Source organism: Streptomyces desertarenae (assembly GCF_042681365.1). Lineage (NCBI taxonomy): Bacteria > Bacillati > Actinomycetota > Actinomycetes > Kitasatosporales > Streptomycetaceae > Streptomyces > Streptomyces desertarenae. The sequence continues at coordinate 341,933 of NZ_JBHUFU010000004.1, read as the reverse complement.
GTGGCTCCGCGCCACCGGGCAGCCGCTCCATCGCGCTCGCCGCGAGCGGCCCGAAGGTGTGGGAGAGCAGCCCGATGGTCTAGATGTACGGGGCATCGTCGACGGTGCCTGTCGCGGCGAGCAGAGCCAGACCCACGACGACGTCGTCGGTGCCGGTTCCATGCCTGACCAGCCGGCGCCCGGCCTCCCTGGCCCGCGCCCTCGCGCGCAAGGCGGCCTCGGTGATGCGTGGGGTGGGATAGATGGGCACGTGGACGCCAGCCTCGGCGAAGCCGAGCGGGACGGTGCCCGCGGCTTGGCCGCCGAGCATGCCGCCGCCTACGGCCTGTGGTTCGAAGTGGTCGCCCGTCTGGTGAGGTTGGTGGAGGCGGCCGGGGCCTTGATCATCTTTGTGGGGGCGGTCTGGGCGTTCGCCCGCTTCCTGGCGGCGGGGGTGCGTGACCGCGGTGGCCTGGAACACGGATTCAACCGGATCAGGCTGTCCTTGGGCCGGTTTCTGACGCTGGGGCTGGAGTTCCAGCTCGCCGGAGACGTACTGCGCACGGCGATCGCGCCGAGTTTCACCGAGATCGGGCAGCTCGCCGCGATCGCGGCGATCCGGACCGTGCTGAACTACTTCCTGGGCCGGGAGATCGCGAGCGAGCGCGCTGAGCTCGAGCGCGAACGCCGCCGGCAGGAGCGCAAGGGGCAGGATCCCCGTTCCGCGGCGGGGCTGGCGTGACCGTGGCCGTCCAGTTGGCCGCCCTGGCCGTCACCGCCTTCGGGCTGGTGGCCGCCGCGGTGGTGCTGGCGGTGGAGCGGCGGTTGATGCCGGCCCTGGCCGTCCTGCTGGACTTCCTCATCGCGGCGGGACTGCTGCGGCTGGCCGCCGAGCCGGCCTGGGACGCCATCGCGGCGGCCGCCGCCGTGATCGCCGTCCGCAAGCTCGTCACCGCCGGACTGCGCGCCGCCCAGCCGCACTGATTGGGCAGATCATCGACCTCCGGCGGTGAGGCGGAGCGCGGTGCCGGTGAGAGGCCCGCGCGATCCGGTGGCGAGAGGCCGGACGTCCCCGGCACCCGCCGTACTCGCTGGACGCACAGCGCCGTGGCTTACCAGACAGCGCGGACAGCAGGGGCCTCGGCCGGTGTGCAGCCGCTTATCCAGGGGTAGCGGCAGCACATCGCGCAGGGCGCCGGGTGTAAGCACCGCGATGCGTGGCACTGGCATGCCTCATGGTGCGATGGGTGTTCAGGGCTGCGGGGGCGGTGCGCGGGCAGGCGCTGGCGGCGGGGCGGGCGGCGCGGCGTGCCTGGCGGGAGCCGGGGCGCGAGCGGGACGTGGTGGTGCAGTCGCTGAAGGCGGCGCTGGCGGCGGTGGTGGCGTGGCTGGTCGCCGACCGGTGGCTGCACGCGCCGCTGTCGTTCATCGCCCCGTGGGTGGCGGTGGTGCTGGTGCGGACCACGGTGTACCAGTCCCTGGCCCAGGGGGTCCAACAGGTGGTCGCGATCACGGTGGGCACGGTGGCGGCCACCGCCGCCGGAATGGCGCTGGGCGTCCCGGTGGTGGCGATGGCCGTGGTGCTGCCCGTGGTCCTGCTGCTGAGCGCCTGGCCCAAACTGGGCGACCAGGGCACCTATGCGGCCACCGCGGCGCTGTTCACCCTCGCCTTCGGCGATCCGAGCGTGGACCTGGCCGTGGCCCGGGTGCTGGAGTCGCTGCTGGGCGCGGTGGTCGGGGTGGGAGTGAACATGCTGATCCTGCCGCCGACCCACCTGCGCTCCACCGAGGAGTCGGTGCGGCGGGTGGTGGAGGAGGCCGGGCAGACCATCCGCTCGGTCGCCGACGGCCTGGGCGATGCCTGGGATCACCAGCGGGCCCGGGAGTGGGAGGGGCGGGCCCGAGGCCTGTTCGGCCTGACCGGCCAGGCGCGCTCGGCCCTGGAACGGAGCCGGGAGAGCACCCGGCTCAACCCCGATCCGCGCCGCCGCGCCCAACTGCGGCACATCCAGGCCCCCTACCGCCACACCGTCCGGGTGCTGGAGCAGCTGGCCGACTACCTGGCCGACCTGACCCGCACCCTGACCGAGGCCTCGGGCGACATTCCGTCCGTGCCGCGGCCCGGCGGCCCGTCGCTGGCCTCCTACGCACGCTTCCTGCGCCAGGTTGCCGACGCGATCGACGCCTACGGACATGTCACCACCGGCGAGGACGACCCGGCCTCCCGCGACTGGCTGAACCGCACGGTGGAGGAGATCCGCACCGCCCACGACCGGCTGCGCGAGACGCTGGTGGGCCAGGGCACCGCCGATCCGCAGTGGATGGCCCTGTACGGGTCCCTGCTGACCGACGCCCGCCGCCTGGCCGACGACCTCCTGACCGAACCCCCGCACCCCGGCGACGGCGAGTAGCGACGCGGGCACACCGGATGCAGCCGGGCGCATCCCGCCGCCGCGAGGGCGGCAGCCGGGCCGGGGTCACACGAGCATGTGCAGCAGCAGGAAGCCCAGCAGTCCGGTGAACAGGGTCGTCGTCGCCCAGGGCGTTTCACGCACCTTGTGCGCCTCCCTCATCAGCTCCTCCAGGATCAGAAAGAGCAGGGCCACCGCGCCGAAGGCCAGGACGACGTGGTAGCCGAACTCGCCCAGGAACGGCGAGAGGAGGGCGCCGACGGCGCCGCCGGCGGCCATCGCGGCGGTGATGCCCGCGGTGATCTGCCAGATCCTGCGCCGGCCGGCGACGTCCTGGAGGCTGATGGCCAGCGACAGGGTGACGAAGAAGTCCTCCAGCAGCAGGCCGACCGCCAGCAGCAGGCCGAGCCTGAGGTCCTCGGAGGCCGCCACGCCCAGCAGGAACCCGTCGACGGTCAGGTCGACGCCGACCACCGCGGCCAGTCCCGGTCCGCCGGACTGCCGGCCGCCGCCCAGATTCTCCGAGACCGCGTCGAGGACCAGTACGGCCGCCAGCCCGATGCCGACCCCGACCGCGGCGGCCGCCTTCGTGCCTTCCGAGACCGGGGCGAGCAGTTCCAGCGCCACCGCGCCGATGAGCAGGCCGGCGGCGAAGTGCTGGATCACGCTGGCCACCCGCGGCCGCGGCGGGCGCCACAGGCCGACCGCGGCACCGACCGGGATGAACGCCACCGGCCCGGCGACGACCCCCACAAGCTTCAACGTCTCCATCGCGCCCCGGTACCCGGCACCGCGGACAGCCACGCCGGCCGGCGGGAGCACCGCCGCGGCATGGCCGGAGGTTCACTCCCATGGCTTCTTCCCCGGCTTCCCCGGTTTCCCGGCGGGAGCCGACTGCCAGCCGCTGCCGGGAAGTACCGGAACCGCCCGGCAGATCACCCGGTGGACGGCGCACGGGGCAGGGCGTTCCCCGAATGGGGTCCGCCACCGCGGCGGCCCGGCACGGCAGCACCGCCCGCGGCTCTGGGTCAGAGGTGGGAGAGGGTGAAGGAGACCAGGAATCCGGCGACGGTGATCAGACCGATGGCCAGATGGGTGTCCTCGAAGGCTTCGGGGATCATCGTGTCGGCGATCATGGCGAGGATGGCGCCCGCGGCCACGGCGGTGACGGCCGCCACCACCGCCGGTGACAGTCCGCCGACCACGGCATATCCCACCATGGCGGCAACGGTGCTCGCGGCGGCGATCGCTCCCCACACGCCGAAGACGTAGCCGCTGCCGCGGCCCGCCCGCTTCATGCCCGCGGAGCTGGACAGTCCTTCGGGGATGTTGCTGATGAACACCGCGGCGACGGTCACCAGGCTGACCGCGCCGCCGTGGGCCAGGCCGACGCCGATGACCGCCGACTCCGGTACGCCGTCCAGCAGCGCCCCGAGGGCGAGCGCGAGGCCGGAGCCGGACTGCTCCTCCTCCGATGGCTGCTGCTTGCGGTGGCCGGAGCGTTTGCGGTGCCGCGCGCCCCGGCGCGCCAGGGCGGCGTTGCCGGCGGTGTAGGCGGCCGCACCGGCGAGGAGGCCGACCGCGGCCGGGGGCAGGCCCGCCTCCTCGTGGGCCTCGGCGATCAGCTCGAAGGAGACCGCCGACAGCAGCACCCCGGCGCCGAAGGCCATCACCGAGGCGATCACCATGCGCGGGATCCGCACCACGTAACCCAGCACCGCACCCACCAGCAGCGCGGACCCGGCCACCAGGCCCCACGCACCCGCCTCCACCACTCCCGCCATGCACCGCCCGGTACCCGTACGGCAACGCCTCAGGCATCCCCTTCCGGGTGCGCCGCGAAGCCGTGGAGAGGAGCGCGTCGGCCGAGCGGCCCCCGGCGGGGGCGGCACGGCCAGCTGCCTCCGGAGTTCCGACTGTCCATCGGGCCGGGCGGGGTGTCCTTCACGCGCACCGCGCCGCCCTGCTGAAAGTTTGCCCCGTCGGCCGACCGTGCCGGCCGACGGTCGCGGGGGTCCGGGCGCTGGGGGAGGCGCCGCCGTCGGCCGATGGCGGGCAGCCCCGCTGAAGGGGATCTCAGGTCGGGAGAAGGAGGGTGCTGCGAGCGTGCCCGCATGCCGCGAAGGTGCCTTGTGCGGTCAGGCGGCCTCCCAGGCCGGGCACACACCTACAGCGGCAGTGATCATTGCACTGTTCGACGATAAACAACTTTTGCCCGTTTTCAGACTTTCGCTCCTTGGGTGCCCCGGTGCCGGACGCTCCCGGCGTCCACTGTAAGTCCCTCGCGAAGGAGGACTCCATGGACAAGGAACACGAGAACCCCCACACCCGGCACGGCGACCGGCGCGTTGAGGAGCTCCGGGAGAAGTACGGCGACATGGCCGACATGACCACCGACGAGCTCAAGCAGCGCGCACAGCGGCAGGGCATCAAGGAGCCCTGGTCCAAGGGCAAGGAGGAACTGCTGCGCGCGCTGTCCGGCTGACACCAGGACGAACCCGTCCGGCAGCCGGGCGCGACGGCACAACTCCCGCGCCCACCGGCCGTGGGAGGACCGAGAACGACCGAGGAGGCAGCATGGCTCAGAACCGCGACAGCGACAACGCCCGTGCGCAGCACGGCGACCGCCGTCTGGAGGAGAAGCGGCAGAAGTACGGCGACCTCGCCGACCTGACCGTGGACGAGCTCCAGGAACGCGCCGCGCAGAAGGGCATCAAGGACCGCTCGCAGATGCGCAAGGACGACCTGCTGCGGGCGCTGACCGACAAGTCTTGAGCGCCCACGTGCCCGTGCGGGCCGGCCCGGCACAGGGCTCGGCCCGCACCCCCTGTCCCCGGTGCGGGAGCGTCTTCCCTTCCCCGCGCGGGGCTACTGCCCGCGGGAGACGACGCTGATCTTGCCGGTCTTCTCCAGTACCGCGTACCTGATCTGGTCCATGCGTTCCAGCCCCTGGCTCTGCCGTGCGGCCTGGAGGATGTCCGACTCGGTGATGTGCAGTTGCTTCAGCCGGTCGGTCAGAAGCCGTCCGTCGTCCACCACGACCACCGGGGTGCTGTCGGTGATCCGGGAGAAGGCCGGGAAGCGGAAACCGAGGTAGTCGGTGAGCCGGTCCACCGCGACGAGGGTGGTGACGACCAGCGCGGCGGTGGTCAGGGAGAAGTCGTCACCCAGCAGTGCCTGCTGGGTGGCCTCGCTGATGATCAGCAGCAGGACCAGGTCGAAGGTGTTGATGCTGGACAGCGACCGCTTCCCGCCGGCCCGCAGCAGCAGCAGGATGAACAGGTAGACGACCAGGGCGCGCACCACCGACTCCACGGCGGTCTCCTTTCGACGGGCCTGGGCGGACCCGCGGGTTCAGGGGTAGACGAACTGCTGGAAGTCGACCGCGGGTCCGGCTTCCCCGACGGTGACGGTGCCGGGGTGGGGGCCGATGGCGTCGGGCCGGTAGGAGATCCGGACCTCGGGCGGGGCCGCGCCGGCGGGGAAGGTCAGCCGCAGCCCGTCCGGTGTGCTCTCCCAAGTGTCCGGCTCGGGGATCACCTGGCTGATGTCGGCACCGTCCACCCAGTCCGAGGACAGGGTCAGCGCCACCTGGCCCTCGGAGACGGCCGCGGTGCCGGTGATGATCTGCAGGTCGGTCTTGGCCGTGTAACGGGTGAGCCCCGGATATTCGACCGTGAGCGCCCCCGCGGCGGCCGACGCCTGCCGGGAGGCGAAGACGCCCAGTCCGCCGAAGAGGCCGGCCAGCGCCGCGACGAGGATCACGGCCATCACCGCCCAGGCGACCCGCTCGAACACCCACTCACCACGCTCGAACCGGTCGTTCTCGTCCACCTGGAGTCCCCGGGAACCCATGCGCACCACCTTCCTCGACACCCCGTCGTGTCCCTCCTGCACGGGAAACCAAGGGGGGAAAGCCGCCGATTCCCCCTTTCGATACCGCCCGAGCGTCCGTCCGGGGGAGCCCGGCGGTAGCTCGCGGGCCCTGTGCGCCGCCGGTGGACCGGATTGAGGGGTCCCCGCAGGGCGGACACGTGCCGGGCCCGGTCCTCCGGTGTACCGGAGAACCGGGCCCGTGGCGTACGGCCGCGCTCGCGGGCGCGGCTCGCGCGGGGTGGGAGTTACCGCTGCCCGCCACCGCTGTTCTGGCCGCCCTTGCGGCCGGCCTCGGCGGCCTTCTCGCGGTCGTTGGCGAAGTTGCCACCGCTCTCGTGGCCACCCTGGCGGCCCGCCTCCGCGGCGCGCTGCGGGTCGTTGGCGAAGTTGCCACCGCTCTCGTGACCGCCCTTGCGGCCGGCCTCGGCGGCCTTCTCGCGGTCGTTGGCGAAGTTACCGGGGTTGTCGGAGTTGTTGGACGCAGCCATGACTGCTCCCTTCGCTCGTTGTCTTGCAGGTCCCTTCGCACCATCGGATGCCCGATGTGTCTACCGGTAATCGCGGCAAAGTGTGCTGAACCAGGTTGAAAGCTGACCTCACTGTTCCTGATGCCTCGTCAGCTCCCGTGATATCCACAGACCTTGTCGGGTTCCGCGAGGAGCGGCGGTGAGGCCCCCGGCGTCGTGACACGGCGGAGTAAGGGCCCGCAGAGAATTAATCTGCTGGTTTGATCTTGGTCTGGCCTTCGGCTGTCGCCAGGAACAAGGCCACGTCGGCAGAGGTGCGGAACCTGGCTGTCGAGGGCGGGATCGCATAACCGCGTTCGGCCAGCAGCGGCTGGACCTGGTGAACCGCCCGGGTGAGGGTGCTGCCGTTGACACCGAACAACTGGGCCAACAGGTCTCGGGTGCCGACTTTGCGCAGGCAGAGCACAGTGGCCAGGATTCGGTCGGCCGTGGTCAGCTTGTCTTTGGCTCCGGCTCCTGGAGCGCGGAGTCGTTCACCGCCGGGGTGCCGGAACCGCTCCCGCTCACGCGCGGCGGTCAAAGCAGGGGCCAGCTCGCTCAAGAGCGCGTCCAGGTCCCGGCCGGGTATGCCGGTCAACTCGGGGCTGCGCAGTGCCGCAGTTCCGGGCCGCCGCGGCGCCTGAGCCGGTGGGAGGCTCGGTGCTGTGCTGCTCGTGCCTGGGGTGTCGGGATGGAGGGTGTAGTTCCAGTCGCCGTGGAAGCGGTGCCGCGTCATGGCCAGGGCGTCGGTGATCTTCACGCCCGTGTGGTAGGTGCCGGTGTCGAGTTCGGCGTGGACGGTCAGCCCGGTTGTGGTGGTGGTCGCGGCAATGCTGTTGACGATGATTCCATGGCTGGTTAATGGCCTGCCGCGCCAGTTGAGGGTGATGTGGGAGAACAGCCGGTGCTCGATCTTGTTCCATTTCGAGGTGCCCGGCGGCAGGTGGCAGACGGTGATCTCCAGGCCGGTCTCGGTGGCCAGGGCGGCAAGCTCGGTCTTCCAGGCCCGGGTGCAGTAGCCGTTGGAGCCGCCGGCGTCGGCGGTGATCAGCAACCTGGTGGCCTGTGGATACTCGTGCCGGCCGCGGGCCTGCCACCAGCGCCGGATGGCGGCCACCGCGAAGGCGGCGGTGTCGTGATCGGTGCCAACGCTGACCCAGCCGGTGTTCGCCGTCACGTCATAGATCCCATAGGGGATGGCCTTGCCGACCTGCCGGTCGGCGAAGTCATCCGTCTTGACCATCACGGGTTCGCCAGTCGGCCGCCACTGGCGGCCGGCATTCTTGTACTAGCCGACCAGCTCCTTCTTCTTGGTGTTCACGCTGATCACCGGGTCCCCGGCGATGAGGGTGTCCCACAGGTGTTCCGTTGAGCAGGCCGAACCAGGGGCTCAGGGTGTGCCCGCCGAGGATGAGGTTGACCGACTCCCCCACGGACAGGTGATTTGCGCCAGACGGTCCGAGCGGGTTCCGACAGGTGCGCCGGTTCCGCTTCGCTGCGGCCACCATGCCGCGCCGTCATGCAGCAGAGCGACCGTCCACCGCACGCCCTGCCGCCGAAGGCTGCGGGCGAGTTCGTTGACGCGTTCGGACCAGTCGTCCACCGGCTGCGGGGCCTGGGACAGCCGCTGGCTGTGGGGATGTGTCAGGCCGATGACGCCGACGGGGCCGACGACTGTGTCGACCACGGCGCAACCGGGCAGACCGACGTCGACGTTCGCGCACAGCAGAGGGAACGGCAGCGACTTGGCGCGCGTCCGCAGCGTGGACACGCCGCCGTCGAACTCGTGGTTGCCTACGGCTGCCGCCGAGATGGGCAGTTCGGCGATGTCCTTCCAGGGCCGTGCATCGGGCAGAGAGTGCGCCGCACCCATGGCCAGGTCACCGGTGTCGAGCCAGATGGTCGTCTCCGTGAGGCTCTCAGGCTGCGGTCCCGCTTGACGCCGTAGACGATTGCCGGGTCGAGAGTCGCAGTACCCGGCACGAATGGCGCTTGGGACTCCGGGCCACGGCGGTCACGCTCGGTCAGCACCTTGCCCATGGTGTTCCCCGGGGTGGCCGGTTTCACCGAGTGGTAGGGGGCAGGCCGAGCGCGGTCCCTGGCACGGCGCCGCACCCGGCCGGTTCACAGGCCACTCCGCCCGGTGCCGCGCCGCCGACCATGCCGCTGTGTCCAAATCCTCAGTCGGGTGAGCAGCGGATGCGATGGGTAGGCGCACAGGAACCCGCCACCGCAAGACCGGTCGGTAGGGGACCGCGCGGCGCGACCGCCGGAGAGCGACGCACCCCGGAAGGAGATTCCACCGTGGCTGATGCCGCACGAGCATCACGGGTACTCATCGATCTGGTGCAGGTCAGTCATACCGCGACGTTTGAACAGCTGCCGGGCCTGGTGATCGAGCACGCCTCCGCCGCATGTCTGCATCAGACTGTCCTCTTTGCGGTGGACCTGCAGGAGACCCTGCTGCGGGAGATCACCGGACGCGGACCGGATGCGGGCGAGGGAGGACAGGAGCTACGCGTCGACGGCACCCTGCCGGGCCTGGCCTACCAGCGGGTGGACCTCGTTCCCGAACCGGGCAAGGTAGATGAGCGGGGCCTGCGTCGGTGGTGGGCGCCGATCACCGATGGCGTGGAACGTTTGGGAGTGTTGCGCACGGACACCGCCGACGACGGCGAGGAGACCCGCGAGGTGCTGCGGGCCCTGGCATCGGTGGTGGCGCTGCTGCTGCTGAGCAAGCGGTCCTTTAGCGACTCCTATGCCCGCCTGGTGCGCACCGCGCCGATGAACGTGGCCGCCGAGATGCAGTGGAACCTCACCCCGCCCCCCGCCTTCGCCGGGCACAACATCACCATCGGCGCGGTCTCGGAGCCGGCCTACGAGATCGGCGGCGACGCTTTCGACTACGCCGTGGCCGAAACCACCCTCCACTTGGGGGTCTTCGACGCCATGGGCCACGACGCCACCGCCGGGCTCACCGCCAACGTCGCGGTGGCCGCCTGCCGCAACGCCCGCCGCCAGGGCGCGGACCTGGCCGAGACCAGCCGGAAGGTGGAGGAGGCCCTAATCGAGCAGTTCGGCACCAATCGCTACGCCACTGGGATCATCGCCGAGCTGGACCTGGAGACCGGTTACCTGAGCTGGGTCAACCGAGGCCACCATCTGCCGGTGCTCGTCCGCACCGGCAGATGGTGGCTCCAGTTGCGCTGCCCGCCGGCCGGCCCGATGGGCACGGGCCTGGGCCTGCCGGTCGCCGTGTGCCACGAGCAGCTCCAGCCGGGCGACCGTCTGGTGCTGTACACCGACGGCATCACTGAGGCCCGCGACGCCGGCGGCGACCAGTTCGGTTTGAAGCGTTTCACCGACTTCGTCCTGCGTCATCATTCCGGACAGTTCACCCTGCACGAGACCCTGCGCCGCCTGGTCCACGCCGTCTTGGACCACCACGCTGGAAAACTCGACGACGACGCCACCGTCCTGATGGCCGAGTGGCGCGGTGGCCACCAGGATGATTTGACTCCCTGACCTTCCGGCGAAGGACGTGGGACACCGACGCCCAACCGGAAGAAGACGCGGTGCACCGCAGCCGGGACGCCTCGTGCGAATCCCCCGAGGCGCTGATGGTGCAAGTGCCTCCCCTGAGCACCGACCACCTCCTGCTGCCTCGGGTAGGCGCAGGAAAACGGATCCACGGAACCGATGTGCGGATGACTGGCACCCGGAAAGTCCCTGCCCGTACAGGGAAGGGAGGCGGGATCTCGGCCTTGCCGCTCACCGGATGCCGGCCACGCGCCACCGTCGGCACGGCCTCCCGTATTCGTCCGGGCGGAGCGGGATAGATCACCTGGCAGGGTGATCAAAAGAATCAAAACGTGCCAGAAGTTACAATGAGGGTGCTTTCTGGTTCTGCTGCCTTCTCTGCAGGAGGAACGATGGCGAAGAAGAGCGGGAAGCCGCACAAGGGCGACAGGGTCGCCTGGAAGAGCCACGGCGGCGAGGCCGTCGGCCGGGTCGAGGAGGAGATCACCTCCCGTACCGAGGCGGGGGGCCGCACGGTGAACGCCTCCTCCGACGATCCGCAGTACCGGGTGCGCAGCGAGAAGTCCGGCGGCGAGGCGGTTCACCGCCCCGAGGCCCTCCACGAGAAGGACTCCGAGGGTGACTGAGCACGACGGCGACCGCGGCGAGACCACCGACGAGTTCAAGAAACTGGTCAACCTCACCCCCAAGCAGCTCCAGGACTGGCTGGAACGGGAGGAGTCCAAGGCCGCCGGGCAGCACCCGGGCGGCGGAGAGAGCACCGGCCACGCCTCCGGCCGCCGCATCGTCGAGCTGTTGCGGACACCGAAGTCCGACCTGAGCGACGACGACCTCGCGCACATGCGCAAGGTGACCGGCTACATCAAGCGGCACCTGGCCCAGCGCCCCTCTGGCGACGTCACCGACACCACCTGGCGGCACTCCCTGATGAACTGGGGACACGGCCCTCTCAAGGACGGCTGACGTCAGTCTTCCCACACGCCGGAGAGTGGGAGCAGCGTTCCGCCCGGGTACAAAGGGCTGCGGCGGCGGCAAACAGATATGGGGGCCGGTCTGCCGCCGCTTAGCATCCCGTGGCTTGGCCGACAAACGCCCCTCGGCCGGGGAGGCCAAGCCAAGAGTCGGAACCCATCGAGGAGCCCGGAAGGACAGGACTGCCCTGGTGCGGCGGGCGACAGCTCCTCGTCTGCGAGGCCGCACTTGCCGCCGGCTACAGGTCGGCCACAAGTCCCGGTCCCTCTCGTGCCCGCTCGCCACCAGGCCCTTCACCGGCTCGGCCCCTGGTGCTATCGGCCTTCTCCCGCGAGCTCACAGACGAGGCGCTGTGTGGTCGCCTCAGCGGCCGAGTGCCTTGGCGAGTTGTTCCTTGTTCATCGACGAGCGTCCCTCAATGCCGCGCTTCTTGGCCTCGGCGTAGAGCTCGTCACGGGTGGGACCGCCGGATCCGGAGGACTTCCCGCCTCCGCTTCCGGAGGACCGGCCACCGGACTTGCTCTCCCCCGCCTGCGCCCGCTGCTTGTTGACCGTCCTGGCCGCCAGCTCCTTGGCCCGTCCAGAGGACGCGCCGCGGCTCTTGGCGCTGTCCTTGATGTGCTCGTACTGCCGCTCGCGTTTGGAACCAGACTTCTCGGGCACGACTTTTCCCTTCTGCTGCGCTTATGAGTCTTCTGTCCCAGTGCCCGGGAATCGGCTGACCATCCTTTTCACCGCGCGGTGCCGGAAGGCGCGGCCACAGGGCGCCTCGCCGCTGCGAAGGCCGACGCCTCAGGACGTGTTGCCCGGTTCGTTGCGCCGGGTCTCGAACTCGGTGTGCCCGTTGGGGCAGCGGGGAATTTCATCACCTTGCTCGACGTGGACCTTCTCCGAACACTCGGCGCAGTAGAAGTCGCCGGTCTTCTGCGCCTTCTCTCCCGCGTGTGCTGCCATCGCGCTCACCTCCTTGTCGCGCGGCGCCCTGCCGGGCTCCGGGTCATTCGTTGGTTCCTGCCGTGGTGGCCGCTCCGGTGGTTGCAGTTGCCCATCCGCAGGGTGAGGTTCTTCATGAACGCCTCGCCGAACGGATAGTGCTCCACCTGCGGCGGATAGACCCCGATGGTGCCGACGGTACCGGCCTTGGCCGCCATCCGCACCGCCCAGCGGGCCGCCAGCGACGGCGCGTCGCCGGGGACCCAGGTGTCGCCGTCGGGCCGCTGCTCGGGGGCGATCTCGTCGCGCTCGCGGTCGAACTCCCGCGCCTGTCCGGCCAGAGCCTCGGCGGCCGGGCCGCGGGCGGGGCGCTGCGCGTCGACGCCGACCGCGTCGACCACCCGGTCCACGCCGATGCCGCCGGTCAGGTCCAGGACCGCCTCGACGGGTTCCTCGGCGTTGAAGTCGACCGTCTCGGCGTGCTGGTCGCGGGCCAGGTCGAGACGGTCGGGGACGCCGTCCACCACGATGATGCGCCCGGCGCCCTGGAGCCGGGCGCAGGTGATCGCGGACTGGCCGACGGGGCCGGCACCGAGGATCGCGACCGTGTCGCCGGAGCCGATCTCGGCCAGCCGCGCGCCGAACCACGCCGTGGGGTAGATGTCGGACAGCAGGATCGCCTGCGCGTCGTCGGGCGCCTCCCGGCGAGGACCTGGGGAGATCGCGGGTGCCCGGGTCCCCGACGCTGGAAACGGCCGGGCGGCCGCCCTCCCCGCGGCCCGTGGGGCAGGTGGTTACACCACCCACCCCCGGGGTACCGCGGACCGGGCACCGGCAGCCGGGCGGGCCGGGGCCCGCCCGCAGGCACCCGCGCGACCAGGGAGAGCACGGCGATGGCAGTCACCGGGGGTTCCGCCGACGGCACCGCGGCACGAGAGGGCCGGCAGGCGCGGGAGGTGCGGGAGATACGGGAGGAAGCCCTGCCGCTAACCGGGCCGGAGTCCCTCGACCCCTTGCTGGAGCGGATCGGTGACGCCCGCTACGTGGCCGTCGGCGAGGCTTCCCACGGCACCGCGGAGTTCTACCGGTGGCGGGCGGAGCTGACCCGCCGGCTGATCGTGGAGAAGGGCTTCTCGCTGGTGGCCGTGGAGGGTGACTGGCCCGACTGCCAGGCCCTGCACCACTGCGTCACCGGCGCCCCCGGCAGCCCGGAGGACCCCGGGGAGGTGCTGGACGGCTTCGGACGCTGGCCGCGGTGGATGTGGGCCAATACCGAGGTGCTGGAGTTCGCCCGGTGGCTGCGCGAGCACAACACGGCGCTGCCGCCGGGGAGCGCGTCGGCTTCTTCGGACTCGACGTCTACAGCCTGTGGGAGTCGCTGCACGCCGTATTGGACCACGTGCGCGAGCACGACCCCGACCAGGTGGAACAGGCCCTCGCCGCCTGCCGCTGCTTCGAGCCGTACGCCCGGGATCCGCAGTCGTACGCGCTGGCCACCCAGGTGGTGCCCGCCGGGTGCCAGGCGGAGGTGGTCTCCCTGCTGGCCGGACTGCGGGAGCGGGCCGGCCGGAGGCGGGCCGCCGGCGCCGACGGCGGCCCGGCGGCGGAGTTCACCGTCCGGCAGAACGCCGAGGTCCTGGCGGGGGCGGAGCGCTACTACCGGGCGATGGTGCGCGGCGGCCCGGAGTCGTGGAACATCCGCGACCACCACATGGCCGACACCCTCGACCGGCTCACGGCCCACCACGGCCCGGGGACCAAGGCGGTGGTCTGGGAGCACAACACCCACGTCGGGGACGCCCGGGCCACCGACATGGCCGACGCGGGCATGGTCAACGTCGGGCAGTTGCTGCGCGAACGGCACGCGACCGAGGGCGTGGTGCTGGTCGGCTTCGGCTCCCACGAGGGAACGGTGGTCGCCGCACAGCAGTGGGGCCTGCCACCGGAGACGATGGAGGTGCCGCCCGCCCGGGACGGCAGCGTGGAGGACCTGCTGCACCGGGCGCTGCCCGGCGGCTCGGCCCTGTTCCTCTGGGAGGACGGCGGCGAGGCGGCCCCGGCCTGGCGCCGCGAGGAATTCGATCACCGCGCCATCGGGGTCGTCTACCGGCCGCAGGCCGAACGCTGGGGCAACTACGTGCCCACCGTGCTCACCGACCGCTACGACATCTTCCTCTACCTGGACCGCACCCGGGCGCTGGCCCCCCTCCACCGCTACGAGCACGGCACGGGCGAGGAGGAGACCTACCCCACCGGCCAGTGAACCCCACGGCTGCGGGCGACCGGTCGACGGTGAGCACGAGGCCACGGCGCTCCGGAGGTCGGCCGACCTCCGGGGCGCATCACCCTGAGAACAGCAGGTGCGAAAGTCTCCGCCCCGGACCCGCGCCCCAGGGTGGCCGTACACGGCCTGAACGGCAGACCTGAACACGCGGCGGTGCTTCGGGCAACTCCGTCAGGCTGTACCGCGCGAACCGCACGGGCCCCGAGTCGTACTCGCCCGGCGACACGTCATCGAGCGTTCGGGTGCACCCCCTGCGCCTAAATTGGGAAGAAACACCGACAGAGCTCATACGTTTCGCTCCACGGGTACTCCTACCGGTGCCGCACTCCGGCGACCGGACGCCCGCCCCCTTCAGGAGTTGACGACGTGGCCCTGTCCTACCCCACCCAGCCCGGCGACATCGATCATCTGATCGCCGACGACCACGCGATCGTGGAGAGGCAGTTCCAGCACCTGGAGGCCGGCCGCGGCGACCGCCGGACCCTCGTCGACCAGATCGGCTTCGAGCTGTCGCTGCACGCCTTGGCCGAGGAGGTCGTGCTCTACCCGCTCTGGCCCGAGCTGGGCATGGAGGACGCCAACCACGACGCCCGCGACGAGCACCACGGCATGAAGGAACTGCTGGTCACCCTCGAGGACACGGAACCGGGCGAGGCCGAGTTCGAGCGGGCGCTGACCGAACTCATCGCCCTGGTACGCCACCACGTCGCCGACGAGGAGGGCGAGGAACTCCCGGCCTTCCGCGCCAAGGTGGGCCCGGAGCGGATGGCCGACCTGGGCCGGCAGTTCATCGCCGCCAAGCGGCAGGCGCCGCCCGCCCCGCACCCGCACGCGCCCGACGGCGGCGGCGCCGCCGAGAAGGCCGCCGGCAAGCTCGCCAAGCCCGTCGACGAGGGCAGGGCCTCCGCGACGGGCAAGAAGAAGCGGCTGGCCACCGACGCGTCCGGGCTGCTCGACCCCCAGGCACAGGCCATCGTCGACGCCCACTCGGCCCTGGAGCCCCTCCCCTTCGAGACCCTCGCCCCGGACCAGGCCCGCAAGCAGCCCGGCCCCGACGCCGCCGTCAAGAAGGTGATGGAGGAGCGGGGGATCGACGGCCCCGAGCCGGTGGGGTCGGTGGAGGACCTGACGATCCCCGACGCGGCCGGCGGCGAGCAGACCCTGCGCGTCTACACCCCCGCCGCCCCCGCCTCCGGCCCGCTGCCCGTCATCATGTGGATCCACGGCGGCGGCTGGGTGCTGTTCGACATCGACACCTACGACGCCTCCTGCCGCGGGCTGGCGAACAAGACCGGCGCGATCGTGGTGTCGCCCGGCTACCGGCGCGCGCCGGAGGCGGTCTTCCCCGCCTCCCACGACGACGTCCTGGCCGCCTACCGCTGGACCGTCGCCAACGCCGTACGGCTCGGCGGCGACCCGGCCCGCATCGGCATCGGCGGGGAGTCCGTCGGCGGGAACATGGCACCCGCGACGATCCTGCAGCTCGCCGCCGCCGGGGAGCCGGCCCCCAGCGCGCAGGTCTGCGTCTACCCCCTGACGACCGCCGATCAGTACGGGGAATCGATGGAGGACGCCGCGGACGGCCGGCCCCTCAACCGCGCGCTGCTGAGCTGGATGGCGGCGCACGCCTTCGACGGCAGGCCCGACGCCGCCAAGGACCCGAGAGTCGATCTGCTCGGGCTGCCGGCCGACCGGCTGGCGGCCATGCCCCCGACCCTGGTGATCACCGCCGAGCGCGACGTCCTGCGCAGCCAGGGCGAGGAGTACGCACGCCGCCTGCAGGACGCCGGGGTGCCCACGACCCTCACCCGCTACGACGGGGTCATGCACGAGTTCTTCGGCGCCTCGGCCGTCCTGGACAAGGCCGAACAGGCCCAGCGGGAGGCCGCCGACCACTTCGGCCGCGCGTTCGCCGACAGCAGGTGACGGACACGGCCGGGCAACGGCGGCACAGGCCCCCGTCCGCTCCCCCTTCACGGTAGCCGGTCGGCGGCGGGCGCCGGCCGCAATGCCCGCACCGGGGAAAGGGACGAGGTCATGGCGCGGCTCGGGCAACCGACGGCGATGGCGGCAGACGGCCCCACCGTGCTCGGACACGCAGGGCTCACGATCGGCGCCCTGTCGTTGAACGCGGGCGTCGGGCGGCGAACTCGCCCGCTGGTGCCACAGGTGACCGGCGCCCGAGCCCCCGTGCTCGGAGACGGCCTGTGGACCGGTTCCTTCCGCCGGTTCGTGGACGAGCGTGGCCGCGCGGCCGGGAGGCGAACGCGGCGGGCGCGTCAGTCCCCGGTGAGCGTACGGGCCAGGGAGGCGAGGTCGTCGGCGGCCAGGGTGGGGGCGGTCATGGCAGCCGGGTAGACCGCGGCGCCGCGACGCAGCCAGGCGGCGGCGAGACCGGCGCGGCGTGCTCCGTCGACGTCCCAGGGGTGCGCCGCGGCCAGCAGCGTCTCGTCCGCGGCCACTCCCAGCCGGTCGATCGCGTACCGGTAGGCGGCGGGGGCCGGTTTCCAGGCCCGGGGGCCGCGGACGTCCAGAAGCGCCTCGAAGTACCCGAGCAGCCCCGCGCCGTCCAGCAGGCGTTCGGTCGTGGAGGCTGCGCCGTTGGTCATCGCGGCCAGGCGGAATCCGGCCTCCCGCAGGGCGCGCACCCCCTCGGGCACGTCGGGATGCACCGGGAGCGCGCCGAGCCCGGCCAGGACGTGCCGGACGGCGTCATCGACACCTCCCGACCGCTCGGGCAGGCCGCCCAGCAGGGCACGCAGCCCGTCGGCGGCCAGGTCGCCGAACTCGGCGAAGCCGCCGGCCGCGGTGAGCGCGAAGCCGTCCCGCAGGACTCCGGCGAACCACAGCGGTGCCAGGTGTCCGGGCGCGCCGACCTCTTCGAACCGGTCGCGCAACGGTGCCATGTCGCTGAGGGTCTCGTTCACGTCGAAGACGATGAGACGCGGTAGGGAACGCATGGACTCCTGCCTGCTCGTCTGGCCATGGCCGGTCGTCGCGGGTGCGGATCACAAGTGTCACAGTGGTGCGGTGTCTCCCCTGGCTTCCGTGTGATTCCGCGTGGCGCGGTATGCGGGCACGGCCGAACGCCCTTCGCCGGGCGGCACTCGGACGCGGTCACCCGAACGGCCCGGGAAGGGGGCCGTCCGGACATGACGGGGTCTTCGTCGGGTACTCCTGGCCCGCCGGCGGCGCATGCCGCCGGGCCGTTCCGCGAACCGCTCCGGAGGAAGACGATGGCCCAGCAGATCAACGAGATCATGACGGCCGACCCCACCACCGTCGCACCGCAGACCCCGATCGTCGAGGTCGCCCGCCTGATGCGGGAGGAGGACATCGGCGAGGTGCTGATCGCCGAGGGCGACCACCTGCGCGGCCTGGTCACCGACCGCGACCTGGTCGTGCGGGCCATGGCCGACGCCCGTGACGTCGAGACCACCACGGCGCAGGACGTGGGCAGCACCGACCTGGTCACCTGCTCCCCCCACGACGAGGTCCCCGAGGCCGTCCGGCTGATGCGCGAGCACGCGCTGCGCCGGCTGCCGGTGCTGGACGGAGACGCCCTGGTGGGAGTGGTCAGCCTCGGCGACCTCGCCGTCGAAGAGGACCGCGGCTCCGCGCTGGGCGACATCAGCGCCACCGAACCCAACCGCTGATCCCGGGCCGGGCCTGGGGCCTACAGCCTCGGGCGTACCCCCGGCTCCTCCTCGACCGGGTGCTGCCGCAGCAGCGGCAGCACCGCGTGGCCGCGGGCCGCCTCCAGCAGGAAGGCGAGCCCGGCGTAGAGAGCCAGCAGGGCCAGCAGGAGGCCCGTGATCCCGGCGGCCGTCTCCCAGGCGGACGAGGCCGTGAGCTCGGCGATCCCGGTGACGGCGAAGCGGATCGCCGCCAGGGTCACGACGGCGCACGCCACCGGCTTGGCGAGGTCGGCCGAGGCCGCCACCAGCAGGATTGCCGCGGAGGCGAGCAGGGCCACTCCCAGCGCGTCGCTGTACCCACCGGGAGGCAGCAGGGCGGTGGTGGCCCCGGCGGCGGCCCAGGTGCCGGACAGCACGGCCATCCCCGTCAGTGCGCCGGGGTCCCGGCACAGGTAGCCGAGCACCGAGGCCAGCAGCTGCAGCGGCACGGTCAGCACCAGCACCGCCAGTGCGACGAGGCGTCCCTCGGCCGCCCCGATCCAGCCCAGCTGGAGCGCGCTGAAGAGCGTCGTGGCGAAGGCAAGGGCGAGGAAGCCCAGCGGCAGCGGGTCGGTCCCGGGGCGTAGGACGACACGGACGTCCGCGCCGCTTTCCTGGTGGGGCCGGTGGTTCACGGTGGGCTCCAATCCGTCAGCTCGTCAAAACCTGGGGGGAAACGACCTTGATCATCGCGTTCGCCCAGCGTTGCTGGCGCAGCGTCTGCGGGTGGCACCGCTTGGTCAGCGCGAGCAGCTCGCCGTCCTTGGCCGCCTGCGCGGTCTGGGCCAGCAGCTCCCAGTCCACGGAGACATCCGATGCCTTCAGATACGTGCGCTTCAGGTCGCGCAGGAGCAGCAGGCTCGGTGTGCTGCGGCGGCCGACGAGTTCGCTGCCCTTCTCACGCAGCCACTCGGCGGCCGCCCATTCCTCCTTCGGTTCGTCGTCGAGGCGGACGCCGTGGTCGGCGGCCGGGCCGGCGAGTTCGCGCACATGCCGCTGCGACCAAGTCGCCAGGTCGCGGGCCACGTGGTGGACCTCGTGGTCGGTTTTGTGTGTCTCGGACAGGCGCAGCAGCATCAGGGCGAGGGCGTTCTCGCCGCGGTGCACCTCGTGCAGGATCATGCCGAGCTTCATCGGGCGCCTCCCGGGAACGTGGCGGACATCTCCTCCTGCACCTCTGCGGCGCTGCCGCCGCGGGTCGGGGGAACGGCGCCGGCGGCGACCGGGGCCGACGCGGTGGTGGTGGGGGCCGGTGCGGGAGCGGTGGCGGCCTCGACGCGGCGCAGGTGGGCGGCGGCGGTCTTGAAGATGGGCTGTTTGGACACCGGGTCCCAGTCGGTGATGGTCAGCTCGTTCGCGGCGCGCCCCGTGCCATCGGGCTCGTGTCCGGCGCCGGTGTCCCAGTAGCCGTAGTGGAAGGGCAGGAACAGCACCTCGTCACGGATCCCGCTGATCCGGGCCCTGGCGCGGACCGAGCCGCGCGCGGTGGTGATCTCGACCAGGTCGCCCTCGCCGACCCCGTGATCGGCGGCGTCGCGTTCGGAGATCTCCACCCACACCTCGGGGGCCGCGTCCCGCAGTTGCGGGGCCCGGGCGGTCTTGGTGCGGGTGTGGAACTGGTACAGGGTGCGGCCGGTGGTCAGCAGGAAGGGGTACTCCCGGCTGGGCATCTCGTGCGGCGGCAGGTACTCGGCGGCTTTGAGTACCGCCTTGCCCTCCGGGTTCAGCGCGCGGTACTCGGTCTCCTCCACAGGCGCACCGGTGACCTGGTCGCGCCCGTAACTCTCGCAGTAGTCCGGCGCGCTCCAGAACTTCCCGTCGGCGTAGAGGCGTTCGGTGCCGTCGGGGTGCTCGTCGTTGCACGGCCACTGGACGCCGCTGCCGCCGCGCAGCTTGTCGTAGGTGATGCCGGTGTAGTCGCAGGGGCGGCCCCGGCTGCACTCCTTCCACCCCTCGAACGCCGCCTCGGGATCGCTCCAGGGGACCAGCGGCCCGCCGTCCTTGTCGCGCAGGTCCAGCCGTCGGGCGTAGTCGCAGAAGATCTCCAGGTCCGACCGGGCCTCACCGGGTGGCTCGATCGCCTTCTCCGACAGGTGGACGGTGCGGTCGACATTGGTGAAGGTACCGGTCTTCTCGCCCCAGATCGCGGCGGGCAGCACCACGTCGGCCAGCTGGGCGGTCTCGGTGAGGAACGCGTCCTGGACGACGAGGAAGAGCCGGTCCTGGGCGAGCACCGAGCGGATGCGGCTCAGCTCCGGCAGGGACACGGCCGGGTTGGTGCCGCTGACCCACAGCATGCGGATCGAGCCCTCCTCGGCGTACCGGAACATCTGCATGGCGTGGGTGGGCGGGGTGTAGTGCGGGATGTGCAGCGGGTCGAGGTTCCACACCCGCGCCAGGTCCGCCATGTGCGCGTCGTTCTCCCAGTTGCGGAACCCCGGCATGTCGCCGTTGGCGCCGCACTCACGGGTGTTCTGCGCGGTGGGCTGCCCGTTCATCTGGAGCAGGCCGCACCCGGGCCGCCCCAGCATGCCGCGCACCAGATGGATGTTGTTGACCTGCACGGCGGCGGCGGTGGCCTGGTGGGACTGGTAGAAGCCCTGCAGGACGGTGGACAGCAGCCGCTCGGCGGTGCCCAGGATCCGGGCGGCCTCCCTGATCTGCTCGGCGGGCACGCCGCAGATCGTGGCGACACGCTCCGGGGGATAGTCGCCGACCCGCTTGCGCAGCTCCTCGAAGCCCACCACGTGCCGGTCGATGTAGTCCTGGTCGACCCAGCCGTTGCCGATGATTTCGTGCAGCAGGCCGTTCATCAGCGCCACGTTGGTGCCCGGACGCGGCGCCAGGTGAACGGTGGCGGCCCGTGCCACCGGGGTGGGGCGGGGGTCGACGCAGACCACCGCCGGCGGGTTGGGCCCGGCCAGCCGGTCCAGCACCCGGCTCCACAGCACCACCTGGGTCTCGGCCATGTTGTGGCCGAACAGCGCGATGGTGTCGGCGTGGTCGATGTCCGTGTACGAGCCGGGCTGGCCGTCGCAGGCGAAGGACTCCTTCAGCGCCTCCGCCGCGGTGGCCGTGCACAGCCGGGTGTTGCCGTCCAGGTGGTTAGTGCCCAGGCCTCCCCGGGCGACGAGAGTGAGGGTGTAGTACTCCTCCAGGAAGAGCTGGCCGGTGGTGTAGAAGCCGATCGACGATGGCCCCTGTTCCTCCATCAGCTCCCGGGTGCGGGCGACCACCCGGTCCATCGCGGTGTCCCAGTCGGTCTCCACCAGCTTCCCGCCCTCGCGGACCAGGGGCCGGGTCAACCGGTCGGGGGAGGCGTTGGCCTGCCAGCCGAACAGGTCCTTGGGGTCCACGCGCCCGTGGTTGACCCGGTCCCCGGCCCGGCCGCGTACCCCGACGATCCGGCCGTCCTTGACCGCGATGTCCAACCCGTCCCCGTTGGAGTGCAGGACCGCGGCCGACTGCACCCACCGGTCGACCTGCTCCGGTGCGAGGCCGTCCGCCAGATACGTGTCCACCCGCACCGGCCACTGTTCACCCCGCCCATAAGGGGTACGCGTCCCCCACGGCTCCGCGATCCGATCCGTCCGCCCCATACCGCTCCTCCAGCCCACTTGGCGCGCCATGACTGTGCATGGGTGCCCCGGGAGGTGACGAACGACACCCGCCATCTGAGTCGCCGCTTTGCGATCTCGGCGGTATGCCGTTATCCCACCGGACAGCAGGTGGCGCTCCCGATGGCGGGCCTGTACCGGCGTTGACCAGGGGCTCCTGCGGCCCATGCCTGCATGGCACAGCCGGTTGACGACAGATCTCACCGCGAGTTGGGCATCCTCGACCACCCACTTGGGCCAACGTGGTCCGGAAAGGGCTGGTATGTATCCGTCCCACTGGGCCAAGCGGCCACCGCAGGAGCCCGGGCAGGACGATGTACCCCGGCTTCTTTGGAGCGGACTCCACAGAACCGGGGCCGGTTCAGAGCCTCCACCAGATCCGGAACGGCTCGAGGTGCCGACAGCGACCACGGTGCCGCTGTCGTGGGCGTGGACGATGAGGCGCCCGTGACGGATGTCGTCGTGGATCTTCTGGGCTTCATTGGAGACCTCCCGGATCTCCTCGCGGGTGCACCAGGGCATCGGGTAGTTGGCCCAGGTCCACTCCTCGTCGATCGTCTCCTGGAGCCGGGAGGTGATCTCGGTGGTGATTCCTTCCGCGGTCAGGGCTTGGGCGGCCTTCTCTGCCCAGTAGGGCTCCTCGTGGTCGATGCGGGCCAGGACCAGGGTGTGCTGGTCGATGGGCTCGAAGCCACGGGCGGTCAGCAGTCCGCGAGCCAGGTCGTGTCGGGGGCCGGTGAGGGTGGCGGTTACGGCGCTGGGTGTACGGGATGGGTGTCGAGGCGGACCTGCACGTCAGTAGCGGGTGTCGACACGAAGGGGCTCGTTTCTGCCGGTGGCCGGGCCGTCCGGGTCCGGCCACCGGCGGGTTCGGGGTCAGCGGGAGATACGCGCGGCAGGCGGTGCCGTTGTCTGCGGCGGGCCGGCCCGGGGTGGGGACGTGGCCCTGGTGCGTGTGGACTTGGTCGTCGGCGCGACTGAGGTGGCGTGGTGCCAGCGGGTGCGCACGGCGGACAGGTCGGCCAGCGCGCGGCGGCTGCCGACGACGAGCTGGTACGGCGTGGTGGCCGGGTCGTCGGTGAACGCCTCGATGCGGCGGCCCACTTGGTGTGCGGTCGCAAGGACGGAGCGCTGGAGGATCTGCTCGGCCCAGTGCTGCGGGGAGCCGACCGGTGTTCCGAGGAGGTCGAGCAGCTCCGTGGGATTGACGCCGGCGGTGAGCAGGCCGCACTGCTGGGCTTCCCACAGCACCGTGACCGGGTCGACGGGGGCACGGCGCCGGGTCAGAGCGGTCAGGCACTGCCACAGACCGGCGTGCAGGGGATGGGTGAAGTCGTCCGGGGTCAGCCACCGCATCTGTTCGGAGTCTGCGGGGTGCGCTGTCGCGGTGGCGAGCAGCAGCCGCTCCTCGCCGACCACCTCCTCGGCGTAGTCGGCGGCGGTCGATGGGGGTGCGGGAGTGCGGGGCAGGGAGCCGGGGTGCGGCGGGAATCGCGCGGCGATGTCGTCCACGACGCCAGCGAGGGCGTCGGCTTCGGCGAGGGTGGTGGGCACCGGGCGCGGGAGCGAGGCGTCCCCCGCGGTCTGCGCGAGGTGTTGGGCGCCGACGCGCAGCCTCCGGCGGGCATGGTCGGCCTCGACCATCCGCGCGTACGCGGGCGCGTGCCGGGGCCAGGGGCAGACCTGGATCAGGCTATGGAGGTAGGAGGCGGTCAGCCCGCGGGCATGCTCGCGGGCGGCGTCGAGCACGGCGTCGAGCCACTTCGTGTTCTTGGCGTGCTCGGCCGGGTCGGGGGCCGGCAGGGAGCGGATCGCGGCGAACAGGGCGGCGTGTGCGGCGGTGGAGAACGCCTCGGGGCCGATACCCGCCACGTCGCGCAGGCGCTGCGGTTCGAGGAGGAGGGCGCCGAGGAGGGCCTGCTCGACATAGAACACCACGTGCGGTGGCGGGATCGCGTCGAGGCCGTCCTCGTCTGGTTCGGGTATGTGCGGCATTAAGCGGCCAGGGCGAAGTCGTCGGGGTTGAGGGGCACGTTCAGGTGCGGGGCGAGGAGATGGGCCGCGAGCAAGGGGGGTACGGCGTTGCCGATCTGCGAGAACTGCTGGCCCTTGGTGCCGGCCCAGGGGTAATCGGCCGGGAAGGTCTGGAGGATGCCGGCCTCGCGGGCGGTGATCCGGATCGGTTCCGGGACGGGCGCCGCCCCCGGGTCCTCCTCCTGGTCGGCGGAAGGTTCGGCGACCCAGGTGCACTCATTGGCGCGGTGCCCGAAGAACAGCGTTCCGGCCGGCTCGGACAGCGGTCGGACGGTGGCGTTGGCCTGGTTGTTGCTGCGCAGGGACCATGACCAACGGTGCACCTTAGCGGTGAAGGTCGGCGCCGGGCCGTCGGCCGCGCGGTTGTCGCGGGGGCAGTGCCGGGGAGCACACCCGGCTTTATCCCGGCGGGAGGCGAGGATGGTCTCGCCGGGGCGGGGTGTCCAGGTGCCGCGGTCGCGGGCGTCGGACAGCGTCTTGCGAGAGCCGGAGGGGAACGGTTCGGGCCCGCCGCCGGGGCCGCCACCGGCGCAGACGGTGGGGATGGGGCGGTCGGTGGCGCCCCAGCCGAGGGCCTGGGCCATGGACACCCAGCGGGCGCGGCCCGGCCCGAACAGCGACTCGGGCTCGGCGACCTGGGCGTGGGTCGGCGCGGGCGGCTGGGCGGTACGGATGCGGGAGGCGAGCAGGATCGCTCGTCGCCTGGTCTGGGGTACGCCGTAGTCGGCGGCGTTGAGGATGCCGGTCCACACGGAGAACCCCCACCGCCGCAGGACGGCCGCATACTGCTTCCACAGCGGCAGCACGTCCGGCACCTCCTCCATGGCGACCCACTCCGGCTCCCCAGTGCAGTTCAGGGCGTGCAGGTAGCGCATCGGCTCGGCCGCCAGCAGCGAGCGTTCGTCCCGACAGGCGGCGAGCAGCTGGGCACGCGTGTCGCGGCCGGCGGCGAGGTCGGCGACCGCCTGGTGGGCCAGCGGCTGGTCCACCAGGCCGAGGCGCTTGCCGGCCATCGACCATGCCTGGCACGGCGGGCTCGCGATCAGTCCCCGCGTCCGGCCCACCCACGGCCACGTCGGATACAGCGCCACGTCGGTGCGGATGGTCACCTGCCCAGCGGCAGCGCGAGTCTTGCAGGCCCACGCGTCCCACTCCAGGCCGATGTCGTGTGCGCCGAGCACGGTCAGGGCGTGGCTCCAGCCGCCCGGCCCCGCGAAGAGGTCGACGATCAACAGGCCAGCCCGAAGCCGTCCCGCGTCGGCGTGTCCGCCTCTGCGCGGCAGGCCCAGGGCGAGCACCCGTCGGCCATGCCGTGCTCCAGCTCGTCCGCGTCCGCCGGCCCGCCCGGGTCGGCGGCGCGTTCGGCGGCGGTGACATGGTCGATCGGCGCCTCGTCCAGCGGCACGCGGGAGCGGTGGAGGAACGCCTGGCCGAGCAACTGGTTGCCGGTGGCGTTGGCGCGGGCGTTGCCCTTGCGGATCGCGGCGTCAAAGGCGACGACGTCCCGCCACTCCTCGGGGCTGGTGTCGCGGATGTGCCGCCACTGCGCGTTGCCGTGGAAGGGGCATCCCAGGCAGCTCGATTTCGGAGTGTCAGCCAGGCCGAGCGTGGCCAGGTAGCGGATGCAGTCGCCGCGGGACCAGCCCAGGTCCACGATGAGCGGGTGGCGGTTGCGCATATATTTGACGTCGGCGTCCTTGGCGCGGTGGAATTCGTCGGTGGAGATACCAATCCACTGCTCGACGAACACGTCCTTCGGGACGCGCGCCGGATACGGGTAGCCGAGGAGTTCCCGGATCTTCTTCTTGATCGGCTTTACTTTGTATTCCCCGGTGCATTGCCGCCGGGTCATGCCCGGCTTCCCGTCCTGGGTGAGGATGTGCAGCGGCATGGAGGCGAATCGGTGGTTCGGGTCGAGGGCGTCGTTGCGGATGTTGCCGGAGGACACCCGCAGGATCGGTATTCCGGCGGGCTTCGCTACCTCTTGTTCGAGACGGTCGAGATGCCGGTAAACGGAGGCCGGCTCCCATCCAGTATCGGCGAATATGGCGTAATCGACCTTGGGAAGGGTTCCTTCGGCTGACAGGGCGAGGAGCGTGCTGGACTGTATTCCGGCGCCAAGGGAGAGCGCTCGGAAACGCGGGGTCGTTGAAATGGCGAGTTCCTGGTGTTGCGGGGGTGGGAAGTTCAGGGCTGTGCTGGGCGGCTGGAGGACGCGGTAGGTGCTGCAGACGGCAATGAGGGGCTGCCGCGAGGAACAGGTTTCGGCTGGAAGAAGGCCCGGTGCGCCTGAGCGGGGATGGTGGTCAGCGGGTGCGCCGCTTGGCGGCCTGTGGGAGCTACGGGGGTGCGGACGCATCGGTCCGGCCTGGGGCGGGAGGGATGGCGTCGGGGGTGGGGTAGCCGAGCGTGATCTCGGTGCTGAGGCCGAGGGACCGCAGGTGGGTCTCGGCGCGGGTGACGGCGCCGACGCTCTCCCGCTCGCCCAGACCGCCGGGGAGGGTGTAGCCGGCGGGAGTGCGGGCGAAGCCGTGCTGCTCCAGCACGCCGTGGGCGGCCGGGGTATGGGCGGTTGCGGTGACACGCCCGTCGGACAGGTCGAAGCGGGCAGCTGTTTGGGCGGGCGAGCCGTCGGAGGTCCAGCGGGTGGCCGAGCTGAGGGCGACGATGTCCATGGTGTGCGCGAGCAGGCCGCTCAGCGCGGTACCGGTGCGGTCGTGCGCGTCTTCCGCCGGAGTGCCGGGCGGCAGCAGATACAGCATGCGGCGCTGGTGGTGGCGGGCGGTGAAGCCGCTGTGGGTCAGGATGCGGTGGGCCGCACGCAGGGGGTAGTTGATGACGGCGAAGGTGTGCCCGTCGTCGGTCGAGCCGACGACCACGTCGTGATGGTCGATGAGGGCGATCGGTGACTCCTTCAGGGGAAGGCGGCAAGGCCAGTGGCTGTGGCACGGTGCCGGGCTGCGGCGCGGGCTCGGGCAAGTGGGGCGCCGTCGGCGGGGCGTGGTGTTGGTCTGGGAGCGGGCCTGAGGAGCGGCGCGGTGCGAAAACCGAATGCGAGCGGCAGAGCGGCGTGGGCAGGATGCCCGGCGTGACCGAACTGCCGAGCAACACCGTCCCGCCGCCCTCCGTGCTCGACGCCTTCGGAGTGGAGGGCACTCCTGTCCCGCTGGACGGAGGGCGGGGACGCAGCGTCCGCGTCGGCGGCTTCGTGTTCAAGCCCGCTGACGGCACGGAGGAGGAGGTGGAGTGGGCTGCCTCCGTGTTCGAGCGGCTCGCGCCAGGCGGCGGCTTCCGCGTCCCTGCACCGCTCCGCGCCGCTGACGGGCAAAGCGTCGTGGAGGGCTGGACCGCCTGCGAGTTCCTGGACGGGGAGCCCGGGCCCCGGGGGCGGTGGTCCGATGTGATCAGTGCTGGCCGTGCCTTCCACGCTGCCTTGCGAAAGCTGCCCCGGCCCGGGTTCCTGGCCCGGCGTACGCACCCCTGGGCGGTGGCCGACCGGGTCGCGTGGGGCGAGGAGGAGACCGAGGTGGCCGCGGGACTCGCTGGACCTCTGTCGGCTCTGCTGGAGCTGAGACGCCCGGTGGAGCAGGCGTCCCAGCTCGTCCACGGCGACCTGACCGGCAACGTCCTGTTCGCCGCCGGCGAGGAGCCCGCCGTGATCGACTTCTCGCCGTACTGGCGGCCTCCGCTCTTCGCGGAGGCCGTCGTGGTGGCGGACGGCCTGCTGTGGTTCGACCCTCCACCCGGTCTGCTGGTCGGCGGGGGCGGCCATCCGGACTGGCGGCAGATGCTGGTCTGTGCGCTGATCTTCCGGCTGGTCGCCCACAGCGAGCTCGTGGGACCGTCCGGGCAGGCCCGGGCGGACGAGGCGGCGCGGTATGTCCGGGCCACCGGGGTCGTGCGGCACAGACTGGCCGATGCGTAGCGCTGGTCCTTCCTGGAACGAGCCCGGGCCGAGCGGGTGCGTCCGGCGAATCAGGCGTCTTCACTCCGTGGGCCCCTGGCCGTCCTGGCGTGGGGTGGCCTTGGCCACCGCGCGGGTGGTGATGGCCTGTGAGGCGCGGTCGGAGGCGGCGGCCAGCTTGCCGGCGCCGGGTTCGGCGTACCAGGGGCGCAGGTCGAGCATGGCGGCGCGCAGGCCGGTGGCGAAGCACAGCGCGGTGCCCTTGGGCAGGGCGCGGATGGCGTCGGCGGGCAGGATCCGCTCCTGCCGCATGGAGACGGAGGTCGACCTGCCGGACTCGGAGCGGGAGGTGGAGGTGGTCGGGACGTCGTGGTCGCCGATGAGGCGGGAGAGCTTGTCGGCGAAGTCCGGGTCGTCGATGCCGGAGCCGATGACCTTGATGGTGCTGGCGGACCACAGTGCGTCCATTCCGGCGTCGCCCCAGACCTTCTGGCCCTGGCGGTAGGACTGCAGGATGGTGATCGGGATGATGCCGCGGCTGCCGAGGTGGGAGTACAGGTCGGGCAGGTCGCTGATCTTGCAGACGTTGGCGGCCTCGTCCAGGATCGCCAGCATCGGCGGGTCCAGGCGTCCGCCGGCGCGCTCGGCCTGGGTGGTCGCGGCCCGCATGACGGAGTCCGCGCACGCGGCGATCAGCGCGCTCGCTCCGCCGCCGCCGTCCTTGGACAGCAGGTAGAGGGTGTCGGTGGAGGTGACGAAGTCGGCCGGCCGGAACTCGGGGACGTCTCTTTGCGGGGTGACCCAGGAGGCGATCTCGCTGTTGAGGAGGGCGGCGGCGTACTGGCGGGCGGTCTCGTAGATGCCGTCCCGGGTCTCGGGCGGGCCCTCGACGGTGCCCTTGAGCTGGGCGGCGACGGCCGCGAAGCCGTGGTCGCGCAGGATGTCCAGCGGGGTGCGGTCGGCGGGGAAGGCCAGCCACTGCATCACGTCCGTGATCGGCCGCTGGTCCAGTGCGGCGGCGAGGAAGAGCTGGGAGAGGATGTTGGATCCGGCCTTGGACCAGAAGTCGCCCTGCTGGCTCGCGTCCACGCTCGCGGCGAGGAAGTGCCCGGCCAGGCGTCCGGCGCCGTCCAGGGTGGTGGCGTCGGCGAGGGGGTTCCACCACATCCGGCGGGTGGCGTGCGCGATCTGCTGGGGGTCCATGGACCACACCCGGCCTGCCTCCGCGCGGGCCTCCAGGGTGGCGGTGTAGGCGTCGCCCGCGGCTTTGTTGGAGGTGAGCAGGACCGGGCCGGGGGCGTTGAGGATCGAGGGGATCGCGAGCGACGTGGTCTTGCCGGAGCGCGGGGCCATGATCGCGACCGCGACGTCCTCGTACCCCATGCGGACCTCGTGCCGGCTCCGTTGCAGGTTGCCCAGCAGGATGCCGGTGTCCCTGGCGTCGATGCGCTTGGCGCTCTTCAGACTCGGCCGCAGGGAGCGGGCCTTGGCGGTGAGCGCCTTGGCCATCAGGGGCTGGATGTCCCTCGGCGTGGCCATCCCGGGGATCTTCTTCCGCCGTCCACCGTCACGGCCCTTGCGACGCGACCACACGGCGGCGGCCACCGCGGCAAGGGCGAGCAGCACGGCGACGGGCACGATGCGGGCGCCGATCAGCAGGGAGGTTTCCCCGGCCTGGGGCCAGAGCCGGTCGGGGTGGAGCAGGGCGGTGGTGGGCTCGTAGCCGGCCCAGGGGTGGCCGGTGGCCCAGACGGTGACGTTGCCGGACAGCCAGGCCAGATGGGACAGGGAGACGACGACGGCGAGCACGCCGAGGAGAAGGCGGAGGGCGATGTCGTAGCCGTCGCTGGATGAGCTGCTGGGAGAAGGCAAAAGGCGGTGCGCTTCCGGGCGGAGGAGCGAAGACGGAGCCGGTCAACGGGTGCGGCTCGAAGCAGTCGAGAGGGACGTGGTCGCGGTCGGGGGCGAAGTCACGGGCGAAGGGGCGTACCGGGCGGCCGTATGGATGTCGCGGATGGCCTGGCCGTGGGTGGCCCAGTCGTCGAGGTGGCTCCAGCATTCGGCGTGGTGCTCGGCGAGTGCGCCGTCGAACACCGGGGTGCCGGACCGTGCGTCGACGGGGAGGCTGTCACGGTTCCGCAGCCACTGGGCGTGCAGGGCGTCGAGCCGGTCGAGCGCACCGCGCAGAACGCTCAGCTGGTATCCCCAGCGGTGCTGCACCGCGTCGGTGGGCAGTCGGCCGAGTTGCGTCTCGGCCGTGGCCAGCAGGTGGCGGGCGCCGGTGCGGACGGTTTCGAACGCGGCGGAGGTGTCGGCGTCGCGCCGGCTCGCGCGCAGCCCGTAGGCGTGGTCGTCGTGGGGCTGGCCGTCGAGGTCGGTGTGCTCGTCGGAGTACGCGTCCCAGGCGTCGAGGGTCTCCTTGCCGTCGCGGAGGAAGCCGTCGAGATGGTTCAGGAACTCGCGGTAGGAGGTGGGGGCGAGGGAAATGCGGAGGTCTCCTGTCGGGATCAGCGGCGCGCGGTCGGTTGGGCGGTGGTGGCCTTCGCCGGGGCGGCCGCCGCTCTCGGCCGCGGCCGGTGGATGGTGCGGGTCATCCGGCGGATGGCATCGAGCCGGGCGGTGTGCGCTTCGACGACCTGCTGCGAGGTGAGTGGACTCGGCCGCTGTACGACGCTGTGGTGGGCGATGCGGTCGTACATGCCGCGCTGGAGCGGGGCGGGGTCGGCGAGCGCGGCGGTGAAGGCGGTCACCAGGTGGGAGGGGGTACGGCTGTCGAACCAGGCGTGCCAGATCCGGGGACCTGCCGGGGTGCCGTGGTCGTGCCGACGGGTTTCGATGTGCCAGGACGGCGTGTCGTGGTGGTCGACGTGGCGCAGCTCGATGTGGCACAGGGCGTCCGGTGCGTGGGCCGCGTCCGGCGCGTCGAGCAGCCAGCCCGCCGAGGACAGCACCCGCCAGGGGGTTGGCTGTTCGCGCGGTGGCGGGGCGATGAGGGTATCGGCGAGGCTGCCGATGAGCTCGGCGGGCACGAGTTCGCCGAACTCGGCGTACCAGCCCGGCTCGGTGTCGGTGGCCTCGGCCCGCAGTCGCCACCAGGCGGAGGTGGTGGACTGCGGATCGAACTGCAGGCTGTGCCGATGATCGTGGCTGCGCAGGACGATCTGCGGGCTCAGCGGGTCGGAGGTGCGGGTCCATCCGGCCGCGGCCAGGCCGTGGGTGACGTGGCGGGCGTCGCCGGGCCCGGCGAGGTGGCGCGGGGTGGTGTCGAAGGGCATTCGCCGGGCGTGGGTGTCGGCGAACGCGGCGAGCTGGGACAGGGTGTCGGTAGCGCACTGGGTGTCGTCCAGGGAGGGGGCAGGAGTGCGGTCGGGCACGGGGCTCCTTGTGGTGTACGGGGCGGGTCAGCGACGTGAGCGGGCACTGCCGGCGGTGGCATGCGGGCGGGGTTGGCTGGAGGCCCAGGAGTTGCGGGCCCAGGCGGCGGCACGGGCGACGGTGATGCGGGCCTGCTGCCAGGCGCCGAGTTGGGAGGGGAGGACGGACACCGACGTGGTGCGGATGCGGTCGCTGGGCGGGGCGTGCCCGCGTGGGCGCATCACTGGCCGCGGGTCGGCCAGCGCGGCGGAGAAACTCTGGAGCAGGTGCATCGGTGTGCCGGGCGTGAAGTGGGCATCCCAGGCCCTGCCGTGCTCGGTGCGGGCACCGACCCACCAGAACGCCTCGCCGGCCCCGGCCTGGTGGAACTGGACGAAGGCGTTGCCGTCCGGACTCATGGCGGTGAAATGCCGGCCGCGTTCGGTCTTCCAGTCCCGCTCCTGCAGAGGTGCCCATACGTTGGGGGCGTGGGCGGAGCGGGGCCGGGTGAGGGCGTCGGTGAACCCGGCGACGATCTCCACCGGCGTCTGCCGGCCGAGCGTGGCGTGCCAGGCTTCCTGCTGCCGGGTGGCGGTGCCGCGGATCGTCCAGCCGCCCGGCTGGGTGAAGGGGTCGTACCCGACCCGGACCG
The DNA here is from genome assembly GCF_042681365.1 of Streptomyces desertarenae. Lineage (NCBI taxonomy): Bacteria > Bacillati > Actinomycetota > Actinomycetes > Kitasatosporales > Streptomycetaceae > Streptomyces > Streptomyces desertarenae. The sequence goes on along the minus strand of NZ_JBHUFU010000004.1, from coordinate 310,194 downwards.
TGCGGTCGGGGCTGTCGAAGACCAGCAGGCCGCCCTTCTTGGACCTGTCCGTCCAGCCGGAGGCGCGCAGGAACTCGCCGACGTGCCGCATGTCACCGCCGCCGGCGAGGTGGCGCGGCTCCACCAGGTAGTACTGCTGGACCTGCTCGACGGACCCCCGACCGGCCTGGTGCTTCTTCACCGGTGCCTCCTGGCAACCATGTCGGAGGCCACCGGCTTCGCCGCCGTGGCACCCGCAGCGGCCGGAGGCGCGACGAGGCGCTGGATGTCCGCGAGGTGCTCATCGAGGTCCAGGCCGATGTCGTGCAACTCGTTCGAGGCACGCCCCAGGGCGAGCCAGACCTCAGGCGGGAAGGTACCGGCCTGGGCGTGGTGCTTGGCGAAGTGCGAGCCGGTGGCCAGCAGCGCGGTCACCTGACCGAGGACACCGTCGTCGCAGTCCAGGACCTTGCCCAGGATCTGGGCGGCCCGGCGCGGCGGGGCCTGGGCGAGGTACTCGGTCAACTGACCGAGACGGTGAGCGATGTCCTCGGCGAGGGTGGCAGCGTAGGGCGTGAGGTCGGTCATGGTCCTCCCGGACAAGAACGGGGTGCGGCCGGAGGGCGGAGGCGGTCAGTGGCGGGGGCTGCGGTGCCGGGCTTCGTGGAGGGCCCCGTACGGGCCGGTGGCGGGTGGGGTGATGCGCTCGCGGCTGCCGGCAGCGCAGGCGCGCAGGCAGCGGCGGAACAGGGCGAGTGCGAGCCGGGTCTTGCGGAGCAGGGAGAGGGGCGGGGACGTGCGGGGTGCTACGGGAACTCCAGAGCAGAAGGTGAGGACCGGGGGGCGACCCCGGCCAGTGTGGGCCGGGGTCGCCCTGTGGGGGCTACGGGGTGCGGCGGGACGGCGTGGTGGGTGCGGGAGCCGGGGCGGGATGCGAGGCTGCGGGCTGGGCCTGGGCGGTGCGCAGGTCGTGCACGGCCTGGTGGTAGGCGGCCTCGTCGAACAGCTCCGGGGTGATGTTGACCCGGTATCCGGCTGTGAGCAGGGCCGGGATCGCGCGGGTGGCGAGCCGTTTCCGCTCCGCCTCCGGCAGATGGGCGGGGACGGTGTGCCAGACGTAGACCGGCCCGGCGGTACGGACCTCCTGACGCTCCAGACCGAGGCGGTCGAGGAGGGCGAGGAGCTTCTCGGGGGCTCCGGTCGGCGTATCCGCGTGAATGGTGTCGCTCAGCGCCTTGCGGTAGATCTCGACGTCGGTGCCTTCGCCGTCGGCGCGGTTGCCGATGAAGTCCTCCATGGGTGTGGGGCCGGTGACGTGGGGGTGCAGGGGCGAGCTGGCGCCGGGCCGGTCCGTGGCCGCCGCCCGGTGTGAAGGGGCGTTGAGTACCGACCGAAGCGGACACCGAATCCGGCCAAGACGGCGCAGGGGTGACCGGTGCGCTGTTTCAGCGGATCCTGGTAGTCGAGGCCCGGGGGGCGGCCGGGGCCGGTCCGGGCGTCGGCGGGACGGCGGTGGGCGCGATCCGGCCCGAAGGGTGCTGGAGCGCGACGGCGATGCCACGTGCGTCAAGCTGCGGTCCGGTCTCCCGCACGGCGCGGGCCTGCGCGGTGGTGTCGTCGCCGCTGAGACGGTGGATGCCGCTCTCTTCGCGGACGAATCCGTTGGCGGTCAGGACCTCAGCGGCCTCCTCGCTGACCGGGGCGGCGGCGAGGCTGCCGTCCGGCTGCCAGGTCAGGACGACCCGGTCCGGCTGGGACGGCCGGATGCCTGCGGCGGTGCAGCGGACCTGGACGAGGGCCGCGTCGAAGCGGGCCAGCAGGTCGCCGGCGACCAGCTCGGCACTGTGGAACGGGTCGTCGCTCACCGCGATGCCGTCCGGTTCCCGGATGCCCCGGAACGCCTCGGCGGGGAGATCGCTGGGGGCGATGGCGGCGATGAGGAATCCGTTCCGCCCGGGCCGGTTGAGGACGGCGAGCTGTGCGCCGTCCTGGCGGGTGAGGACGGCCGCTTGCCGAAGCGGGTGCTCGGCGAGGACCTCGGCGACCAGATCCAGGTCCCAGATGCGGTCGGCCAGGTCGGCGAGGTCGTCCTTGTTCTCGGCCGGGTGATGGACGCTGGCCCAGGTGCCGGGCAGTTCACCGGCGAGAACGTCGGCGAACGAGGCGAGATGCTCGGAATTCTCGTGGTCGTGCATGTCTTCCTTGATCAGGTGGGCGGTGTCAGCGGCGCGGCCCGGCGGCACAGGGAGGGGGCGGTGCCGGCACAGCGCGCGGCGGAGGCGGGCAGGCGCACACAGCGGAGCGTTCGCGTTCGGAGGCCGGGACTTCTTCGGTGCAGGCACTGCGGCCGGGATGCGGGCGTGCCGGTCGGCGAGGTCGTTCCGTGTGTGGAGAAGGTCGGTGCGTATGACGTGCAGACGCTCGTCGGCGAGGTGGCGCAGGCGGCGGGCGACGTACGGGTCGGCCGCACCGTCCATGCCGTCGTGGAAATCCGCGGTGGCTTGGAGGATCGCATCGACCGCGGCGAGGATCCCGTCCAGGGGAGCAGTCAGCTCGGTGAGGATCTCGGCCACCTCACCGGTGGTGGCGGCCTGGCGGATGCGCTCGGCGAGCTGGGTGACCTGGGCGCCCAGCGGCAGATAGCGAGGCGGGCGCCGGCCGGTGGTGAAGTCCTCGTCGCAGTCGACGGGGTAGCCGACGGCCCGCAATCGGGCTACGGCTTCGGTGGCGAGGCGGGCTTCCTCCTCCACCGTCAGGTCGGTGGGTGCGCGGTGGTGGGTCTCGTGGATCCGGACGACGGGGACGAACCCCGCACGCTGAAGGATGCTGTGGGCTTCCGGGTCGCCGCCTCGGGTGAGGACCTCGCCGGAGTGCGGGTCGCGGCGGATGGCCAGGAGCCGGTCAGCCAGAGGCAAAGAGACGTCTCTCCTACGGTGATCTTCGTGGGATATGCCGGACGGTGGGCGGCGCTGCGGTGGCGCGAGGGCGGGGCGATACGGTCAGGCGTGTTGCCGCTGCGTCGAGGTCTTGCTGAATGCTGTGGAGGCGGCGGGCGATCAGTTCCAGGTGGTGCGCCGTGTCGGGGCCGGCGGTACCCGGCTGCTGGGCGATCTGCTGGGTGGCGTGTTCGACGAGTCCGCGGACCGTGGCCAGGGGACCGGACTGCTCGTTGGCGAGCTGCGAGAGGAACGTGGCGAGCTGCGTCGATGCGCTCGGGACGGTGGCCGCGGTACCGACGCGGGACGGGGGTGGTGCGAGCGGAGAGGAGGCGCAGGTCCGTCTCGATGCGGCGGGCCTCGTCTGCGAGCCGCCGCAGGAGGCCGGCGGGCTGCTGCTGCCAGGTGCTGTCGAGCCGGATGAGGTTGGCGATCAGGTCGAGGCGCCCGGGCTGGGCCTGGACGGCGATCCATCGGCAGCCGTTCTCGTCGCTGGGGGTCTCGATGCCGGCGGTGCGGGCGAGACGGTGGGCGGCCTCGGCCCACTCAACGCCGGTCAGCTCACGGTCGCCGGGGTGGAGCCGGACATCGAGGTGGAGGACAGCCCGCCGGTCGCCCTGAGGACTGGCGACGAACGGGCGCTCGATGAGCGGGTCTTTGAGGTGCTCGGCCCACGGGGCGGACGTCCACATCGCCTGCTCGTCGTTCAGGGTGTAGAAGTCCAGGCCGGGCCAGTGGGCGACGACGGTGTGCTCCGTCAGGCCCTCGTCTGTCGACACGGGTCGGCCCAGAGCTTCGCCGAGCGGTTCGTGGGCCGTGATGACGCGCTCGTTGACGCGCGGGATCACCGGCCGCCCCGGGCGTCGGCGACGTGGACGAGCTGGTTGAGCGCTGTGGTGGTGTACCAGCCGCAGTCGATCAGCGCGTCCTGTCCGGCGTACTTCGGCAGGAGGTGGTCCTCCATGGCGCGCAGGTGGATCAGGCAGTCCGGGCAGCGGCGCGAGAGATGTACCAGATAACGCGGGTGGCCAGTGACGTAGGTCTGGGCTCCGCCCGTGGCATCCCGCAGCCGCCACCCGTCCTCGTCGGTCGGCGTGTGCCACGAGGGTGCGACGACACGCATGGAGTCCCCCCACAGCTCCCCGCCGGCGACTCCTTTGAGGACGACGACCTGGTCCCCGGCCTCGAAGTGGGCGTGGGTGATGTCCCGGACAGGGGTGAGCGGGTCGGACGTCGGCGCGAAGGCCGGGGTGGTCGGGGGCAGGCACGGCTCGGTCACGGAAGATCCTTCCACGCAGGTCGGGGTGGCGGTGGGAGGATCAATGGTCCGCAGGATCGCCGGTTTGGCTAACCGGCGATCCCCGGCTATGTTCCGGCCCGCCTCAGTGGAAGGAGTTCTCCGTTCCGCGGTCCGACTGGGGCGCGGTGTCGGAGCAGGCCGGCCAGAGTTGCAAAAGCCATTCTTCGATGCCGTGGTAGTACAGGTCCTGGCCTACGCGTGCGGCAGCCTCCGTTCGGCCGCGGCAGTATGCCCTGAGGCGGTAGGTGCCTGGTGCGCCGAGGTCGATTCCGTCGCTGGCAGGGCCTTGGTCCCATTCGCGCACCCGGACTCGGCCACTGGGAGCTGCGAAGTCCGCAGTCTCCACCGTCTCCCACTGGTCATTGCTGTGCGGCGGTCGGCTCGTCCAGACCTCGATGCGCACCTCGGGGTAGAAGTCGTTGCCGCCGGTGGTGAATACCACTGCGTGGGGTGTGGGGTGAGTGATGTGGCCGGGGCGGAGCCGGGCGCTGTGGTGAGGAGCTTCCTCATCGCGCAGCAGGAACTGGCGGTACTCGATGCGTGGGCTGGCAGTCGCGGTGGTGACGAGGCTGGTTTCAGACATAGGAGAGGTATCCGTCCCAGTTTCGGGGGAAGAGGGAGCCTCTTCCCCCGAAACCGCGTGTGGTGATCAGGTGCTACTCGATGATGGCGACATAGAACGGGTCACCGTCCAGGATGCGCTGGCTGCCGTACCACTGGCCGAGCAGATTGCCGGCGTTCTGGTTGTCGCTGGAGGTCAGCGCTCGGGCCGAGTAACGGTTGTCGCCGGCAGCGGCGCCTTGAAGGGTGGACTGGAAGGGGTACTCGTCGCAGTCCAGTCCGCGCTGCGCATAGTCGTCGCCGAAGTACTGACGGCAGGTGCTGACGGCCTTGCGATGGTTGGCGTCCCGCAGGGACTTGTCATGGTAGACGCGGGTGAGCGGCTCGCTGCTGTCGATGGAGCCGGGGACCGTCTTGCCTTCCCAGGACGGGACGGTGCGGTCGGGCCAGTACTGGGCCTCGTAGATGTGGTAGGCGGTCTCGTCGACATCGGGGTTGCTGACGCTGAGGTCGTACCACAGTTCAATGACGAGATCGAACACACAGCCCTTGTTGTAGACGTAGGTGGCCGAGTCGCAACGGAACCCGTTCCCGCCCATCTCGACGCTGTTGGCACCCACCAGGGTCAGGGTGCTGTGGAAGTCGTACCAGCTGATCTGGTCCGTGCCGGTCGACCCGGTCAGCGGGGAGGTGAAGCGGAAGAAGGTGGAGGGCACGGACTGCCAGCCGGAGATGGTGTCGGTTTTGCCGTTGTTCGCGTCAGCGGTGCACTGCGCGCTGGAGTAGGGAGTGCACTCCATGCTGATCCGCAGCAACTGACTGGACACCTGCCCGACGTCTCCTGTGAGGGTGACGTCGTCCATCAGCGTCACGAACTCCACCTTGCGGTCGCCGTCCGTGCCGTGTCCGATGGTGGTGAGCCGGAAGTCCGCTTTGCCGACGGTGGTGCAGCTGCCGCTGGAGGTGCAGCGTTTGATCTCCACGTCGTAGTAGCTGGCTTGGCACCAGGAGAAGTGGTCGATGACCAGGCCGGAGTCCGTGTAGGAGTACGGCTCGTTCTGGCAGTCGATGATGTCGATGTCCACCGCGGCAGGCCCGAAGGCCGCACCTGTGTCGCGGTTCATCTTCTTGACCAGCTCGAGGCGGGCCTTGCGCTTCTCGAGGCTTTCGCTGGGGAGCCGATTCTTGCGTTCCTTGAGGGAGTCCGAGAACGGTATGTGAGGCGCCGCGTTTTCCGCGGTGGCCTTGCCGTCGGGGCCACCCTTGCGGGTGAGTTCGGCGACCGTCCAGGAAGGGGTGGATTCCTCGGTCGCTTGGGCGGTGGCGCCCAGGGGTATCACCAGGAGGCAGGTGAGGGACAGCAGAGTAAGAACGGATCGTAAAGATCTGTGCACGAAACTGCTCCGTGGTTGTCGGTCTGTGACGGGTGTCTGCTCTCGTGCCAGCAGACACAGACGGGACATTAGTGACGCCTGAAGCAGGTTTGTACACCGCGCGGACAATTGTCCGAAAACTTGCGTGGCCAGCCGTGGAACACACCTCTGGTGGAGGTGCGGGAGCGTGGTGCTGGGTGACACCGCGTTTCTCGGCTGTCTTGCGGGCGGCGTGCGGTGTTGTGCGCGAGGCCAGCGCTGCGCCGTTCGGTCTTCCGGTTCCAGGGTGAGAAAGGGACGGGGAGTCAGCTCCGCTGAGTGCGTGTGGGGGAGTTGGCCCCGGAGCGGGCCAGGAACAGGAAGGTTGGGACGAGGGCGGCCCCGATGCCGGGCAGCGCGGCACCGACGAGTGCGCGATCGGCGAGGCGTCCGCGAGTGCGGTTCCGGCTGCCTGTCTGGCGCCGATCGAGAGAATCAGCCATGTGTACGCCTCGCTGGTGCGGCCTGTGGGAGTGAGGGCGTGGTGGCCGCGTAGGCGCAGGTGACCACGACGGTGATGAAGACGCCGGGCAGTACGACCGCAGCGGTGGCCGCGTGCGGGCCGGGGAGCGTGAGCAGCGGCAGCCACCCGGCAAGGACGCGTCCGCTGCGGTGAGGAGTTGGCCGGTGGTGGAGCCCGGCGATGCATGGCGCCCGTAGAGGAGTCCACCGAGGAAGCTACCGGTCACGAACGCGGCGGGCAGCAGACTGGAGAGGATGTCCTGTCCGTGCCGTTCGGCCATGGTGACCGTTCCAAAGGCTGTGGACGGTCACCCAGAGGCGAGGGGACCGCCTGCCTTTGGCGACGGCCTGTACTGGTGGACGGTGCGTCCGTAGCGGTCCTGGGTGGCATTGGGTGCGATCTCGGTTTGGCGGTCGATGACGGCCATCCGCAGTCGGAAGTCACGAGTCGGCTGGGAGAGTTCGGCGGCCGTGGGGACGTCGGTGATCGTGTCTCCTGGTGGTCGGCGTCAGCGGTGGGCTCGGCGGCCGGGAGGGGCCTGCGCGGTCATGGCCGGTAGGCGTGCCGGTGCGGGGGGGGGGCGGTCTTCTCGGGGGCGTCGACCCGCAGGTCGAGGTCGAGGTACACCGGGTAGCGGGCGGCGGTCAGCATCTCCGCAGCCCAGGTCGCGCGCTCGTTCTCCCAGTCGCACCCCATGTCGAACGGGAGCCGGACCCAGTGGCCGCGCAAAGACGGCTCGAACAAGAAGCCCGTGCGGCGCAGGATGTCTGCGGCCAGGGGATCGAGGACGCCGCCGACGTCGACCTGACCGCCCTGCCCGCGGGTGATGCGGATCGACCCGTTGCTGTCGGTCACCGGCTCCGCCCGGGTGTCGACGCGGTCAGGTGGGCGGTAGGTGCGTAGGTGGGCTTCGGCGGGACCGGACGAGCGGCAGGCGGTGCGGTGGTGGGGGCCGGGCTGCGCTGCAGGGAGCGGCCGGCGGCTGCCTGGGCCAGGCGGCTGCGGCGCTCCGTCAGCCCGTCCGACCGGGCCGGGCGCGGTGGGGAGGCCGAGGCTGCGGGGTCGAGGGCATGGTCGGCGTACACGGTGTAGCCGTGACGGCGCAGGTCGTGGACGGCCTGGCGGGTGCGGCGCGGGCCGTCGCGCTCGGGCTCGGTGAGCCGGAACAGCCCGGGCTTGCCGGGGACGGGCTCGAACTGCTCCCGGGTGAGGAACCAGGTCGCCAGATGGGCAGGCAGGGAAGAGGTGAAGGCGGCGACGAAGCCGTGGTCGTCGTGGGTACCGAAGACGAAATGGGTGCCAGGGTCCAAAGGGGCGGGATCCTCCTCATGGCTGGAGCGGGTGAGTCAGCGGCGGGTGGGCCGCGCGGTGTGAGAGCTTCCTCGCGCCGTGGCGGGGGAGACCAGGGGCGGCCGGGCGGCACGTGCAGGGTTAACACCGGGCGCCGAGGCCGGGGCGGGCCAGTGCGCCGGGTGGTCGCTGAATCCGATGCGGGGGTCGGTGTTCCAGGTGACGACGGGACCGGCAGCTGCGTGGAGCAGGCTGATCACTTCGATCCCGTGGGGGCGCAGGATGTAGCCCCACTGCAGGTCCTGGTCGGCGGCGGTCTTCTCGGTGACGGTCATGCGGACGGGCGGGGAGCCGTCGGGGGTGATCAGGTGGTCCAGGGTGCTGCTGGGCCACCGCTCTCCGCCGGTCAGGGCGGTGATGATCTCGGGCGGGGCACTGTCGAGGAGGTCGGTGCCCAGCTCCTCCCAGCCGACGGCGACGGCGTCCACGAGGTGCCGCGCCATGGCCTCGACGTCCTGCCCGAACCGGTGCTGGTAGGCGGCCAGGAGCATGGGCAGCTTCTCGCTCGGCTGGCCGTCGAGATGGACGTAGATGCCGGTGTAACCGGTCTCGGATGGGCGGGCGATGAAGGAACGGGTCGACAGGAGGGGCCTCCGGAAGGGGGGAGGTTACCGGCCGGGTGTCGGGCCGGCGGGCGGGGCGTGCGGCGAAGCCGGGGGGAGCCCCGCCGAGGCCCGTGCCTGGCTCGGCGGCGGGAGGTTCGGCGTCGGTGCCGGGTCGTACTCGGCGCGCAGGGTCGTCAGGTCGGCTTCGTCCGCGATGGCTGCCACGGACAGGCTCCGGCTGGCTGCTTCCATCAGTAGCTTGGGCGGCGAGCCCTTCGCCGCGCCGCGGTGCCGGCCACGCCACTGGGCGGCGGCGAAGAGGTAGTCGCTCACCGCCCGCAGCGCGGGTTCGGCGGCATCCAGAAGATGCTGGGTGACGGCGCTGACCTCGGCAGGGGTCTCCGCTGCGGCGAGCGCGGCCAGGTAAGGGGCGAGGTCCGGGCTGGGCAGGGGCTTGTCCGGCAACGGATGCTCGGCCAGGAACGGCTTGGCGTCCCGCCTCGCCCACCGGAGCAGATCACTGCGGGTGGCGATGCCGTAGCGGGCGGCGGCGATCTGGTCGGCGTCGCGGCCGACGTTGTCGTACAGCTCGAAATCGGGATGTTGCAGGGGAGCCTCCTAGGTGATGGGCCCGGCTCCAGGGGTCAGCGTGTGCGGCCGGGAGTGGTGAGCGGTGGCGCTGGCACGGCCGTAGCGGCGATGCACTGGGGCGGTCCAGCGGCCTGCGACGGCGGTGCGAGTACGCGTATCCGGTCGGTGGCGGTGTGTAGGTCTTCGCCGAGGCTGCGCAGGGAGGCCGCCGCGTGGTCGAGGTCGTCGTGCAGGTCGAATCCGTCTTCGCTCTCGGCTTCTTTGGCCTTCTCGGCGGCTGCCTCGAAGAAGTCCGCGAGCCGTTCGAGAAGCCCGTCGGTCGGGTTGAGGACGTGGTCGGTGAGCGTGGCGGTCTCTTCGTAGGTGCCGGCGGCGTTGAGGCGGTCGGTCAGGTCGAGGACGGCCCGGCCGTAGACGTAGCGGCCTTCGGGATCACTCGGGGCGACGGGGAGGGGAGTCGCTGGTGGGGTCTTGTGTGGGGTGGTCAGGGTGTCTCCGGGAGTGGGATCGGGAATCTGTGAACTCACGGGGTTTTCAGTGCATGCGGGCGTCGGTGTCGAAGAGGGCCCGCTCGTGGGCGTGGAGGAGGTGCTGGACGACGAAGGAGCGTCCGGCGACCTTCCACAGGCCGCGGCCTCGGTTGAGGTGGGCGATGGCTTCGGCTTCGACGGAGGTGAGGCCGAGGAGGGTGGCCGCGGCGTGGAGTTGGTCGGTCTCCTGCCGGTAGATGATCCGGGTGGAGCAGTCGGCCAGCAGGCCCTCGGCCAGGGCCCGGCCGCGAGATCCGGCGTCGCCGGCGGTGAGCAGGTCGGACAGCCGGTGGATGACCATGAGGTTGGCGATGCCCAGGCCGCGGGAGAGTTTCCACTGGGCCTGCATGCGTTGGAGGAGTCCGGGGTGGCGCATCAGGCGCCAGGCTTCGTCGTAGACGATCCAGCGCCGGCCGCCGTGCGGATCGGTGAGGGCCGATTCCATCCAGGCGCTCGCGCAGGTCATGGCCAGGACGAGGGCGGTGTCGTCAGCCCCGTCACCGAGGCGGGACAGGTCGATGGTGAGCATCGGCGAGGCGAGGTCGAAGGCGACGGTGGAGGGGGCGTCGAACATGCCGGCCAGGTCGCCGTGGACCAGGCGGCGCAGGGCGTGGGCGAGGTCTCGGGCCGCATCCCCGAGCCGCCCGGACATGAGCCCGGCGGCCTCGTCGAGCCGGTCGGGACTGTTGAGGGTGGCGGCGACGTCGCCGAGGAGCGGAGTGCGGCCTGAGTCGGCGGCGCGGGTGACGACGGCGTCGAGGGCGATATCGAGGGCGGTGTGCTCCATCGGCAGCAGGTCCCGGCCGAGAACGGTGCGGGCCAGGGAGCCGAGCAGCAGCAGCCGGCGCTTGCGGACCTCCCCGGCCCAGTCGGTCTCCGCGATGGAGGCCGGGCGGGGCGCGGCGTCCAGCGGGTTGAGCCTGCCGGGAAGTCCGGGGCCGAGGGCGATGGATGTGCCGCCGAGCGCGGCGGCCACCGGCGTCCACTCGCCCTTCGGGTCACAGGGCACGTAGACGCGGTAGCCGAAAGCCACGGAGCGCAGCGCGAAGGACTTGGCCAGAGCGCTCTTGCCCTGCCCGATCACCCCGGCCAGCAGGACATTGGGGTTGGTGAAGCCCTCGACCTTGCCGTACAGGGCGAACGGGTCGAACACGAAGCTCGCCTCCGCGTGGACGTCGCGGCCGATGTAGACGCCCTCGGCTCCCAGCCCGCCCTCGGCGAGGAACGGGTACGCCCCGGCGGCGACCGCGGTGGTCATCCGGTGGGCGGGCAGCTTCAGCCGGTTTCCGCGGGCCGAGGCGGCGCCGGGCCGCCCGCCGGCCGGGTAGACGGCAGGCGGCATCTCCGGCTCGGCCGGTGTGTGTCCGGCCGGGTGGGCGGTGGTCGCGGAGCGGGCCTTGGCGGTGGCCTCGGCGAGTCGGCGGCGGGCTGCCCTGCGGGCGGCGCGGTCGGTGCCGTGCGGGGTGAACAGCGGGGAGGCCGAGGCGCGGCGGGCTCGGCGGGCGGACCGGTGGGTCATGGCAGGCGGGCCTTCACAAGCGGGGCGGGCTCAGACGACGGGGGAGGCGGAGAACCGGTGGGTCCGGTAGCCGTCGCCGTCGTTGTTCCAGTCCAGGCGCAGCTCGCCGTCGCCGAGCCCGCGGGCGCTGCCGATCCGGTAGGCGAGGGTGCCGGTGGTGTAGCTGTTGTTGTAGTTGGCGCCGCTGGTGGAGTCCTCCAGCCGTGCCTCGATGCCGTGGTGGGCCCGGGAGGTGAGGATCGGGTCGGTGCCGGACTGGGACCGCTTGATCTGCAGCCGGAAGTAGGCGCCGTCGAAGAGGCCGCTGTCGTCGGCCCGGGCGTAGACCGGGCCGTCCCAGGAGAGCTTGGCGTAGGTGTACACATACGATCCGGATCGCTTGGCGCAGATCGTGGTGGTGACGTTCCAGTTGTCGGGCCACGGCCCGTTGTAGGCGGCGTCGTCGATGCTCTTGTGGCTGGTGGTGCAGCGGTATCCGGCGGCGGAGGCCGGGGCGGCGGTGGCCAGGCCGGTGGCGGCCACCGCGGTGGCGATCAGGGCGGTGGAGGCGGCGCGGGTGAGCTTGCGCAAAGGGAGCCTTTCTGTTGCCCGGATGAAGGGCGGGGGGAGGGCTATGCGGCGCGGTGGGTGGTGTGGCCGTGCGGCGGGCCCTTGAGGTCGTTGGGGGTGGTTTTGCGGCGGACGGCGTGGCCGACGGCCAGGTGGCGTTGGCAGATGGTCAGCACCGGCGGTCCGTCGGGCAGCCGTTCGGGATGGCACTCGGTCGCATCGGCCGAGGCGGCCGGGAGAAGGTGGAAGGCGTCGTGCACGGCGGCGGTGGCTTGCCAGAGCCGGGTGTGTGCGGTGGCGAGGTGGCGGCCCGCGGCGGGATGCGGGGGACGGGCCGCGTCGGTGAGGCGGTCGAGGAGCTGGTGCAGGGCGGTGAGGTGGGCGTGCAGCACGTCGAGATGGACGCGGTCCACAGGCATCGGAGTGGCAGGTGCGGATCGTGTGAGGGCGCGGGTGTGATGGCGGATGCCCGCGCTGGCGGCTCGAAGGTAGGGGTGCGCGTCGTCCGGACGTGGGGGAGAGGTCAAAGGGCGGGTTCCTTCCTGCCGCCGTGCGGGCTCAGAGGGCGGTGCAGGCCAGCGGCAGGGCGCCGAGGGTGAAGGCGTCGGGCTGCTGGTAGTTGAGGCGGCGCAGGTCGACGCCGGCGGTGACGGCGGCGGTCTCGATCTGCGCGCAGGCCGCGTCGAGGAGGGCGTCAGTGTCGGCGGTGATGGTGACCAGGCCGGTCAGGGCGACATCGGCGTGCCCGGCGATGAGCTGCCGCTCGCGTGTCTTGACGTCGGCGTACTCGACGGAGTCTTCCTCGCTGTCGACCTGCCCGCGGCGGGCCCGCTCGCTGGCGTCGGCGATGATCGCGGCCTTCTTCCGCTGGACGTCGCGGAGCGCGGACTCCAGCCCCTGTGGGACGTAGATGAGCGAGAGGCTTCGGCGCACGCCCGCGGTGAACATCAGCCCGTGCAGGAACCCGGCGCCCATCTCCACCCTCGGCCAGTTCTCCACCCAGTACGTGGCGTGGCGTGCGGTGTCGGTGGCGAGGCGGTCGTACTCCTCGACCTGGACGACGGGCCCGGCGGCGGCCGGGTCGGCCTCGGCCCGGCCGTTGTCGGACCACTGCTGCAGGGCCGCGAGGGCGCTCGGGTCGTAGGCGGTGCGGATGACGGCGGCGATCTCCCGGGCGGACAGCCAGCCGGTGACCGTCAGGCCGGAGTTGCGGGCGGCCTGGGTGATGGATGAGGTGGTCTGCTCCATGACCGTGAACGCGCCGGGCAGTCCGCCGCCCGCCTGGCCGATGAGCCGCCTGGCGGCCTTCAGATCGAGGGAGATCGCGAGGTAGGTCTCGTGCGGGGCGGCTGCCGGTCCGGCGGAGGCGACCAGTTCGGAGTAGATCTGCCCGGCGACCGGAGCCTCAGCCCGGCCGTGCCGGGCCCAGTGGCGGGCGAGGGTGTCGCCGGAGTCGGGGACGGTGCGCTCCAGGACCTGCACGCGGGCGACGTGGCCGGTGCGGGCGATGCCGGCGAGGGCCCGGCCCCAGCCGTTGACGTTCGCGTTCTGGGTGGCCGGGGCGAGCAGGGCGAAGGCGCGGGAGGAGACGCGGGCGACGGCGGTGAGGGTCTGGTGGTGCGGGTCGTGGACGGCCGCGGCGCCGTTGGCCGAGTCGCTGGGGGTGACGACCTTCAGGGAGGCCGCGGTGCCGGGCAGGTGCAGGACGCCGTCCTGGCGGGGCCGGGTGACCGGCCGGGCCAGCCACAGCGTCTGCCCGGTGCGGCTGCGGTACGCGTAGCGGGTGACGATCGGCGTCCAGTCGATCAGGGACCGGCCGTGGCGGCGGATCACGACCAGCGCGGCGGCCGCGGCCCACAGCGGGGCCAGCGCCACGACGCCGAGCAGACCGGTGGAGACCACCGTCACCAGCAGTAGCGCCAACGCAGCCGATGCGAGGAGGAGTTGGGGGAAGGAGAGGCCGAGGAGGATGCCGCGGCGGGACCGGTGCGGGAACTTCACCGTGACCGGGGCGATGGAAAGATCAGACAAAGGGCTGGTCCAGAGGGCGCGGGCGGGACCCGGGGGCGGGGAGCGGCGTGCACGTCCCGCCCCCGGGCGGGGAGAGGACGGTCAGGGGCTCGTCGGGGGCGGCGGGGTCGCCGCACCACTGCCGGCGGCCTGTGAGCCGGAGGACGGCGGAGCACCTTGCGGGGGAGGCGTGGTGGTGGGCGGTGTGGAACTCCACCCACCGACCCGGCCGGGCGCGGCACCGGACCCTGGGCCACCGGCAGCGGCGGCAGTGCCCGGACCGCCGCCGACCTGGCCGGCGGTGTCGTCGGTGACGCTGGTCGGCGCGGGCTGTACGACCTTCTCCAGACCGGACTTGATGGCGTCGCCGCCGGACGAGGTACCGCCCCCACCGCCCTGCGGGCCCTTCTGGTTTCCTCCACCGACCGGGGCGGGGGCGATATCCCCGGGGAACCCACCACCGCCCGGAATCGCGTCCGGGCCCTGTGGCGCGGCCCCAGCCCCGGCGCCCGCTCCGGCCGCGGCACCGCCGGTTCCGGCGGTGGCCGCCATCGCGGCGGCCTTCCGCCCGGCGCGCTCGGTGTGCTGCCTGGCGAGCTGGGCTCCGGCTCCGCCGGCGCGATGGAGGGACTCGCTGTCGGAGCCCTCGGCGGCCCAGTGTACGAACTTGAAGGTGGCGTACGGGCAGAGCAGGACCAGGACCATGACGACGATGCCGGCCATGACGTCGGCGAGCGCGGCGAGTCCGTCGGTGGCCTCGGTGTTACCCATCGCGGAGATGCCGAGCAGGAAGACGATCGTCATCAGCAGCTTGGAGACGACCAGGGTGGCGGTGGCCTCGATCCACCCTCTGCGCCACCGGCGCGCGGCCTCCCAGCCTCCGCCGGCCCCGGCGAACACCGCCAGTGTGACGAGTACGAGGATGCCGACCTTGCGGACCATCATCACGCACCAGTACAGGACCGCGCCGATCGCGGCCCCCAGAGCGGCGATGGTCGGCACCAGCCAGCCCAGACTGGTCAGGGCTCCGATCTGGGAGACCTTGACGATGCGGCGCACCGCGTCCTCGACGGAGGTGTTCGCCGCCTTGAGCAGCCCGTCCGACAGGGCGTCGACCACTTCGATCGCCACCGTGGTCAGGGCGATGGCGGAGAAGGCGAACAGCACGCCCGTCGCGGTGCCGGTGAACGCCTGGGTGAGGGCCTGGCCGTCCCGGCGGACCGCGGCACGGATGAGCTGGGCGCAGAACGTACCGACCAGGACGATCAGGCCGATCGGCAGAATCAGCTCGTAGTTGTCGCGGAACCAGCCGGCGTTCAGGTCCACTCGGGTGGTGGTGTTGACGGCCTCGGCGGCGAGGTCCGTCGCGGCGGCGGCGAGTTCGCCGGCCGACTTGGCCATCCAGTTGCCGATCGCCTCGCCGGGATTGGAGACGAAGTCGGCCGCGTCTCCGACGGCGCACAGCTTGTCCGCGAGGGGAAGATCGCAGAAGCCCACGGGAAGGTGGCCCTCCTTTCTTGCTCAGGGCTCAGGGCCGGTCAGGGCGCGACGCGGGGTGCGATGGCGACCAGGGAGCAGTCCTGGGAGGGGCGGCACTGCACGGCGAGGGTGACGGAGCGGTCCTCCGCCCCGCTCCCGCCGTCCGCCCAGCCGATCCGCTGCTTGCCGGTGACGGTCACGGCGTAGATGTACGCCTCGGTGATCGCGGACGGGTCCTCGGCCAGGGCCTGCTTGAACGCCGACGGGTAGTGGCCCTCGGAGGCGGACGCGGTGGCGTGCTGCCGCTGGTCGGCCATCCGCGACCACAGGACCGAGTCCGGCACCTGCGCGGAGACCGACGACCAGTCGCTGTACTCGCTCTCCTCGGTCATCCACGCCTCCATGCCGGCGAGCTGCTGCTCATGGCTGGTGTCGCGGGTGTCGTAGGACCAGAGCATCACCGCGGCCGCCTTGCCGAAGGCGACCGGATCCGAGATCCGCGGCGGCCGGGGCACCGAACCCGTCTCGGTGCCGGGCTCCTGCGCGTCCTGGGACGGCGCCGAGCTGCCCGACGAGGCTGGGGGAGGAGGGGAAGCAGGGGAGGAGCGGTGCTGTTCACCGCGCCCGGTGAGGTAGGCGGTCGTGCCGGCGATGGCGAGCAGACAGGCCAGCCCGATCGCGACCGCGAGGATGCGGCGGTTGGCAGACCAGCCGATGCCGTGGCCCGACAGGGGGAGAAGTCGCTTCGGCATCACTGGACCTGCGATCCCAGGGCCGAGAAGAAGGCCACGATGCCGTTGGCCGCGCCCAGGCCGAGCGCGGCGCCGGCCGCGACGACCGCGCCCTTCTTCCCGTTCGCCTCCGCCTGGTGGCCGCCGGTGTGGTGGCCCCAGGCCCACACCGCCAGGCTGACGGCGAGGGCGCCGACCACGGCGATGATGCCGAACATGTTGATGCTGGAGACGACGTTCTTCAGGACCGAAAGCCCCGGCAGGCCACCGCCCTTGGGGGAGATGCCCGGGTCGTAGGCCAGGTGAAGGACACGGTCTGCGAGTGACATGGAAATGGCGGGACTCCTTGTGTGCGCAGGCTGAAGGGCCCGGGCGGGAGAGGCGAGGAAGAAGAGGAGAGCGCGAGGCGCGCGAGGAGGGTCGGCCGCAGGCAGCGGGGTCAGACGACGCGGCGCATGGCGAGGACGGTCCAGTCCGTGAGCGGGGTGATGCGTACGGGCTTGCCCGTGCGCGGGGCCTCGATGACGAGCCCCTGGCCCAGGTACATGCCGACGTGTTCAGGGCGTGCGGCGGTGCCGCGGCTGAAGATCAGGTCGCCGGGCCGCAGCCGGTCCGGTGAGACGGCTTTACCTTCGCTGACCTGCGTGTACGTGGTGCGGGTGAGCTGGACGCCGGCCTTGGCGTACGCCTGCTGCATCAGTGAGCTGCAGTCGCAGCGGCCCATCGGGTCGGGTCCGTGCGGCGCGGTGCAGGTGCCGCCCCACTGGTACATCGTGCCGAGCTGGTGCATCGCCCAGACGATCGCCGTGCGGGCCCGCGGGTCGGCGTCCTCGGGAACCTCGTATCCGTCCGGTACGGCGCCTTCGGGGATCTTCCCGAAGGACGAGCCGTCCTCCGTGGCGCACTCGGACAGCGGGGGAGCGTCGCCGGTCTCCTGGCCGGCACCGTCACCGGCGCCGGGGAAGGTGGCGGTGATGGCCGTCTGCAGCGCGGTCGCCAGCGGCTCCCACTGGGCGTAGGCATCCGGATAGCCGGACTTCTGCACCGCCTGGGCGGCCTGGGTCACGGTCATCTGCTGCCAGCCGCTCACCCGCACAAGCGCCGTGTAGAACCTCTCGGACGCGTAGACAGGATCGCGGATCTGCTCGGCGGTGCCCCAGCCTTGGCTGGGCCGCTGCTGGAACAGCCCGAGGGAGTCGCGGTCCCCGTAGTTCAGGTTGCGTAGCCGGGATTCCTGCAGGGCGGTGGCCAGGGCGACGATCTGCCCGCGCCGGGGCACCTGGAGGCTGATGCCGGTGGCGACGATGGTCTGGGCGTGCGGGATCTGCTCACCGGGCAGGTCCAGGCCCTCGACGCGGATGTCGGAGGCGTCCGCGCCGTTGAGGATCTTGGTTACTTGCTCGGTGACCTTGCCGGTGTCCAGGTCGGGAAGGCACTGGTCGACGGCGCTGGTCGCGGCTTTGCTGGAGGAGGCCATCGTCATGGCCGCGCCGCCGAGGAGGACGGGGGAGAGGACGACGACGCCGATGCCGGCGGCGAGCGCCTTCAACCGGCCTGGCCTCCTCGCCCAGCAAAGGGTGCGGGCAGGGGCGGGTAACGAGACGTCACGAAGATCTCCTTCGGAGCGGGGTCCGGCGTGCCGCGTACGCGTGGTGAGGGGCGGAAGGGGCGCGGCAGCCGAGACGGGCGATCGAGAGGTGCCGGTCTGCGGGCGAGTTGCCGCTCGGTCCGCGGGCCGGGGTCGCTAGGTGTGCCGGGGCAGGGGGCACCTCCGCGAGGCGTGGTGGGAAGAGGTGCCAGCGGCGGTGTGCGCCGGGCGGTTCCAAAACAGTAGGCCCAGATCGGCGGTTGACCAAAAAGTCGGTATGAGGGGTCGGAATCCGCGCCTTCAGTACGGCACTTCTTGGTCAGCGGCCGATTCGCCTCTACAGTTTTAGGACTCCCTTCGCCTCCGGTTCGCGGTATCCCGGGCTTCTGCACACCTGGTTTCTAGCCCTGCCGGATTCCTTTGCGCGAGGGAGCCCCCTCTCTCTAAGTTCCTTACACCCGAATCGGGGTAGCTCTTTGCCTTTTTCCCTTCATCAGGGCGACGCCCTGCGTGTGCTGTCCACGCTGCCGGACGACTGCGTCGACTCCGTGATCACCGACCCGCCCTACAACTCCGGCGGCCGCACGGCCAAGGAGCGCACGTCCCGCTCGGCGAAGCAGAAGTACACTTCCGCCGACGCCAAGCACACCCTGCCGGACTTCACCGGCGAGAACATGGACCAGCGCTCCTACGGCTTCTGGCTGACCCAGCTCATGACCGAGGCCCACCGGCTGACGAAGACCGGCGGGACCGCCCTGCTGTTCACCGACTGGCGGCAGTTGCCCGTCACCACCGACGCGATCCAGGCCGCCGGATGGCTGTGGCGCGGGGTCCTGGCCTGGCACAAGCCGCAGGCCAGGCCGCAGAAGGGCCGCTTCACCCAGAACTGCGAGTTCATCGTCTGGGCGTCGAAGGGCGCGATCGACGGCTCCCGCAACCCGGTCTACCTGCCCGGCCTGTACTCCGCCTCGCAGCCGTCGGGCGCGAAGCGGCAGCACATCACGCAGAAGCCGGTCGAGGTGATGCGCGAGCTGGTCAAGATCAGCCCCGAGGGCGGCACGGTGCTCGACTTCTGTGCGGGCTCCGGCTCCACAGGCGTGGCCGCCCTGCTGGAGGGCCGCGACTTCATCGGTGTGGAGAAGACCGAGCACTACGCCTCCATCGCGACCGACCGGCTCACCGAGACCGTCCGCCAGACCCTCACCCGGGACGACGTCGTCCTCAGCGCCTGACCGCCCGGGCAGCCCGCCGGCCGGTGCACGGCCCGTCGGCGCCGCACTCCCGCCAGCCACGGTTCCAAGGAGGCCCTCTCCACTCATGTCCGATCCCGTAAACCCTCCGGACGGCGAACTCGAGCCGGTTCGCGTCCCCGACTCCCACCTCGAGGGGATCGAGGCCAGCGTCCGGAAGCTGATGGAGCAGTCCGCCCAGCAGGCCCAGCAGCTCGACCACCTCGCCTCCGCCCCCGTCCCCGGCGGCTCCTCGCCGTTCACGGCGTTCGGCATGCCCGGAGTCGGCGGGCCGGCCCCGGCGGCTCCGCCGGAACCGAGGCCGATCCTGGAGCTGGAGGGCGAGGAGTACGAGGACGAACTCGACGCCCTGTCGGACTGGGTGGACGACTTCCTGCTGCCCGTCTACGGGGCGGAGGTCACCACGGCCGCCCCGTGGTGCCTGCGGTGGCAGGAGCACGACGACGTGGTGGCCTGGCTCCACGCGCTGTGGCTCGCCTACCAGCAACACAGGGACCCCGAAGCGGGCCCGTCCGGGCTGTTCATATGGCACCGGGACTTCCTCACCCATGCCGTCGCGGCGATCCGCGCCCCCGGTGGGCCGCTGTCGGCGTGCATGACCTCACCCGAACGGCCCGCACACCGGCTCCTGCCCGGCCCGCCGCCCTCGGCCCGTACGGAGAAGGCGAGCGCGGCCGAGTCCGCATCGTCCGAGCCGGACGAGCCGGACGAGCCGGCGTCATGAGCGCCGGGCGGCAGCCCGCCTTCGGGCTCAGCTTCGACCCGCGCGCCCTGACCGACCTCCTCCAGGCGCCCGGCGACATCCGCGACCTCACCCTCGCCTGCCTGCAGGAGGTGGTGAACGCCGAGCGCTTCGGGCTCAGGCTGACCGGCGACCTGGAGGGCTACCGCAAGCTGTTCGTCGACTCCCGCAAGGAGTGGCGCGTCGTCTACGGCGTTCGCCCGGCGCCGGAGACGTCCGCGCACCGCAGGGAGATCCACGTCGTGGCCATCCGGCCACGGGCCCGGAACGACGTCTACGACACCGTCGGCGCCCGGCTGGGGATGGCCCGCCGACCATTGAGCGCACGCACCCACGCCGCCCGGGCCCGTCCCCCTCAGCTGACCGAACACCGTCCCGCCCCCAGGCCGGGACCGCCCCGCACGATGCCCGGTCTGCCCCGCCCAGCACCCATCCCCTCCAAGGGACCTGCCCGTTGACGATCTCCCCTCCCACGCCGCAGCACCGGCTCACCGCCGAACCGCCGACAGCCGCACCACAGCGGAACACCCGCCGCCACACGCTTCCGACGGCCACGCGGGGGCGCCCTTGCTGACCCACCCGATCCTCGCCGGCACCCGGCCGGCCCGCGTCGAGGACTGGCCGCTCATCGACGCCTTCCACCACCGCTCCTCGCGAAGTGCCCTGTACCGGCGCTGGGGCCGCACCCACGTCCTGCGCCGCGACATCGAGCGGCTGCTCGCCCACTGCGACAGCTGGATCAGCCTCGATCCGCACAACGGCGAAGTCATCGCCCTGACCTGCGCGGGGCCGCTCAGCAGGGAACCGGGCGTGGTCGACCTCGGCCTGCAGGTCGCCGACATCCACCAGCGCCGCGGCATCGGCACCGCGCTGGCCCGCCACGCAGCCCAGCACGCCCAGGCCCGCGGCGCCCACACCCTGAGCGCGTACACCGAAGCCTCGAACACCCCGATGCTCCACCTCCTGCGCCGCCTCGGACCCATGCGCCACACCTACGACGGCACCCACCTCGACATCCGCATCCCCCTCGACCGTGCCGCTGCCTCCGGCACCTTGTCGGACACCGAGCACAGCCGCCACTGACCCAGCTCCCATCGAAAGGGGCCTATGCACCCACCTCATCTCGACCTCCGCCTGGACGGCTTCGAGGCCGCCGACGAGCAGACCGAAGAGGCGTTCTGGCGCGCGATCCAGATCGAGCAGACCGAACTCACCCCACTGACCGAACATCACGCCCCCGACGGCGCGAGCTACTACGTCCTCCACAACCGCGCGGTCACCTGGGGCGTCCCCGGGGAGCCGCAACTCGTCGCCCTCCACCTGCGGCGCGACCCCAAGGCGATGACCTTCCGCTTCGACCACGCGACGCTGCCACTGCCGGCGATGGCACAGTCCTGGCTCATCCACCGCGGCTGCTCACCCGATGGGATCAGCCTGAAGCCCGGCATGGGAACCACACCGGCGGACGAGGCGACCCGCGCCCTGGAGCATCGGCTCATGGGCGATGGCGACCGCTTCGTCCTCCTGCACAGCTACACCGACGACGACCCCGACCACGTCATGACCGTCGCGGTCCTGCGCTGCCTCGACGAGCGCAGCCCTTCTCCGTTCCGGGTGCTGCACGAGGACGTGGACACCGAATCGTGGACCCACACGCTGCGCGAGGGCGGTTTCGCCACCCTCGCGGAAGCCCATCGGTGGTGTGAGGACGCCCTGAGCGGCGAGGTGTCCCCTTTGCCGCCGCCCCAGCCCACCGCCCGCTCCGTCCCGCGGCCGGCCAGTCACCTTCCGGCCCCCGCGAGGCGCCCCGCGGGCCGCAGCCGCTGAGCATCACTGCCACGAAACGGGCGGAAATATAGGTGACGATCGCCGGTTGGCCAAACCGGCGAAACCGCGGACTCTAGTAGCGGCCGACAGGGCGAATACCCGGTCCCCTTCCCTCTACATTTGCCCTTCTCCGTGCGGAGGTTACTTCCCCATGCGTCCGAACTGACCTGATCCTGTATTTCCGCCCGTCTGTGTCCCGTGTGCCCGCCAGAAAGGAATGCCCTGTGTCCGATGAGGTAGATGATGTCGCGAGCGTGTTCACCGAGCAGATCGAGCACCGCTTTGGCATGAGCATCGGCACGCTGAAGGCTGCCGTCGCAGCCGCTCCGGACGCTCACCGGGAGGCCACCGAGGTGGTGCGCTGGCACAGTCTGCTCACCGAGTCCCAGGCCGCTGTGGAACGCGCGGAGGACGACCTTCTGA
Source organism: Streptomyces desertarenae (assembly GCF_042681365.1). Classification (NCBI taxonomy): domain Bacteria; kingdom Bacillati; phylum Actinomycetota; class Actinomycetes; order Kitasatosporales; family Streptomycetaceae; genus Streptomyces; species Streptomyces desertarenae. The sequence goes on along the minus strand of NZ_JBHUFU010000004.1, from coordinate 288,409 downwards.
GCGCCCTGGAAACGCAGCCCGGCGAGGTCGATGACCTCACGATGGACCTCGCCCACCAAGTCAACGCCGCCGTCTCGGCCCGCGACGGGCGTGCCCTGGTCGTGCGGTGGCTGCTCGACCTCGACGCTCCGGGCAAACAGAGTCGTCCCACCGCCGACTGGCCGGTCGGCCGCGGCCGCAGCGCACACCAGGGCCCGGCCGTGCCCACCAGCCCGCCCGCGCAACCTGCCACGGCGCCGGCCACCGGTCGAGGAGTCCTGCGATGAGCGTCCGTATCAAGCCCTGCACGCAGGACGGCCGGCTGCAGGAGGTCTTCGGCGTCCCGGTCACCGATCTGTACGGGCAGGCCGCCGGTCCGGACGCCTCCGCGGCCGTTATCCGAGCTCTGGAACTGCGCAACTTCCTCGCCCTGGCCGAGGAGCAGGTCGCCCGGATCCGCGACCGCGTGCACGAGGCGATGGCGTCCGAGCGCGACATGGACGAGTTGTCCGCTGACGAGCTGCGGATGGACGCGCAGTGGCTGGACGCGGCGCTGTCCGCCCGCGACGGCTACCGCACCGCGCTGGACGATCTGCTGCGCACCGCGCCCCCGCTCCACCGGCCGGACCGACCCGCCCGATTCACCCAGCAGACGGTCAGCACCACCCTGCCCCCGGACTCCGCCTCACCAACGCCCGAGCGCTCCGGGGAGGTCCGCAACCGACGACGATGAGAGCCCTCGTCGATTGACCCATCCCACCGCCGCTGAGATCGCCGCGCGGATCGAGGACCTGTACGGCGCCGAACTCTCCGATCTCGAGGCCTACGCCCGGGAACAGGCCCCCGGCATGCTGGCCGCGCTCCTCGGAAGCCACCGCACCCTGGCCCTCGCCGAGCAGAGCATCACCGCCCAGCGGGAACGGCTGCAGCACCTGACCCGTCCCGAGCGGCAGATCGGCGCCTACGAGGTCTCCCACGTCCTTGACTGCGCCCGCCGCCTCGCCGAAGCGGTCGCCGTCCGCGACACCCAGGCCACGACCGCCGGCGCGGTCCTGCGCAGCCTCGGCCGCACCCCCACAGCAGAGCCGCCCATCACCTCTGCGGCACCACCTCTTCCCGCCCCGCCCGTACCGGCCGCGAGCCCCGCACCGAGTCGCTGACCCGACAGCGCCCCGGCCTTCCGTACTCAGGAGTCCCCCTTGGCCACCACCGGTCTGCCGCCCGCCGACGACGCCGACGTCGCCCGGGTCACCGAAGCCCTCCAGATGATCACACCGCGCTGGAATGTGCGGATCCTGCTGGCCCTGAACCAGCCGGCACAGCGCTACACGCAGATCGCGGCCAAGCTGCCGTACCTCCAGAGCGGCCAGCTGCACCCCAAGATCCGCTCACTGTGCGACGCCGGCCTGGCCGAACGCACCGAGCACTCCGCCCGCCACGTCACCTACGGCCTCACCACCCGCGGCCGACAACTCCTGCCGGTACTCCCGATGCTGGCCTCCTGGGCCGAGCAGAACCTGCAGAAGCCGGAACAGCCCCTCTCCGCGATCGAGCAGGTCGAGGACAGCCTCACCCTCCTCACCCGCCGCCAGGCCCCCGCGATCCTGTGGGCCCTCAAGTCGCGGCAGGAGGTGACGGCCCGCGCCCTGGCCCGCATCGTCCTCCCCAACGGCTACTGGACCAACGTCTACCCGCCGCTGCGGCAACTCGTCGACGACGGCCTGGTGACGACCGAGGGCAACGGGCAGCCCTACCGCCTCTCACCGGCCGGTGCCGCACTCGGACCCGTCCTCGGAGCCCTGTCCATGTGGTCCGCCGGTCGGCCACTCGACCACGCCGCCCGCCACCCGCTGTGGGGACGGACCACCTCCGGCCCCGCGACTCCCACCCGCGCCTGGACAAGCCACCAGCACCGGCCCCCCGCATCCACCGCTCCCGCCATACCGGCACAGCCCGCCCGTCGCCTCGGCTGGCAGCCCAGCGAGCTGTTCTCCCACGCCACCCCCACCCGCGCGAAGGCGGCCCTGCCGGTCGGAGGAGCCCGCCGGTGATCCCCGCCCTCTCCCACCAGCAGCTCCGCAACACCTGCACGGCGCTGTCCTCCGCTGGCCTGATCCGCCTGGTCAGCGAGATCGACGACCACGGAGCCATACCGGCGCGCGGCCTGGCACGCACCCTCGCGGACCTCTCCGCCGACCGGATCCGCCAGGCCGTCGAGCAGGCCGACTCCCTCGGACTCCTCACCCGAACCCCCGGCACCGTGGGCCTCTCGGCGGCCGGCCGGGACCTCGCCGACGTCTACGACGCGACCGCGCGGTGGGCCCGGCGGCACAACCACCCGGCCGCGCACTGCGACTTCGCCGGACGGATCCACAGCACGTTCGCCCTCCTGGGCACGCCGACAGCCGACCCCCAGAACCCCGGGGACGAGCGCGAGACCGAACTCGGCCGCGTCGAACGGCTGGTGGCCGAGTGGACCCATACCCACCAGCGAACCCGCGGCACCGACGGCGTCGCCGCGTGACGCCTGCCCCCACCCTCCTGCGCGGGATCTACCTGCCCCGCAGCGCCGACGGCGCCGCATTCGCGATGGCCACCTACGGCATCCCCCTCCTCGTCCTCGCCACCACCGGGTCGGCCGCTCTGACCGGACTGGCCTTCGCCCTGGAATGGGTCCCGCGCATCGCGGCCTTCACAGTGGCCGGCACCCTCGTGGACCGCCACGGCACGGCCCGCGTCTTCCGGGCAGCCTGCCTCGCGCGCGCCCTGACCGTACTCGCCGCAGCCGGTGTCCTGGCCACGCTCGACGCCGGTTCGCCGGCGGTGACCGCCACCGTCATGCTGCTGGCCGCGTCCACCGGCATCCTCACCGAGTTCAGCTACGTGGCGGCCGAGACCGCGGGCGGCGCGGCGAGCCGGAGCGCAGGCTCCCAGGCTCACCGGGTGCAGTCCGTCCTGCTGGGCATCGACCAGACCGCCATGCTCACCGGACCGCTGGTCTCCGGCCTGCTGCTGGAACACGGCGGGCCGACCGCCATGCTCGGCACGCTCGCGGCCTTCTCCCTGCTCGCCACCGCCCTCGGATCCGGAACGCGGAACGCACCGACGAGCGCGGCACCCGCACAGGGAGGACTACGGACGGGCTGGGCGACACTGCGCTCCCTGCCGGCCCTGGCCTGGCTGGTCGCCGGACTGGTCGTCTCCAACACCGCTATCGCCCTGCTCCAGGCCGCCATGCCGGTCATCGTCGTGACCGAGCTGGGGCACTCCAGCACGGACGCCGGACTGATCTGGTCCGCCGCGGCCGCCGCCTCCCTGCTCGCCATCACCGCCGCCCGCCGGGCGATCGACCGCTGGGACCTGTGGCCGGTCGGAGCCGCCGCCGCCGCTCTCGCCGCCGGAGCGACCCTCGCCGTCGCCCAGGCCGACACCTACCGCGGCTACCTGTTGCTGATCGCCATCCTGATGGCCGGCGAAGGCGGGCTCACCGTCGTCCTGCGCACCCTGCGCTCCCACCTGATCCCGCCCGACGTCTTCGGCAGCACCCTCGCCGTGACGATCCTGCTGCTCCTGCTGCCCTTCCCCGCCGCCGGGCTGCTTGTCGCGGCCATACCGCCCGCCCAGCTCGGGCACGCCGTCACCGCCGCCGCCCTGCTCCAGGCCGCTGGCCTCGCGGCCGCCTTCATCCGGCTGCGCACCCTGCCCGCCCCGCCGACACCGGCGCCCTGACCTCCCGGTCCGAGAGGAGCCTCACCGCTCATGTCCACCATCACGCAAAACGGGCTGCTCGGCCTCGCCCTCCCGCACCAGGGCCTGACCATCACCGAGCAGTTCCACGCCTTCGACGCCCAGCACCCATGGGTCTAACGAGCGCTGGAGCAGCTCGTCGAGCAGCGGCTTGCCGCAGGCGCGCAGCGCGTCGGGATGAAGGTCCTGTTCGAGGCACTGCGCTGGCGCCAGCCGCACGGGGTGAAGGGCCTCAGCAACTACACGGCGCTGTACGTATGCAGGCTGCTCACCGCCCACCCCGAGTGGACCTCCGCCATCGAGGTCCGCCGCCGGCGCAGCCCGTGAACGGCAGCACGCACCAGCCTTCTGTCCCCTGAACCGTTGAGGAGCCTGTTCTTGCCCAACCGTCCTGCCGTCCTGGTCGTCGCCGCGGCTGATACGGAAGCCGAGGCATACCGCGGCTACTGCCTCGAGTCCGTGGCCGCCGCCTACGACATCGTCCTGATCACCGGCGAGGAACCGTCGTGGGAGGTGCCGTACCTCCGGGACTGCCTGGTGGTATCCGACCCGACCGATCAGGTGGCGCTGTTTGCCGCCGGCCAGGCCCTGGCCGACCGCCACGACCTGGTCGGGGTGTTCACCTGGACCGAGTGGTACCTCGTCCCCATCGCCCGCCTCGCGCGCCGGCTCGGCCTGCCGACCACCGACCCGGAGGCGATGCGAGCATGCCGCAACAAGGCCACCGCGCGCACCCTGTTCGCCCGCCACGGCGTCCCGTCGGCCGCATCGGTGAGCGTCCGCACCCGCCATGAGGCGCAGGCCGCGGCCGAGCGGATCGGCTACCCGGTCGTCCTGAAGCCCGCCGCGCACGCGGCCAGCATCGGCGTAGTCCGTGCCGACGACCCCGACCAGCTCACCGCCGCGTACGGCATCGCCAGCCGGGCGGCTGGCCTGGGCCTGGAGAGCACCGACGTTCTGGTCGAGGAGTACCTCGACGGCCCGGAAGTCTCGGCCGAGTGCGTCACGTACCGGGGCAAGACCACGGTGGTGGCCGTGACCCGCAAGACGGTCAGCGAGCCGCCCCACTTCGAGGAGCTGGCCCACTCCGTCGACGCCACCGACCCGCTCCTGGCCACCGTCGCGCCCGCCGCGCGAGCCGCGATCCGCGCACTGGGGATCACCGACGGCGTCAGCCACGTCGAGATGCGCCTGGTCGACGGCCGGCCCCGGCTCATCGAGGTCAACGGACGCCTCGCCGGAGACATGATCGGCCACCTCATCCGCCTCACCACCGGCATCGACCTGCCCCGTGCCGCCGCCGACGTCGCCTGCGACCGCGCCCCCGACCTCACTCCGATCAGATCCTCGGCCGCCGCGATCCACCTGATCTACCCCGAGAGCTCCGGCATCCTCACCCGTCTGCGTTTCGACGGCCCCCGCCCGCCGTGGCTGGAGCGGGTCCACTTCCAGCGCCACCCCGGCGACCGGCTCCTCCTGCCCGCGGACGGCGGCGACATGTTCACCGCCCGGATCGGTCACCTCATCGCCACCGGCCCCACCACCGAGACCGCCCGCGCCCGCGCCGCCACCGCCCTCGGCCACGTCGTCATCCACGTCGAACCGGCCGCCGCCTCCTGACCACCGGACTGCCTGATGCCGCCCCACGACGACCTTCGCGCCATCGACGGGGACGTCCACGTCTCCCCGCGCTACCTCGCTGCCGCCACCGCGACCGGCGACCCCGCCCTCGCACCGCTGCTCGACCTTGGCTGGGACCTGGAACACGACGACCTCGGCAACGCCTACGTCCAGGCACCCGACCGCACCGTCCGCCTCGGCTACCTCCCCGAGGGAGAGGACGACGGCCTCTGGCGCATCAACGCCTACCGCGACGCCTTCGGCCCGCCCACCTGGGGCGTCTGCTTCAACGACTCCTGCCCCACCGAGTTCGTCCGGGCCTTCACCACCGCCCTGGCCGAGGCGTACGAGCAGGGCCCGGATGCCTACCTTGCGGCACCGGACTCCCGGAGCGTGGACCGCGAACCGTTCCTCGCCGCCGCCCCCTTGATCAACCGCTGCTGGCAGCTCGAACGCCCCAGTGGAGGCGTCCTGGCGATCCGCTCGCCCGACGGCTACGCCGGACTGGAGCTCACCACCGGACGCCTCGACCCGCAGGCCGAGTTGACCACCCGCGACGCCCGCTGGCAGCTGTGGGCCGGTACCTCCATCGACCGCCCCGCCTGGTACGCCACCGCCAGCACCAACACCCCCGTCGCCCTGCTCAGAGCCGTCACCGAGTGCGTCTCCGACCCCGCACCGCTGCCCCGCTGGCGAGAGGAGACCTACAGCTACATCCAGGACCTGGCCCGGCTCACCTCCATCCTCCCGCCGCACCCGCCAGCGCCGACCCCGCTCGATGTCCAGCGGGCCGCCTCCCGCCGCTCCGCTGCGCTTCCCACCTCCAGCGTGCCGCGCTGGAGCACCACCAGCCGCCCGGCACTGCGCGGCCCTCGGCGCTGACCGCCCGCAGCCCGATCGTTCTAGAGGTATCCGCTTGGCCCTGCACGCCCGCGCCTTCTTCATCGAGCACCTGAAGCTCCCGTTCGTCAAGGCCGCCGTCGTCGGCAACACCTACTACGCGACTCCCACCCCCGGCGGCCTGCTGAGGCTGCGGATCGACTTCGCCCGGACCATCCGTGCACACGAGTACGACGGCCTGCGCTTGGCCACCATCCACCCGGACAGAGGCGAACTCGATGCCGTGACACTGCGGTTCGAGGACCACAAGACCTTCGACCACCGCGACGCTTCCCAGGGCCGTGGCCCGACGCACTCGGGGTACGCCACGTTCCGCGAGTTCCGCGACCGACCCGACTGGGTGCCCTGGAAAGGCGCCCACACCAACGGACTCCGCGCCGCCATCGAGCAGTACACCTCCGTGTGGTTCCCCGGCACGTGGCAGACGCCCACACCGCCCCGTACTCCGGGCCGCACCGCGCGGAAGACCCCGTCCCCGCCGCCCCCTCGCAGCGTGAGCCGCTCTCGTTGACCTTTACCAACCCCGCGCCGCACCCCTTCCACCCCCATCCTCGTTCCGGAGTTCCTTCTTGCGTATCCGCCCCGCCTACCGCCTTCCCGCTGCCGTCGCCGTCGCCGCGGCGGTGATCGGCACCCTCACCTGGGCCCCGACCGCCACCGCCCAGGCCCCCACACCGTCCCCGTCCACCTCCACCGCGCCCACCCCTTTGGGCATGACCGAACCCGAGCCCGGTGGCGTCCAGATCCTCAAGAAGGACCCCTCGGGATCCGTACTCGCCGGCACCGCGTTCACCCTGCTCGACGCCCTCGGCCAGCAGGTCGCCACCGGCAAGACCAACGCTGCGGGGCAGCTCGCCTTCGCCGACCTCACCCCGGGCGTCTACCGGCTCCAGGAGACCTCCAGCGGCAGCCCGCTGCACGACGTGGTCCCCGACCAGGACGTCATCGTCACCCCCGGTCAGACATCACCCTTGACGATCATCGACCCGTTCAAGCCCGCCGACCTGGCCGTCAAGAAGAGCGACAAGAACACCGGCAAGCCGCTGGCCGGAGCCGTCATCAACATCACCCCCACAGGCAGCGGCGGCGACACCATCACCCTGACCACCGGCAAGAACGGCACCGCCACAGCCCAGCTCCCGGTCTCCTCCCGCACCGGCACCACCTACACCGCCACCGAAACCACGGCACCGGCCGGCTACCGGCTGGACGCCAAGCCGGTGAAGTTCACCGCCAAACCCGGAACCCCGGTCACCGTCACCCTCACCAATAGCAAGGCCAAAGAGCAGCCGACCCGGCCCTCCACCACTCCGCCGCTCTCCCCGGCCACCGCCACACCCGCCAAGCCCTCGGACAAGCCGATCCCCCACGCACCTGAGGACAAGCCGACCGGGAGAACCTCCAGCGGGACGAAGCCCACCCCGCCGGACAGTGACTCCTCACCGGTCCCGGCAGCAGGCGCGGCCGGCGAAGCAGTGCCGAAGACCCCGGCCGGCTCTCTCGCCCACACCGGAGCCGACGCCACCCCCTGGATCCTTGGCGGCGCCGGACTCCTCCTCGCTGGCGGCATCGGCGCCGTCGTCGCCGTCCGTCGCCGATGCACCGACGGCGACGAGAACAACCGGCCCGACGAGGGCTGACACAACTCCTTCACCCCCTGACACCAGGGCCCGGGAGTCCGTACGGACTCCCGGGCCCATCGTCTTTTCAACACGTCAGCGGACGTTGAGTACCGTAACCAGGTAGTTGATTCCGGCTGTCGTCAGTGCCACGACAGCAGCCCCAGCCCCAGCTCGGAGGCAGTGACGAAGGAGACCGCCCTCCGATGCAGTGGGATATTGGCGACGCCGACGAGGCCGACTCGGGTAGCGCGTACGGTGATACATACCAGCCCTCCTAGGGTTGCCAGGCCCCGTGCCGCCGACTTTGCGAGAGGGGGCGGCACGGGCGCTTCTGTCTTCACCCCCACTGTGAGACTGCCGCACCCGAGAAGTCCCCACCGGGCGTGCCGATCCCGGTGTAAGTTCCAGAGCATGACGGACTGGCGCGAAGCCTGGCCGGCGGGAACGGCTGAAGATCTGGTGGAAGATGCTCGCTCGCTTGGCATCAGGGCGAGCCCGCGTATGGTCACGGACTATGTGGAGGTGGGGCTCCTCGCGCCGCCGCTCTTTCGGAAGACGACGCAACGTGGGAGTGACCGACGTGTATTTCCATCGGAGCAGCGCCGCCTGTTCTACGAGCTGAACTGCGCCAAGCTGCGCTCCCCACTGGCACGCGTTCCGCACCGGACCATGGTCCCGGTCGTTCTCTATCTGTGGTGTCTGGATGACACGGTGGTCACTGACACGCAGGCGCGTCGCGCTCTACGAACCTACGCACAGAACGTCGGCATCAGCTCCGACCCACGTCGCCGGACCACGGCGCGCAAGGTCGTTGAGCAGTTCGCCCATCCACTGGCTACGGTCAACCAGCGCCGTGCCGCGCAGCAGTGGATTCGGGAAGGGGAGCTGACCAGGCGACCCAACTGGAACGCTGTGGCGGATGCGCTGAGCACAATCGCCAGTCCGTGGCGGTCCCATGGCCTTCCCGAGATCGTGCGCGGGATCGGTCCTCCAAACGCGCCGGTCACGACGGACCACGTCGTGGCGATGTGGGAACTCAACTGGCAAATCAACCAGCAGCTGGCGGAGGAATCCGTCAATGAGCAAGTGCTGAAGCGAGCCCGTGAAGAGCACCGGATCAACTGGCGAGAGTACCAGAGTGTGCGGACCGGCTGGGAATCCCGAGCTGGAACGATGAGGCACATCTTCGAATTGCCAGACAACCAGGAACAGGCTGCCCGACAGCATGTGAAGGGCTTCGTCACGGTCCTTGGCAACACCCTCGGCTTGGCCAAGCCGACCTTCGATCGTGCCCAGGCCAGGGCCAAAGCCCGGCTCCGCTAGTAAGCGCGAGCAGAGTTCCGTCGTAGCCAGCTCGATGCTTTCCGGTTCGTAAGGCGGCCTGGGCAGCCCCCGCCTACGCGAGAAGTAAGTGGCCGCCGTTTCACCAGACGGGAATGGGATATCCCTGCACTACGCAGTGAGCAGGTTTTTGCTGACTGCGCTCTCCGAACGTAGGTGAGTAGCACATTGCAGCGCGGTGTCCTCAGGTAAGCCTCCGATCCCCTGCTCAGGGTTGCAGTTCGCTGGGAGCAGACATGAAAGAACCACGAAAGACTGGCCAGCATCTGCAGGGGCATGCCAACGTAGACGACCTTCCCCGAAAACCCGGCTCGGAGAGGTGATTGTCTGTGACCGTGGCTCCCATGAGTCCCGCGTTCTCTACCACCGTCGGGGCCTTGCGGTTGCGTGAGTGGCGGCTTGGCCCAGGCCAGCCGACCTTCGTGCTCGATCAGTTCAACGAGCAGGACTTCAACCTGGTCGTGGACGATCGAGCCGACGTGCACGTCAATTCCAAGGACGGTCGCTTCTATCTCGGCTGGTTTCCGCTAGGCCGCCCCGGCACCAGTGGAGAGGGCTGGAAGATCGCCGTCACCGGAACGGCCAAGGAGCCCGGATACCACATCTCCTTCGACACCGAGACGCCGGCCGATATCGTCGCCGCCGCCGTAGCACGCGTGCTGGAGACCTCCCGGCGCGTGTGACATCAAAAGCTCGAATCGGAGGGACGCCGGAGACTGCTTTTCTCTCCGGCTCATCGGCGGCGCTACAGCCCGCCATCCCCAATCACTTTCCCCGCGCAAGGAGGCTATCCGTGGCGTACACGGAGATGACCGTCGGCGATCTCATCGACTGCTTGTCCGCCTGCGACCGTAACGCTCCGGTGCGGCAGGCGATGAATCCGTTCTTCCCGATGGCGCACCGCCTCGAACAGGTCATCCAGGCCACGGACGAGACCGGGCGGCCCGTCGTCTACCTCGCTGAGGGCCGGGACGCGGGCACGCAGCTCGGCCATCTGCCGCTCGAGGTCGCCGTAAAGCTGGCCTGGCAGGCTCCCGTCCAGTCGCCCCCGCGCCGCCCCCGCCGCACCGCCGGCGGCCAGTAGACCCGCACCCAGCCGTTGGAGACGCCCCTGCACTCCGACTTCCCGCTCGACCCGCTCACTCCGAACAGCCCCCGGTCCGCGTACTGGGTCGGCCCTCGCCACCTGGCCGGTGACGACGGACGCCTCTACGAGGTTGTCGCCGATACGCTGTCCGGCCTCGGCTGGACGAGCCTGACGATCGTCCGCGGACGGCAGCAGCCGGACGAGGCACCGGAGGACCGCCAAGTCCTGCGCAGTACCGTTCTGCACATCAGCCCCGACACCCTCCGATGGGCCCAGTGGGTTCTGCCCGATGAGCCGTTCCACCTGGGGAATCTGCCGATCGCCTGGCAGGTCTCCGCTCGCGCGGACACCGGCAGCCCGCTCGCCCAGTGGTCGGCCTACTTCACCCCCGACGTCCCCGGGGAGGTTCTGGTGGACTTCCTCGTCGCGCTCGATGCCCGCGAGCAGCCCGCCGTGCCGCTCGCCGGGCCCGAGCTGGTTCTCGACGCCGTCACCGCGCACGGTTGGCTGCGTGACATCGACCAGCCCGACGCGGGAGCGATGGACCCGACCTTCACCTCCCATCTCAGCCTCGGCGAGGTACCGCCCCTCATTCAGGACGCTGACCCGCGCGCCCTGGTGGCCGAGGCCGATGAGACGGGGCTTGCTGGGTGGCAGGCATGGGCCGAGCCAGTGCTGGGCGCGCAGTGCTTGTGGGCCGCGTCTTTCTCGGCCGGTGTGCCGCATGACCTCGTCGCGGTGTTTGCCGCTTCGCTCAGCTCTACCGCACCGGTTCTGCGGCGGGTGCTGCCCGAGAGCACTCGGGACCGGCTCCTGCGCGCCCCGGCTGGCTGACGGCCAGCGCCTTCCTCGACCCGATGCATGAAGCCTGGCCTCTCCGATCGAAGAGGCCGGGCTTCGTGCTGCTCCGGCTTCTCGGAGTTCGCAGAACCCGCGCCTGCTGACAGAGCGCGGCGGCGCCCCGACCCGTCGCTTCTGGTGGGTCGGGGCGCCGCTGGAAGGTGCGTCAGCGGGCCGCCGTCGCCTTGGTGAGGGCTTTGTCGAGGTGCCGGTCGACGAGGGCCGACGAGCCGGAGATGATCAGCAGCACGTTTCCGTCGCGGATCGCGGTCTGCTTTACCACGGTGTCCTGGCCGCCGGTGGAGAAGGTCAGCAGCTGACTCCACCGCTCGTCGCCGAGCTGAGGTGCGGTCACCTGCTGGGTGGTGATGTCGATCACGGTGCTGCCGACGAGGACCTGGTACTCCGGGCAGCCGGCCATGGCGTCGAAGATGCGGCTGGTGCCGTCGGAGAGCTTGGCGACGGTGTCGCTGTACAGCTCCTCGGAGACATCCGAGTCGCTGCTGCCGGCGTAGGTGAAGGCCACCTTCGCCTGGCGGGGGAAGTCGAGGGATCCGCCCGTGACCGCGTCGCCGCCCAAGTCGTTCAGCGCGGGGCAGCCGAGGACGGTGACGTCGTCCTGCTGGGAGGGGCGCTCGGGCTTGCGGGTGTAGCCGGTGCCGAGGTCGCTCTCGTTGAGCAGGCGGGCCTCCAGCGCGGCCGACGACAGCGGAGTGCCGTTCTGGCCGACGTTGGCCGGCTGCGTGGCAGGGGTGGGGGATGAGGTGGCGGGCTTCGCCTCGTTGGAGTCGGTGGAGCAGGCGGGCAGGGCGAGGACGGTGACGGCGGTGAGGCCGAGAGCGGTGGTGACGCGAACGCGCATGGCGGAGCTGACCCCTTTGCTGCTGGACAACGGTTGGGCAGTGCGGGCCCGTAGGCCCGATGGGGTCGTAGGGATGGCGGTCAGTGGCCGAGGTGCCGCAGGCAGTCCTCGAACGTTTCGTGGTGCGCGTCCGCTGGGCCGGCGTGCCGGTTGTACCAGGCGGTGTCGAGGCGTGCCTCGTGCTGCTGGTGCCCGGCGCGGCAGCGCAGCCAGATCTGATCGCGGGTGGAGAGGATGAGCCAGTCGCGGTACGCGCCGCAGCCGGCGCAGGCGACGACCTCGCCGTCCAGGACGATCGGCCACGGCCAGGGCATCATCCGGCCATCGAGCTGGTCATGGCTAGGGACACGCAACTCCGGGGGAAGGAAGTCGTCCGCCATCTGTGCCGGCTCGGCGGGCTGCTGCGCGACCCGCATCCGTTCAACCTCCGGCGGCGTCTGGCCGGCCACCCGCATGTACGCCTCATGGCTGTGGCGCTCCAGCTCGCTGGGCTCCGCTGCCCGCCGACGGCGTATCCGGTGAAACACCCTGGCGTCCTCCCTCGTCTCGTCCTGCACGCGTCATGATCGTGTCGCGAGTCCTCGCCCTGCTGCAATTCACAAAGTCCACAGTCACGACCGTCCGCGCCGGGGCCCGGGTCGGCCCGGTGTCCGCTGTTCGGCACGGTGTGCCGAGCGCTCCGGTCTCTGACCGTCGGGCACCGTGCCGGTTGTGTCCGCGGGCAAGCCCGCGGCCCGGCGCAGCCGCCACACCAGGACGTCACTCACGGATTCCGCCGTGCCGAGTTCCCGCCGCCCGGCGGCCTCGGCGAGCAGTGTGGTCGGGTTGTGGCCAGCGGCTTCGGCGTCGGTGAGGGTGGCGGCGAGCGCGTACCAGCCGGGCTCGGCGAGAATCTGCTCGGCCAGTTCCGGCAACACCTCACGCAGCACCGCGGCCCGTTGCTGGAGCAGGGGGCGTCCCAGGCGTCGGCCGCGTTGGTGGAGAGCACTGAGGGGCTGGGTGGCGGCGGCCTGGTAGGCGGCGCGCAGGTGCTCGGCAGCCTGGCGTGCGGCGGCAGCCTGCTGGGCGTGGCCCTTCTTGGCGTGCCAGTGGGCGGCGGCGGTGATGAGGAAGAAGAGCATGTCGATCGCCATCGCGGTCGTCGCGCCGTCTTCGCCGCGGCCGAGGGCGGGGCCGCTGCGGACGAGGTCGCGGGCGGCCTGCCGCAAGGCCCGGTCGTGTCCGCGTTCGGCACGGACATGGGACCGAGAGGCACGCTCGAACTCCCATGCTGCTTCCCGCAGTCCGCGGCGGGTGTGGGCGGCGGAAGTCTGCGCCAGCGCGTCCAGGACCTCGCCTGTGGCGGCGATGTACGCGGCGGCGACCGCGTCCTCGGCGTGCTCGATGGCCAGTACCGCCGTCCACGCGGCCGACGCGGTCTGTCGGCGGGCGGCGGCCGGGTCGCCCGGTGCCGGACGCGAGGTTGGCTCCGCTGGGGCGAGGCCCTGACCGGGGGCGTCGGCGGACCAGCGTTCCCGGATCCGGGGCAGGGACAGGTCCGGAGCGAGGCGAGCGCCGGGGTAGAACACCGGTTCGTTGTCCTTGTTGCGGTCGTCGGGCAGGGCGACTTTGTAGCCGAGCAGGTCGCCGGAGGGCGCCGCGCGCTTACGGATCAGCAGGCCGGCAGCGGCCAGCCGGTCGAAGAACTCCTCCTCGCTCGTCGCGCCGGCCACCGCGCGCCGGACGGTCTCGCGCAGTTCCTCTCGCGCGGTTCTTTCCCGGCCCTGGCGCTCGGCCTTGTGGCGCTCGGCGCTGGTCGGGCGCTGGGCAGCGGTCCCGTCACCGGGCGCGACCTGGTGCAGGCCGAGCTCCTTCTCGATCAGACGGCATTCGGCCTGGGCACGCTTGCCGGAGCGGAAGTCGTCGGGGCGGCTGCCGTCCTCACAGACCAGGGTGGCGACGATGTGGATGTGATCGTCGGCGTGGCGGACGGCGGCCCAGCGACAGCCGGGCTGGCCGCCACCGGGGTCGATACCGGTAGCGGCCACAACGCGTCGGGCGATGTCGCCCCACTCCTCGTCGGTGAGAACCCGGTCGTCGGCGGTCGCGCGCACGGAGGTGTGCCAGACGTGCTTGGTCGGTCGCGCATGCTTCGGCAATGCCTGGACGGGCTGGTCGAGGAGCTGCTGAAGGTCCTTGAGGGTGGCCATCGGATCGCGGCCGGGGTCGGGAGACATACCGTCGAAGGACGCCACGAGGTGGGGGTCGATGTGCTCCTCGTGCTTGCCCGGCCCGTAGAGGTAGGCGAGCAGACCGATCGTCCGGGAGCCGGACTTGTTGACGCTGGGGATCATGAGGCACGCTGCTCGATCAACCGCGAGGAGACTTCATGGACGCTCTCGGCGGCGCGCCGGACGGCGGCGACTGCTGCTTCGAGCTGTGGGGCCTCGGCACCTGAGTTGAGGGCCTTTACCGCCTGGTTGAGGTTGCTGCCGGCCCAGCCGAGCCTACGGCGGGTGTCGAACAAGGCTGTAATCACCTCGCGTTCATCGGCGATCTCCGCGCTCGTGCGGTCAAGGTCGCGGGCAGCCGCGAGGGCGGAACGGGCGAGGAACCCGGCGACGGACAGGTTGCACCGGGCGGCGGCGGACTTGATCAGGGCGAACTCTTCGTCGTTGAGGCGGGTCGCAGGCTGGTGCAGGCGCTTCTTCTCGCGAGGCTGACGCGGACGCTGGCGGGCGCGGGCAGTGCGCTTGCGGCGGCTGCGACGCTCGGTCGGCTTCTTCTCCTGCTCCGGCTTCGATCCGCCCCCGGTCGAAGCCTCCAGGACCTGCGCCCCCCGGTGCAGGTCCTCGCCCGCCCCTTCGGGGGAGGATTCGGCGGAAGCTATGCTTCCGCCCCAACTTGCTCGCCCCGAGACCGAGTTGAGGTCAGGAGCAGGTTCCGGGGCGGCACCGTTCTCGTTGGGATTGGTCATCGGGTGCGGGGCCTCGTGGAGCGGATGCAGTGCTGGATGGCAGCGGCCAGCTCGACGACGTCGGCCGGCCCCGCGAGGACGTGAACAGGACTGTCGGGGGCGTGCTGGACGAGCCACTGGCCGTTCGGGGCGAGGACTGCAGCGTGCAGGAACCGCCGGCGGACCAAGACCTCCGCCCACGCGATGGCCTCGATGGTCGTGGGCGTGGAGGAGCAGGCGGAACGGGAAATCATGGGTTGCTTCCTGGAGCGGGGCGGTGGCCCGGCCGTAGCCGGGCCACCTGTAGCGATTAGGGGCTTTGAGCTGCCGTTTTGCCGGTCAACCGCACTCAGGGCAGCGCCCGACGTGGCCGGTCAGCGCTCTCGCCATTCGCGCCTTCGTCGATGCTGCGTGCTTTGCGCTGGACTTCGCCGACGGCTTGCCGGCGTGCCGCTCGGAGTGGGCGTTCAGGAACGTGATCTCGCGCTCATACTCCTCGCGGATGGCCGCGAAGCGGCGGCAGGTCTTCATCGGGCGGGACCCCTTGTTCTCGTGGTGCTTGTCTCGCTCCGCAGTTGTGCGAGGACGAGACTCAGTCGGTCGTTCCGACCGCCCTTGAGCCCCTCCCGCCGGAGGATTTCCCGCAGCTGGACACGGGTGATGGCGGCGTTGCCGTCCCGGGCGAGCAGGGCGGAGACGTGGGGGCGGACCTGCTTGACGAGGTCCTCCACGGATTGCTCCGGCTCGCGCGGCGACCGCGGCGTCTGAGGGGTGCGGGACCGGCCACCGGACTTGCTGCTCTTGGACCTCGTGGTCGGCTTCCGCCGGAGGGGGACCTTGCGTCCCCGGTCCCCGGTGGGGTCGGTCCCCGTGTCGGTGTCGCTCGGTCCCCGGTCCCCGGTGGGGTCGGTCCCCGACTCGGCGCCCCTCGGTCCCCGATGCGACTCAGGGTTCTGAGCAGGGGCTTCAGCCGTAAGCTGCCCGTTGGCCATGTAGCTGTCGGTCCCCGTGATTCGGTCCCCGGTCCCCGCATCCCGGTCCCTGGTCCCCGGTTTGGTTCCCGTGTCTCGGGCCCCGGTTCTGGGGACCTTGTACGCTCCCCGGTCCCCGGCGGCTTGGGAAGCGCTGCGGGGACCGTCGATGGTGGTCGTGGTGCTTCGGCCGATCGGTGCGGGGACCGTGGCGGTCCCGTCGTGGTCGTGATGTGGGGACCAGGGGGAGGGCAGGGGGACCGTGGCGAGCGCGAGTGCGTGCTGGCGGGCGGCGAGCTGGTCGAGCAGTTCGGCGCGCTGGGCGGGGTCCGTTCCGACCGAGGCTTTCCCGATCGCCTTCGACAGCCGGCGTGTGAGGTGCCGACCGCGCCAGCCCTGCCGCTGCTTCGGGGTGCGCTCCGCGAGGCGGGCGGCGAGGGCGACGGCGCGGGCGGTGGCGCGGTCACGGGTGATCTGTGCGGCGTCGCGGTCCCGTGCGGCGATGCCCAGTCGGGACAGCAGGCGCTCGCGTGCCTCCCGCCCGAGGGTGGCGATCAGGCTGTTGGAGGCGGCTCCGGGGGTGCGCAGGCGCAGCTCGATGCCCATGGCGAGGTGCCAGAGCATCGCCGCCATGATCGGCCCGACGAAGGCGCGGACCGTGCCGCCGACCGGACCGCTCTCGGCATAGGCGGGAATCACCTGTACGCCGGTGATGACCCAGACCAGGGTTCCCGGCAGCCCAGGAGCTCCCTGGGTCGCCAGGTTCTGCCGGGCCATCAGGGCCGTCGCGAAGAGCGCCAATTCGGCGGCGCCGAACATCGCGGCGCGCTCGGCGGTGCCGGCCATGTCGAGGTAGTCGGCGGCGAAGCGCCAGCTGGTGTCGGCGCTGTAGGCGGTGCAGCCGAGCGCGGCGACGGCTGCGACCTTGACCGCTGGGCTGCCGGGGCGCTTCTGCAGACGCCTTCCGCGCCGCAGGATTGCCCAGCCGGTCAAGGCCAGAGCCATGGCGGTGACGAGGACACCGGCGGTGAGGAGGAGGGGCAGATCCGGGGCGGCACCGGAGGACAGGAGGTGGGTCATGCGGCCTTCCCGAGAGGGGCGGTCGCGGAGGTTGACTTCGCCGGGCGGGGTATCGATGGCTTTGCGTCGGGGCTGCTTGCCGAGGCCGCCTGCTTCTCCTTTTTGTTCTTGCGTCTCGGCACGCCGAGGTTCCGGTCGCGGTCGAAGACCTTGTTGGCCGCCTGCCGCAGCAGGTCACGCGCGTGCTTGTGGCTGATCTGCAGGGCGCCGGCGAGCCGGTCGGCGCGCCAGCCCCGTACGTAGGCGTGGTCGATGACGACCTGGCGCTCGGACTCGGTCAGGTGCACGTCGCGGCCGTTGAAGAACGCGATCACGCGGTCGTAGTCGAGGCGCTGGGGCAGGCCGTCGTGCCAGGGCCGTCGCTCGGCCTCGGTCAACCCGCCCCAGATGCCCTCCTTCAGGACGTTCTCCAGCGCGAAGTTGAGGCAGTCGCGGCGGACCGGGCACAGGCCGCACAGCTCCTTCGCCTCGGCGATGGCCTCGTAGTCGCGGGGTAGCGGGAAGAAGACGGCGTCGGCGTCCTCGGGGTCCATGCCGTGGCACACGCCACGTGTGTGCCAGGTGGTGTCACCGATGGCTCGCAGGCCGGTGGCCGGCGCGTCGTGGGTGGTGATGTGACGCAAGGTGCTCTCCGGTGTGCTGCCGCGTTAGCCGACCAGGGCCGGCGGCGGGTGGTCGCGGCGTCGGGTGCGGGCTGCGGCACGGGGCGGGCGCCGCGGCCCGGCGGGACGGGGATGAGGCGAGCCGGTTAGGCCATCGTGGGTTGCCGGGGCTGCTGGGCCGCTGCGAGGTCGAAGCGGCCGGGGTGCGGGGTGGCGCGGAGCGCGTTGCCGCGCGCACTGCCGTCGGGGCCGATCCGCCGACGGCGGCACGGCTCGCCGACCTGGGCATGGCACCACTCGCAGCGCACCGACAGGGCGTCGGGTTGCCCCTGGGCGATGGCCGCCTCGCGAGCCGCGCGGGTGGGCCGGTAGGGCGCGAGGGCGGCTCGGGCTTCCGGAGGGATGCAGGAGCCGATCTGCCGCAGCCTCTCCTCCAGCTCCGGGTTGACCCGGCCGCTGGTGATTTGCCGGTGGTGTGCGGGCTCGGCGTTCCCCGAGGCTACGGCGCGCCGGGTGCTGACCAGCTCGGCGGTCCAGGCGGACTGGTCGTCCGGGTCGGCCGCCGGGGGCGGGTCGGTGTGCCGCTGCAGGCGGTCGCGCCGGTAGCTCTCCCACGGGCGGGCGACGTCCGCGGGCAGGATCTGATACGGCGAGATCCGGATGTGCTCCCGGGCGGCGACGCGGGCGTCCCAGCCGTGCGGTGTGGCCATGGGCACGTCCGCGAGTAGCTCATGCCACTGGGCGAGCTGGTCGCGGGCCTCGCCCTGGTCGGTGCGGATGGTGCGGGGGTCGAGTCGGCCGATGTAGGCCAGCAGGGCGGCGATCTCGCGGCGATCCACGGCTACTCCTCCGTTCCGGTCGGCTCGTCGAGGGCGGCGAGGAGCGCCGCGGTGTGGGCCTCGGCGCGGGTCATTCCGCCGGCGGGGGCGGGTCCGCCCTTACCGGGCAGGGCGTAGAGGTGAGGGCGGACCGGAGGGTGTTCCCGGGCGATCCAGGAGCGCCAGTCCGCTGCCCAGGCGTCGGCGGGGCGGGGCCCGCGGTCGGCCCGGTGGGCGCGCCACTTCGCGTCGGCGGCGGCCAGTCCGTCCTCGCCGAGGCGGTCGAGGTGGCCCTGTCGGCGGGCCCAGGTTTGAGTGGCGGGGTCGATCCGCCAGTCGCGGGCCGAGGTGACGGCAGCACCACCTCTACTGCTGCCTTTACGGTTCACCTTCGGTTCTCTACGGTTCTGGGGGTTGGATTCCGTGCCCTGCTGGGGCCGGATTCCGGCACGGTGAGGGGTCGGATTCCGTCGTGAGGTGCCGGATTGTGTACCGGTCGGATTCCGCCGGGAGGGCGCGGATTCCTCACCCTCCTTGGGCCAGATCCCGTACCGCCGGAGCCTGGTCTCGTCCAGCTCGGGCACCGGGTCCGAGTCCGTCGGTGGTTCGACGTACGCGTCCGGATCCTCTCGCCGGGCCTCCGTGATCTTGACCAGCCATGCGGCTGCGCGCGGCAGGCGGTAGACGGTGGTGCGCTGCGGGCCCTGCAGGTGGTCCAGCACCTGGAGTTCGCCGGTCCCGGTGAGCGCGGTGAGCGCGTCGCGTACCGCCGTCCGGCTCGCGTTCGTGCGCTCGACCAGGCTTGTGTGGGAGGCCCAGGCGGCGCACTGCTCGTCCGGTACGCGGTCGGCGATCGACAGCAGGACCAGACGCGCGGTGCCCTTGCTGGAGCTGTGCTCCCACACCCACTCGCGGGCGCTGACGCTCATCGGCTGCTCCCGTCCGCCGGGTGGGAGGCGCGCGCCGGCGCGGTGGCAGGAGCGCTGTGATGTCGTCGGCGGGCGGGGTCGGAGAGGCGGGCGGCTGCCGCGCAGGCCGGGTCATCGGGCCTTTTGCGCAGGACGGAGCGCATGCGAGAATCTCCCTTGGTGTTGCCACGCTGAGACGCCCCCTGGAAGGGATCAGCGTGGTGATGGTGGCGATCTCCGCCCTTGCCGGGGCGGGTTGTGCCGTTCAAGCGTCCGGCGTCCGGGAGTTGCCGCTCTCGGGCGCCGTCGCTGTACGCGGGCCTACGGGGCCCGGGGTGTACGCATGCCGCTGTTCCTCACGCTCGTCGTGGCGGGCGGGCTGCCCGAGGGACGACGAACATACGCACGGCCCCGTGCCAAGATCCAGACTTGGTTCAACAGCCTTCTACAACTCGTAAGACCGAGCGTGCTGGTCCTGTGGGCCGAGTCGCGCCGCAGTGGGACCGGTCAACAGCACGAGCAGACGCTAGGCCCGCACCCATGCGCGGTGGAGACGGGGGAAGCAGGTGCACAGCCTCGTCCGGCAATGGCGTCCAGCAGCGTGGCACTTCGTCTCCCCTCATGTCTTCCGTCCGGGCACGACAGGGCGGCCCTCTACGCTTGCACTGTTTACACCTGTGGACAGCGCAGGGTGATCGTAAGCTGAGAGCGCTGCACTCTGTCAACTGAAGAGAACGGAACGAGAGGGGTGTTTCGTGTATCGTCCACACCTGTAGACGTTGCGAGTAAAGGCGGACCGTCGGTTCCAGGCGAAGGGAGGTCAGCCGGTGGGTGGCGAAGTGAGCGAGGAAGGGCGCGCCCTGGCGGAGAAGGTCGACCGCCTCTTCAGGGTGGTTCATCCCGAGGGGCGGGGTCCGTACTCCTTGCGCGAGGTGGCGCGGGGTATCGCCGACATGGGCGGCCCGACCATGTCGCCCAGCTTCCTCCATCAGTTGCGGAACGGGCAGCGGGACAACCCGGGTATCAAGTACCTCAAGGCGATTGCCGACTTCTTCGGCGTCCCTCCCTCCTACTTCTTCGATGGCGAGGAGGGGCGGCGTGTCGATGCGGAGCTGTCCCTGCTGGAGTCGATGCGCGACAACCAGGTGCGCTCCGTGGCGCTGCGGGCCTCAGGGCTCTCCTCGGAGACACTGCGGACGGTCCAGGCGTTCATTGAGCGCGCGCGGGAGCTCGAAGGGTTGAACGAGAACGGTCAATCCCGCGAGGAAGTGTGACCCTTGCCACGCTGGCGTAGTTCCCCGCCCTTCGCCAATCGGGACACTTCACGCCCGGCCGGTTCCGCTCGGGGGGCCTTGCGAAGCGCTCCGTGCTTTCTGCCGTAACCGAGAGTGCTGATCATGAAAACCCTGACTGCTTTGTGAATTGATCAAGGAATCGGGTCGCCTATCGTTACCTGTGTGGTGCATGAAACGATGCATCGTGTAGAAAACAGGTCATGAAGGTCCGGGAGAGAACCATTGCGTCTGCGGCGACGACTCCAGAGACCCTTCCGCCGACGCCGGCGTCAGGAGAACCCCGACCCTCTGGACGGGATCAAGATTCCCTCCCCCTTCGACATCCGGAAGTTCTGCGATGCCGTCGCGCAACATCGCGGGCGCCGTCTCCAGGTACAAGCGGCTGAAGGGGTAGCCGGAGCGGATGATGAACTGTGCGGCCTGTGGGTGGCACTCGACAACGCCGACTACATTTTCTACGAGGCGTCGACCTCTCCACTGCATCGCGACCACATCATCCTGCACGAGATCAGCCACATGCTGCTCGGGCACACCACCGCGACCGGTACGGACCCCGGCGCCGACCTGACCGGACTCTTCACCAGCATCGACCCCCGTACCGTCCGCAACGTACTGGGCCGCGCCAACTTCAGCAGCCCACAGGAACGGGAAGCCGAACAACTCGCCACCCGCATTGCCAAAGCGGCCAAACTGCAGTCCATGGCAGAGGACCGCGCCCCCGAACTCGACCGCCTTGACGCGGCGTTGCGCGGTGAGGAAATCTGATGGATTCGTTTGAGGCGGTCGTAGCAGTCCTGTTGTGGATTACCACCGGGTGGCGTGCCACCAAGGTTTGGCGGAAAGGCCAGGACCGAACCCTGTGGTGGACTTTCTTCGGCCTGGCCATGATGATGACATTGCGCCTGCCGGCAGGGCGGGCACTGGACCAGCTGACCGAAGTCACCGATCTCTCCTACCTGTTGAAGCATCTCTTTGGCGGAGTGCTCTCGTCGGCTGCCTTGCTGGCGTTCCTGCGCAGGGTGTCCGGACAACAGGGCGGCAGTCCTGTGGCGAAGCGGATGCGTGTCATTCTCCCCTTTGTCACCGCAGCCGCCATGGCGGTGCTTTTCTTCGCCGAGCTTCAGCCGTACGAGACTAGGGCGATATTCCAGGACCCCACGGCCCGGTTGGCACTCCTCGCCTACACTGCCGTGTTCCTCGGCTTCCTCAGTGCCTCGCTGCTGAGCGGCATGCGGGTCTGCTGGCGCTGGGGACGCGACTCCAGTGACGGTGCCCTCAGCTGGGGGCTTCGCGTCATCGGTGCCGGGTTGGCCGCCGGAGTGGTCTACGCCCTGACCCGCATCGCGGCGCTCGTCGCCCACATGACCGGGGACGGAATCCTCCCCGGAGACCTCGACGACTACGTGAGCACCTACCTGCTCATGGCCGCCCTCCTCCTCATCGTCGTCGGCAGCAGCCTCCCAGTGCTCGGCAAGCTGCGCACCTGGCGAGCCGAGCGGCGCGCATTGCTGCGCCTTCACCCCCTGTGGTGTGCTCTCACCGAGGCCACCCCCTCCGTGCGCCTCGATCCCCCGCGCGGCCTGGCCACCGAACGACTCGACCCTCGCAACGTGCACGGCCGTCTCTACCGCCGCACCATCGAGATCCGCGACGCCGCCCTCGCCCTCAGCGACTACGCGCCCGCCGACATCCGGGAACGAGCCAGGCAGCACGTCGAGGCCCGAGGGCTCGCCGAATCTCGGGCCACTGTCACCACTGAAGCCTGCTGGCTCGCCGCCGCTCGCCGCTCCAAGCTGCGCGGTGATACCCCCGGCTCGAACACGGAGCACCAGCCGACCAGAGGCGGCGGGGACCTGCGCAGCGAGATCTCAGCACTCACCCAGCTGTCCGACGCCTACCACTCCGACCTCGTCCGAGACATCGCGGACGCCTGCGACCGCCTGCCGGAGAAACAGACATGAGCACCTTCACCGCACCCCCGACCCCCACCTACGCCGAGGCCACTCCCCGAGTGAAGGCGGCCAAGGTGATCACGGACGCTCTGGCGCCGGGCCACCTCGTCATCGCCCTGCTCCTGCTCATCGGCTGGCACAGCACAGGCAGTCTCGTTGGGGTGGGCTGGGGGCTGTTCGCCGCCTTCTTCTGCGGCATCATCCCTCTTGCGATCATCCGGCTCGGCGTACGCCGAGGGAAGCTCACCGACAAGCACATCCGGGTGCGCCGACAGCGCATCGCGCCCTTGGCGGCCACTCTTGGCTCGGTCGTCACCGGCATCGTGCTGCTCGACGTCCTCAACGCGCCCCGCGAGGTCTTCGCCCTGGTCATCGCCATGCTTGTCGGCTTGGCCAGCAGCCTGGCGGTGACGGTGTGGTGGCAGATCTCCGTACACAATGCTGTCGCCGGCGGCACGGTGATGATCCTGCTCCTGGCCTACGGTCAGGTGCTGCTCCCCGCGGTAGCGCTGGTCGTGGCCATCGGCTGGTCCCGCCGCGTACTGAAGGCACACACCGTGGCTCAGCTCGTCTGCGGAACCGCCCTCGGCTCCGTCGCCGCCCTCGTCTTCGCACTTCTCAGGTGATTACCAAAGGCCGGGAGAGGTTCACCAGGTGCTGCCCACCGGTTAGCCCGGACAGCCCCTGGTGATCCAAACCGAACACCTTGCGCCGATCCCGAGTGCGACGACCGCGCCCGCCGCCGCTCCGAGCGCCGCATCAAGGCCGCCGGCTTCCCCCGCGACAAGTCGCTGCGGAAGTTCGACTTCGAGGCCACCCCCAGCATCGACGCAGCCATGATTCACACCCTCGCCAAGTGCGAATGGCTCAAGAAGGGCCTACCCCTCTGCCTCATCGGAGACTCCGGCACGGGCAAGTCTCACCTGCTGATCGCACTGGGCGCCGAGGCCGCGATGGCTGGCTACCGCGTCAAGTACGTCCTGGCGACCAAGCTGGTCAACGAGCCGGTCGAAGCCGCGGACGAGAAGCAGCTGGCCAAGACCATCGCCCGCTACGGCCGCGTCGACCTGCTCTGCATCGACGAATTTGGCTATATGGAACTCGACCGGTGCGGCGCCGAACTCCTCTTCCAGGCCCTGACCGAACGCGAGGAGAAGAACAGCGTCGCCATCGCCTCCAACGAGTCCTTCAGCAAAGCGCACATGTTCCGGCGAACCCGTGCGAGATGCTGCTGAGACTCCATGGGTTCAGGCGGAGGGCGAGACCGTTATGGCCACCGCGTCGGGGATCAACGCGATCAGTTGTTGAGACCAGCAATCCGATTGCTGGGTGGCGACTTCGGCTCCACAAGCATCGCAGACAAGGTTGGGGCCGTCCAGGCCATCGAGGCCGCAGCATCCGTTGAGCCGCCCACGGTCAGAGTGTCTGGTCACTCCCGAGACGTCGTCGGGATTGAGGGTGAACACGCCAGTGTGAGGGCTGACCGTATACAAGCCACGCGGCATCAGCGGTGGCAGGAACCTATGTCCCGGGGCTTCCTCTGTCACCGGCGGCGGCATCGGTACTTACCGGAGGCCGGGGCTGATTCGCTGCTGACAGGCGATGCAGGAGAAGACGGTCATGGTCGCAATTCTGCGGGAGTCTCTGATGCTGTCTCCTATCTTTTCCGGCTCGGCTCCGAGGTCGGGAGGCATCCCTCGTCGACGTGGTCGGCCAGGTAGATCAGAGTGGCCTGCGGGTCCATGCCGAATGCGGCGGCGACAAGCTTGGGATCCGTGGTGTTCACCAGGTCGACGGGGCGGGTGCAGCGGATCGTCCGGGGCGGGTACCCGCAGTCGTCAAGGACGACGTCGATACGCGGCTTGGGCACGTGTTCCTCCACCCCGGCGGCAGCCGGGTCGGTCAGGGAGCGGGTCGTAGGTTCCGCGATTTCGTGAGCATCGGCCGTCCGGCTACCTGGGGCGTTGACCGCGGTGAGTATTCTTAGTCGTGGGGCCCGTCGCACGATCATGAGCACTCGCCTCTGCGATCGATGCTTGGGTGGTGGCTGTGAGTAACGGGCATCGCTTTGTGCGGCAGGCTCGCGGCCGTGGGGGAGAGATGGGGCTGCTCGTGGGTCGGCTTTGCAGGCCATGCGCGTGCCGGACCGCTGAGATTCGCGCCGGAGGGGGGCTTCAAGTGTCGTGATTATCGCCGGTTGGGGTAACCGGCGATCATCGGCTGTGTTGCGCCGTGACCGCGGCCCAGGCTTCTCGGAGGCGGATGCTCGATCCCGCCCGGCGGGTCATGAATGGGAGAATCGTTCCATGCCAGATCTCTTGCCTTCAGACGACTCGGACGCCGGGACCTCCGCTCTCGACACCAGCGTCATCCCGCTCGGTGAGCGCGCCCTACGGGGTGTTCTTGGGCACGTAGTCGCTGTCGGCGACGAGGCCGAGACGACCTACCTCGAGGTCAAGAGCCCACTCGACATGAATAGCAAGGCGACCGCGGCCAAGATCGCAAAGTTCCTCCTAGGCGCAGCGAACCGGCGTCCGGGGGAGGCGGCTCGGCACTTCCACGGCTACGCGGTCCTGGTCATCGGCGCACAGAAGAACAGCGCTCCCGGAGTACTGCGCGGGACCGAGGCGCACGAGCTCGAGGACCGGCTCCGCCCCTACCTCGGGCCCCAGTTCCCGGCCTTCGAGTTCGGCCGGATCGGCATCGACTCCGACCACGAGGTCCTGTTCGTCATCGCCCAGCCGCCGGAGGATGGCCAGACGATTTTCCCGTGTCACAAGAGCTATCAGGGTGACGACCGCCGCGACAGCCTCGAGGACGGCGCGATCTACGTGCGAGGCACCAGCAACACGCGGCCCGCACGCTCCGGAGAGGTCCTCGCCCTCGTCGAGCGCGTCCGCCGGGGCGGGAGGCCACCGATTGACCTTGAGGTGCAACTGCTCGGCCCGATCTGCAGGGTCGACCGCGTGGACGAGATCCTGGAGAGCCTGCGCGGCTACGAAGAAGAGCAGTTCACCAAGCAGCCGACACCGGCTGAAGACACTCCGGCCTCAACGCCGTTCACATTGCCGTCGAGCGTCTTCGGCAGCCCGAAGCCGCTGTCGACGGAGGACCGAGAGCAGGCGCTTGCCGTATGGCAGAGCAAGAAGGCCGAGCACATCGCCAAGGGGCGGGAGCACCTCCTAGGCGTCGGGATGCCGGGTGTCGGCGTCCAGGTGGTCAGTCGCGATCGCTTCGTGGCCAAGCCGCACCTGATTCTGACGTTCCATAACTGCGAGGTGCTGGATTACCTCGACCCGGACGACGCAGACTTCGAGAAGGCCGTCGAACCAGTACTGGGGCCGCACAAGCCGTTCCTGCCGAGCTTCGACCACTCGACTATCCGACCCCTCCCACGGGGCTATCCCGTGAGCTGGAGCAACCACGGCGAGGACGCTGAAGTTGTGCTCACTCCGGAGTCGTTCCGCCCGAACGTACCTTGGACGAGCGACCAAGACGACTACGTGATCATCGCGAGGGATGCCCAGGCCAGTTCGGTGGAGGTCTCGTGGGAACTTACCGAGGACGGCAACGACGCGGTGACTAGTGGTGAACTCCGGGTGCCTACCAGGCCCCTCGTTGACGCGGCCGACCTGTTCAAGTCAGTCTTCCTCAGCACGGACGAAGACCTCTGATAATGATCTTGTGGTGGGTCGTGGTGACCTGACGGATGTGGTGTGGGAACGCGTAGCGCCTCTGCTACCAGGTGTTAATGGTCGTAGGCGGCCGTGGTGTGATCATCGGCAGATGATCAACGGGGTGTTATGGCGTTAGCGGACGGGTGCTCCGTGGCGTGAACTGCCGGAAAGCTATGGGTCGTGGTTAGACGGCCTACGAGCGGTTCGCCCGCTGGGAGGTGGACGGGACCTGGGCCCGTCTGCTGGAACAGGCCCAGGTCCGGGACGACTCTGTCGGGGCCGTGGAGTGGACTATGTCGGTCGACTTCACGATCAGCCGGGCCCACCAGCACGCCGCCGGCGCCCGTAAAGGGGTGCGGAGGCGGGGGACGAGCTGGAAGATCTGGTACGTGCGGCGGCTCGCCAGGCGCTGGGGCGCTCGCGCGGCGGACTGACCACCGACAACTGGCCGCTACTGAACGTTACCTCTGCTCATGATCACGCGGAAGTGCTCGCGAAACTGCGGAACCTACACGGGTACGGGAGTGCCGGTGAGGTGCTCGGCCCAGCGGGCGATGAGCGGGGCGAGTCCGGGGTGGACGCCTCTGCTGCAGGCCTGCAGGAGCTGGCCGAGTGTGACGAGTTCCCCGGCGCGGCCGGCAGCCGTGCCGAGGACGTGGGCGAACTGGTGGCGGATCCGCGCTGCGGTCGCGGACGCGGTCAGGGAGTAGGCGTGAAGTAGCCCCAGGTCGTAGCCGACGGGCAGGCGCCCCCAGTTCTCCCAGTCGAGCAGGACCAGGGGCGCGTGGGTGAGGTTCGCCCAGTGAAGGTCTCCGTGGCCGGTGGTGTAGGCGTGGATCTGGATGGGGTCGATGCCGAGGAAGCGGCGGAAGTTGTTGTCGATCCACCGCTGCCGTACCGCCTCCCGATCGGTGGGCACCGTGGCGAGCGTCTCCAGTGCGGTGCGCAGATCCGCCCACCACGCGTCAGGAAGGGCGACATCCCGGGCGAGCACCGGCGTTCCACTCGTCACCGGGGGCACGCTGACGTATTCGGTGAGCTCGGCACGGTAGGCGGAGCCGTCGGCCTTCCAGTCAAGCAGGCCGCGCAGCCGCGGCCGGGGCACCGACCGGGGCACGAGCGCGTCCGCCAAGGCGGTGCCCTCCCACAGCCGCCCGCCCTGCTTCGCGACCGGTGCGGCCACGACACGCAGCCAGCAGCTCCCGGCCCGCCGGCTGAGGGTGCGGCCCTGCCAGCCCCATACTTCCGGACCGGACGCGGTCACCTGGAGGCTGCGTGCCGCGGCGGCGTGAGCGTCCCGCATCCGCGTCTGCTCGTCACGTGCTGGCGGCGCGGCGAAGACCGCCGCCGGTGCTGGTCCGCCCGTCACATGCCCTCCCCGGAAGCGGTCCGTGCTTCGACCCGGTCAACGGGGGAGGGCAGGAGGGTGTTACGGCCGGGCCACTGCACCACAATGCGGCAGAGGGCTTTGTCCACCACGTCGCCGGGAGGAAGCCGGTGGTCCGGCGTTCCGGCGGGGTGCACGGTCACGGCCGGATCGGTGCTCCTGCCGCCGTCGCCGCGTACGTCCCGGTGCCAGGCCCTGACCGCATCCGCCAGCTTCTCGCCGAGAGCGGGTCCCTGGTCACCGAAAGCGTGGACGTACCACTCCCATTCACGCTCTTCGCGAATCTCGCTGTGCCGGGTCTGCACATAGGTGAGGTAGGCGAGCGAGGCGCCGCCGAGGACAGCCGGCGCGTCCGAGCCGGTGGTGATCTGGACGACCGAGCTCTCCTGGTCGGCGGTGACTGCCAGGCGGCAGAATCCGGGCACCGTCGTCGCCGTGTAAAGCTGTAGCGACCCGAAGTAGAAGCCCTGGCCCATGGTGACGCCAGTGGCGATCTCGTGCCGCCGTCCGCGCAGCGCCTCCTCCAGGCCCTCGACGTTTCCGGCGGGGCCGTCCTCGAAGCGGAGCTGCAATTGACCGTCCAGCAGGTCGGCGACTGCGGTGGTGCGGGCGTGCGCGCCCTGGGCGGGGACGAACCCGCAGTGCGTGAACTTCTCCGCGACCAGCACATCACCGGCCCGCTGGAAGGTGATCGCACGCGTATAGCCGCCGAGCTCGAGGGGCAGCACAAGCCGGCCGCCCTCGGCGAGCTGGTTCTTCCAGGCCGGGGCGATGTCCCAGCAGTTGTAGGTGATCACGATGGCGTCGAACCCGCCGCGCGGGACCAGAAGGGCTGGCGCGCCGTGAGCGGCGTCGCCGTGGACGACGGTCACACGCCCGCTACCGGCCTCCGCGGTGAACCGACGGGCACGGCGCACGACGTACTCGTCGATGTCGCTCGTGATCACCCGCCCCCCCGGGCCGACGACGTGGGCGAGCAGCTCGGCGTTGTACCCGCCGGAGCCCGCCTCCCACACCACCGCGCCCGGCTCGAGGCCAAGGCCCTCGATCATGTCGGCCTGCAGCCATGCCGCGGACACCGAGCTCGTCGCGCGACCGGCTTCGTCGCGACGGGTCACGATGGCGACGTCTCCGGCGTCGTACGCCGTCTTCAGATCCTTCTCGGGAGCGAAGCGGTGTCGGGGCACCGTGCGCAGAGCGTCGCGTACCGGCGCGGAGACGGCCCAACCGTCACCGATGACCGTCTCGGCCATCGCCCGGCGTAGCCGGACGGCCTCGGCCGGCTCACCCGGCACAGGCGGCTGGTCGACGGCGACGGGGTAGGAGGTCGTCGGCGGCAGGCTGGGGATGACTCCGGGCCACACGGCATCCACCGCAGCCGCGGCCGGGGCGAACACGTCGCCGACGCAGGCCAGAGCATGCAGGTCGAAGAACTCCCAGCGGGCGAACTTTTCGGGCTCGGGGTTGGACACCGTCCCCGACCAGGCGGTGATGCGGACCACCGCGGTGAGCCGGGGCACCTCACCGGCGGCATCGGCAAGCATGGTCACCACGTACGCGTTCTCAATCTCGGCCGCGAGCCCGGTCTCCTCGGCGAGTTCACGCACCGCCGCCGCCTCGAACCGCTCCGCACCCAGGGTTTTACCGCCCGGGAGTTCCCACATGCCGCGGTGCGAGCGACCGAGCAGGACCCGGCCGGCCTCGTCGGTGACGACCGCGAGCGCGGCGGTCGCCGCCGGGCCGGATGGCGGCCGCTGCCGCTCCACCGCCCGCGTGTTGGCATGGCACGGGCCACGCAGGATCAGGACCGCCAGCTGGCCGGCATCGAACCGCTGCGTGCGTTCCCAGCCGACCGTCAGCAGAGCGATCTCCTCCTCGTCGAGGGCGATCCCGCGCCGTTCCTCAGGCGTGTGCTCGGACACTGGGGTGATGATGACGAGCGCGCCGCCGGGACGCAGCCGCTCTCCGAGGCTGTGCAGAATCCGCGTGCGGTCGGCGAAGAACGGATACACCAGTCGCAGCACGACCAGGTCGTACCCGTCTTCGCGCAGCGGGGCCGGGTCATCGCGCTCGATATCCAGGTGCAGCCAGCGCACTCCCTCTACGCCGGCGTGCTCCTTGCGGGCCCGGTCGAGCGCACTCTCAGCGAAGTCGCACGCGTCCACGGTGTAGCCCAGGGAGGCGAGGCAGGCGGTCATCCCACCGGTGCCGCATCCCACGTCGAGCGCCCGCCCACCGCCGTCGGGGGCAGAGGTGTGCTCGGCGAGCAGTGCCCGCTCCCGCTCACCGACCTGCCGGAAGTTCTTGCCGTCGCTGTAGTGCTGCTCCCACTGGTCGCGGACGATGTACGTCAACGTGCTGCTCCTCGTGTGACGGTGTGGTGGTCAGGGGTGTTGTGCGGGGCGGAGCCGGGCCAGGGTGCGGTGGCCGCGCTCCACCAGCTCCGGGTCGCCGTGGGCGGTGCCGTAGGAGATGCCGGAGACGGCATCGAGGACGGACAGGACCGTGAGCTGGTCCTCTTCCTCCGGTGTGAAAGGGCGGCCGTAGCCGTCCATCACGGCGGTCAGGAGGTCGGGACGGCCGTGCCACGCGTCGGACAGCCGGACGAAGTCCCGCATCGCGGGCCCTCGCTCCGACCGCTCGAAATCGATCACGTAGAGGACGTCAGCGTCCGCGTCCCAGCGCAGGTTGCGGGGCTGGAGGTCACCATGTGTTGGCACTTCATCCAGGGCGGGCAGCTCCGCAGCCTTCTCGGCGGTGGCGCGAATGAACTCCTCGTCCCCGTGCGTAAGGTAGGGCCGGGCTCCGTTCAGGTGCCGCTCCAACTTCCCCAGAGGCAGGGTGCCGGCGGCCGGGCGGGACGGGGCGCTGTGATGGATGTCCGCCGCGAGCCGTCCGATGCGGTGGAAGATCCGGCGCTGCTGCTCGGGAGGGTGGACAGCACCGTGCAGTGACCGGCCGCCCACCGCGGTGAGCACCACGGACCGCCGCCCCGGGTCGGCGGCCACCAAGCGGGGTGCGGCCGCGCCGAGAGCGATGGGGACCCATTCGCGCAAGGCGCTGACCTCGCGCTGGTGGAAGCGGTCGTTCTGGTGGATCTTGACGTACCAGGTGCCGCCGTCGGCTCCGTCCGCCCGCCATACGCGGCTCTCCTCGCGTGCCCAGGAGACGTCCGCCCAAGCGGCGATCCGGCCTACCGCCTGCTCGGCGAAGGCCCGCACCGCATCGCCCGGGGCGGCGTCGCGGCTGATGCGGTTGGCGACCAGGACCAGCCGGTCGGCGGACGGGGCGTAGGCGACCGGGTCGCCGGGTTCCTGGAAGTGCACGGCCACTGGCGCGCCGGCCCGGTAGGCGTCCAGTCCGGCCCGGCAGTACGCGACCATCGGCTCTGGCAGGTCGTCGAGCCGGAACCAGCCGATCGCGTCGCACTTGTCTGGTTCCATGATCCGCGGGGTGCCGTGCCAGCGGCGGACCTCGAAGAAGAAGCCGATCCGCGCCTGCCCGCCCGGTGGCCGGTGGTGCACCGTGACCGCTGCCCGGACGTCGGCCGGATCCACGACGAGCCCGGTCTCCTCCAGCGTCTCGCGGGCGACGGCGGCGAGGATGGTCTCCCGCTCCAGGTGGCCCGATGGCGCGTGCCACAGGCCCGCCGCGTACACGTCGCCGGCCCGCCGGGACAGCAGTACCTCCGGGCCCTGCTCGCCGTCGCGGACGGCCAGCAGGTGCACGTCCACCGGCACGGTGTGCCGCTCGCTGCTCACGCGGCGCCTCCCGGGCGCCGCGTGAGCAGCACGCTGAACACCGCGTTCTCCCGCAGGACGCTCGCCGCCCCCTGGAGCACGGCGACGATCACGAGCTGCGTCAGGGTCGGCGTGCCGAGCGCGGCCACCACCGGTACGGTCACGAGCACCGCGGCACGGACCAGGTCACCGGTGATCACCTGCCGGTGCTTGGAGTACCGATCGGCGAGCGCGCCGGCGTGCAGAGCGAGTAGCACAGGCGGGAGCTGCTCGAGGAATGCCAGCCATGCGCCCCGGGTGGTCGCGGCGTCCAGGTGGAGCACGGCCAGCACCGGCAGCGCCATCTGGGTGATCGAGCTGCCGGCCACGCTCGCGGTCTGGCCGCTCGGGTACCGGCGGAAGTCGCGGTGCCACCACAGCGACGAGGGGGCGAAGGCGGGTGTGGAGAGGCACTCAGGACAGGACGTCACGGAGCACCTCCTCGGCTTCCTCCAGGCGCTCCCACGGCACCGTCGCGGCCTCCTGCCGGGCACGCCCGTACGCCTCCAGCGCTGGGGTGAGCGCGGCGGGGTCGTTCAGCGGCTCGGACAGGGGATAGACAGAGCAGGCCAGGTACCCGGCGGCGACACGCGGCACGGCGAGCAGATCCCCGGCGGAGAGGGCGGGGTTGGCCACCCGGTAGGCGTCCACTGCACGGATCAGGCCGGGGATCCACTCGTCGGGGCGGGCCAGCACGGTGCGCGGGTCCAGGACGATCCGACCGAGCTCCCAGGCGGCGCTGCGATGTCCAGGGGGACGGAAGTCGATCAGTGCTGCGACCTCCTCGCCGCGCAGCAGCGGGTTGGGCGAGGCCAGGTCCCCGTGCACAACCTGAGCCGTCAGCGTGACCGGCAACCTCTCCAGCCTGGCTGCCGCCTCGGGAAGGGCGGCGAGCCGCCGTGCCGCGGTCCGGTGCGCCCAGGCCGCGAACCCCTGTGACGGTGGTGCGGCGGCCCAGCGGGCGAGCAGGTCCTCCAGCCGTCGCCCGGCCCGCTCGACGTCGCACACTGCGCCGACCGGGACAGGGCGCGGCGGCCCGGCGGGGTGACGGGCCAGGGCCCGGTGCAGACGGCCGACGGCCTCGCCCACCGCGGCCCACCGGCCGCCGGACAGTCCGCCCTCGGCGGTCTGCGCATCCGCGACGTACTCCGTCACGGACACCGACAGTCCTCCGGCCGACGCGATCAGCTCGCCGGTCACCGTCCGTCGCACGGCTGGCACCGGAACCCCGGTCGCCCTGGCCGACTCGCCCAGGGCCAGGGCCTGCCGCTCCTCGGCCACGTCGGTCCCGCGGGGGTACTCCTTCACGAACCACCGCCCGCCCTTGCGGTCCTCGACCAGGTAGTTGCGGGTCGCCGTGCCTGCCGGCCCTTCGCTGACCGAGACCGGGACGATCCGGTACAGCAGCGTCAGGATGCCGGTCACGACCATGATGTCGGACTGCGCGCTCATCTCGGCACTCCGCGGTGGCTGGGGACCGAACGGGGTGGCCGGCAACCCGGGGCTGCTCCCGGTATGCGCGCTCACGGCCTTCACCAGCCCATCTGCGAGTAGACGCGGCCCTCGGCGATGCCGGCGAGGGCCGCACGGGTGTAGGGGACCAGCCGCTCCGGAAGCTCGTGCGGTGGCCACCACCGCCAGACCAAGCACTTGTCCGGTTCGCGGACCTCCGGAGTGCCCTCCCAGCGGCGGGCCCGGAACACCAACTGCATCAAGGGCTGTCCGCCTGGGGCGTCCACGACGTGCACGGCATGCACGAGATCCACGTCAGCAGGGTCGATGACCAGACCCGCTTCCTCCCACGCCTCCCGGACGAGGCACGCCCGCGCCGGCTCCTGCTCGCACCGCCCGGCCAGGTAGTGCCAGGTGTTCCCCGCGTACACCGAGTCGGGGTGGCGCAGGCCGAGAAGCACCCGACCCTCGTCATCTTCCAGGTGGAGGTGCACGCCGATGCCGTTCAGCACGGTCCGGCTGCCCCCGCCCCACGGGGCAGGAGCTACGACCGGCAGGCCGTCCGGGCCGTTCTCGGCCGCATGCCGGTGAATGAGGTCTCGGGTCGCTGGGCTCAGGCGCAACCGGTCCAGGTCGGCGGGGGCGAACCAGCGCAGCAGCACTCCCTCGCGCAGCAGCAGCCGGTCGGGGTTGCCGCGCCAGCGGCCGGTGAACACCTGGATCGGAACGTGGAGCCCGTCGACGCTGGTGGCGTCCTCCACGGCATAGGGCTCCAGGTCCTCCAGACGGAGGTCGGGGACCTCTTCGGACAGCTCACGCAGCAGCGTGTCCTCAATGCTCCGGTCGTCGTGCGTCCGGCCGCCGCCGAGAAGGGCGAACGCCCCCGGCTGCCAAATGCCGGACTTGTGGTCGCGCAGATGGAGCAGGTACCGGCCCTGGCCGTCGTGGATCAGCGCGGATGCGTTCACTGGTTCCGGCCGGCCGTCCAGCTGCGCCCCGAGGAGCTTCGCACGCAGGGTCGGTGAGGTGACCTCCGACAACGGAAGCCACTGGGCGCCGGACACCTCCTCGTCTTGCAAGGTGATCGTCGGCAACTCCTCGTCGACGAGGTAGAACACATAGCGGAAGTCGAAGTGCCGGTGGGCCGATTCGCCCTTGGAAGGGCTGGCGTCGATGTCGTGGACGTCGATGTCGATGGGAGAGCCGAGCATCTGCCGGGTCAGGCACAGGGCACCCGGAGGGATCCCGGCCTCCTCCGACACCTCGCGCAGCGCCGCGGTGAGCAGCGTGCGGTCGCCGGGCTCGATATGGCCGCCGGGGGTGAGCATGAGGCCGGTGGCCCGATGCCGGATGTGCAGCGCCCGGAGCCGGCGGTCGATGACGACGGCACTGCAGGTGATGTGGCCGGGCAGCGTCGTCCGGGCGGTCACGTCGACAGGCCGTTCCAATGAGGCGAGCATCTCGGCCAGGGCGTCATGCTCATCAGGGTGGCGGTCGAGGTACGCCTCGACGGTCTTGCGGATCGAGGAGGAGCTGGGGGGCACGTGCGTCGTCTCGCCTTCGACGTAGGGGCGGGTGCTGCGGGACCGGGCTGAGGAAGTCGCGCTGGAGCGGGTCAGCTCGCCGTTTCGTGGTCGGACGGCTGGATGCCGCGGGGACCGGGAAGCCTGGCGGCTGCGGGCGCGAGTCCGTACTGGGCGGCCTGGGCGGTGAACATGCCCTGGTACAGGCCGCCCGCGCGGGCCATGAGTTCGTCGTGGGTGCCGTCCTCGACGACGCGTCCCTGGTCAAGGACGTAGATGTGGTCGGCGTGCATGGTCGCGGCGAGCCGGTGGGTGACGAGGACGACCGCGTGCCCTTCCTCGGCAAGGGACCACAGCCCCTGGAACGAGGCGATTTCCGCATGGGGGTCGAGAGCGCTGGTGGGCTCGTCGACCAGCAGGAACGGCGCCCCCCTGTACCGGGTTCGAGCGGACCCCAGCTTCTGCCACTGTCCGCCCGAGAGCTGGACACCTCGCTCGTACCCCTTGAACACGATGGAGTCCCAGCCGTGCGGCAGGCTCTCGACCAGGTCGAGCACGCCCGCCTCCCGGGCGGAGCCGCGGACGCGCTCCATGTCCCGGGGACGGTCGCCGGCGCCGATGGCCACGTTCGCGGCGGCCGTCATCTCCCAGCGCGGGAAGTCCTGCGCCAGCAGCCCGACGGATCCGAAGACCTGGGCGCGGTCCGTCTCGCGGAGCTCGACCTGCTCGCCCGACTCACCCACCCACCACACGTTCCCTTCGGAGGGGAGCAGCAGCCCGGCCAGCATCTTCGTGAGCGTGGTCTTCCCCGAGCCGTTCGCTCCCACCAGGGCCGTCACCTTTCCCCGGGGAACCCGCACGCTCACGCCCTTCAGGGAAGGACCGTCGGCGCCCGGGTAGCTGAACGACACCTCCTCCGTCCGCACCTCCAGCACCGGCGCGGGCAGCGGCTTACCGGTGAGCGGGATCGCGTTCTCACCCGCCACCGTGATGGCGTCCTCGGTGTCGGTGAGGAACAGCAACTCCTCGTACAGCCGGTTCACCTGCTGCACCAGCGACGTGAGCCGCGCCGTCGAGGTACGGATGGCGATCACCGCCGTGCCGCCCACGGCGAGCGGCAGCCCACCGGACGCCAGAAGCCACCACAGCACCCCGTAGCACGCCAGCGACGCCACACCGGCGAACGCGCCCGCGACCAGCTCTGTGGAAGCCTGCGCCCGGGCCAGACGCCGCTGCTCCGCCTCCGTCTGCCGCGACATCTCCTCGTAGCTGGACAGCAGCTTCGTGCCGGCGGCGTGCACGCGGATCTCCCCGGCAGCGTGCGGACGGGTCAGATAGGCCAACAGAGAGGCGATCGCCCTGCGGTGGTCGACCCAGTTCCTCCGCGAGAGGTACTCACGGCGCGCGGAGCGCACCGCGCCCCACCCCTTGGGCAGGGCGATGGCCAGCAGCATCGGCAGCAGGACCCAGTGCAGCGACGCCAGCACGACCGCGGCCGCCACCATGCCGATCACCACATTGCCCACGCCGACCGACAGCCGGAGCATGCTGCGGGCCGAGTCTGTGCCGAACTTTCCCGCCTCCAGGACCCGCTGGACCTCCGGCCGCTCGGTCGCCTCCACCTCCACACCGGTGACGGCCGTGTAGTACCGGGCGGAGACCGCACGCTCCACCTGCGGCTCCAGCCGGCCCGACATGGCCGTCGACCACGCCGACAGCACCGCGGTCGCCACCGCCGCTACCGCGAGTGCTGCCAGCGACGGCAGAGCGTCGCGGAGCTTGTCCGCAGTCGGACCGTCGGCGAACAGCTCCGTCAGCACACTGTTGACCGCGACCAGCCCCCAGGCGGCCGTCACGCCCTGCCCGAGCTGCGCCGCCACGACCCCGGCGAGCGCCCGCCGGTCCGTCTCCCAGCCCGTACGCAGCACCATGCCGACCATGCGGGGAAGCGCGGCTGCCATGTATCCGAACTTCAGCCGGGTCAGGGGGTCTTCATGTCGGACGTAGGACTGGTCGTAGCGCAGTCGGCCACCGTACAGTTCACGCTCGGCATCCGATGTATCGCCCGTGACTGCGGCTTTCGGCGGGTTCTTGATCTCGTCGCTGTCTGGTTCGACTTGCGTCAACGTATTCCCCTCGTGGGCGTGGTGGTGTCGGCGTGTTCAACGATGCCGCCGCAATTTCGAACACGTGTCTTTCGGACGCGTCGCGTTCCCCGAGATCCAGCGGTCCTCCGAAGGTGCGCAATGCACCGACCCTTGCCACGCAAGAGCGCACGGCCGGTGGCGGATTGGCCGAAACGCCGATGCTGAGGCACTGCGAATCTGCGCGGTCAGTCAGGCACGGGCGCGGCGTCATGGCCGCGTCGTCGGGCAGGCCGCTCTCCGTGCTTCCTGGTGGTCGCAGGCGAGGCCCTGGCGGATGTGGGGCGCGGAGACGAGTGGTGCTCGAAGGGAAAGCCGCTGCCAGTGCGCGCGTATCAGGGGTGGGCGATCGCCTCGGGGTGCAGGGGACGGTCGTCGGCAGCAAGGAGGGCTCATATGAGCGACGGCAGTTTCCCGCTCTGCCAGTGGCCGAGCCAGAAGGCGATGGCGGATGCCTCCTGGCCTTCGGTGGAGCCGTCGTGCAGCAGGTACTCGGTGGGGGCGATGTATCCCTCGCCGGGGACGAGACGGATGCGTATGACGTTGATCGTGTATCCGGCGGCGGCGTGGGTGCGGTAGTCATCGGTGTGGGGGTGGCGCCAGGCGTAGTCGTTGGGGCGGACGGCGCGGCAGACGGCTTGGGCGTCGAGGGTGGCGAGGATGATGTAGCGGATGCCGGGGCCGAGGTTGAGGGCGAGGCGGCGTCGGCCGGAGGGCTTGTGCTCGTAGGTGAGTTTGTCCCAGTTGTCGAGGTGGAGGCCGATGAGGCGGCCGTCTCGGTGGTTGTCGGTCGTGGTGGTCATGTCGGGCTTGGCGAGGGCTTGGCCGATGTACTGGGCGTGTGCGTCGCCCAGGGGTAGGGCGAGGTCGTCGAGGCGGCCGTGCGAGGGCAGGGGCGGGCGGACGATCTCCACGAGCGTGCTCGCCTGCGTAGCGGTGGGTGGGATGAGCGCGCGGGCGGCGGCATCGGTGACGGAGTGCCATGGTCCGGCGGGAATCACGGCGCCGGGTTCGTAGGCGGGCTCGGTGTCGGCGGTCCGCACGGTGGTGATGTCGCAGCGTTCGCGGAGTGAGTCGGGGCTGGTGAAGGCTATGTGCAGCGGCAATGCGGCGCTCCGGGTCAGTCGTCTCCGACGGCGATGTCGAGTTCGCTCACCAGGGCCTGGGCGAGGTCGTGCTGCTGGCCCGGGTCGATGCGGACCTTGGCGAGGTGGGCGACACCGCGGAGGGTGGTGAGGTCGTTGCCGCGCAGGTCGGTACCCCGGTAGCGGCCGGGTCCGAATTCGGTGAGGCGCAGTGTGCAGTCGGAGAGGACGACGTTGGACAAGTCGCAGTCGGTGAACGTGGCTTCGGTGAGGATGCAGCCGGCGAAGGCGACGGGGCCGGTGCTGCGGACCTTGGTGAAGGTCGTGTAGTCGAGCTTGCAGTTCTCGAACAGCACATCGTCCAGCACCAGACCGTCGAGTGCGGCGCCGAGGAGCTTGGTGTCCCGGATGACGACGCGGGTCAGCTTGCTCTCGTTCCAGCGCGCCGCGCCGAGATCGCTGCCGGCGATCTCGACGCTGTGCAGGTTCAGAGACTCGAACTCGACGCGCTGTGCGCGGACGCTGTGGATGCGGCCGGTGATGAGCTGGGTGTCGGCGAGCCCGAGGGAGCGGAGGTCCGCGTCGCCGAAGGTGAAGTCCTGGAGGGCGCCCCGCGGGTTGTCCAGGGTGCTGACGTTGGTGAGGTAGAGGCCCGGCTCGTCGAGGTCGGGCGTGGTGATCGTGGCGGTGCCGAAGGTACGGGTGCTCATGGTGCTCCTGGTTCTGCTCCAGGGCGGCCCGGTTCGCCGGGCCGCCCGGATGGCAGTGCGGGCTAGGACTTCTTGCTCCAGTCGTCCCAGGTGGGGCGGTTGTCGAACACGGGCGTGAGGTTGTCCCAGGTGGGACGGTTGTCGAAGGTGGCGAGGGGGTGGGTGCCGGCTGTCTCCAGGAGTGCCTGGAAGCCCTGGGCCGAGTTCATCACGAGGTCAGTGGCGGTGGGCGGAAGCATGACGCGCGACTCCTTCGAGTAAGGCGATCTTGGCGGTGGTGCAGTACCGGGTCCGGGTCCCGTCGAAGCGGCCCTCGTGCTCGAAGTACCGGTTGGCCGGGTGGGCTCCTCCGCAGAAGGCGAAGAAGGAGCAGGTGGCGCGACAGGCGTCCACGCCCTTCCAGAACTCGGCGATCCAGGGGGTGCGCTTCTCGGTTTCTGCCACGAGGACATCGAGACCATCGCGGAGCACGTTGCCGGTGGTGAAGTCGCCGAACCGCTTGTCGGTGAAACCGGCCAGCTCGGGCGAGAGCATGACCACGCCGCCGTCGTAGGCGATGGTGGGCAGCGGGTCCCACGGCATGTCGGCAGGTGCCGAGGCCGGGGTGTGGCTGTGGAGGACGGCGCTGGCGAAGTTCATCACCCTCGTCATCTCCCGCAGCTGTATGACGGGGTTGCTCCTCCAGGCGTCGGCGAGGGCGGCCCAGAACTCGGTGGACCGGGCGGGGTCTGCCTGGGGCGCGTGGTAGTTGACTCCCTCGGTCTCTTCGACGTTGACGCCGAGGGTTGTGACGCCGAGCTCGGCGAAGAACTCGTAGAAGCGGGCCGCGTCCGCGGGGTCGGGGTCGGAGACGACGGCGATGGCGGAGAACACGATGCCGTGCCGGTGCAGCCGGTCGATGCCGCGCATCGCGACATGGAACCCGGGGCGGCCGGCGAGCGTGACGCGATGGGTGTTCATGTCCTCGGGGCCGTCGATGCTGACGCCCACGTACACCTCGTGCTCCAGCAGGAACTCGCACCATGCGTCGTCGAGCAGGGCGGCGTTCGTCTGCACGGAGTGCTTCACCCCCCGGAAAGGGGCCATGAGGGCGGCCAGGTGTTCGCGGCCGGTGGCCAGCGGCTCCCCGCCGTGCCAGACGACCTCAAACGCGGGGTCTTCGGCCGCCCACCGGTTGACGGACCTCGCCGCAGCCTCGGCGACGGCGGCCGGCATCAGATGCTTCGTCTTCCTGAACGGCAGGTAGCAGTAGGTGCAGTCCATCGGCAGACACTGCGTGGTGGGCTGCATGATCACCGCACGCGGCCTGGAGGCCAGACGGGACCGGCTGGGCATCGTGCTCCTCTCGATCGGAGGTTCGAGCGGGCGGGTCAGGAGACGAGCTGGATGTTGTCCGCAGCCATGGCCCACTCGACGCCGGAAGCGGACCGTCCTGTGCACCAGGGGTAGCCGTCCTCGTGGAAGGAGGCCACGCCGCTCACGGGCGCGCCCTGCGCCCCGTTGTCGCCTCGACATACGCGGGGGCGGGCCGCGGCGGGCACGTGCGGTGGGGTGGCAGACCCAGAGATCGAGGGAAGCACGGGCATCGAGGACTCCTCGGAGGCTTCGGAGAGGAAGCGGCCCGTAGGGTCGTCGGTCTCCGGGCGGCAGCGACCACGCTAGGAAGCTCCGCGCTGCGGCCTCAACGAAGTTGCCACTTCTTGCCGGGATTTACCCGAGGGCGTCGAGCGCGGACAGGATCAGGGCGCGGGCCTTGGCGCCGTGGACCGCCATGCCAGCCAGGTTGTTGAAGGCGCGGTCGTAGTCGGCGATCTCGGTCGGTTGGGTGATCCGCAGATATCCGGAAGTCAGCTCGACGGCCACCTCGGTGTCGTCGAACATGTAGAAGTCTTCGGCGGGCAGGCACGAGCGGCCGGCGCCGAGAGGGATGACGCCGAGGCTGACGAAGGACCGGGCGCTGACCGACATCAGGCGGTCGAGCTGGTCGGCCATCGCTTCGGGGTCGCACACGGCCGCCCGCAGGACGTACTCCTCGATCAGCAGCCCGAACCTGTGCCGCCCACTGAGGAGGGCCTTCTGGCGGTCCATCCTCACCTGTACGGCTTCGTCGACGTCGTCCACGCCGACGCGATCGCGCTGGATCGAGCGCAGGACGGCGGCGGTGTACTCGCGGGTCTGCACCATGCCGGGCAGGACCCTGCTCGCGTAGACACGGATGAGGCGGGTGCGCTCGTAGAGGGCGGTAACGGACTCCTGGGCGGCGCGGAGCCCGTTGCGCTCCAGCTGCCGCCACTCGGTGTACATCGAGTCGACCGCGCGGGCGGCGGCGATGAGGTCGGGAATCTGGTCCTCGGCACCGCACGCGGTGCACCAGGTCCTGATGTCCGACTCGGACGGGGCCCTGTCCGCGCTCTGAATCCGGCTGGTCTTCGAGGCGCCCCACCCGCACCGGACGGACAGCTCCTCGCCGGTCAGACCGGCATCCTTGCGGAGGTCTTTGAGGCGGCGGGCGAGGGCCTTGCGTGCTTCGACGACGCTGGAGGACGGAGACGACGGCATGCTGATGATTCGGTGGCGGTGGAACAGGAACTAGACCGCGAACTCCTCATGCGGGACGGCCCGCGCCCACACGGCCTCGAACGCCGCCACGACCGTCTTCACCACGGTGGGGTCCTCGCTGAACTCGTGCCCCGCCCACTCCCCGTCACCGGTGAACCAGTGGAACAGCACCCGCTCGTCATCGATCAGCCAGAGATCGTTGCCCGGGAGCATCAGGTCGGAGGCGAGCCGACGCGGCAGCCATCGCACATCCTCCCCGGCGGCGATGTTGTGCCGTCCGGTGAGGGAGTGCTCCCACCGGATGTAGTCGGTCACCGGCTCGGAGACGATACGTGCGCGGCGTACGGCGACGCCGCGGGCCACGGTCTCCTCCACCAGAGTGCGCCACTGCCGGTAGGCGTCGGGCAGCTCAACCTCACGGCCGTCCTGCCAGGCGTCGAACACCGAGTCAGCCATGTAGGAGTCGCGCATCTCCAGGTGGACAGCCGAGCGGTCAGCGCTCCTGAGCAGAGCGGTGAAGTCCGGCACGTCGTTCTGCGGCATCGCAGGCCTCTCTCAGATACGGAATCATCCCGACGGGGATGCGCACGACGCCCTCGTGGTCGGGCACCCCCACAGGGTGTCCCGGTACCCACTCCGTCGTGTCGATCTTCGCTTTCATCTCCGGATCCGGGAGCCAACCCTGGACGACGATCTCGGCTGACTCGTCCTCGACCCACACGGTCGGCGAGCCGCCGTTGGGCGAGTTCGGATCCTTCCCGACGAACTGTAGAGCCACGATTCCTCCCAGCCGCAAGCCAGTTGCCAACCCTTGCGCACCATTCCCCTGCCGAAGGGTGCGGTCAAGGCTGCGTCGTGAGATTGGCGCATTCGCGGCTCGGAGAGACCGCGGAACTGCCGATCATGGTGACTTCCCCTTCAGACGGTGCTGTGCCAGCAGGAGGCGCAAGGCTGCTCGGAGCGCGGTTGCGCGGTGGAGCCGTCCTGGTCAGGTGGGGCGGTTGGTGATGCGGAGCGGTGCCGGGGAGTGGCGGCGGCCGTTGACCTGGAGGGCGAGGTGGTAGTTGCCCGGGGCGAGGGCGGCGGTTCCGGTGGATTTCAGGGGGTGGGTCTTGTTCACGTGCAGCGGTGTGCCCGCCTTGACGGTGGTCCGGGTGAGGTGGGCGACCTTCTCCCCGGCCGTGCTGCCGGGGCCGGTGCGGGTCAGGACGTACATGATGTGGACCGGGGTGTCGGTGGGGGCGGTGAGGTCGGCTTCGAAGGCGAGGCCGTCACCGAGCCGGTACTCGGTGTGGGTCAGGCGGAGGGGGGAGACGCTGACGGCCGCTTGGGGGTCGTAGCCGGTCAGGGTGTAGGCGGGTGCCCAGCCAGCCTTGAGTCGGGCTTTGAGTGCCTCGCGGGTGATGAAGGCGAGTTCGGCGTCTTTGGCACGTCCCTCGGTGCGCCATCTGGTCAGGGTGGCGAGAACCAGCTCGGGACGGGTGCGGGCGATGTCGCGCAGGTGGTTGGCGACCGACGTGGTCACAAAGCGGCTGCTGTCGGCGTACAGCGTGTCGAGCAGCGGAAGAGCGGTGTCGACGGGCAGGCTGGTGCCGACGGACCAGGGCAGGTGGGGGCGGAGGGCCTCGCTGGCCAGGCGCCGCACCCGGTGGTCGGAGGCGGCGGCCCACGTTGCGGCCGCCGCCAGAGTCTGCCGGGGGTAGGTGGTGAGGAAGGTGCGGACAGCGTCCTCGGCGGAGAAGTACGGGGTGAGGGCGGCGAGCGCGGCGAAGGCCCGGTCGAGGTGGTCCGGGTGGAGGTGGTGAGCGGCCACGTAGGCGGAGTGCGGGGCGTAGATGTACAGGCCGAAGTCGGTTTCCGCGCCGGAGGCTTCCGCGGTGGCCGGCAGGGAGCGCAGCAGGGTGTCGAGGGCGGCCGGCCCGGTGACGGGCAGATGCTGGTGCAGGCCCTCTGCCGTGCGTGCGATGCGGGCTTTGAGCTCCAGGCGGGGGAGGTCGGCGGTGACCTGGGCGGTGAAGGAGGCGGCGTCGAAGCCG
Source organism: Streptomyces desertarenae (assembly GCF_042681365.1). NCBI lineage: Bacteria > Bacillati > Actinomycetota > Actinomycetes > Kitasatosporales > Streptomycetaceae > Streptomyces > Streptomyces desertarenae. Next base: position 245,498 of record NZ_JBHUFU010000004.1, on the reverse strand, counting down.
GGGCAGGCGGCCTGCATCTCGCGCCCGATCCGGGCGATCCGGTCGGGGTTCAATGCCCGCTCTTTCATGGGCACTTGGCTACTCATTGGCCCACCTTAGTGACGGTTTGATCCGGAGGCGGGCGGCTCGGCGGTGATTCCCCCGCCGGGGGTACCGGAGCGGTGTGCCTGCTGGCGGACGGCGGCGCGCACCAGCAGCCGAGGGTGGCGTGAGCTGTCGCAAGGGGAGGCGGTGTGCAGGACGGCGAGGTTGTCCCAGACGACCAGGTCGCCCTGCTTCCAGCGGTGGGTGTAGAGGTATTCGGGGCCGGTGGTGTGGGCGAGGAGGTCGGCCAGCAGCGTCTGGCCGTCAGCTTCGGGCAGTCCCTCGATGCGAGGGATGACCATGGAGCCGAGCAGGAGCGCGCGGACACCGGTGACGGGGTGGACGGGGGCGAGTGGGTGGGTGACCTCGGGCAGCTGTGCGAGGGTGCCGGCCTGGGTGGAGGAGCGGCCGTCGGCAGCGTCGGCCTGACGGGCGGCGAGGTGCTGGACGGAGTGGACGGCGCTCAGGCCGTCGACCCGGGCCCGGAGGCCGGCTGGCAGGTCGGCGTAGGCGCGGGTGGCGTCGGCGAAGCGGGTCTCACCGCCCTCGCCGGGGGTGATGACCGAGTACAGCAAGGTGGCGGCGGTCAGCTCGGGCTTGAAGGAGTTGTCGGCGTGCCACTCCTCCTCCTGGTCGCCGTCGTAGATGCCGATCGGCGTGCCGTCCTGGTGGATGTTGGAGACGACGGTGAGGCCGGGGAAGCCGGGGACGGTGTAGCGGCGGTCGGTGGCGGTGTCGACGGCGCCGAACAGGGCGGCGGCGGCGAGCAGGTCGGCGTGGTTGAGGTGCTGGCCGGGCAGGACCAGCACGCGGTGGCGGTGCAGGGCGTCGGTAAGAGCCCGCGCTGCGGCGGCGCCGGTCACCCGGGCGAGGTCGGTGCCGACGCGTGCGCCGAATCCGCCGGGCAGCGGGGTGATCACGAGGTCCATCGTGGCTCCGGGGCTGAAGGGCGGGCGGTTAGAACTGGGGGGACTGGAGGAACGGGGTGATGTCGCGCAGTCCGGCGGAGGCGGCGCACAGCCGCTCGATGCCGATGCCGAGCCCGGCGGTGTCCGCGGGCACGGCCCCGGACTCCACGGCTTCCTGGGCGAGCCGCTGCTCGTCGTCGTAGAGGCCGACGGCCTTCGCGCGCTCGGTGAAGGCCTTCAGGTCCGTCTCGTCGGTGTAGCCGTGGACGAGCTCGATGCCGTCGACGATGAGCTCGAACCGCTCCAGGACAGCGGTGGTGCCGGGAGCCAGGCGGGCGCACGGCTCGTCACCGCCGGACGGGTAGTCGGTCAGGAACACCGCGCGCCCGACAGTGCTGGCCTCCAGCTCGCGGGAGATGTAGCGGCCGAGGACATCGCGGAACGGCTCGCCCGCGTCGGAGCCGATCCGGGCGGCCATGCGCGGGTGCAGGTCGCCGATGGGCTCGGTACGCAGATCGATGCCGAATTCCGTGTGGACGTGGTCGGCGATCGAGAGCCGCTCGGGGGTGTAGGAGGGCAGGTGCGGGCCGACCAGGCGCCAGGCGAGGTCGACCAGGTCCTCGAAGCCGAGGTGCGCGGCGTACAGGTCGAGCATCGTGAACTCGGCGGCGTGAAGGGCGTCCGGGGGCTCGGGCCGGAAGCACGGGCCGATCTCGTACACCCGCGGGAGGTCAGTGCTCACGTTGACGCGCAGCGCCGGGCCGATCATCGCGCGAAGGTACCGGCCTTCGCGGAGGCCGACGGGTGCGCGGCGGCCAGGCCCGAGGTCGGCGCGGCGGGCGACGGGGGTGACGACCTCGGTGAAGCCCGTGTCGTGCAGCAGGGTCCGCAGGCCGCGCAGGACGTGGGCCTTGGTGTGGATGGGACCGGACAGCGTGGACATGCATGCGTCCTCTCAACTCGGCTACACACAAGGGGAGTTGGTAATACGGGGATGGCCTGGGCGGCGCGGCTCTCTCGGAGCGCCTCAAGGTAGCCGCACGCCGCCGAGGCACAGAAGACCGCGCACACCGGCCGAGTGGTCGATGGACGGCATTTTGCTGCGATTCCAGCGGCCCGCAGAGGCGTTTTCCCAGTTCAGCGGCACGGTGGACGCAACGGGTACGCAACCCCCCAACGCATCAGGCGCAACGCCATGACCCGTTGCCGGTGCCCTTGGTGCGGCTCTAGCGTGATGGCACGGCGACTCGGCGCGACGGCTTCACCGGCGCCCTCGGCGCAGCGCCCGGCCGGTTCCTTCGAGCCGTGCTCATCTCTGGCTCGACCATCCGATTCACCACGCGTGGCCGCGGCATGCCCGCGGCCGAGAGGAGTGCACATGGACAACAACCTGAAGCTGGGGATGCGCCCGGGCGAGGGCGTCAAGCTCGGCATGCGTCCGGGCGCGGTCGCCGTGAAGCTCGGCATGCGCCCGGGCGTCAAGCTCGGCATGCGCCCTGGCATCGCCGCCTGACCCCGATCGTCCTGATCGGCTGACGTGCAACCGCTGCCGGTGGGGCGGGGCACCCCGCCCCACCGGCAGCGGTTCACGGAAGGCCAACGTCCCGTTCCAGTGCAGTGATGTCCGGAGGAGAGCGGATGGGCAGGCCCAACCGGTGGTCGGTACGCCGGCGCGAGAAGACACCGAGGCGCACCCGGTACTCGACCGGCGCGTCCGGTCCGGTCCGGAAGGCGCTGGGGCCGGAGCTGATCGGCAAGCTGGAAGACCTGTGCGGCGCTCCGAGTGTCGGCTTGCGGGATGTTGCGTGTGATGTCGGGGCGATCGTCGTGGCGGCGATCGTCGGCTCCCAAGTCGGGCATGTCGTCGGGCCGCTGCTCGCAGTGCTGTACATCGGGGTGCGCCAGCGGCACCTGTCGAACCTGGCGCACGAGTGCGTCCACGCGAAGCTGCTGGCCACCGCGCGCGGCAACCGCGTGGTGGGGTACCTGCTGACCGGGATGCTCGGCGAGGGGCTTCGGCCCTACCGGGTCACTCACGGGGTGCACCACGCGCAGTTGGGTACCGCCGGTGATCCGATGTGGCAGTCGTACCAGGCCGGGCGCCTTCATACGGTCCAGGCTCCGATGAGCCGGGCTGGGTTCGTGCTGCGGGTGATCGTCAAGGCTGCGCTGTGGCGGCTGCCGACGTCGGCGTTGCGGGTGCTGGTGACCCGAGGCCCTCGGGAGAGCTGGTGGGCGCTGGCCGCCCGCGCGGTGCTGTGGGCGGGTATCGCGGCCGTGTGCTGGTTCTTCGGCGTCCTCGGTGACCTGCTGCTGTACTGGCTGGTCCCGCTGGTGTTCGTGCGGCCGGTGGTCACCTGGATCACCGACCTCGGCAACCACGCCGGGTTGATCGAGAACCGCGACGACGTGCTGTTGCAGACCCGGGGCTGGACCTCGCACTGGCTCACCCGGCACCTGCTCGGCGGCCACCTCGACGACATGTTCCACCCGGTGCACCACTGGTGCCCCAAGATCCCCTGGCGGCATCTGCCCGAGGCCACCGCCCTCCTCTCCGAGCGCCTGGAGCGCTTCGACGAGGTGCCCTGGTGCTCCGGCTACTTCTTCCGCCGACGCTCCACTCCCGAGAGGCCGTGCGTGATCGAGGACATCATCGACCGCCTCACTTCCCAGCCCGCACCTCGCGCGGCCGTGGCCGCCGAGCGCGCGGCCGCCTGACCGATCCCCCTCATCCTGTCCACGACCGGGCCCGCCGCAGTGCCGCCGGGGCGGCACCCCCTGCCGTCCGGGCCGTGCTGGCACCCGCCGCCGAGGAGGCGGCCACCCATGACCCATCCCCAGCTCAACCCGCCCGCCAACGGTGTGCACAGCTTCGACGACTTCACCCGACTGCGCGAGGTCGTCGTCGGCCGCGCCGACCACTACACCACGCACGAAACCGATATCAGCTGGCGGCTGTTCTACTTCGAGAACGTCGCCCCCCACCTGGCCGACGGGCAGCGGAAGCTGTCCATCCCGCAGCAGATCGTCGACGAGCTGAACGAGGACGTCGCCGGCTTCGCCGACGCCCTGGCCGGCTGCGGGGTACGCGTACTGCGCCCCTCCGCCCCCGGCAAGGACATCGAGGTGTCCTCCCCGTGGTGGAGCAGCGGAGCGACACCGCCGCTGAACGTCCGCGACAACGCGATCATCCTCGGAGACACGATCGTGGAGACCGCGCCGCACATCCGCGGCCGCGTCTTCGAGAACGACCACCTCAAGCCCCACTTCACCCGCTACTTCGAGCAGGGCGCGAACTGGCTGTCCATGCCACGCCCCGCGCTCGCCGTCGGCTCCCTGGACACCGTCTACTTCGACCGACAGGACATCGACGTCAACGCGGCGATGGCCAGCGAGGACGCCCTGCCGATCGACGGCCTGGGCCTGGAGATGGTCTTCGACGGCGCGCAGTGCGTCCGCCTGGGCCGCGATGTGCTGGTCAACGTCGCCAACCACAACCACGAGCTCGCCTACCAGTGGCTGGCCCGCAACTTCCCCGGCCTGCGCTGGCACCGACTGCCGGGGATCGCCGACAACCACGTCGACTCCATCGTCGTCCCACTGCGCCCGGGCCTGATGCTGCTGCGCGACCCGGACTACCTGCAGTACCTGCCGGAGGCCATGCGCGGCTGGGAGGCGATCTACCCGCCGCCGAGCGCCGTGCCCGAGCAGGACTACGACGAGTTCGGGTTCGTGATCCCCACCGCGTCCCGGTACATCGACATCAACGTGCTGTCGGTCGACGAGAGCACGGTGGTCGTCAACTCCCTCTACCCAGAGCTGATCGAGCTGCTGGAGCAGCGCGGCTTCACCGTCGTCCCGGTCCGCCACCGCCACCGGCGCCTGTTCGGCGGTGGGCACCACTGCTTCACCCTCGACACCGTCCGCGACGGCGGCCTCGAGGACTACCTCGCGGCCTGATCCGCCCGGCCCGCATCCCTCCACGCCCGCCTGGCCGCCACCCGCGCGGCCCGATTCCCAAGGAGCACCCCGCCCATGAGTAGCAGCACCGCAGCGTGGCCCCCGCCCCGCGCGTTCTGGACCGATACCCTGCCCGAGAAGACCGACGGCATGACCCGCCCGCACCTGTTCAAGGGCGTCGTCCCCGCCTCGGCGGCGAACCCGGACGCCGTCCTGGACGGCTTCGCCGCGATCCGCCGCGCCCACACCGCCGGGCTAGAGATCACCGCGAACGCCCGGGTGTACGTGGGCGAGGAGCACCGTCCCGACCTGGTGGACAAGGTGCTGGCCGCCGACGCCTGGCCGAAGGGCGGCTTCCCCGCGTGGATGCAGAAGCAGATCGGCGCCGAGCGGTTCAGCCTGGTCCTCAACACCCTGGAGAGCGTCAGCGAGCCGCTGGCCGCGGGCCTGGGCGAGTTCGTCGGCGCGCTGATCGACGGCTGGGGCCTCCCGGCCGGCGGCGCCGAGCTGGTCGCCTTCGTCGGCAACTACAGCGGGACCGCCTTCGGCGTCCACGAGGGCTACGAAAACGCGTTCCTCACCCACTATGGGCCCGGCACCAAGGACTTCTACTGCTGGCCGGCCGACGAGTACCGCAAGCTCACCGGCGGAACCGACCCGCTGTACGGCGACTACACGTGGCTCCTGGAGCACGGCGAGCACTTCGCCCTGGAGCACGGCGACGCCCTGTTCCTGCCCGAACGGGTCTTCCACGTCGGCCGGCAGAGCGAGTTCTCCGTCTCCGTCGCCATCCCTCTCTACACCTTCCCCGACGCCGCGATCGCCCGGGCCTGGATCGCACCGGACCTGCTCGGCGCCCTGCTGGTCAGCGAGCCGGACACCGACGCCGGCAGGCCATCCCCGATGCAGCCCCTGACCGCCGGCCCCGACGAACTCGCCCGCCGCCTGACCACGGTGACCGCCGCCGCGTTCACCGCCGCCGCCGAGCAGGCGCCGGCCGCCGCCGCGGAGCACGCCCACCAGCGCTGGCACACCGTCCTCAGCAACGGCGGCTGGCAGCAGACCGACCACGACCTCGCCCGCGACGAAGCCGCCGCCGCGTTCGCCGCCGCCAGCCTCGCGCCCGGCACGAGCGTCGCCGTCCGCGCCCCCTACCGGCTGATGGTCACCGGCGAGCAGGCGTTCCTCCGCGGCTGCGAGACGGCGGCAGACCCCGCCGTCCTCACCACCGACTTGGTCGAGCGCCTCAACACCGGCCCGACCACCCTCCCCGACGACCCGAACGTGATCGCCGCGATCCGCACGCTCGGCGCCACCGGCGGCCTGACCCTCACCACCACCACGACAGAGGAGACCGAGTGACCACCACCGCCCCCGCACCCACGCTCGACACCCTGTACGGCACCAGCCTCGTCGAGGCGTACCTCAGGGCGAACCCGGAGACTCGCAGCTACATCCACGCCACCCTCCAGGGCACCCGCAACAGCGGTGACGACCTCGTCGACAAGCACCTCAAGCCCATGATCGACACGGTCTACCGGCAGATCCGCGCCCTGGTCGGCCCCAGCAGTCTCACCGAGGCCCAGGCCCGCATGTACATCGCCGAGCTCGCCGTCTTCGCCCGGCACAACGCGCAGTTCCTGCGCCTGGCCGCCGCCCAGGTCTACAGCTCCTGCCCGGCCCTCGGCCACGAGTTCGACCGCAACTTCCTGGAGGAGGGCGGCGAGCCCGGCAAGGTCCCCGCCCACTACATCCTCTACACCCGCGCGCTCCTCGCCGACCTCGGCCTGTGCGTCAACGGCCACGTTCCCGCCGACGAGACCGCCAAGCTGGTTCTCCAGCACCAGGTCCTTGTGAACTCCCACATGACCAGCCTCATCGCCGGCGGCTACTACGCCACCGAGGGCGTCGCCGTCGCCGAGACGGAGATCCTGCGGGAGATCACCGACCGGTACGGCGAGCTGACCAGCGGGGTCAGCGGCGCGGCGCTAAAGCACCTGGACTACTACTACCGGCTCCACCTCGACGAGGGCCACGAGGCCGCGCAGGTCGGCGGCATGAGCGTGGAAGAGGCCCACATCGAGGGCCTGGCCCGGTTCATCCGTCAGAGTGAGCTCTTCCGCCTCGACCTGCCACAGGCCCTGGAGGGCTTCCTGCAGATCTTCAACGCGATGGCACACTGGTGGACCCAACTGACCTACTGCGCAAGGGAATTGAACTAGTGTCCGAGGCTGTCGCCGCCAACGTCTCCGGCCCCGAGGTCCGCTCCGGCGGCTGCCTGTGCGGGAAGGTCCGCTTCACCGTCACCGGCCCGGTGGACGACCCGCATATCTGCGCCTGCGAGCACTGCACCAAGCGCTCCGGCGCGCCGTTCCAGTGGTGGGTCGGCTTCCCGATGGCGGGGCTGGAGTGGACCGGTGCCGAGCCGACCTGGTTCGACACCTACCCCGGTAAGACCGCCCGCGGCTTCTGCGGCGCGTGCGGCACCCACATCGCCGCCCGGGACTACGGCGACGACACGGTCATCGGCATCCTCGCCACCGCCCTCGACCGCCACGACACTGACCCGGCCCTGGTGCCCACCAACCTGAACCGGCTCGCCGAGGCGGCCACCTGGCTCGCCCAGGACGACAACCGGCACGCGGCGGCCGGCTGACCCCGGACCCCTGCGGGGGCAGGCGCACCTGACAGCGCCCGCCCCCCCGCAGGCATCCCGCCGCCGGACCGTGCTGGGGCCGCCTCCACCCCGCACCACCAGCGCCCGCACCGACCGCCCCCGGAGGACCCGTGCCCACCGCCACCCGTGTCGCCACCGAGTACGGAACCCTGCGCCGCGTCGCCGTGCGACACGCCGGCGACTTCACCCGCCCCCTGGCCGGCCCCGATGTTCATCCAGTCCTCGCCCGCCAGCAGGCCACCAGCTCCTGGACCACCTACGACCCCGTCGCCGTCCGCGCCCAGCAGGACCAGCTGATCGGCCTGCTGCGCGACCGCGGCGCCGAGGTCGTCCTGCTCCCTCCGGCGCCGGGCTGCCCCGCCCAGCACTACCCTCGCGACATCGCCTTCGCCGTCGACCATGTCCTGCTCCGGGCCCGCCTGAACTCCGAACACCGCCTTCCCGAGACCGACGCCCTCACCGACCCCGAGCTCGGACTGCGGCCCGTCGACCTCACGCGCGGCACGATCGAGGGCGGTGACGTCCTGCTCCCCGACACCGGCCGTGTCCTCGTCGGCCTGAGCGAGGAGACCAGCCCCGACGGTGCTGCCGCCCTCCAGAAGGCCCTCGCCCAGCACGGCGTCGACCGCGAGGTCATCCCCGTGCACTTCAACGTCAAGGGGATCGTCCACCTCGACGACCACCTCGCCGTAGTCGCGCCCGGCACCGCACTCATCCACCGCGAGGTGTTCACCGCCGACCAGAACCGCTGGTTCGACGCCCACTTCGACGACCTCCTCCCGGTCACCGACGCCGAGGCCCGCGCAGTCCAGGTCAACGTCCTGGCCATCGCCCCCACCACGATCGTGGTCGCCGCCGGCAGCGACCGCATCGCCGCCGCCCTGACCGCCCGCGGACTTGAGGTCCTGACCGTCGACTACAGCGAGGTCACCCGCATCCCCGGCTCCCTGCGCTGCACCACCCTGCCCCTGCTGCGCACCTGACCCCGCTCGTCCTCTTGGAGCTGCCCGCTCCCGGCTCACCTTTGGCTTGCGGGTCCGCTCGCGCACGCCAGCCCCTCGCCGCCGTCCCCGGAGGTTTCTGCGTTGTCCAGTCCTCTCTCACTCGTCCTCGTCGCCGTCCCCGCCGTCGTGCTGGCCTGCCAGGCCGGCGGCTGGGCCGCCCGCCGCCTCGGCCAGCCGCCCGTCATCGGCGAGATGGCCATCGGCATCCTCCTCGGCCCCTCCCTCCTCGGCTGGCTCGCCCCCGGAGTCCAGCACCTCCTGCTGCCGCCCGCCGTCCTGCCCTACACCTCCTTGCTCGGCAACCTCGCCCTGCTCGTCTTCCTCTTCCTCATCGGCCTCGAACTCGACCTGGGCTCCTTGCGCGCCACCCGCCTCGCCGTCGCCTCCGTAGCCGCCGGCAGCATCCTGCTGCCCCTCGCCCTCGGCGCCGGCCTCGCACTCGCGATGTACCCGTCCCTCGCGCCTGCCGGCGTGCACCAGTTGCCGTTCGTCCTGTTCATCGCCACCGCGCTGTCCATCACCGCCTTCCCCGTCCTCGCACGGATCCTCACCGACCGGGGCCTGGCCACCACCGGCCTGGGCACCTTCGCCCTCGCGTGTGCCGCCGCAGACGACGCCCTCGCCTGGTGCCTGCTCATCGCTGTCACCTCCCTGGCCACCGCCGGCTCCCCGCTGGACGCACTCACCGCCCTCGCCCTGGCCGCCGCCCTCACCGCCGCGCTGGCGGCGGCCCGCCCTCTCGTGAAGCGCACGCTGGAGCGCGCCGCCCGCACCTCCGACGACCTGGTGACCGTGCTGCTGGTCACCGGGCTGCTCCTGGCCACATACGCCACCGACCGGATCGGTATCCACCCCGCGATCGGCGCGTTCCTGGCCGGCGCGACCGTGCCGCGCGGGGTGCCGGCCGTCGAACGCAGCGCTGCTCGCCTCCATGCGTTGATCGTCCCGGTGCTGCTGCCGCTATTCTTCGTCGACATCGGCCTGCACACCGACCTCGCCGCCCTCCCGGCCGGACAGTGGGGGTGGGCCGCGCTCGTCCTGGCCGTCGCCGTGACGGGTAAGTGGGTCGGCGCCGCCGGGGCGGCCCGGCTCGCCGGCTGCGACTGGCGGTGGTCAGCGCTGATGGGCACCCTGATGAACTGCCGCGGGATCACCGAGATCGTTGTCCTCGGCATAGGCCTCCAGCTCGGCGTCATCACCACGAACCTGTTCACGATCATGGTCGTCATGGCCGTCGCGACCACCGCCGCCACCGCGCCCCTGCTCGACCGCCTGACCCGGAGCACCTCCGACCCCACCACCCCGTATGCCGGCAAGCCGGTCACCGTGCTGCCCGAGACCCCGGGAGCGGCCCGATGACCACCGTCCCCGCCCCCCGGCCCGCTGCGGGCACCGTCGAGACGGCGATCCGCACCCGGCGCAGCACCATCCGCCTCACCGAGCCCGCCCCGAGCCCGGACGAACTCCTCGACCTCCTCGCGGCCGCGGCCACCGCACCCGACCACGGACAGCTGCGCCCCTGGCGCCTGATCGCCATCCGCGGCGATGCCCGCGCCGGGCTCGGTGAAGCCGCTGCTGAGGCCGCGCCCACCGCCGACCTGGCCGAGAGGGTCGCCGCCAAGCACCTGCGCGCGCCGCTGATGCTCGCCATCGTCTTCCAGCCCCGTAAACACCCAACCATCCCGCGCTGGGAGCAACTGGCCGCGACATCCGCGATGGCCACCACCCTGCTGCTGCTCCTCGACACTCGCGGCTGGGGCGGCGTCTGGTTCGGCGGGCCCTACCCGGACGCGCCACAGGTCCGCAAGCACCTCGCCATCGGCGACGGCGAACAACTACTCGGCTACCTGTACGTCGGAACCCCCGTCCCCGGCGATGGGCCTCGGCCCCGTCCCGCTGCCGACGTCCGCTCCAAGCTCACCTGGCTCGACGACATCGCTCTCTGACCCCCGCTCCGCCGACGCCCGTGCCCGCCGGGCCCGGCCGGCCAGGGGTCAGAAAGCGTGGAGCGGCCCGCCCGCAGTGGCGTCGGCCAAGCGCCGCGTCAGGCGCCGACTCTTGAGATTCTGGGCGGCAGTTTCCGCCCTCACCAGCAACTCCTCCCACTCCGCCCGGTCACCACGCAGCCGCGCCAGCTCAGCACCAGTGATCAGTAGCTCCACGCTGTCGCGCGTACGCTCCGGCGGCAGGCCCATCGCCACCTTCAATGCCTGCTCGCCCTCCTCGACCAGCCCGGCCATCACCAGCGCCCACGCGGCCTGCCCCTCCAACTCCGGGCGATCCAGCCACGCCAGCCACCTCGGGTCCGACCCGCGCCCCGCCCGGTCGAACGCGGCACGCGCCCGCTCCACCGCCGCCCGGCACTGCGCGCCGTCACCGTTGTAGGCCCACGCCCTCGCCTCCGTCACCGCAACGTAGGCCCGCACCAGCGCCGGCGCGCCCGTCGCCGCGACCACCGCGCTGCGGGCATGGGTCAGCACCTCCCGGCCGTCGCCCCGCACCGCCGCCAGCCGGGCCCGGTGAATGCAGCCGCGTGCCAGCCGGCCGCGATCCCCGATCGCCTGCGCCAGCCTCATCGCCTGCAGGTCATAGCGCTGCGCCAGGCCCGGTAACTGGTCGTCGTAGGCCATGCTCGCCAGTGCGAGCACCGCGTCGGCGACGCTGCCGTACAGCAGCCGGCCACGCGCGGCATTGAAACTCCCTTCGAGCAGTGGAACGGCGTGGGCGGCGAGGAAAGCGGCGAACACGGAGCGGAACTGCCCGCCTCCGTGCCGGGCGTCCGTCCTGCCGTACAGGTCGGTGTGCGCGTCCAGGAGCTCGATGTCCGCCACGGTTACCCGCCGCTGTCCGCGCCCGGCGATCTCCGCGTCGGGCAACATGACCAGTGCCTCGACCGCGGAGGGCGTCGAGGCGAACGGCATCCTCCGCACCGCCGCACTCCTGGGCACGGCGTCCATCTGCCACAGCCGCCGCAGCATCCGCACCGCGTGTCTCAGATCGCCGTACTGGAGCGCCTGCTCCGCGACATCCGTGTCCTCGGACGACCATCCCAAGCTCTCAGGGGCCACCTGGCGCTTGCACGCCCGAGTCAGTACGTAACACGCGGCGGCCGCCAGTTCCGGCCCGGGCTGCGCCCCCGCGCACCATCGCGACACCGTGCTCTTGCTCACGGATCGGGGATGGCCGGTGGCCGCGCAATGCTCGCGAATCCTCTTGGCGAACCCGGACAACGACCACTTGAGCTCATCCAGCACGATCCGCTCGAGATCCCTGTTCCTCCGCGAAGCTCCGCGCACCGACGCCGCCCCGCTCATGCGGCTGCCCCCGGGATCCGGGTGACCGTCAGTGCACGCATGCTGATCTCGGACCGGTTGGGTGAAGACCGTCGTGCGGAGGCACCGGGCGACATGGGCAGGACGCGCCCATCTGACCCGTGCCGATGGAACAACCGCGTAGCCGCCTGGCGTGGCCGAGGGCACACGCACAGTCCATGGCTTCGGTACTCACTGCCTTGCCTCCAGCCGCCGCACGCGTTCCGATTAGGTATCCGGCGGGCCAGGTGCGGCACGCGGGCGGGTCGATATGCCGGGCGGTGAGGAGTGCGTGCACGAGCACTGCCCGGGAGGCTCCGGGCGGACAGCCCACGTGTCTGCGGGCCGCCTGGAGCTGACTTTTCACGCCGTGCACGGACAGGTACAGGTGCGCGGCGATCGCGGCGTCGGTGTCGCCGTAGACGAGGCGTGCGGCGACGCGTTTGGCTGCTGGGGTCAGGGGTGTAATGGGATCGGCGGTCACGGTTGTCATGAGGTCCTGACGGATTGGGGGGTCAGGCGGCCGACTGGCCGAGGCGGACGGGGAGACTCTGGTGGCCATTGGAGATGAAGCTGGGCAGCGGTCGGAGCTGGTCGGCCTCAACAGCGAGCCGCATGGCGGGGAACCGGGCGAAGAGCGCGTCGAGGGCGATGCGCGCCTCGATGCGAGCGAGTTCGGCACCGAGGCACATGTGGGCGCCGTGGCCGAAGGCCAGGTGCTCGTGTGCGGTGGGGCGGCTGGTGTCGAAGCGGTCGGCGTCGGGGCCGTGGACGCCGGGATCGCGGCCGACGGCGGCGTAGTTGATCACTATGGCGTCGCCCTTCGCGAAGGTGATGCCGGTGGGCTCGTCGGTGACGTCGCGCACGGCGAAACGCATGATGATCGTCGCAATGGGCGCTTCCAGGCGCAGCGCCTCGTCGATGACCTGCTCCCAGGGGGTGTGGCCGGAGGTGGCCTGATGGAGCTGGTCGGGGTGGGTGAGCAGGTGGGTGATGGCGTGGTCGAGGAGGTTGACGGTCGTCTCGTGGCCGGCGCCGATGAGGAGGACGAGGCTGTCGGCGAGTTCCTGGTCGCTGAGTTCGCCGTCCGTGTGCGCGGCGACGAGGGTGCTGGTCACGTCGTCGCCGGGCGTCTTCCGCTTGCGGTCGACGAGCTGCCCGATCAGCTCGTAGATGCGCTGGCCGGCCGCTGCGGCCGCCTCGGGGGTGGCGTTGGTGACGAAGAGCGCTCCGACGGCGTCGCGGAAGTCGTCGTGCAGGTCGTCGGGCACGCCGAGCAGGACGTTGACGACCCGCAGCGGCAGGCGCCAGGCGAACTTCTCGCGCAGGTCCACCACCTGATCGGGCCCGGCGGCTGCGACCTCGTCCAGGAGGGTGCGGGTGATCTCCTCGATCCGCGGCACCAGCGCCCGCACGCGGCGGGTGGCGAACGCGGCGGCCAGGGAGCGGCGCAGCCGACGGTGTTCGGTGCCGTAGGCGGACAGGGCGTTGCGGACGTCGACCCAGATCCGCAGCGGCCAGGTGTCCGGGAGGTCTCCGTTGATGTAGGTGGGCCAGTGCTGGTGGGCGTCCTTGGAGACGTCGGGGTGGGTGAGCAGGTGGCGGATGAGGCCGGGGTCGGTGATGGACCAGGCGGGGATGTCGCCGGGCAGCAGGACGCGGGTGGCCGGGCCGCGGTCGCGCAGGGCGGCGGCTTCGCCGTGGATGTCGGATCCGGTGCCGTCGAGTCGGTAGGGGCAGCCGGTGAGGGGGCTCTGGGGCGCGGGGTTGGCGGGCATGGTGGTCACCTTCCGGTGGGTGCGGGAGCGGGCTGGAAGTGCACGGGGAGGGAGGTGGGGCCGGCGAGGAAGGTGCCGGACAGGTTCGCCACGTCGCCGGCGGGGACGGCGAGTGCGAGGCCGGGTAGGCGGTCGAGGAGGCGTTCGACGGCGGTCTCGGAGATGACGCGGGCCAGCCCCGGGGCCGGGCAGGCGTGGACGCCCGCGCTGAAGGCCAGATGTCCGCGGTTCCCGGCGCGCTGATCGGCGTCGACGGACACGGCCGGGTCGCTGTTGGCGGCGGCGAAGGAGATGAGGATCGGGTAGCCGGGGTGGACGGTGACGCCTTCGACCTGCCGGAGGCCCTGGGCGTACAGCGGGGAGTAGTTCGGCACGGGCGGCTCGTCCCACAGCACCTCCTCGAGGGCGGCGGCGACCGGAGTGACGCCGGTGTACACGCTGCCGGCGAACCGCTCGCTGGTGAGGAAGTGCTGGATGCCGCGGCCGATGTGCTTGGCGGTCGGCGGGGCCGCCGCTCCGAAGAGGAGCACGAGTGTCTGCACGAGTTCGCCGTCGCTGAGCCCGGCTTGGATCAGGTAGCTGACGATGTCGAGGCCGGGCTGGGCCCGCTTGAGCTGTACCAGCTCCAGACAGGCGGCTTCGAGCGCGGCGTTGGCCTGGGCGGCGTCCTCCCCGGCGGCGAACAGGCGGGTGACGTGGCGGATGATCCGCTGGCCGTGCTCGGGCGGGCTCGCGAACAGCTCGATGACGGTGAGCATCGGCAGCGGGTCGGCGTACTGGGACACGAGGTCGGCCTGCCCGGCCGGGAAGAACGCGTCGATCAACTGGTCGGCGACGCGCACGACGGTGTCGGCGAGCGCGTAGGTGTCGATGCGGGCGAGCGCGCCCGTGATGGCGCCGCGCAGCCGCTGGTGCTCCGCGCCGTCCTTCCACAGCGCGTTGTCCCGGGGCATCATCATCTGCCGCGCCGGGCTGTCCGCCGGAATCTGCCCGGTGCGCAGGGCCTCCCAGTGGTAGGTCGGGTCCTTGTGGAACAGCGCGGGGGTGTGGCGCAGCAGGTAGAGGCAGGCCCGGTAGGTGACGGCGAGGTAGCCGAACACGCCCGGGGAGATCTCGACCGGCACGACCGGGCCCATGTCGCGCAGCCGGCGGTAGGTGGCCTGCGGGTCGGCATCGAAGGCGCTTCCGTAGATCGGCAGAGGCCGCTGGGGCGGCGGGGTGTGCCCGCGCACAGGGCACTGGGCGGCATCGGACTCGTGGCGGGCGGTCATCGGGCGGACTCCGGCGTCAGGAGGTGGCGGATGAGGACGATCAGCGCGTTGCGGGAGCTCACCGGCTCGCGGGCGTCGCAGGTGACCAGCGGGGTCGTCACGGCGAGGTCCATGACCTGCCGTAGCCGCGGCTCGGGGTGGACCGGGGCGCCGTCGAAGGCGTTGACGGCGACCGCGTACGGCATGTGAAGCTGCTCGATGAGCTCGAGAATGGGATAGGTCTCCTGCAGGCGGCGGGTGTCGGTGAGGACGAGGGCGCCGAGCGCGCCGTACGCCAGGTCCTTGAGGATGGTGAAGAAGCGGGGCTGGCCGGGCGCTCCGAAGAGGTAGAGGACCAGGTCGTCGGCGAGGTGGAGCCGGCCGAAGTCCATCGCCACGGTCGTGGTGGTCTTCTGCGGCAGGCCAGCGTGGTCGTCGATGCCTTCGCCGGCGCTGGTCATCACCTCCTCGGTGCTGACGGGCGCGATCTGCGACAGGCCGTGAACGAAGGTGGTCTTGCCCGCGCCGAAGTGCCCGGCGACGAGGACCTTCGCGGTGCGCTCGTCCCCGCGGAGTATCGGGGACTTAGAGCCGTTGAAGCCCGGCAAGGACATCCTCCAAGAGCTGTCGGTCGGGATCGGCAGCGTCGGTGATGCGCTGCCGGGTGGAGATGTGGCCCGCCTCCATGAGGTCGGCGAGCAGGATCCGCATCACGCTCACCGGCAGCCCGAGGAGTGCCCCGAGTTCGACGACCGACTGGGAGCTGTGGACCAGGGCGTCGAGGATCGTCAGCTGCTCGGGGTTGAGCGCAGCACGGTTGAGGTGAGCGGAGGACGCGGTGAGAGTTATGAGCGTGATGTGGTCGAAGTGGTTGCGGCTGGGCTGTGACCGGCCGCCGGTGACCACGTAGGTCCGCACGAGCCGGTCATCGCCGCGCCCCGCCGGGCTCATCCCCGCTCGTCCTCAACCTGACGGGGGGCGACGCCCAGTGCGGACCCCAGCCGCTCGACGACCTTGGCCATCCGGTCCGAGAAGGTGACGATGTCCACGTCGGCCTGCGCGGACGCCGCCAGGTAGGAGCGGTCGCTGGCGGCGACGAGGAAGAGGTAGCCGCCGCGGTACTGGATCATCGTCTGCTGCCAGGGGGTGACGTCGTCGCCCACGAACGTCGCGGCGTTGCGGCTGAGGGACTGCATGCCGGAGGCGGTCGCGGAGATGTGGTCGGCCAGCTCGTCGGTGACGTCGTGGGAGGCGGCCATGCGCAGGCCGTCGGCGGAGAGCACCACGGCGTGCCGGGCGCTGGGGAAGTCGACGAGGTCGTCGAGGATCCAGGACAGGTCGGCAGTGGTCATGAGGTCGGCTCCTGGGGGGTGGTGGTGTGGTGGGCGGATCGGGTGCCGTGGGCGAATGCGGCCAGGCCGTGGCCGGCGCGCGGCGGCGGGGGTTCTGAGTCGGGCGCAGCCTGAACCGGGGCTGTGACGGCACCGCGGCGGCGCACGGGCAGGCCATCGTCGGCCACCGGGTAAGGAGAGTGGTGCTGTGCCGCGGGTGCGGCGGGCGCCGGATCAGCGGTGTCCGGCCGGTGCACCGTGTGCTGGGGCTCCTGGTCCGGCGGCGGGGCGAGCATGGTGCGAGGCACCTGCACCACGGCCCGCGTTCCGCCGTAGCGGGAGTGTTCGATGTCCAGGCTGACCCGGAAGCCGTAGCGGCCGGCCAGGACGCCGACGCCGTGGAGCCCGAACGCGGCCGGGTTGCTCAGCCCGGTGAACTCCACCGGGTACCGGCCGGACACGCGCCGCTGTGCTTCGTGGAGGACCTCCGGCGTCATCCCGGGACCGGCGTCGTGGATCTCGACGCTCACCCCGTTGTGGGTCTCCACGAAGGACACCTCGACCGGGGTCGTCGGCGCGCTGTGGCGGGCGGCGTTGTCCAGCAGCTCGGCCAGCAGGAGCACCAGGGGCTCCACGTAGCGGCCGGCGACGTAGAGGGGGCGGGCGGGGGGCACTTGGACGCGGGGGAAGTCGCGGATCCGTGAGATTCCTCCGCGTACCGCGTCGAGCAGCGGCACGTCGTCGCGCTGGCGGCCGGGCCACATGCCGGTCAGCACGCCGAGGATCTGCAGCCGCCTGGCCATCTGGCTCGCGGTGTGGTCGATCGGCTGGACCAGCTCCAGCGTCTTGTCGTCGTGTCCCGCTTCGAGGAGCTTGGTGATGGCGGACTGGAGCTCGTAGCCCAGCGGCTGCACGGACCGGGTCGCCGCCTGAACCGCCACCCGCGCCGCGCCCTCGGACCGCGTGGCGGCCTCGGACAGTGCCGTGGCTACCTGCTCCAGCACCGCCTGGTGGGCTCGGCCGGTGTCGGTGCCGGCCAGCGCCTGGTGGAGAAGAGCACCGAACGCGGTCGGGTCGCCGGCCCCGTGCTGCATGGCGTAGACGAGTCCCGGCAGTCGGGAGCCAGCCAAGTGCTGCGCCTCCTCGCCTTGGGCTGCCGCCCGCTGTTCGGCGTCGGTGGCCCGTCGGGTGGCGGCGTCGGCGGCCCTGCGGTGCCGTGCGGTCGACCTGGCGAAGTGGACCGCGCTGCCACCGGCGGCGACAGCGACGGCGTACGGCGCCAGGGTGAGCGCTTCCTGCAACAAGGGGGTCATCGGATCCTCGCGGGCGTGCGGTCGGCGGATTGAGGCTGCAGATGCCATAGGCGCCGCTGCGGCGGGCCGGCGTACGGCACCGATGGGGTGGTGCTCACGCGGCCATCACCGGCGACACCGCCCTGTCCAGCTCTGCCAGCAATGCCGCGCTCTCGGTCAGGCCCAGGAGCGAAAAGGCCTGCGGGAAGTTCCCGAGCTGTCGGCGAGTGACCGGGTCGTACTCCTCGGCGAGCAGCCCCAGGTCGGTGCGCAGGGCCAGCAGCCGCTCGAACAGGTCCCTCGCCTCGGTGAGACGGCCGGTAAGCGCGAGCGCGTCCACCAGCCAGAACGAGCACAGAAGGAAGGCGCCCTCATCTCCCGGAAGACCGTCGACACCCTCCTGAGCGCCAGCCGTCGGGTATCGGTGGACCAGGCCCTCGTGGGACGACAGCTCCCGGCGCACCGCGTCGACCGTGCCGATCACCCGCGGATCGTCCGGGGGGAGGAAGCCCGTGCGGGGGAGCAGCAGCAGCGAGGCGTCCAACTCCGTCGAGCCGTACGACTGGGTGAAGGTGTTGCGGACAGGGTCGTAGCCCTTGGCGCAGACCTCGGCGTGGATCTCGTCCCGCAGGGCCGTCAGCGCGTTCAGGTCGGCGTCCAGAACACCGTCCTTGGCGAGGCGGACGGCGCGGTCGACCGCCACCCAGCACATGATCTTCGAGTGCGTGAAGTGGCGGTGGTCGCCGCGGACTTCCCAGATGCCGTCGTCGGGCTCGCGCCAGTGCTGCCGCACGTAGTCGACGAGCTTGAGGATCAGGGCCTCGGTGTTCTCGCAGCGCGCGACCCCGTGCTGGTGGGCCAGGAAGAGCGTCTCGACGACCTCGCCGGGCACGTCGAGCTGCAGCTGGTCGACCGCGCCGTTGCCGATGCGGACCGGGCTGGACCCCTCATACCCGGGCAGCCACGGCAGCTCCCGCTCGGGCAGCTCCCGGCGCCCGTCGATGCGGTACATGATCTGCAGGTTCTGCGGGTCCCCACCCAGCGTGCGCAGCAGCCACCGCCGCCACGCGGTCGCCTCGTCCCGGTACCCGGTGCGCAGCAGCGCGGACAGGGTGACCGCGGAATCGCGCAGCCAGCAGGCCCGGTAGTCCCAGTTGCGCACCCCGCCGATCTCCTCGGGCAGCGAGGTGGTGGGCGCGGCGACGACCCCGCCGGTGGGACCGTGGGTGAGGGCCTTGAGGGTGATCAGGGCACGGACGACCGGCTCGCGGTACGGGCCGTCGTAACGAAGCTGCTCCACCCACGCCGCCCAGAAGGCTGTGGTTTGCACGAGGGCTGCCTCGGCGTCGGGGACTTCGGGCGGGGCAGTGTGGGAGGGCTGCCAGCTCAGGGCGAAGGCCACCCACGCGCCGGCCGCGATGGTGAACGCGTGGCGGACGGCGCCGTCCTTCTCGGTGCCCGGCACGGAGGTGTCGAGCCACAGGGCGTCGGGGCCGCTGACCGCGGCCGTCCGCCCGTTCTCGCCGTAGATCCACGGCGTGTGCCGGCCGTAGCCGAACCGCGGGGAGAGGGCCGACGCCATCTCCACCGTGCCGGAGACGCCCTCGACGATGCGGGTCAGCTGCGGGCCGTGCCCGTCACGAGGCGGCATGAAGTCGAGCACGCGGACGGTGCCGGTCGCGGTGTCCCACTCGGACTCGACGATGAGGCTGTCGCCCACGTAGCGGCGGCGGTCGGCGTACGGGGCCGGCACACCGGCGGGGACGGCGGGGCCTATCCGCCAGGACCCGTTCTGGTCCGTGCCGAGCAGGCTGGCGAGTACGGCCGGTGAGTCGAAGCGGGGCAGGCACAGCCAGTCGACGCTGCCGTCCCGGCAGACCAGGGCGGCGGTCTGCATGTCTCCGATGAGGGCGTAGTCCTCGATGCGCGGACGGCGGGCAGGCGGGGGGAGTGGCGGCGTGATCATGGGGTGCGGTCTCCAGGTGAGGCGAGGATGGCGTAGGCATGGGAGTGGTCGAGGTCCGGGTGCAGGGGCGGGCGGCGCCAGGAAGCGGTAGTTGCGGGCCCGCCCTCGTCCAGCGCGGTCCACGGGCGGACCAGGTCCTGGATCTGCTGCCTGGTCCGGGGCCGGAAGACGATGCTGGCCCGGGCGTAGTGGGCGGCGAGGCCGGCCATCGTGTCGGGGGCCGTATCCGTGGTGGCGTGGGTCAGTGAGAGAGCGGAGCCGGGCGGGAGCCAGCCCTTCAACGCTGCCAGGGCGGTGCGGGCCGCCTCGTCGCTGATCCACGGCAGGACGTCGTGCAGCAGGACCCCGATCGGACGGGTGCGGTCGAGTCGCGCGACCCGGTCGGCGGCGAGTAGGGCGGGCATGTCCTTGAGGTCCGCGTGGAGCGCAGCCGTGCCGTGGCGCTCGGCCAGGCTCATCCGCGCGTGGGCCGCGACGCCGGGGTCGTGGTCGACGTAGACGATGCGCCGCACAGCGTCGGGCAAGGAGGCGTGGTCGTCGTGCGGCAGGCCACAGCCCAAGTCAATGACCTGGTCGATGCCGAGCTCCCGGGCGAAGAAGGTGAGGATCCGGGGACCGTGGGCGCGGTTGATTCGCACGCTGGCCGGCAGCCAGGGCGCGACAGCGCGAAGGCCGTGGGCGAATTCGCGGTCGACGAGGTAGTTGTCGGTCCCGCCGTCGAGATGGTCCTGGACGCGAGCGACACTCGGCGTGGCGAAGTAGTCCGCGGGGAGCGCTGATGTCATGCCCGCACCTCCACGCCCTGGAGCGTGCGCCCGTAGCCGCGGACTCCGCGGACCTCGCCGTCGGCCTGATACCGGGCGCCGGTACGGACGCGGAGTACGAAGGCTGTGTGATCGAGGACGAGCAGCCGGGCCATGGGCGCGACAGGCGGCGCGCCACCGAGCAGGATCCTGAGCAGCCGGGTGAGGATCATGAGGCGGCCTTCCGATACATGGCGTCGGCCGCGCGCACGAACCTTGCGTACGTCTCCTCGCGGCCGCACGCGGCCTCCACGGCCTCCCTCAGCGCGGCGCTTACGGCCCGCGCCGCGCCGGAGCCGGTCTCGTAGGTGGGGAATAGGCCGACCCGCGTCATCAGGCGGTGCCTGTGGAGTGTCACCTCGGCGGGCGAGTTCACCATGTGGACGAACAGGACCGGATTCGCCGGCAGGATGCGGACCACCAGCCCCCGGCCGTCGGGTTCCTCCCGCCTCACCAGGTCAGCCAGATGCCGCAGCTGGTCGGCCACCACCTCGGTCTGGCTGCTCCCCCTGATGAGCACGTTCTCGTCCAGCAGCACGGTTCGCTGCTGCCCTGCGGCCCACGGGACCTTGTGCACCCACGACGGCAGCCCGAGCACGGGCTCATCGGGGGCGGCACACTCATCGGGGTCCAGCACGAGCTTCTGGTACGCCAGAGTGCGCAGCCCGGCGGGCACTCCCATGCAGAACTGGCTCACCTTGTCCGCTGTCCGCATCACGGCGATGTAGCGGGCCGCCGCCTCGCCGTCGTCGGCCACATCGGCCCAGAAGTCGTGCCGCGTCCGGCGGGCGAGGCCCTGCTCTGCGCACTGGTCGCGACGGTAGCTCTGCGGCGGCATGTGCAGCATCAGGAACTCGGCGTGCTTCCTTGCCACGCCGTAGCGCTTCAGCAGCGTCTGCAGCGCGTCCGGTGGGATGGGCGACTCGGCCCGCTCCCACCGGCTGACGGCCGAGCTGGACACCCGCGCGGCGCCGGCCGCGTCCTCGAGCGTGGCGCCTTTCGCCTCGCGCAGGCACCGCAGGTAGAGGCCCGTCACGATCCGGGCAGGAGCCTGCGGCACCTCAGTGGGCGACGACGGAACGGCATGCAGCATGAAAGGGACCTCGCGTAGGTCGTTCGGATGGGTCAGGGCAGGTCGCGCGGTACGGAGCGACCGGGGTGGTCGGGGCGCTCGCACGGTTCCGACAACGGCTCACGGGCCAGATGAGGCGGCGACGGTCGCCGTGTTCTCGCCCCGAGCAGGACGAGCAGGCCCATGGCGGTCACGATGAGGCCGGTGAGGATCAGACCGGTGCCGGTCACCATGGTCTCGGCCCGGATCCGGCGTAGATCAGGATGGCCATCGCGAGGACGAAAACGCCGATGCGGACCTGGTTCCGGCTCAGGCGCCACCCCGTCGGCCGCTTCACCGGCGGCGGCCTACGCACGCCACACCTCCCAGTCGGCCCGCTCGCGCAGACCGAAGAACCGGCGTCGCGCGTCGGGGTCCAGGTCCGCCGGGACCGGCTCCCCCCACACGACGTGTGTCCCGCTGGCCGCCACGTCATGGAAGCCCGGGCGTCCCCGTAGCTCCCGCACGGTGAGTTCCGCGAAGCCCTCGTGGAGCATGTTCATCCGGCCACCGCGGCGCCCCCTACTCACCGGGACCGCGAGGAGCGGGAGCCGGTACACCGCCACCGCTACTGCGCCAAGCAGGAGTTCGACGTGCACGAGCCGAGATGCCCAGTACTCGAAGTCGCACGCCTCCTCTGCGGCGAGGAGCTGCACACCCAGCGGCTGCCGGGCCGGGGGCGGGCACGTCCGGATCACGACGTCACCGCCGTGCGCGTAGTCCTGACCGGGGGCAGCGGCCGCCGCGGTCCGATGACCTCACCGGACGGCAGGAGGCATCCGGTGTCCTCGAAGACAAGCACTCCGTTGCACAGCTCGCTGCAGCCGATCTCAGGGCGGCGAGCACGCACGCGTGCGGCCTCGCGGTCGTCGGCATTGGCCGGCGGGCACTCGGGCCGGTGACCACACACCAAGCCGGCGGCAGCCAGTTCGCTGATCACTATCTTCACGGCCTCTGCCAGGCGGCGCAGGTGTACGCGGGCCGCCACGTACTCCGTGGGCACGTCCGTGTCAGCGAGCCAGCGGGCTGCCGCGAGCGCCTTCTCGATGGCCGGCCACCGACCGGGAGCGGCGTAGCCCAGTTCCATGAGGTGGCCGCGCAGCCTGAGGACCAGGTCGTCGATATCGCGGTTGCCGTCGAGAAGGGACGCGTTCTCGTCGAGCACCAGGGCAAGGGTCTCCCTGGCAGAAGCGGAAATCGAGCGGGTGCCGGCAGGAACGCCAACTGACCTCGGACGCATGGCAGTACGGGGCGGGCGGAGGTTCATGGCATAGCCTCCTCGGCGGCGCCGTAGGGCGCTGGAAGACGGCCCGGTGCGTGCTGGGACTTGCTTATGCGGCGGCGCTCGTCATAGCGCCAGCCCAGCCGACGGGGGGCGGTGATTCTGTCGTTGGGAAGGATCCCGCCGCTGCCTTCGAAGAGCAGGACACCGTTGCACAGCTGCGACCAAGCCTGATCCCGGTGAGCCACGATCACGATGGCGGCCTCGGCAGAGGGGCAGGTGGGCGTGCGCCGACACATGGTGAGTCGTCGGTGGAGGCGGCGCTGCGGGCGGGAGCGGGCGGTGGTGACCGGCGGCCGTGGGGGGAGACCTCGCCCCGGCTGCCTCCAGGCTGCCGCGTAAAGGCCCTGTGTCCCTCTCCGGCCTCCCAGCGGTCGGTCGGGATCTCCCGGGATCTGGCGGATCACGGCAGCAATGACGTCGGCACTGACCTGTTGGGGCCGTCCGAGGGGGAACAGGTTGGACGCAAGCCGTCGGCCTGCTGAGCGGAGTGCATGGGCTTCGCCACAGGGCTGGGTGCCGAGAACCGGCGAGATGAGAGCGATCACGGCAACCTCTCCGTGGACGGCGATGCGGAAGGACTGCGAATAGCGTTGCCGTTCCTCGCCGCGCTTAGGTAGCGAAAACGCCCCCCACTTCTCCCCACTTCAAGGGCGCGGAGAACGGCGCAAGTGCCCTTCGGCTCCCAATGCGACGCGGACAATAGCGGAAAATCCGGTCACGGATTCCGAGAGTAAGACCGCGTCAGAACTCCCGGTCGCTGGAGACCACCTTCCCCTCCCCACTTCGCCCCACTTCTCCGAAAGCGCTTGACCGAAATTCACAAGCAGTGGTAAAGGCGCGCAGCCAAGCTGACAGGGGTCAGGGGTTAGCTGCTTGGCGTCAGCCCAGGTAGAGGCGTGTGCTGGCTTGCTTGACGCCTCCAGCCGCCGACAGAACGGGTACACGGCAGACTCTGCACCGACACCTTCGCAGCGCCGGCGGAGTGCGTGAATATCGTTCCTCTGTACGACATCGCCCGCCATCGGCACCCCCTCGCACTTGGGAAGGACGCGGAGCCGACGGTGAAGTGGGGAGAAGTGGGGACGTGTTTCGCTATCGCCTGCGCAGCGAGATGGGCCACGGTATTCAGCAGGACTTGCCAGTCCATCCCCCGGGCATCGTGAATGCAGCGAGGAGTGATTCCGTGCTTGGTTCCACCAGCACCGTCTTGCCATGTGACCAAGGCCGCGACGGCGGTCACCCCGCGACACACGCTGCGATCAGACTCAGCGACCTCGACGCCCCGCAGCGCGCCGCCCGTCGCATTGTCCGCAAGATCCTCGCGGGGCAGGCTGACGTCACATACACGGACGATGTGGTCCTGGTAGCCGACGAGTTGGTGGGCAACGCTGTTCAGCATGTTGGAGCGGCCCTCGACATCTCCCTCGACGTGTACGACTGGGGAGTGGCTGTCCAGGTTCGGGACGGTGGTGAAGACACCACAGTGGTGCCTGCGAAACCTCCGGCTGCCGATGAGGATGATGAAGGCGGGAGAGGTCTGTTTCTGGTGGATGTACTGGCGAGTGCCTGGGGAGTCCAGCGCGACAGCAAGGGGAAGCGCGTCGTCGCGATCTTCCTCTACCGACCGGGAGACGCTGACCGATGACAACGAGCGATCTCGCACCTCGCCGTCTAGCCCGGGATCTGATGGTGCGCCCGCTGGGCGTCAGCAGCGGCACCTCTCGTTGGGCGTCGTGCGCCGTCCAACCGGACGACGCCCGAATGCTCGACGGCCTGCGCCGCGCTTTGGAGGCTGGCGCCGGCGAGGATGTGGCGCAGCTGTTCGACACAGCCGACAACCACGGGTGCGGCCACGCTGAGAGGCTCATCGGTAAAGTCTTGAAAGAGCACCGGGGTCACAGGGCGCAGGTCGCCAGCAAGGTCGGCCGGGTCCAGGGCTCCGCCCCGCATCCCTACGCCGGCCCGCGGGTTCGGCATCAGCTCGAACAGACTCTGGAAAATCTGTACCTGGATAAGCTGGCCCTCTACACCCTCGAGTCCTACGACTTCGGCGTCGGCGATCGATACCTCGACTCGGTCATCGAGCAGATGTACGCGCTGCGCGATCTCGGTCAGATCCGAGCCATCGGTCTGCGTGGCCCGGGATTCCGTGCCTCGCGCTGCTCGATACGACGTTTTCTGGACCTCTTCGAGAGAATCCGTCCTGACGCTGTCTGGACGCAGGCGAGCGGCCTGCTACCTCTGCCCGACCTCGGAGACGGGGAGGACCTCGGCTCTTTCACCGCTCGCCGGGGGGTCGGCCTGGTGATCGCCTCCCCGCTGGCACACGGCGCGCTGGCGAGCGGCCGCACGGACCGCGCTCTGGCTGCTTGGGGAAGCTCGGCTACCGAACGCGCGGAAGTGGTCACGTCAGCGATCACCTGCGGCCTCACAGAACTCGTCGCCCGGTTCGGCCCGTCCCCTGATGCTCTGGCCCGGGTAGCCTTACGCTTCATCCTCCAGCGGGCACAGAACGCTGTAGCGGTCGTCGGGGTCGGCGACGAGCAGCGGGTCGGGTACGACCTCCGTTCCCTCGGCCCGCCTCTGTCTCTTCAGGAGCTCGCGGCGCTCGAAGGAGTGTTCTCCCGCATGAGGAGTGGGCTGATCCAGCAGGAGGGACACGCCACCTCCGTGGAGGTCAGCGCCTGACTCGCTGCGAAGTGGGCCACACTCAGAGGGCAACTCCGTTGCGGAGGTAGCGCGGGACTCCGTCGTCCAGGACCTGCCAGGCATGGAGGGTCCGGGCCCGCTGGCGATCCGGCAACAGCGGCAGGGCCTCCGAGAGCTCCAAGAACCGGTGCTCCGAGATCTCCTCGTCGCTGGGCTTCACCTGCGCGGCTCGGGCTGGTGACAGGACACCGGCATCGAAGATGAAGCCCAGAAGGTCGTCCCATGGGCCATGGGGTTCGACCCAGTCGACGCACAGGAACCGCAGGCCGGTGATCATGAGGCCGAGCTCTTCACGGAGCTCTCTTCGGACGGCGTCCTCGGGGGCCTCGTTGCCCTCGGCCATGCCGCCGGGGAGATCCCACCCTTCCTTATAGGTCGGGTGCACCAGAAGCAGCCTGCCGTCCTCGTCCCGGATCAGGGCGTCGGCGGCCACTCGCTTCCGTGCCTGCTTCGCGTTGCCCTCGGCCAGGTAGGCGTCACGGCCGGGGTCACCTGGCATGGGTGCGTCGTTCACTGCGGGCCTTCCGGGAGCGCGAGACTGCCGAGCAGCAATCTACGGTGCTGCGCCGTAGCGGTCATGCGCGAGAGGAGCTCGCGGACATCGGCCACTTGGCGGAACTGGGAGAAGTCACCTTGCAGCAGCTCGATTTGGCTGCTGAGCCGAAGAGATGTGACCGACTGGCAGGCGTTCAACAGCTCCACGCCGACCGAGCATGCCGCGTCGGGCTGACCCTGGGCGAGCAAGACTCGGGCCAGTGTGACCTGCCCGAACGCCCTGCTGCGGACCCGGCTCGCATCGCGTAGCGCCAGGGCGCGCTCCGCCTCCTGGGCTGCGTCCCTGAGCAGGCCGAGGTCCAGGAGCACGGAGGCGGCCTCGCTGGCGAGCGCCGCTTCGTCGAACGGCGCCACCCACTGGGGCGCTGGCGTTTCGTGCGCGAGCGCCAGGGCTTCGCGCGCCGTGTCGAGAGCCCGCTGCGCCTCGCCTCGTGCGTTGAGTTGCGCGAATGCCCGGGCCTCCATGGCATGCAGGCGCGCTGCGAGGGCAGGCACCGGCGGGCCGGCCGCGAGGCGGGCCAACCCGCTACGGGCGAGGTCGGCGGCGGCGTGCACTTCGTTTGTCTGCAGAGCCAGGTGGCTCATGCCGGCCAGCACGTTCGCGCCTGCGGTCACGTTGGTCAGGCTCTTCGCCAACCGTAGGGCTCGGCCGAAGTGGCCGGATGCCAGCTCGTCCCGTCCGGCGTCGTGGGCCATCCACGCCGCCATCTCCGTGAGGACGACGGCCGCACCGAACACGGTCTCGCCGTCTTCGCGGCGGTCCGCTGTGCTGAAGAGACTCGGAGCCACCACCGTGTTGAGGTACTGGACCACGGAGCGGTAGACGTGGCCGCCGCCGAGCTGGCGGTCCGCGAGCCGGAACGACTCCATGGCGGCGAGGTGCGGCGCCATCTGCGGACTGTTCCCCGCCATGCTTGCGCCCGCCGTGGTGGCGCTGGCATCGGTTCGCTGTTCGGCCCCCGGGTGCCGGGGGCCGAACAGCTGCTCGGCAGGCTCGCCGAAGAGGTGCTCCAGGACCCGGCACGTCGCCTGGCGCGGCAGTCCCTTGATCTCCCCGGCCATCCAGCGGTCCCAGGTGGACCGGGATACGTACACGGAAGCAAGGGAGGGGTTACCGTCGAGCCGGGCTACCTCCTTGGCCGCCCGCTCGAAGTGCAGCGTGAACGTCTCGTAGATGCGCATGTGGTGGTCCTTAACCACGTCCGGAAAGCGGATCGCCCTGCGCACCGTCACACCCCTCCGTCAGTGGTCCGTGCCGAAGCCGAGGAGGGGGACGTCGTAGAGGTCCGCGTTGCGCCTCCGCGTCAACGCCGGCCCCTCCGCGTTGCTGACGACCTCGACGATGGGGATCTCGCAGATGAACTGCACGGTCGCGCCGAGCAGATGTGACACCCGCCCTTCGGCCGACTTGCCCTTGATGCCGGCTGCGACGTGGATGTGAGGGGCCAGGCAGTCCTTCTCCGTGTCCCAGGCGAGCGTCCCGCCGCCGAGTGCCTCGAGTGTCTCGACGGTGATCTCCTCCCACAACGGGGCCTCGGGGTCGGTAAGGGGTTCGCACGTACCCACCAGCCGGGCCGAGCGGAGACCGCCGACGAACGTCGGGATGTACCCGGCCCGGACGTCCTGGTCCGCACAGAACCGGGTGATGCCTTCCAGGAGGTCCTCCCCGTGATCGAGGGCGAGCACGAACCTTCTGCCGGAATGGACCTGGGCGTAGCGCATGGTCAGAGACGTCCTTTTTACTGGTCGGGGTTCAGGAGTGGTCGAGGAACGCCTTCGCGATCTCCGGGCGGGGTGATCCGGCTGCGAGGTGGGCGATGAGGAGCAGCCGGGCCTTGTACGGGTCGAGTACACCCGAACTGATCAGGCCGCGGGTCAGCAGATCACTCTCGGAGCCGGGAAAGGCGTAGGTGGAGGTGAGCACGGAGCCAGCACCGATGCGTGACGCGAGGACGACGGGCATCGCGGCCGCCAGTGCTTCCAGCCGAGCGCACCATGTCTCCGGGACGTGGCCGGCGCCGAACGCTGCCACCACCAGGCCGGCGACCTTGTTCTCCAGTCCCTCCAGCAACGTCCCGCTGCTGCCCAGGGACGCGGTGATGATCTCCACCGAGGGCAGGTCGCTGATCGGTAGCGGTACGGGGGAGATCGGGTTCAGGCAGTGGTGGAACCTGGCTGCTCCTTCCACCACATGGCCGACCGGACCGGTGCTCGGGGAACCGAAGGCTCCCGGACTGGTCGTGTGCATCTTCCGGACGTGACGTGCGGCATGGATCTCCTCGCCCAGGACGACGAGGATCCCCGCCCCCCGAGCCCCTGCACTCACGGCGGTTTGCACGGCGGCGAGGAGGTTCGCGGGGCCGTCGGCGCCTGCGGTCGCGGCGTTGCGCATCGCGCCGGTGAAGACCACCGGCGTGCTGCCCTGGTAGTAGAGGTCGGTCAGGTACGCGGTCTCTTCGAGGGTGTCGGTGCCCTGGGTCACAACGATCCCATTGACGCCGTCGCGGTCGGCCCGCTGCAGTCGGTCCACGAGGCTGACGATGTCGCTGACTGTCAGGGAGGCCCCGGGCATCTGCCGGAAGTCCTCCGCGGTGACCTCGGCGGCGTCTTGAAGGCCGGGCACGGCGGCCACGAGGTCGGAGCCGGTCAACGTCGGTGTGACGCCGGATGCCGTGCTCGAACGGGTCATGGCGATGGTGCCGCCGAGAGTGAGCACCAGGACGGTGTGGTTGGGGTCGCGGTCAGCGGAGAGCACGAAGGACCTTTCAGGCGGGGTGGCAGCGCGGACAGGGGTTCATCGCGAGAGCGCGAGCTTGCCGAGGAACAGCAGCGTCTCATCCAGCGCGTCTACGGACAGTAGACGGCTGCGAGGTCGCACGAGGCCGGCGACGCCGTGCTCGCCCAGCGCGTGGCACCGAGAGGTCAGCCAACTCCAGTCCAGGCCCAGGTAGTCAGCGAGCGACCGGAGGCGGCCCGTCGGATCATCGCCGCCCAGCACTTCAGCGTCCTGGGCGTCGGCGAATACGGTGGCGTATGTACGCAGCTCTCCGCGGGCGGAGGTGCTGCTTGCAGCCCAGAGGGCTCCGCCGGGCACCCGCCCCCAGTTGGCGATGACGGCGCGCTGGCCGGGAATCAGGGCTACTCCATCCACCTTCGAGTACTCCGGGTTCGTTACCACCCTGACCCGGATTCCGAAGCACTCCATGAGGGCGATCGCCAACAGCAGGAGAACCCTCTCGTACGTTTCGGAGTGCGCCACCTCGGCCTCGGGCAGGCAGAAGACCCGGACGGTCTGTGCCGCGGTGCCGTGGAAGCGTTCGAGGGCGCTGAGGTAATCGAGCTTGTGCTTGAAGAACAGCCAGCAGGCCGCCTCCTCCCCGCTCTGCTCACGCGTCCAGAACATCGGAACTTCGGTCGCATCGGCCAGCTCCTGCTGGATGTGCCGGGCACAGAACGCTGACCCCATCCAACTGCTGCCGACGGTGGTCAGGCCGACGAGCAGCTGGCTGGGCGCCGATCGGGGCAGGGACAGGTAGGTCTTGAAAAGGTGTTGTTCAGTGTCGAGTACCTGGTCATCGGCGAGCAGGCTGTCGTCGAGCTGGGTGAGCGCCCAGAGAATGCCGTAGGTGAGGTCGTCCAGGAGGTACGCCGCGGGAATCGACAGGGGTCCGGTGGGAGGCGGCGTCGGTAGCGCTGGCCTGCGGGCGGTTGCGGCGTCGCGGACATACAGGTTGACGTCGTCGTGCCGCTTCTCGACACCAACGAGGAATCCGCGGCGCGCCGGCCGTAAGAACCGCTCCAGGTCTCGCAGTTCGTCCTGGCTGAGGTCGCTGACATCGGCGTCCTCACCTTGTCTGGTGACGGGAAGGAGGTGGACTGCGGCGCTGGTGCCATCCAGGCGCTGACGCCCGGCGATCTCCCAGGTGCCGACCGGGCCGCCCGCAGGGAGAAGCAAGGTTGATGTGGACCAGCGAGAGCCGAGCCGTGTGGCTGCCGGCTGCAGCTCCGCCACTGGTTCGGTCGCGTCGGGCGCCGGGCTGAACAGCTCTCCGACGGTGTGCCCAAGCATGCGCTCCAGAATCTGCGCCGCCTCGCCGCGGGGACGGCCGTACCAGGTGCCCGAGGACCACCTGTCGAACGTGGTGCGCCCCACGCTGGCCGTGGCGAGTCGGCGGTTGCCCGTTTCGTGCGCGAGCTCCCGGCCGATCGCCGTGAAGTGGATGCAGAACGCTTCCCATCTGAGTAGGTCGCGGTCTTTCAACAGGAGGCTGAACAGCGTCCGACGCATCGCGGCGGCCCCTCCTTGGGCGTGTACGGGCAGAGCAGCGGAACGACCTCCACGCATGGCGACGGGCGCTGCACACTTCGTGACCCTGGCTAGGATGCTCCTCCAGGTGAGCTCTTAGCAATATGGTCGAGCAAATTGCTTGACCATATTGCTTGTAGGCAGCGCGGCCAGCCGTCAGACTGGCCACCATGCCAGGAGCGAAGACGCCGTTCTCGTTGACTCTCAGCGAAGTCGGCCTGCGTCTTGAGGAGTTGCGCGAACGACGCGGCCTCACTCAAGGCGATGCCGCAGGTCACGAGGTGCTGAGTCGGCGCGGAATCAAGATCGACAAGAGCGGGCTGAGTCGACTGGAGCGCGGGCAGCGCCGTCGTGTCACCCGCGACCTCGTCGAGGCGCTGCTCGAGTGCTACCAGGCCAAGGCCGCAGAGCGCTCCGAGATTCTGGCTCTCCTGGGCGCGGACACCACGCCGGCCGGCCGACCGCGTCCCGCGCTGTGGCGGCGGAACGCCAACCTGCTCGGCCCTATGCAGTTCGAGGGCTTCCTCAAGATGGAGCGACGAGCTGCTGAACTCTGGAACTACGAGCGGGACATATGGCCGGGCTTGTTTCAGATTGAGGACTACGCCCGAATCGTCATCACGCGGATGCGACCTGAACTGAGCGCCGCGGAAGTGGAGGCCCTCGTTGACGTCCGCATGGACCGGCAGCAGCAGGTCCGAGGAGGTACGCCGAGGGAGTTTCGCGCGCTCGTGGACGAGCGCGCGCTCCGCGACACCATCGGGGACCGGTTGGTGCTGAGGCACCAGCTGGAGAGGATTCGCGCCGAGTCCGACGATCACCGGAACACCATCCGCCTACTTCCTGATGCGATTGGCCTTCACCCGGGGGCGGCAGGCGCGTTCGTCCTCATGAGCTTTCCCGAAGCTGCTCGCCAGGTGGTGTGGGTGGAGACCATGGTCAGTTCCGTGTACTTCGACGGTGCTGAAGACGTACAGCGCTACACCGCAGCTTTCACCAATTTGTGGGAGCGGGCGCTGGACCCCGCAGAGACGCGCATGCGTCTCGAAAAAAGGATCGAGGAGCTAGAACAGTGACAGCGAAGCCGGACCCGTCCTCGTTCGACCTGACATCGGTCGAATGGACGGTGTCCAAGTACAGCGGCGGTGGCGGAAACTGCGTGCGGGTCGCCGTCCAGAACGGATTCGTTCTAATCGGTGACTCGCAGAATCCGGATCGACTGCCCCAGGTGTTCACGCCTGATGAGGCGAAGGCATGGCTGCTCGGCGCCAAGGATACGGACTTCGACTTCCTGCTCGATCTCTGATCTGGCCCGAAGCGCCATCAAGTGGCCGGGCCAGCCAGGCCCGGCCAGGCACCGCCGCAGATAGTTCATTGGCCTCCACTTGGGCCACGCGACCGCTCGCAGTGCGTAGGAGAAAGCCGGGTGCACAGCGTTGCTCCTGGTCCGCTATTACAAGGCCCTGTAGGTACCGCTGCCGACAGCGTGCAGGTCGGAGAGGTGGCCAAGGTTTTCTCGACCAGTTGATGCGAGGGTCTCGTCGTGTGCAACTGCGGGGCATCAATGTGATGAGTGCCCAGGTGAGGTGTGTCTCGAAGCATTGCGGGAGGTGCTCGTAGTCGCTGACATTGCGCCGGGATTTCACGATCCAGCCGAGGGTGCCTTCGGCCTTCCAGTAGCGGGGCAAGAGGATGAATCCTTTGGCTCCGCGGGGCCGGGAGACGGTCTTGAGGGCCCCGAGCGGGGGACCCGAGCCCGCCGCATGGCTCGGGTCCCCCGCTTGTGTGCTTGCGCGTGTTGTCGAACGCCTACTCCTGAGGTGTGTCGGGGTTGTCCTGGGGAGTGGGTGTGGGGGTGGTGTCGGTGATGCCGTCGTTGAAGACGATGGTGAGCGGGGTGGAGCCGTCGCGGCCGGCCTTGTACAGGTCTTCGGCGATGCGGTCGTAGAAGGCCGCGGCCATGGCCCAGGTGCCGTCCCACCGCGTGCGGTCCTCGGTGCGGGTGTCGTGCAGGGTGATCAGCGCGCCGATGAGGGAGCGGCCGGAGAGGGTGACGCGGACCAGGCCGTCGGCCTCGTCGGTGACGACGGCGGTGGTGCGGAAGTGCTCGTGGCCGGCGGCGCGGTCGGCGATGAAGTCCCAGGCGTCGCGGTGGCAGACCACGGTGACGCGGGCGATCCGCGCGGCCTTCAGCAGAAGAGCACCGTGGTTGTTCTCCTCGTCCTCACTGGGCGTCTCCACCGCCTGGTCCTCGTCGGCGGCGGAGGCAGCCGCGCCGGCTTCGCTGTCGTCTTCCCCGCCCGTGCCGGCCGCGGGCTGAGCCTCTGCTGCGTCGACCGGGCCGGTGTCGGTCCCGGCCTCGGAGGTCTGGTCGGTGGGCGGGGCGGTGTCGTGGGAGCCGTCGCGCTGGGCGGGCACCGGCGGGGCGCCGTCCTGGCCGGCGGTGCTGCTGTCCGGGCCGGGGAGGGTGAGGGTGACGCTCGGGGTGGTGCCGGGCTGCGCGGCGGGTGCCGCCGCGGCCGGAGCCGACGGCGGAATGGGCACCGAAGTGACGGGGGCCTGGTCGGACTCGGGCGGCAGGACGGGCGCCTCCCGAAGGAGGGCGGCGAGGTCCTCAATGGTCCTGCGCAGGGCGTTGACTTCCCGCTTCAGTCCTGCGATTTCGGCGGTGGCCTGGGTGGCTTGGGTGGAGGCGGCGAAGGCTCGGTCACGGGTTTCGCGGTGGTCCTCCAGGATGGAGGCCACCGCACCCTCCAGTTGCCGGCTCAGTTCCTGGTTGCCTGCGGTGACCTGGCCGCCGACGTCCTTCACTGAGCGCTCGATGGTGTTCTTGGTGTCCACCAGCAGAGGAATGATCTCGTTGTTCCCGCGGGCCACAGCCCCACCCTTCACATCAAAGTAACCGTCTGGCTTCGCTGCGTAGTGTGCCGGGAGGGGCGGCGCCGCGGGGTCGAATGGCTGAAGATCATCCCTTTTCGGGCCTGTGGTGGCCTGAAACAAGATGCTCTGTGATGCCCCGCCCAGGTGCGCCACCCGGAGACACCTCGTTGCTCCGGCGCTTGGAGGAAGGTGCGGAGGTCAGCCGCTAACCCGTTGGACGGAGCTGTACCTGTCATCTGACCTCCATGTCCGGTCTTCCAATGTTCGGTGTCGATGCCGATGGCGGAGCGGACCGACCGCAGGACGCGCTGGGCGCGTTCCCGGGCCTTCTGCGCGCCCTCAGTCAGCAGGGCGTCCAGCTCGCTGTCCGGCTTCATGAGGGCGTGGTACCTCTCGAGTAGGGGTGTGATCTCCTGGTTGAGGACCTCGAAGAGCTGGTTCTTCAGCTCACCCCAGCCGACACCTCCAGCCAGCACGGCTGCGATGCGGCGCTCGCACCCCTGCTGGACCAGGCGGAGGTGCTGCACCTGTCGGACGCGGGTGCCGGCGCGGACCGGTGCCACAGCGTCGCCGCTCAGGCCGGGGCGCGGATCACCGCCGGGCAGCGGATCGAGGTCGCCGTGGAGTGGACCGGTACGGACCGCTCGCCGGCCGCCTGCCTGCACCGTTACCGGGCGGCTCGCGCCTGGTGGGACCGCGTCCTCCACCAGGTGGCCGCCGAAGCCGTCACCACCTTCACCCTCGCTAAGGTAGCGGCTCGATCACCAAACGTAATGACCGAGGAGGACAGCGGGCCATGCCGACGACCACCACCAATGCCACCGAGCCACCGACCGCCACGCAGATCACCGAGATCCTTGCCGACGCCTACGGCCTCGCCGGGGCGCGGCTGACCCGGCTCGACGGCCAAGTCGCCATCAACTACCGCGCCGAGTCGGAAGACGGGCGGGTCGTGTTCGTCAAGCACTACCAGCCCGCCGCTGACCTGACCGCCGAGGAAGACGTGATCGCCCAGACCCGGCTCGCCGGCCAGCACGGTGTGCCGGTCGCTGCCGTCATCCCCAGCTGCGACGGCGAGGCCATCACCCGCCACGCAGCCACCGCGCTGTCGGTGTGGCAGTGGATGCCCGGCCACACTGTCGAGAGCGGCTTCACGCCCGCTCAGCAGGCCGCCGCCGGCCACATGCTCGGCCGTATCCACGCCGCGTTCGCCGGCCACCCCGCCAGCGTGCGTCCCTCGCCCAAGGCCGACAGGTGGCTGGCCCCGGACCTGGCCAAGCGCGAGGCGACGATCAACCGGCTGTCGGACCTCATCAACGGGCGTGCGGAGCACGACGAGTTCGACCGGCAGGCCGCCGCCACCCTCGCCGAGCGCCGCACCCAGCTGCGGCACCTGCCCGGTCTGCTCGCCGGGCTCCCGCCCCTGCACACCCAGGTCCTCCACGGCGACTACTCCGTCAAGAACATCCTCTTCAGCGACGACGACATCACCGCCGTGGTCGA
This sequence comes from Streptomyces desertarenae, assembly GCF_042681365.1. Lineage (NCBI taxonomy): Bacteria > Bacillati > Actinomycetota > Actinomycetes > Kitasatosporales > Streptomycetaceae > Streptomyces > Streptomyces desertarenae. Next base: position 210,785 of record NZ_JBHUFU010000004.1, on the reverse strand, counting down.
CTTCGGCCCCACCGAGCCCTACCTGGCCGCCTGAGAACTGGGCCGGATCGCCTTCGACCCCCGCTCCATCGTGCACGCCCCAGACTGGATCGCCTCCGGCCTCACCCTCGTGACCGCCTACCGCGAGGCCAACCCGCACCTGCCCGCCGCCGACGTCACCGCCTGCGCCCGCGTCGCGCTCATCCAGCTCGCGGTCAGTCTCTACGGCGTCAAGGAGCACTACCTGGCGCCTGGCCTCGATCAGGGTGACCTCGACCAGTTCTGGCTGCTGCGCCACCACGCGGCCAGCGCACTCCTCGACCGTCTGGACGAGGTCGAGGCCGCGCTGGCACACGCGGCCCACACCAGCAACCCACCCAGCCGGTAACCCACCCCGGCCCCGCCCAGGCCGGCGGATCCCTGTGAGTACTACTCCTTCACAGGGCGCTGTATGACGACGATGCGGTCTGCTTATCCTGCTGAGGGCATCTCAACGGGATGTGCGCGGCTCCAGGAAGCGGCTGGGCCGACCTGACCAGGTGACCGAGAGCTGCTCGCGGGCACGCGTGGCGGACACGAAGAGCAGTGACTGCTCGCGACGAAGATCAGCGGCGTGCTGGAGCCGGTCTTCGGTCTCCGGAGTGAGAGCACTGGGCAGGGGCATGTTCTGGTCACTGGCCCCGACGATGGCGACCGCGCGGTACTCGAGCCCTTTGATGCGGTGCATCGTCATGACGTGGACGCCTTCATCGGGGTCTGGTACGCGGTAATCCTCGACCTTCACCGCGTCCAGCTTGGCATCGCGTAGAGCCTGCACGGCGCTGTCGGCGATTGCGTGGGTGCGTCCGACGACCGCGATCTCCTGAGGTTTGATGCCTTCCTGCTGCCAGGTCTCGACGCGCTTGGCCAAGGCAGACATCTCTTCGGCAGGGGAGCGGTAGCGCACGGTCTCGGGGCTGGCACCCGACAGGACGGAGCGGTATCCGCGGAGCTGCTCCGTGTTCCCGTCGAGGTCGTCGAACTTGGAGTCGCCCAGCAGGTTCAGCGAGGCCGCGAGGATCTGTCGGGTGGTGCGGTAGTTCAGGGTCAGCCGCTTGGAACGGCCGCGGATGTTGATGCCGTGGGCGCTGAGGGACGTCCGGTTGTCGTAGATTCGCTGGTGTGCGTCGCCGACGATGAACAGGTCGTCGTCCTGCTCGGGGACCAGGGCACGGAGCAGTTTCCAATGAGCGGCGTGCAGGTCCTGTGCTTCGTCCACGACGATGTGCCGGTACGGCCGTTCCTCATCGGACCAGCCAGAGGCGATACGGGCTGCTTGGGCAGCGAGTTGGATGACGCTGGCGGCCTTCTCGCGGTCGAGTCTGCGCTCGAATTCCTCGATCAGGGACCAGACCTGGGCGCGTTCGGGGCGGTTGAGCCGCCGGCCGCGGCCGGCGCGGTTGGCGGCGAAGTACTCGTCGCGGCTGCGGATGTCCTGAGCGAGGACGACTTGCTTCCACTCGGCGTTGAGGAAGCGGCCGTCGTAGCGCTGTACCGGCTGCTCCTCGGCGAGTTCGATCCAGCGGTTGAGGATCTCGCTGTCCTTGAGCCGACTGGGTGCTTCGGGGCCGAAGGTCTCCTTGACCGTCCCGTAGGCGACCTTGTCAATGTTGCGGACGTCGACCTTGGCCAGCAGTTGGGCGCCACCAAGGTCTTTCAGGTGGGATTTGAGCAGGTTGGCGAGGTTGGTGGTGAAAGTCGTCAGCAGGATGGCCTGACCGGGGGGCAGGCGCTCGGCCAGCGCCTTGACGCGGTGCAGGGCCACCACCGTCTTGCCGGTACCAGGACCCCCAGTGACACGGGCAGGCCCCTTGTAGGGAGTCTTGCGCTCTGCCAGGGCCCTTTGCGCGGGGTGAAGGAAGATCCGCCAGGCGGAGAGCGGCTCGGTCAGGATCCGCCCGAATTCGGCGATGTCACCCGTCACCACGAACGCCTCCTTGGTGGCCGGGCGTTCGATTGCGGCTTCGTAGTCCTGGGGATCGATCTTGTCCTCGGTGGCCGCTAGGGAACTGACCTGCTCCCAGACTTCTTCGACGGACATGCCGTCGGCGAGGCACAGGACGACGTCACGGGCCAGTTTGGGCATCGTCTCGACAATGCCCAGGACCGCGTCCTCGCTGCGAATCTCCCGAAGCGCCGGGATGATGGAGGGATGGACACCGAGGCGTTCGAAGTCGGCATCGGAGACACCGGCGAAGAACGACGGCTGGGTACCCTCCGCGCTGCCGGCGGCTTTCGGCTGCCCACTGAGAGTGCCGTAGAGGCTACCGAGGTTGATCAGCTCGATGCCGCCGGTGACCTTGTTGATGTCGAAGAGGATGTTGGCGGCGAGGTCGTACGCGTCGTCGTGCGGCAGTACGGCAACCAGGTAGTAGATACGCTCGGCGTAGTGCATGAGGACGGCGCGGTAGTTGTCGGTGACACGCGCGGTACGGACCCGCTTGTCCTTGGCGCCCTTCGGCGGTTTGAGATTGAGGCCGTTGGAGTCCGGGTCGCGCTGCATCTTCATGATGAACTGCAGCACCTGCGGCTGGACGGAGCCGTCCAGCGCGTCATAGGACTTTCCGAAGACGTCCGCCATGATGACCTTGGCGCCGGGCATCATTTCCCCTCCAACTTCTTGATGAGCTCAGGCACGCTCACGGCGTCGGCGTGTGCCACATACCAGCCCGCGCGCTTGAGATCGGCGTCCCGGTGCTCGTCCACGTCAACGAAGACCGCGATCTTCTCGTCCGGCCAGGCGAGTTCGACCTGCACTGCCTGATCTCCGTACTCGAATCCGACCTGCGGCACGTCGATGTTCCCGCCCCGGGCCTTCTCGACGAGTTGGAGCAGGATGTCCTCGACCTCAGTGGAGGCCCACTCGACCGCTTCGGCCCATTTTGGCGGCAGCGGCTGCGGTTCTCCCGTTCCCGTGGGAAGCGAGCTGGTCAGCAGAGCCACGGTGTGTGGATCCACCTGGTCGCCGGTGGAGACTGCGACCTGGTGGAAGGAGCGGGGCAGCTCGTCGCTGGCTGCGGGCTGGAGGAACTGCAGGAGATTCGACCAGCGCAGCCAGTCCGCCCAGCATTCCTTGTGCCCGCCACTTGCGACGGCGTCCGGCCGATCGTCGAGCACGGCCAACACGGACCAGGCTCGCATATCCGGCTTCTTGCTCCGTGGCTCGGGTCTGCGGTCCAGCAGGCCGATGATCCGCGCCTGACCAGGTGTGCGGCCGTCGAACGCGACTGCCTCGGCAGCCCCGGTCGAGGCGGGCAGACTCGTACCCCGGATTACGTCGGGGAGTACTCGACCGATTTCCTCTCGGTCTATCGGCTGCGGCTGTGCCACTGCTCCGAAGCCGCCCAGCAGGCCGGCTGCCCGCCGCGCCCATTTGGCCCGGTCAGGATCGGAGAGGAACTCCAGAAACGTCTCCACGGGATTGCGCAGCGCCGGATCGAGGGTGTCGTTGGGACAAGCCCGGCCGACCAGACTCTGATGGATCCGGCGAGCGAGTTGCAGTACGGAATCCGTATGCGGAGGCTGCGCGGGTGTACGCACCCGTTGTCCTTGGGCAGCGCTGCTGACAGCCGCTGCCCACGTCGTGACGTCGTCCCAGGACAACTGCCACACCAGTACGCCTTCTGCTCTGAGGGCCGCCCGCTTGGCTGCGTCGTCGGCGATGCGGTTGACGCGCTCGCTGGCGTGGAAGGAGAAGCCGTCGAGGAAGACCGCGACCCGCTCCGTGGGGCCGTCGGTGCGCTCCAGAAGGAAGTCGGGCTCACAGGGGACGGAAGTGTCCATCCGTACGTGGTCCCGCATGCGCCAGCGTGTGGCCACGTCACCGCGGGTGAAGCGCAACTCGTGCTCCACACCGCGCTGACCCGCCTTGGCGGTGACCGATCCGTTCTCCTCCTCGCGGCGGCCCCAGGCGATGAGGGTACGGACGAACCGGTCCTCCAGTTCGCTGTCGACGAGCTGGTCGATACGGACACCGGAGAGGGTGTCGACCTTTTCGACGGCCCAGTCCTTGAGGATCTCGTCCAGGAGCTCCTTCGCGATGCGCAGGGAGACGTCGGGATGCTCACTGCTGGAGACGAAGGGCAGCAGGCAGCGGTGGCAAGGGGTGCGCTGCTCCTCTTTCTGGCAGGGGCAGTCGCGGAGCGCTGTCTGGGCGAGCTTCAGGACGCGGTGCAGCACGACAGGGTCCGCCAGGTGCTCCAGGTAGCCGGTGCCACCCGGCATGGAGTCATGGAGCACGAGGAAGCGTCGCCGCAGTTCCCGGCTGTCGCCGGGCATGCTGTCAGTGATCACGCGGATGTGGTCGGGAGCGCCACCGAAGTGCCTGGTGATGCCCAGGAGCAGGGCCGCCTTGAAAGAGACCAGGCGAGGCGCGATGTCCGTCGTGGAGACGGGCAGCAGGATGCGCAGTGCCTGTGTGGTCAGCTCGTGGGCGAGCAGCAGCCTCTCCGCCGGTTCGTGGTTCACGCCGTCATCGCGGTGGGAGCACCAGTACGCATGGCGGGTGCCAACCCGCTGGGCCGAAGGATCCCACGCCTGCGGGTGGGCGCCCCGTACCGCCCCGCATTCCAGGCAGGTTTCGAAACCGGGGGCTTGAACCTCTTCACCGCGGATCACGTGGGTCGGGCCCGGCGCGGATGCCGACCCCAGGTTGATGGTGCGGATGGTGGCCACCCTGGCGAATTCGACGCCGAAAGGCGGGCCGCTGGGCGAGCCGTCGGCCTCGCTGATCCGGCGCCACGCTCTCAACCCTTGGGGCTGGTCCTTGTCGATGTCAACCAGAGTGATCGCGTCGAACTGCCTGCGTTCGCGCTCGTCCCTCTCATCGGTGAGCCGGGCATCCTCTCGCCGTTCACGGGCGACGACTCGCTCGGGTACCAGCACCTTGTGAACGGCCCCGGGGTCGGCGATCTGCGGAGCGTCACAGCGCGGACAGGCAGTGATGTCGAGTCCGGTCTCCTCCGTGGCGACGAAACCGCACTCGGGACAGAAACGCCACAGAGCGTACGCGTTCTCGCCTCCGCCGGCACCGGTGCCGAGGTCCACACCGTTGACGATGAACTTGTAGCCGTCGCTGTGGAAGATGTTGCCGGGGGCGAGCTCGGTCAGAGCGAGTCGCGAGCCGCGGCCGTAGTCGGTCGAACTCTCGTCGAACTCGCCGTCGCTGTTCCGCCACCACAAAGTGGCGTCCAGCACGGTCGCGTCGTCGTGGAGGGTGTAGTTGGGCAGCAGGCCCAACCGCACCAGGGCGTTGATCGAGTTCTCCGAGACAAGGGCGTCCCGGCGCTTGCGCACGGTCCGCTGTTCCGCGAAGAGCTGGCGCCGCTGTCTGTCGCGCTCCGGATCTCCTGTCGCAGAGGCCAGGGAATCGAAGGCCCGGCCGATTTGCCGCATCCTTGAGCGCAGGGCGGCTACTCGCTTGTTCCACGCGTTGGCGGCGGTTCCGACGGCCTCCTCCAGTCCTTGGACGGCGAAGGTCCTGACGCCGTGGGCCGCGACCGGAGACATCGATGGGAACAGCGAGATGAAGGCTTCGGACAGTTCGGCATGGCGGGTGCTCGCCACATCGAGGAAGCGGCGGAACCAGCCGTCCTCGGCCAGCCCTCGTCCGAAGAGCTCGCCGATGCGCGCCGGCATGGGACGCTCGGGGATCACCGTGCCTTCCCACAGGCTGCGGTCGGCGGCGCGGTCGAAGAGGAACGCCAGGTACTGGCGGCGCAGGATCTCCGAAGCATCCAGATAGCAGTCCGGGGGGATGACCCGGCCTGCCAGCATCTGCTCCGGGGCGTGCAGGTAGTAGTGGTTGCGAGCGCCTCGGGGCACAAAGGTGACGGCCAGTGAATTGCCCGTGCTGCGGCCCGCCCGGCCGATCCGCTGCGCATAGTTGGCGGGCCCGGGCGGCATGGAGGCCAGCAGCACGGCCGACAGGTCACCGATGTCGATGCCGAGTTCAAGAGTAGGTGTGCAGGTCAGCACGTTCGGGTCGAAGGACGAGGCCCGGTGCTTGAAGGCGGCCTCGATCCGCTCGCGCCGCTCGCGGCTGAGCGCGCCGGTGTGCTCGGCGGTCAGCACGTCGCCCGGGCGGTCGACGGTGTAGAGGTGCCGGTAGTAGTCGGTGGTGTAGTCGCGGTCGTCCTCGACGAAGCGGCCCGCACAGCGGAACCGCAGGCACTCGGTGTTCAGCCACTCCTCGCGCCGCCCCGGCGGCACGGTCTGCCGCCAGGTACAGGTGTCACAGCGCACACCGCATGCGTTGACGGTGTCCTCGCCCGATGTGGACATGTCGTCGATGCGGTGTACGAGGACGTTGCGGGGTTTGAGGGCGTAGACGAGGGCGCCCCCTTCGGCGTGGTAGGTGGCCAAGATGTCCCGCTGGGCAAGCAGCTTCATGGCGAGTTCCGTCACCGCACGCGCCTCGCGTCGGTCACAGCCCAGCACACGGTGTCCCCAGTCCGCGAACCAGGTGTTGTCGCGGGTGAGCGAGTCGAATCCCGTGGTACGGGTACCGCCCGACACCGGGAACGTAGGAGCGGCGAGGCCGCGCGGGAATGCCGGCATCCCCGTGGGCCTGCCACCCCAGATGGGCCAGCGTCTTGAGCCGGCCTGGCGGATGTACTCCTGCAGCCAGGGGTGATACAGCGCGCCGCGCAGCCGCAGCCGCTCGGCAAGTCCACGCAGGAAGACGGCGTATGCCGCATCTTCGGTTGGCAGCGAGATCTGCCCCGGGAGACGCTGGTGCCGCTCTCGCAACTCGGCGCAGAGAGCAGGGAGGTCTTTGAGGTCGACCTCGGCGGCCGCGGTACGGGTGAGTTCCAGCGTGCGGCCCAGGCGGGAGCGCAGACCGAACTCGAGCAAGGTCTGGAAGACCATACGGCTGTAGAGCATGTCCGCGCCGGCGTCGCTGAAGCTGTCCGAGTCGTCGACGAGGGTGCGGATCTCAGGGTTCTCACGCAGGTCGGGCGGGACGATGGAGGCGAGCTCCTCGCGCTTGCCCTCGCCGGCGGCCGTGACGACGGCCTCGGCAGCATCGGCGGCGAGATCGTGCACGGCGATCGGACGCCCCGGAGGGAGGTGCTCGGTCAGAAGGCCGCGGAAGGTGAACCCGAAGCTGCGGTTGGCGATGAAAGCGGCTCGATGGGTGGCGTCCTGCACCGCATCGGTGAACACCAGTAGCTTCCGCTCATCCCCGGCCAGCCCTCGGTCCGAGAAGAGCTGGGTGGTGGTGACGGAGGCGAGAGTGGCCGTGCCCGCACCGAGGAAGCGCATGCCGTCGTCGAGCCCACAGGAGGGACATTCGTCACCGGCGTTCGCAGGCAGCGGCTCATGGGGCGTGATGACCGCGACGGTGTCATCGGTGGGATTGGTCAGAAGCCGTTCGTTCTCCGCATGCAGATGAAGCACCGGGTACTCATCCGGACGGGCGCGCAACATCCAGCGCACAGCCCGCCTTCCCTGCGCGGAAGCCTTGTAGATCTCCAGCGTGTTCGTCTTGAGTTGCTGCCACTCCAGCTCGGTGGACAGAGCCGCCCAGCCAGACCGTCCGCAGTGGCGGCAGTACACCGCGGGAAGGTGCCGCCGGTAAGGCGGTCCGACAGGACGGCGTGACGCGTCGGTCAGCTCGTCGATCTCCCCGGCGCTGTCGACCTCCTTTGGCTGGTAGATGGCGAGATTGGCGGGGTTCGGCCGGGAATCACCGGTCGGCCCGTCGTCGTCGTACCAGCGAAAATGCGGCTCAGCGGTTGCCGCGCGGATGACACGCCTCACTTCGCGCACCCACAGCTGGGCTTCCACTCGCAGGAAGGGGCCGGACCTTCCCGTCACGGGATGCGGAGTGCGAGCGTGCGAGATCAGCGCGAGAATCCGTGTGAAGGCAAGCTCGACGAGCCGCGGATCGCTCCGAGCGGCCTCGTCCCAGGCCGGCCCGCCACCGCGCTGGGCGAACTCCCGCGCGATGTCGGGAACGGTGATGGGAGTGTTCCCGGCAACATCGAGAATCGCCTTGACGAAGATGTGCTGCCTCAGCTTGGTACCGATCTGCACCGGGTCACTGATCGGCTGGCCGAGCATCAGCCGCGCCAGGTCCACGAGAGCCGACTCGTCATCCAGCGGGTCGGGTAGCGCGGCCAGGTCGGCGGGTGTCGGCGTGGGCAGCAGGAAATCGGGCTCGGCCACCATCTCACCGGGGAGCAACCGATCCTCGCCGATGAGCGCGGCGCCGGGGAACGGTGTACCGAAGACCTTCTCCGCGAACTCCAGCAACAGCTCGCGGTCCGACTTCTCAGGACCCTCCACCGCCAGCTCGCCGGAATCCCCTCCGCCGAGCGTCGCGGAGGTCGCCACCGGCGTGATGTCACCGAGCGGACGTCCTTCACGTGCCGCTCTGGTCGCGGCCCCCAGACGGCGCAGCAGCATCGCCACGTCGGTTCCCTGGGCCCCGTCGTAGGTGTGGAACTCGTCGAGGACGACGTACGCGAGGGAGTTGGACTGCCACAGCGGAACATCCGGGATGCGCTGCAGCAGCAGGTCCAGCATCTTGTAGTTGGTGAGCAGAATGTCCGGTGGTTCGGCCCGGATCGCCTCCCGATCGGTGACCAGCTTCTTGATCGTGGGATCCCCGGCAAGTGACGTCGAACCGGTGTCGCGACCGTAGGAGCCCGGTTCGCTCTCGCCCTCATCCGGCGCTGTACGAGGCCCGGAGGCGCCACCGATGTATATGCCTGCCGTGACGTCCTTCAGCGCTTCCTCGGAGGCGAGGAACTCATCGATACGGCGGGCCTGGTCATCGGCCAGGGCGTTCATCGGGTACAGCAGCAGGGCTTTGACACCCTGCTGCCCCGCGGCACGGGCGCGGGCACAGTGATCCAGGATCGGCACCAGAAAGGACTCTGTCTTACCCGATCCCGTGCCCGTGGTGACGATGGTGGGCTCCGGCTGACGTCCTGCCTTCGACGACAGCCGCTGCCAGGCGGCAGCCTGATGTGTGTAGGGCGTGAAGTCCTTCGGACGCCAGTCGAGCGCGGCCTCCCAGCCCGGGGAGGCTTCCCGGAAGGGAGTCCGTACACGTAGATACGGTCCGCGGAACAACCGGCTCTCTGGCCGCTCAAGGAACGCGTCGAGCTCCTCGCGCACATCGTCGTCGGCGAGCGCGAAACTCGTCGTGAGGTAGGTGGCCAGAGCGCGACGCAGGTCCTCGGCGACCAGAGAGGGCAGCATGACGGCGTCTTACCTGCTTTCTGCCGGAACGTCGGAAGGAGCCTGATCGGCTTCGGCCTTGCCAAGAAGGTTGCCGTGGTCATCATGCTCAGCGGCGTACGCAGCGTAGTCCCCGTACTCGCCGGCGAGCAGACGTGCGGTGAAGTCGGCGTGGGCACGAGTCATCTCAGCTTCACGGTTGGGCTTCACCCAACCCTCAGGAACCGCAGGAGTCGGATCGCCAGCGCGCGCAGCCTTCACCCACGCCTTGACGAAGGCTGTCTCCTCGGGCGTCTGCCGGATACCTACGTTATGGTTTGCCGCACCGATCTTATGACCGTCTGCGGCAAAGAACATTTCCCACTCATACTTGCGTAGGACCGCGAACTGGGAGCGGTACATTGCACAGAGTTGCTCGGCGGTTAGGCCGAGCATCACGGCAACGATCGCGTCGATCTCGACGAGGGCCATGCGACGGTCGTACTCCACGCGCAGCGGCGTAGACATCGACCATGTCGGCTCTACGTCCTGGATTTCCGAACGGGGTGAGTCGGGAACTGTCCAGCGATCCGAAAGCCAGACGGCCTCGAACAAATCCTCCCATAGAGGCGCGTAGTCGCGGGTCAGACAGTTGAGCCGGAGGGCGCGCAGAAGAAGCGGGGTGGCGAGCGGGTGAGAAAAAGGTGCAGGGAACCGATCGGCCAACTCCATGCTAACTTTCGCCGTCCCGGATACCTTTACTAGAAAGTCTAGCGGGATTGACGCCCATAGCCCCGCGACAATTGCAGTCTTCATGGGGGAATCAAGCGCCATTGAGTGGACGGCGTGAACATGAGTTGGCCCTGGCGGGATTAGTGTTGCGTGAAGGCCGCGTTCCAACTCGGATGATGTCATATTCCGCCACGCCACTCGGAAGTATTCTGTTGAAGCTCTTCCGTCCCACTTGCGTTGTGCGTCGCGGAATTCTTCCGGTGAACACGCTCGAGCGTAATTAGTTCGCGGAATGAAGCTCTCGGGGAGATCGCCGAGGATGAGGGTGCTGTAGTCTTGATTAGACCTGCAACCTGGGTTCGGTTGCTTATTGAAGGGATTCGCGACGCTGAAGTGCGGCCCCTGGAGAACCACTTCGTCAATCGATGACGGAATGGCAGTCTTCCATTCGATGAAACCGTCCCGCTTTGCTTTCTTTTCGTCGAAAGCGAGTGTCATCCAGTTTTTATGGCCTCCAAGTCTTTCGGGGAACTTTGCGAAGACCTCCACTGCATTCCTGTCAATGACTGTGAGTGGGCGCGCCATTCGCGCCATGTTGCTTGGTGTGTCAGGATCATCGAGTAGAGTTGCCCATTCGGAGAGAACCGAAGGGTTTACTTCTACGACTCTGCTGAAATGTGGGCGCGTGTCCCACCCGCCGCTCTCGTGTTGAAGCCCGGGAATCTCCCCTGAGCCATCATGATTCAATGACTTATCAATGGTATCCGGAATGAAGATTCCGCTCATGTTGAAAAATAGGGGTTCGCGAGGAAGCGAGTACACGTGAATCCCGAACTCGAAAGTGTGGTGGACTTCTTCAAAAAGTCGGGCTTCATTCCTGAACTGAAAGTGCCTGCGCAGTCTCCGGTAGGTTGCAGACCTGAGTGCGCCACCTTTCGGGTCAGTGAAGTGTGACTCTGGGTGGAGGAGGCCGACTACTCCTTGGGGTCCGAGGTTCCTCCAAGCCTGTTCCATGAAATTGAGATACAGATTCGTCTTCATTCCGCTGGTTACAGGATGAAGAGTTTCATGCCCAAGCTGTGCATTGACGCCTGCCCAGGAATTGAGATCTGCCAGGTATCCTTGCTTGGCGACTTCATTCGCCAGTGTGGCAAGACGGCGTGTTTCTCGGACCTTCTCAGGTGCCTCTTTCGTGAGGCCGAACCATGGGTCGTACTCAGCAAGTGACAGTTCGTCGTTCCAGGCAGGCTTATGCCACGGGGGGTTTCCTACCTGTAGATCAAACCCTCCGCGCTTGAAGATATGGGCGAACTCAAGATCCCAGTGAAAGAAGCCCTCGCGGCGGACAATCACACTTACTTCGCTGAGCCACGGGAAGCGAACCGTTACCGTGGGCATGTCCGCACACTGGCTCAGTGTACGGTCGAGTTCGTCATCGACTGCGAGCTGTTTGAAGTCCCCACTGTCCGCGAACAACCCGAACTCATCATCCAGGCCAGCCCCGGCGCCGCGCTTGGTTGATTTAGCCTTTGCCTTGGCTGGAGGCACACCTAGAACAGCCTCACAGAAATCCAGCCATTCGTTGAACGTCGGGGGTTCCGGTGTGCCAGGCTGCCCCACAGGCCAGAACCAGAAGGCGCACCAGGCATCCATTACCAGCTTCAGACGCCCTAGTGGTGCGCCCGGTTCCTGAAGAGCTTGTTCGACCTGCTCGCGCGATACCGCTCCCGACGAGCGCGGTAGAGGACGTTCCTTGTCAACTTCCCACACTCCGATGTCGCGACGGACTTCTGCTTCTGATACGACAAGGCGGCGCCACGTCAACGCCCATAGTCTCTCGACGCGTGTGGCCAGAGCTAGCAGCCGCTTAGTCTGCGCCGCTGACGGAGTGGACGCGACCTTCTTACGCCATTCCGCGAGGCGATCGCGCTCCTCCCGTACCAGTTCCTTGGCCTGCTTGGCGTCCGCGACAGCGCCCCACCCCTTGGCCGGGAGCAGGAAGTGATGGATCTCCTCCCCTGCTTGGAAGACGCCCTCCTCTGCGCCTTCCTGGAGCGGCCGATCGGTTGGCACCGTGGTCAGCCATGCTTTCCGCTTCAGAGCCGACACGTTGTACACCGCGCGCCGTGCACCGATGAGGGAGTTGCCACGGCGCAGGTGCAGGCCGAACCACGGGGCCTTGAGGCCCTTGTGCATCGCGTTGAGCCATAGCGATACCTCAGCCAGTTCCACGGCGGTCTGGTTGAGGTCTACACCGTAGGAGTTGTGGAGTGCCAGGTATGCCTTGACCTTCTGGAGTTCCACCTCGTATTGGTCCGGTGGCAGCTGCACTTCCTTGCCCTGCTCGGCCGACAGTTCCGCCATGCGGCGCTTGAGGTATTCGGCTGCGAGCTGGTTGATGGCCTCGTTGAGGAATGCTCCCGAACCCAGTGCCGGCTCGCACACGGTCAGGTCCAGGATGTCCCTGGCAAGCGTGGTCTTGCCGTCCTGGTCCAGCAGCTCGGCTAGCGCGTGCCTGACCGTGCTGCGGGTGAGTACTTCGGGCGTGTAGTAGGAGGCGGACCGCTGCCGCTCCCTGCCTGAGAGGCGGTAGACGAACGAGCCCTTCTTGTGCTCGACCCGCTTGGGTACACCCGTGATCTCGTCCGGGCGCTTGACGAAGACCTCGTCGTCATAGTTGTCGGCTTCGCTCTGGGGGATGACCCAGGTGCCAGCCAGTCCGTCCGAATCCGGCTTGGCGACTTCGTACAGATCTTCCGTGGCGAAGAAACCGGTGTACGACATCAGTCCCTCGTACACCGCGCCCAACTGGTTGATGCCCAGTTGGGCGTAGGAGATGAAGCCCTTGCCCTTTTTGCCTCGGCTGAGCATCAGCAGGTTCAGCACCCGCCACAACACCTTGTTGCGCAACCGGGTGTCGACCTTCTCGCCGTCGATGCGTACCGACCCGATCAGCGGGGTGGCGTCGGCCTTGAAGAGGTCGCTGCGCAGCGACTCGAAGCGGATGCCGTCCGTGTCCAGCGTTTCGGTGTGGTGCGGCTCGTGGTCCTCCATCGTGCGGTGACCCTGGTCGACGAGGCGGAACAGCAGGTCCAGGGACTCGTAGAAGTGGTGCCCTTCCTGGGCTTCCTCGGGCAGGTCGTAGGAGACCAGCTCGCCGAGCCGGGCCAGGCTGTAGCCATCCTGGTAGGCGTCGTCCTGGCTGGGCAGGATGCCCAGCTCCGGTCGGGCTTCGGCGTACAGAAGGAACAGGATGCGGTAGAGGTAGCGCAGTGACTCCTGGGTGAGTCGGGTGGCCAGTTCGTTGCTGTCACCGAGTTCTGCTGGGTCGGCCGGGTGGTCGTGGATCCGGTCCAGGATCTCCTGGGCGATCAGTTCGACGGACCGCCGTAGTCCCTCTCGCAGTTCCTTGGACACGCCGACCGCGTGCTTGCGGCCCTTGTCGACCAGGTTGTCCAGGAAGCCGACCGCGCCGCCTCCCGTCAGTAGGGACTCGGCGCCGAACAGGGCCGAGACGGCTTCCAGCTCACCATCGTCGCCGGCCAGGTTGCGGTCGAGTGCTGCATCGATGTTGACGCCGAGGAACCGGCCCTCGTGCCATGCGGTGCGGTCGGCAAGAACGATCGCGCCGCCGGCGAGTAGCAGTACGAACCGCGGGGCGTAGGAGTCCTCACAGCCGAAGAGGAAGGTGACGGCGTCCGCTGCGCTGGTGATCCTCTGCTTGCCGTCCAGATGGATCGGAGTGAGCAGCTCAGCTCCTCCGTCCTCGACATCGGAGACGACGAGGTCGGCGTCCGTGCCCCAGGTGACATCCAGAGCCACCAGTTCGACGCCTCCGGGGCCCTTCGCGGCGAAAGCGACGGGGACCTCACGGACCTTGTCTGCTCGCATGACCTCGTAGACACCACGCTGGATCCTGGTGTGGGTGTCACCTTCACGCTGCTGCGGCTCATCCCCGGGGCTGGTGTAGGCCAGGGCCGTGAGCAGGGCGTCGTTGAGCTTGCGCAGCTCGGCACCGCCAAGGTCGCCCTTCTCGGTGATGTTGACCTTGGCCTTGAAGTAGCCGCGGCCCAGGTTTTTCACCCCCGAGCGGGATGTGGGCTGTCCTGCCCGGTCCGCTGCGGTCCAGCGCTTGCGCAGGTCGACGAGATCCTTGGAGAAGACCTCGGCGAGGTAGTGGGCGGAGATGTACTCACCGCGGTTGACGATCGCTTCGAATGCCACGGTGATCACACACCCTTCTTTTCGTCGGCCCCCGTGGTTGGGACAAGAACCCCGACCACGCGAATCATTGCCTCACCTTGCGTGGCCAGTTGCTCGATCAGCTGCCCCACTTCTATGGCGGTCTTCTCCACACGCTTCTCCGCGTGCTCGCGGTGGATGGCAAGGGTGAGCTGCTCGAAGCTCGACTGGCTTGCCTTGCGCCAGGCCGCCAGACGCTTCTCGTACTCGGCCAGCTGCTCGATCAGAGGCTCTTCCTGGCTGCTGCGCAGCTCGGCCAGATGCCGTCTGGTGGCCGCGACCGCATGCGGCACCAGGGCACGCAACGCGTCGAGGTCACCAGCGAAGGGCCGGTTGAGCATCTTCGGCTTCACGCCGGCACGCTCCAGCACCCCGACCATGTCGTCGTCGAACTCGGGAGCACCGCGCTCCAGGCCGGTCACGCAGGACCAGGCGAGGACTGTCGGGTGGCCCTTGGCGTTGGAGTACATGCCTTGCATCAAGAACGTCGGCTCGTCGACATCGGCGGTGATGACAGGCGCGGTGTTGCGAGTGAGCCGGACCAGGACCTTGTCGGTGAGCCACTCCACGACCGGGTGCTGATCGGTCAGATAGCTGACATCGGGCCAGCCGGACGTCTCGCGCCGTGTCTGCTTGGTGATCGCGCCCTTGGGCCGCTCGCCGCTCAGCTCGCGGGCGCGGTCAAGACGCTGCTGGGCGAATCCGGGGTCGAAGGTGACGCGCAGCTTGTCGAGCACACCGCGCTCGTCAAGATAGCTCTGGGGGAGGACGAGGAGACGGCGCTGCAGCTCGCGGTCGGGGCAGAAAGTGAGCAGCTCGGGATAGTCCTTGTCCCATTCCTTGTGGATCTTCTGCTCGGGGTCGCCGTACACCTCTTCCAGAGCTTCCTCAACGAAGGCCCGGGTCGAGGAGAACAACTGCGGTACGCGATAGCGCGCACCCGATCCGTCGACCGTGTGGTGGGCCATGAAGAGGTCGAAGGGATCATCCGGCTGAGGCGGGACGATCTCATCGAACGCCTTTCCCTCTGCGAGCCCTTCCTTGATGGCCTTATCCTCCGCGTCCTCGTCGCGCAGACCGAGGATGGAAGCGGCCTCGCCGAGCGTGCGGTGGACCTCGTCCTCACGCTCCAGCAGTCGACGGGAAACGAGCCGGTCCGCGGAGGGGACCTCAGGATCCTCGTCCTGGCGGACCAGCAGCAGGGCGCGGATCTCCGGCGGCGTCTGCTGCCCGTACCGGTCGATGCGACCGTTGCGCTGCTCGATGGTGATCAGCGACCAGGGCAGGTCGTAGTGGATCATCTGGTAGCACTGACGATGCAGGTTCACGCCCTCGGCAGCGATGTCACCCGTGAGCAGAATCCGCAGGTCGCTGTCGGCCAGACCGAAGTCCTTCACAGTTCGCTGCTGCTCGTCATCGGACAGGTTGCCGTGCAACTGCCGGATCGCGCCGCCGGCCCTCTCGGTGGACTTCTCGAAGCCCAACTCGCCAGGCAGGGCCTCGTGGAGCATTCTCAAGGTGGCGCGGCGTTCGGAAAAGACCACGACGCGCTTGTCGGACCCCGGGCCGACCCTCATTTCCTTCAGCTCGGTGACCAGGCGGCGGAACTTGGCAGCCTCCTCCACCGCGGCCTCGGCGGCCACCTCGCCGAGCCGTACAAGAGCCGCGCGCTCAGGGGCACGGCTCTCCTCGTTCTCAGGGTGATCCGCGGCGTCCTTGTCGATGGCCGCGATCCGGTTTCTCACGGTCTCGGCCAGAGCCTCGTGCGAGGACAGGAACGCCTTCAGGAGCGTGTAGGGGAACAGGCGGGCTCCCTTGCCGCTCACCGGAGCCGACCGGCCCTCCCCAGGGCTGACCCAGACGTCGTACAGCTCCTCGAAGATCCTCTGCTCCGCATCGCTCGCCACGCAGTCGATGGCTTCGGGCTTCTTGCGGGTGGCCCACTTGTGACCGATCTCCGCCGACACATCCGGTGACATCTTGTGCCTACGGACGTAGAGGTGGCCGAGCTGAGTCTCGTCGTAGTCGCTGGTGTCGGGGATGGCGGTCGGGTCCAAGAGACTCAGCAGCTCGCCGAACGACTCGCGCTCGCCGTTGTGCGGTGTCGCGCTGGCCAGTACCAAGGCGTCAGTCCGTGGAGCGAGGAGTCCCGCCAACCGGTTGTTCTTCGTGCCCTTGTTGATCAGCTTGTGGGACTCGTCGATGACGACGGCATCCCAGGTGACCTGCATGAGATGGCTGCGCCAGCGGTCTGAGCGCAGGGTGTCGATGGAGATGATCGCGCGCTTGTAGTACGAGAAGGGGTTGCGGCCGGCGGGGATGTTCTGCCGGATGCGCTCGATACCGCTTGAGTCCAGGCGCACGAGGGGAATCGCGAAGCGCGTCCACAGCTCATGCTGGAACTGTTCGAGAATCGCCTTGGGCGTCACCACAAGGATGCGCTCCCCGCGGCCCCGCCGGATGAGCTCCGAGAGCAGCAAGCCGATCTCAAGCGTCTTGCCCAGCCCGACCGCGTCCGCGATGAGCAGCCTCGGACGCAGGCCGCGCAGTGCCGCTTTGGCCGGCTCCCGCTGATAGACCAGGTCATCGACGAGGTGCGTACCGACTGTCGCGAGCCGCTGCTCGGACAGGGGAAGCGGGGTCTTGCGGATCAGCGCGTCGATGAACAGCCGGGAGCGGCGGCACTCCGGGGAGCCGTCGACGACGAGGTCGGTGTCCTCGGGCCGTAGGGGAGTGACTTTGTCCAGGGAGTCGTGGGCGAAGAAGACGGCCCGCTGGTCACGTACCAGCGGCGAGATCCCGCGGACATCCAGACGAGTGCCGTCGTGGGACGTCTCGGACACCTCGACGACCAGCCAGTCCTCGTCCCGTGCGCGGACCTGCATGCCCGGGGCGAACTTGGCAACGCCTGTCACGCTGGTCACCGCGCTCTCACCTTTACTCACTGTTGAACTTCCTGTCGTGCTCTTCCGCGCGGCCGGACGTCAGCCACCGAAGTCGGACCGCCGGTCGCGGATCTTCCCGCGCCAGCGCTCCGCCCATGGTTTCCCCCCACCGCTGGACACGCCCGCGGCAGCAGGCTCGGCCGATGGTGCCACGGCTCCCGCTCCTCGCCCTTCCGGCCCCGGGAACTGCGCTGCGGACGGTGGTGCGGGAGGCGCCCCTTCGACCTGCAGCAAGTCTCTGAGGAAGACCTCGGGCAGCGGCGGGTGCCTGGGGCCGCCGACCGGCACCGCGTGGTCCAGCAGCCGGTCCATCGCCACCTCCAGCATGGTGTGGGCCGAAGGCCGGTCGTCAGGAGAGTAGGACAGGGCACTGACAACCAGCTCACGCAGACTTGCGGGCAGGCCAGAGAGGTCCGGCTCGGCGTCCAGCATCCGCTGTACGGGCATGTCCGCATAGAACGGAGGATGTCCTGTCGCCGCGTGCACCAGTGTCGCGGCCAGGCTGTACACGTCCGCGGCTTCACTCGCCTTGCGGGAGTCCCTGGCCTGCTCCGGTGCCATGTACGCGAGGGTGCCGACCGGTGAATCGCCCGAGGTGAGTCCGGTCGCGCCGCCTACATGGCACACGCCGAAGTCGATCACGCGAGTGCCCTGCGTGGTAACGAGCACGTTGCTGGGCTTCAGGTCACGGTGGAGCAACCGGACGGAATGGATGTGGAGCAGCGCTTCGGACAAACTGGCAGCCAGCCACCACGCTCCGGGCTCGCTGACCGCCCCGTGCTGCTTGAGCAGCCCCTCAAGGGAGGGTGCATGGATGTACTCCGTCGCGATCCACGGCTGCTCGGCGTCCGGGTCGGCATCCACGAGCGCTGCGGTGTGAAAACCGCCGACGCGTCGGATCGCCTCCAGCTCCTGGGCGAAGCGCTGGCGGAAGTACGGCTGGTCCGCCAGCGCCGGCTTGATGATCTTCACTGCCACCGGGCGGGGGCTGCGGAAACCGAGGTAGACCACTCCCATCGCGCCATTGCCGAGCCGCTGGGTTAACCGGAAGCCCCCGACCTCTCGGGGGTCCTTCTCCCGCAGCGGCTCGAACACGATCGCCCCCGTTCCGCGACCGGGCAGATGAAGGCGAAAGCACCGGACGCGATGCGTCACACGTCAACAGCAGAGAGGTTATCAGCGGTACGGAGTACGTCCTGTGCCGCTTTGGACCTCGTCCGCGCCACACGGGACCAGCCGGCATCGAGGTGCTGCCGGTGGACTACCAGGTGTTGATGGCCGGCCGCTGCTGCGGAGACGGGACCCGATGGGCTCGGCGCTCAGCGGGCGGCGGCGGTGGCGCTGGGCTGGGACAGCGCGGTGGCTTCCCGGGGCGAAGGGGCGCGGGCCCGGCTGAAGCGGCTGGTGGAGGGCAAGCCCGGCCGCTTCACGCTCTCCCACACCGGAACGGGCTGGTGCCGGGCGGCCAGGCGGCGGCTCACGACCATGGTCATCGACCACAGGATGACGGTCTCGCTGGTGCCGGTGCAGGTGCCGCTTGCGTCCGTTGATCCTCTTGCCGGTATCGAAGCCCCGCGATACATGGGTGACGGTGGCGTCCGCCTTCACCGACTGCGAGTCCACCACGGCTGCTGTCGGTTTCTCTTTGCGGCCCTCCGAGCGGCGGACGGCCTCGCGCAGCCGGTCGTGCAACTCGGCCACCAGGCCGGAGTCCCGCCAGCGGGCGAAGAAGGCGTACACCCGTGGCCAGGGCGGGAAGTCACACGGCATGGCTCGCCACTTGATGCCGTTGTCGACGAGATAGCGCACCGCGTCGATCATCTGTCGGTGGTAGTAGCTCTCCGGCCGCCCGCCCCGGCCCGCTATCCAGGCCAGCACCGGCAGCAGATCCCGTACCTGGACCCACTCTGCATCGCTCATGCCCGAGGAATACCGGGGTCGGCGCTCCGGCCGGTCGGCCGCGTTTCCGAGCCGATGGGCGAGGCAGTCACGTCTAGGAGTGGGCGAACTGGACCCGGCGACGGTGACCACGCGACACTTCGGCAACAGGGCCTCTTGTCTCTCGCTGGATTTGACAACCGCGAGCTACCAAGAGGCCCTCCTTCCATACGCCCGCACCGGCCGACTCACCCAGGCAAGGGCCTCGTTCGAACCTGATCGACTTCATGAAAAGATAGAGAACAGCCAGTTAGAAAGCGTCCGCTCTGTTCTCTGATGATGGCAGTCAAGTGAGTGCGCTTGCAGCGGTGCTCCCGCCTGTCGCTGGGATCGTCCGATTCGCCGACAGCAAACACGTTGGGTGCGCAACGGACTGGAACAGCGAGGCGAAGTAAGTAAACCTAGAGCGGTCCGGGGAAGTGCTGTTGTGCTCTGCTGTTCCTGTGTGCAGTTAGAACTTGGAGGTGTGGAGGTGGGGGGCAACATAGACCACGATCGCCGGTTGGCCAAACCGGCGATCGTGATGACTATTGAGGGTGTCCGCGCTGGGCTGTGCTTGGCGGTAGGGCCTTGCGGATTCGGTAGGCAGTGTCGAGTAGAAGGAGAGGAGACAAGGAGCTGCTCTGATCCGCACCTCTCCGGTGCAACAGCGTCTTCCTGCTGATGTGCGGTGTAATTTTCAATCACCGCGCATGGGAGTGGTATTGCCATCCCACCTTGTTCCTCCCTTTTTGCGATTAAGGACCCCCTCTGTATGTCGGCCCGTGATACCTGTGCCCTCTTCCGGCTCTGGCACGGAAGCTCTTTGACCGGCCTCCCGACGTCACATCTCTTCCGGACGGTGAGGGCCTCACGGCGGCAGCAGTCAAGCGGGACCAGAAGCCAACGGTGAACGCAGTCTGCACTGCCCACAGACCGCGTGCTCGATCTGCTGCGTCTGATAGTAGCGAAGATACAGGTGTGCAGTGCTCAATTCATCAAAGAATTCCTACGCCTACCTGCAGCGATTTTTAGAGGCAACTTATGGGCTGCGGGAGTCTCTGGCGAACATCGGGCTCGCTGAGTGATCGTTTCTGTCTCGTGGAGATGAATGACCGATCCATGGGCAGGGTGTACTCCTTCCCTTGGGATCCTCCTCAGCGGATGCGGTAGTCCCCTGGTGAGTCTCATGGGCGCTGTAGGTGATTCTTCGGCCCTGCTTCCCGTAGCCGTTGCCTCTCGGATAAACCTCACGCTCGGTCTTTAGGGCCGTCTTGCCTACTTGCACGGAAAATTGATGCCGCGACACATTGAATCCTCATTCACCCGTCCTCCCGTCGCTATGTCCAGCGAAGCGGGTTGGTATCGCACAGAAGAGCTGGCGCATCTGTTGAAAGTGGATCCCTCGACTGTGCGCCGGTGGCGGACGGCACGTCCGCCTCAGGGGCCGCCTTTCGTCAAGTTGTCGGAGCGGGTCACCCTCTACAGCGTGGCCGATGTCCGGCAGTGGCTGGCCGACCACCGCGTCGATCCGAAGCAGGCGGGCTGATGTCGCACATAGAAAGGCTCCCGGTCGCCGTTCCGCTCTCCGCCGATATCGAGCACCGGCCTGACCGAGCCCAGCCCTACCGGGCGCGGGTGCGCTGGACCGAGCCCCGCACCAAGCGGCGCAAGTCGCTCTCGCAGTCGCACGGCACCGAGGAACAGGCGCAGGAGTGGATCGATGCCCTGAGCGCCGCGGCGCTGCGCGGGATCGATCCGGCCACCTCCGTTCAGCCGCTGGCTGCCTATGGGGAGGCGAACATGGCGTTGGCGTTGCGCGGGCTGGAGCCGAAGACCACCGATCCCTATCTGGCCGGCTGGCGGCGGCGGGTGGTGCCCTCCCTGGGGCATCTGCCGCTGCCGATGGTCAGCAACGGTGCGGTGGACCGCAGTGTGTACGGGTGGATCGCGGACGGGTGCAGCCGGTCCACGGTGAAGAACAGCCTGGCGGTGCTGGTGCGGGTGATGGAGCAGGCCCGGCGGGACGGGCTCATCCAGTCCAATCCGGCCCGGGTGAAGGGCTGGCAGAGCGAGTATCACAAGGCCGAGGACGAGCTCGATGATCCCCGCTCCCTGGCGCTGCCGGACTGGGCGGCTCTGACCGCGTTGGCCGACACCCTGGTCGCGCGCTCCCACGGGAGGTTCGCGGGGTGGGGCGAGGTGGTGGTCTTCGCCGCGTGCACCGCGGCCCGGATCGGAGAGGTCTCGGGGGTACGGGTTCGCGACATCGACCCGGTGAACTGGATCTGGACCGTGCGCCGCCAGACCACCCCCTCCCCGGGCGGGCTGGCGGACAAGCGAACCAAGGGCAAGGTGGCCCGTCGGGTGCCGTTGATCGAGGAGGTGCGGCCCCTGGTCGCCCAGCGACTGCTGGCCATGGGCCCGGATCCGGATGCCCGGCTGTTCACCGGGCCGCGCGGCGGGCGGATCACCACCGCGGTGCTGCGGGACGCCACCCGCTGGGACGAGGTCGTCGCCCGGCTCGGCTACGAGCACCTGCGCCGCCACGACCTGCGGCACACCGGACTGACGTGGATGGCCGACGCTGGAGTCCCGCTGCATGTGCTGCGGAAGATCGCCGGGCACGGATCACTGGCCACCACCCAGCGCTATCTGCATCCGGATCTGCGGTCGATCACCGAGGCGGGCCGCTCGCTCAGCGCCCACCTGTCGGTGGCGGCCGGCCCGCCGAAGCCGCCGGGGGCGGTGCGCCGGGTGTTGTAGGCATCCCACAATCGGGTGGATAACCCCGGCGATCTTGGTCCCCAGGGAAACGTGCTCTGATCTGCGGTTTCTTCCCGCGGCTGGTCCCCAAGTGGTCCCCAAGGGGGCGGCGGCGCCTCGGTCGGTCTGGTGTTCCGTCAGACGAAGAAAGGCGCTCCGACCTGGGATTTCTCCCCGGTCGAAGCGCCTTCCGACAGTGTCGGGACGACAGGATTTGAACCTGCGACCCCTTGACCCCCAGTCAAGTGCGCTACCAAGCTGCGCCACGTCCCGTTGCTCCCCCGGTTCGGGATCTTCCCCCTCGCCGGGCGCGCACAGAAACCATACCGCATTCCGCGGGGTGCTCGCGCGCACCCGGAGGGCGGAGCGGAAGATCGACCGCGCCGCCGGCCGGGCGGCCGGCGGCGGCCCTGCCGCGGCGGGTCTTCGGGGGTGCCGCCCCCTCCCGCCTGGGGTGATGGCCGACCCGGTGCCGCGCGCGGCGGCATCCCGCCGAAGGCGCGGGTCGCCCTGCGGCCCGTGCGATCCGCCCGTCTCCCGTCCGGCGGGGAGCGGGGGCGGGGGCGTACGAGGGGCACCGGCCGGACACGGCGCGTGTGCATCCGGTGACGGCGGCGCCGCCACCGGCGGGAAGGGGCCTGGTTTGCCCGCGCCCTGGCGGGAAACGCGTGTGACCTGGCCCGTTGGTCCCGAGGACTGGAGTTCGCACGTGAGCCGTTCCCGGATTGTGATCGTCGGAGCCGGCTTCGCCGGCTACCAGACCGCCAGGACGCTGTCGCGGAAACTCCGCGGGGCTGCCGAGATCGTTCTGGTGAACCCCAACGACTACTTCCTCTACCTGCCGCTGCTGCCGGAGGTCTCGGCCGGGCTGCTGGAGGCCCGCCGGGTCTCGGTGTCGCTGGCGGGCACGCTGCCGAAGGTGCGCCTGGTGCTCGGCGAGGTCCACGGAGTGGACCTGGACGGGCGCGCGGTCACCTACACCGACCCCGAGGGGCGCGAGAAGCGGCTGGACTACGACCGCCTCGTCCTGACGGTCGGGAGCGTCAACAAGCTGCTGCCCATCCCCGGCGTGGCCGAGCACGCGGTCGGGTTCCGGGGCATGCCGGAGGCGCTGTACCTGCGCGACCACATCAGCCGGCAGATCGCCCTGGCCGCCAACGCGGAGGACGCCGAGGAGTGCCGGGCGCGCACCACCTTCGTGGTCGTGGGCGCGGGCTACACCGGCACCGAGGTCGCCGCGCACGGCAAGATGTTCACCGACTCCCTCGCCCGCCAGCACGCCCGCAGCTCCGGCGGCATGCGGGCCGACGCCAAACCCCGCTGGATGCTGCTCGACATCGCCGACCGGGTGCTGCCCGGGCTGGACGAGAAGCTGGGGCGGACCGCCGACCAGGTGCTGCGCAAACGCGGGGTGGAGGTGCGGATGGGAACCTCGGTGAAGGAGGCCACCCAGGACGGTGTCCTGCTGAACACCGGGGAGTTCGTCCCCACCCGCTCGCTCATCTGGTGCGTGGGCGTGCGCCCCGACCCGCTGGTGGACCAGCTCGGGCTGCCGACCGAGAAGGGCCGGCTGCTGGTCGACGAGTACCTGAACGTCCCCGGCCACCCCGAGGTGTTCGCCTGCGGTGACGCGGCCGCCGTGCCGGACCTGACCGATCCCGGCCACTACACCGCGATGACGGCCCAGCACGCGCACCGGCAGGGCAAGACGGCCGCGAACAACATCGCGGCGTCCTACGGTGTCGGCACCCGCCGCCCGTACCGGCACAGCGACCTGGGCTTCGTGGTGGACCTCGGCGGGCTCCAGGCCGCCGCCAACCCGTTCGGCGTGCGGCTGTCGGGCCTGCCCGCCAGCCTCGTCACCCGCGGCTACCACCTCGCCGCGATGCCGGGGAACCGGATCCGGGTGGTCACCGACTGGCTGCTGGACGCCGTGCTGCGGCGGCAGGCCGTCCAGCTGGGGGTCCTGGACGCCTGGTCGGTGCCGCTGGACACCGCCTCCCCTGAGACGGCCCGGCTGGCGGGCGGAGCCGCCCGCAACCGGTAGCGGGAGCCGGCCCTCACCGCGGGGCCCGGACGGACCGCTCCCGGTCCGCCCGGGCCCCGCCGCGTTCGGCGGCCCCGGAGCGGGACGGCCCCGGAGCGGCGGCGCCCCGGGACCGGCTCATCCGGCGTCCCGGGACCGGCTCATCCGGCGTCCCGTATGGCCCGCCGGGAGACCGGCGGGCCGTACGGTCCCACCGGCTCGCGGTCCCACCAGGCGCCCGTGGACCGCAGCTCCCGCCAGGTGGTGAAGCGGTAGCGGTACAGCAGGGCGCGCACGTGGGCGGGCGGGGCGTCGGGGAAGGGGTTGGACCGCAGCAGGCGCAGCACGTCCCGGTCGTTCTCCAGCAGTTTGTGCAGCAGCCGCGTGAACCAGGGCGCGGCGTAGGAGGGGGAGAGGGCGGCGAACCACATCAGCCAGTCCAGCCGCAGGTGGTACGGCGCCCACTGGCGCGGCAGCCGGCGCACGTCCCCGGGCTTGCCCCGGAACTCGTACTCCCGCCACCGCGTGGCGCCGGTGATCTCCTCCTCGTCGGTGCCCTCGATCACCACCTCGTGGCGCAGGCGCGTCACGCTGCCGAAGGCGCCGTAGGTGTTCACCAGGTGGAGCCGGTTGAAGGAGCGGTTCATCTGCTGGCGGCGCGAGAGCATGTTGCGCACCGGCCAGTAGCTGAGCACCGCCACCAGCGCCGTCACCGCGATCACGGCGGCCTCGAACCACAGCGGTGCCGGGCCGTGCTCCGGCGCGTCGTGGACGGGGGAGGTGTCCACGGCGGACAGGGCGAGCACGATCGTGATCCAGTTGAGCCAGGAGAAGTTCCCGGAGGCCACCAGCCACAGCTGGGTGGCCGCCACCACCGCGGCGGCGCCGGTCGCCACCGGCTGCGGGGCGAACAGCAGGAACGGGACGACGAGCTGGGTGATGTGGTTGGCCGCCGCCTCGACCCGGTGCAGCGGCCTGGGCAGGTGGTGGAAGAACCAGCTCAGCGGCCCCGGCATCGGCTGCGTCTCGTGGTGGTAGTCCAGGCAGGTGAGCTTGCGCCAGCAGGCGTCGCCGCGCCATTTGATCAGGCCCGCGCCGAATTCCACCCGGAACAGCAGCCAGCGCAGCAGGAGCAGGGTGAGCAGCGGCGGCGCCACCTGCGCGTTGCCCAGGAAGATCGCCAGGAAGCCCGCCTCCAGCAGCAGCGACTCCCAGCCGAAGGAGTACCAGGTCTGCCCGATGTTGACGATCGACAGGTACAGCACCCACAGCAGCGTCCACATCGCCATGGAGACCGCCAGCGGCGTCCGGTCGGCCGCGCCCAGCAGCACCGCCGCCGACAGCGCGGCGCCCAGCCAGGCCGCGGCCGCGAAGAGCCCGTCGGAGTAGCGCAGGTGGAACAGGCTGGGGGAGGCCCTGAAGGGCACCCGGCGCAGGAAGGCCGGGGCCGGGGTCAGGCCGCGTTCGCCGATCAGCGCCCGGAACTGCAGGGCCGCCGAGGCGAACGCGACGAGGTAGACGGCGGCCAGGGCCCGTTGCAGGACCGTCCGGCTCAGCCAGTACTCGGGTGCCGCGAACCACTCCATGGCGCAGATGGATACCACCGGAGGGCCCCGTCATGCGGTGGCCCCGGTGGTCGTCCGGGTGACCGCGCGGGCGGCCCGGCGCTCTGGAGCGGGGGCCGCGGGAGAGGGCGCCGGCACGGCGGGGCCGGTCTGCCGGGCGGACTCCCGGGTAGCCGTTGACCTGGGGCGCGACCGGTCGTAGGTTGCCGACAGAAAGCGCTTACTCCCGTATGTCGCCGAGAGGGAACGGACACCCGCATGCCACTGACCGACCTGCCGCTGGACCAACTGCGCGCCTACCGGCCCGAGGTGGCCGAACCGGAGGACTTCGACGACTTCTGGTCCAAGACCCTCGCCGCCGCCCGCGCCGCCGCGCCCGGCCCGGCGGAGTACCGGCGGGTCGAGGACGCGCCCCTGACCGCCGTCGAGGTGTTCGACGTGCGCTTCCCCGGCTGGGACGGCCAGCCCGTCGCCGCCTGGCTGATCCTGCCGCGCGGCGCGGACGGGCCGCTGCCCGCGGTGGTCCAGTACATCGGCTACAGCGGCGGCCGCGGCCTGTACATCGAGCACCTGCTGTGGAGCGCGGCCGGCTACGCGACCCTCGTCGTCGACAGCCGGGGCCAGGGCCACGCCACCCCCGACCCGGACCCGGGGACCGCCCCGCAGTACGTCGGCGGCTTCATGACCCGCGGTCTGGACGCCCCCGCCAACCACTACTACCGGCGGCTGATGACCGACTGCGTGCGGGCGGTGGACGCCGTGCGCGAGCACCCGGCGGTGGATCCGGAGCGGGTGGTGGCCGCGGGCGGCAGCCAGGGCGGCGGACTGGCCCTGGCCGTGGCGGGGCTGGCGCCGGAGAAGGTGGCGGCGGCGCTGGTGGACGTGCCGTTCCTGTGCCACTACCGGCGCGGCGCCGAGCTGGCCTCGGCCGGCCCCTACCCGGAGATCGCCCACTACCTCGGGGTGCACCAGCGCATCGACCCCGAGGCGGTCTTCACCACCCTGGACTACTTCGACGGGCTGCACTTCGCGCCCCGCGCCACGGCACCGGCCCTGTTCAGCGTCGGCCTGATGGACCCGGTCTGCCCGCCCTCGACGGTCTTCGCCGCCTACCACCGCTACGCGGGGGCCGACAAGGACATCCGGGTGTGGCACTTCGGCGACCACGCCGGCGGCCGCGCCTCGCAGCCGTACGAGCAGCTGCTGTGGCTGCGCGAGCGCGGGCTGGCGTCCTGAGCCGCGGCCGGGCTCCGGGCCCCGCCGCACGGCAGGGCCCGGAGCCCGGCACCGGATCGGGGGAGGACCGCGGCCGGGCCGGCGTCAGGAGTGCCCGCCCAGGATCCTGGTGATCTCCTCGGACGCCTCGCGCGCCGCCGTGGCCGGATCGGCGCCCCGGAGGACCTCCGTCTGGTACTCCTTGATCGGGTTGTCGGCCTCCAGCCTGCCCCACCGCGGGGAGTTGGGGGTGGCGTGGCCGTTGCGGGCGCCCTCGGCCATCGCGGTCGCGCCGGGGTCGTCCTCCAGGGCGTCGGCCAGCTCGGTGCTGTTGGGCACCACGCTCATCGTCCGGGCCAGCTCGCGCTGCCACTTCTCGCCGGTGGCCAGCTTGACGAAGGAGTACGCCTCCTTCTGCTCGGCGGCCCGCTCGGGGATGATCAGCACCGAACCGCCGGTGAAGACCGCTCCCGGCTCGCCCTTCTCCTTCCCGGGGATCGGGAAGAAGCCCAGTTTGCCGGTCAGGCCGGGATTGGCCTCGGTGATCAGCTCCGCGGCGCCGGGCACGTCGATCAGCTGCGCTATCCGGCCCTTCGCGAAGACGCCGCGCTGCTCGGGGTCGGCCTCGTCGGAGTCGACGGGGCCCCGGCCGTAGGACTGGAGCTGCCGGTAGAACTCCATGCCGCGCAGCGCCTCGCGGGTGTGGAGCGAGCCCGACCACTGCCCGCTGAGTTCGGTGGCCAGGTCGCCCCCCTCGTCCCAGATGAAGCCCGCCAGGACGTACCAGTTCTGGCCGGGGAGGTAGATGCCCTGCTGCCCGGGCCGGTCGAGCCGCGCGGTGGCCTGGATCCACTCGTCGCGGGTGGTGGGCGGCGAGGTGATCCCGGCCTGCTCGAAGAAGTCCTTGCGGTAGATGACGACGCGGTTGGCGGCGTAGAAGGGGACGCCGTACTGGTACCCGTCGATCTTCCCCGGCTCCTCCAGACCGGGGATCCAGTGGTCGCCGCCGAGGTCGCCGACCTCGATGGTGAGGTTGCGGACGCCGCCGGCCTCCACGTACTGGGCGACCTGGGTGTTGCCCACCTCGATGACGTCCGGCGCGTCGCCGGAGGCGAGGGCCGCGGTGACCTTCTTGTCGATGCCGGGCCACTCCTGGACGGTGACCTCCACCTCCACACCCGGGTTGCGCCGCTCGTAGTCCCGGACGAGGTCGCCGGTGAGCTCCTCGGTGAGGCTGCCCCGCATCAGCCAGACGTCGAGGGTCCTGTCCTCCTCCCCGGCGGTGTCGCCGAGGACGCCGCAGCCGCCGAGCAGCAGGGAGGTGGACAGGAGGAGGGGTGCGAGGGACCGGACGGGGTGACGGAAGGGCATGGCTCTCCCCTGGGGGTTGCCGTGTGAAACCTGGGCGCGTGGGGGTCTGCACAGATTTGGCACAGGCCAAGGGGGTGGTCAAGGTCCAGACCAAAAGGAGATCGAGTAAACCGGTTCGGGGGGTCATTCGTGACCGTGAGGTGATCGAAGGGTGACCAAAGCGTCGCGGTCGGGGGCCGTGCCGCGGGTGAGCGCCGAAGTGCCCCGGTGGGCGGGGTGGCGCATCTCTGTTGTTTAATTGCAAGCTGTTTGCAACAAGACTCCAGGCGCAACAGGGATGTGGATCATGCGAGTCCGGGCGATGCGGGCAGCGGCGGTCGCCGCGGTGGCCGGGTCGGTGCTGGCGGGTGCGGGAGCCTGCTCCGCACCCGCCGGTGACGGGGGGAGCGACGGCGCGGGGGACACCCTGGTGGTGGGCATAGCCCAGGAACCGGAGACCCTCAGCCCCCTGCTCGGCTACGGCAAGGACGGCAACTCCAAGATATTCGACGGGCTGCTGCGGCACGACGCCGAGATGAGGCTGCAGCCCGCCCTCGCCGCCGAACTCCCCGAGGTCGGCGACGGCGGCCTGACGTACACCTACACCCTGCGCGACGGGGTCGCCTTCAGCGACGGCAGCCCCTTCGACGCCGGGGACGTGGTCTTCACCTACGAGACCATCCTCGACGAGGGGACCAACAACCCCTCCAAGGGCGAACTGGACGCCCTGGAGAGCGTCACCGCCAAGGACGAGGACACCGTCGTCTTCCGGCTGAAGTACCCCTACGCCGCCTTCGCCGAGCGCACCGTGCTGCCCATCGCCTCCGAGGAGGCCGCCAAGGGGCAGGACGTCAACACCGGTCCGTACAACACCGAGCCGGTCGGCACCGGCCCCTACGTCCTCACCGGCTGGAGCAAGGGCGAGAAGCTCACCTTCGAGGCCAACCCCGACTACTGGGGCGGCGCACCGGAGGTGAAGAAGCTGACCATGGCCGTCATCAAGGACGACGACGTCCGCGCCACCCGGCTGCGCTCCGGCGACCTGGACGCCGCGATCCTGCCGCCCGCCCTCGCCGACACCTTCGCCGAGGACGGGGACAAGCGCGTGATCCGGGCCAGGACCGCCGACTTCCGCGCCGTCACCCTCCCCACCGCGCACCCCGTCGCCGGCGACCGCGCCGTCCGCCGCGCCCTGGACGTCGCGGTGGACCGCGGCGCGATCGTCGACAGCGTCCTGAACGGCGCCGGACGGGCCGCGTACGGGCCCGTCCCCGCCGACAGCCCCTGGTTCGCCGAGGGAACCGAACGCCGGCACGACCCCGAGCGGGCCGAGAAGATCCTCGACGAGGCCGGCTGGAAGCCCGGCGGGGACGGAGTGCGCCGCAAGGACGGCCGCCGCGCCGCCTTCACCCTCTGGTACCCCTCCGGCGACCGCCTCCGCCAGGAGCACGCCCTCGCCTACGCCTCCGACGCCAAGAAGATCGGCATCGACATCACCGTCGAGTCCGGCACCTGGGAGGTCATCGAGCCGCGCATGAAGGACGACGCCGTCCTCTCCGGCGGCGGCAGCCCGGCCGACCCCGACTTCGACCTCTACCCGCTGCTGCACTCCTCCCTCGCCCTGGACGGCTTCAACAACATGGCCGCCTACGACAACCCCGCCGTCGACCGCGCGCTGGAGGAGGGCCGCCGCTCCGGCGACCGCGACACCCGCGCCGAGGCCTACGCCACCGTCCAGCGCGAGCTGGCCGAGGACCCCGGCTACACCTTCCTCACCCACATCGACCACGTGTACGTGGTGAAGGACGCCTGGGAGGGCGTCACCACCCAGGTCGAGCCCCACGACCACGGTCTGGGCGCGGGCCCCTGGTGGAACGTCGAGGACTGGCGGCCCAGGCGGTGACGTCCACCGTGAAGGAACCGGACCGCTCCCCGGTGCCGGGGAGCGCGGGAACCGAGGCCGGGGCGCGTGACGGCCATCCCCGCGCCGGTCTGCCCTGGGCCCCCATGGCACGCCTGGCCGGGCGGCGCGCCCTGGCCGCCGTCCCCGTCCTGGCCGCCGTGACGCTCGGGGTGTTCGCGCTGGCCGCGGCCTCCCCCTTCGACCCGGTGCGCCAGTACGCCGGGAGCGCCGGGCTGCGCGCCTCCCAGGACACCCTCGACCAGCTCCGCGAGAACCTCGCCCTGGACGGCCCCTTCACCGAGCACTGGTGGCGCTGGCTCACCGCCGCCCTCGGCGGCGACCTCGGGCAGTCGACGTCGATGCGGCAGCCCGTCACCCAGGTCGTCGGCGAACGGCTGGGCTGGTCGGTCCTGCTGTGCGCGGTCGCCTTCGTCCTGGCGGTGGTGCTCGGCACCGTGCTCGGCGTCGCCGCCGCGCGCCGGCAGGGCGGATGGCTCGACCGCTGCGTCACCGGCGCCTCGTACGTCCTCCAGGCGGCCCCGCCGTTCTGGCTCGGACTGCTCGCCGTGTGGTTCTTCGCCCTCCGACTCGGCGTGCTGCCCGCCGGGGGACTCACCGACACCGGCGAGGACACCGTCACCGCCGGAT
Source organism: Streptomyces desertarenae (assembly GCF_042681365.1). Classification (NCBI taxonomy): domain Bacteria; kingdom Bacillati; phylum Actinomycetota; class Actinomycetes; order Kitasatosporales; family Streptomycetaceae; genus Streptomyces; species Streptomyces desertarenae. The sequence continues at coordinate 180,287 of NZ_JBHUFU010000004.1, read as the reverse complement.
CGCTCCTCCGCCACCTGGCGCTGCCCGCCGCCGTGCTCGGCCTCTCCCAGCTGCCGTGGTTCGCCCTCTACGTGCGCCAGGGCGTCGCCGACGCGCTGCACGAGGACCCGGTGCGCGGCGCCCGCGCCCGCGGCCTGCGCGAGCGGACCGTCCTGACGGGGCACGCCCTGCGCTCCGGGCTGCTGCCGGTGCTCACCCTCGTCGGCACCCGCATCCCCGAACTGATCACCGGTGCCCTGCTGGTGGAGACCGTCTTCAGCTGGCCCGGCATCGCCTCGGCCACCGTGAAGGCCGCAACCGCCGGCGACTTCCCGCTGCTGGCGGCGGTCACCGTGCTCGCCACCGTCGCCGTCCTCGCCGGAAACCTGCTGGCCGACCTGCTGTACGCGCTGGCCGACCCACGGATCGACCTGGAGGCGATGTGACCGCCCCCGCCCCGCCCGCCCCCGCCGGCCGGACCCGGCCCCCGGCCGGCCCGCACGCCCCCTCCGCGGGCGGCGCAGGACGCCCGGGCCGCGCCCGTGCCCTGCGCACCGGCGCCTCGGCCGCGGTCGTCGCCGCCGTCGTGCTGGCGGTGGTGGCCGTGCCGCTGCTGTTCCCCCTGGACCAGCAGGCCGTCGACCTGTCCGCCAAGCTCCGCCCCCCTTCCCCCGACCACCCCTTCGGCACCGACGAGATGGGCCGCGACCTGCTGCTGCGCTGTGTCTACGGACTGCGCGTCTCCCTGCTGGTCGGCGTGGTCGCCGCCCTGGTCGCCACGGTCGTCGGCATCGCCGTCGGCGGCCTGGCCGGGGCGCTGGGCGGCCGCACCGACCGGCTGGTGATGCGGGTCGTGGACGTCTTCGCCGCCGTGCCCCACCTGCTGCTGGGCATCTTCATCGTGGCGATGTTCCGGCCCGGTGTCTGGCCGGTGATCGCCTCCGTCGGCCTCACCCACTGGCTCTCCACCGCCCGCATCGTCCGCGCCGAGGTCCACTCGCTGCGCGCCCGCCCCTTCGTCGACGCGGCGATCTCCGGCGGCGCCTCGCGGTGGCGGGTGGCGGTGCGCCACCTGCTGCCCGGCGTCCTGCCGCAGGCCGGACTGGCCGCGGTGCTGATGGTCCCGCACGCCATCTGGCACGAGTCCGCGCTCTCGTTCCTGGGCCTGGGCATCCCCGCCCACCAGGCCAGCCTCGGCACCATGGTCGACGCCGCACGCGGCACCCTGCTCGCCGGAGCCTGGTGGCCCACCCTCTGGCCCGGCCTGTTCATCATCGTCCCCACCCTCGCCGTCGCCGGACTCGCCGGCGCCTGGCGCGAGCGGATCAACCCCCGCCGCCGATCGGAGCTGATGCTGTGACGACCGAACCGCCCCGGCTCTCCGTGCGCGACCTGTCGGTGCGCTTCCACCTGAGCGGCGGGCGCACCGTCGCCGCCGTGACGGGGGTCTCCTTCGACCTGGCTCCGGGCGAGTGCCTGGCCCTGGTGGGCGAGAGCGGCTGCGGCAAGTCGGTGCTGGCCTCGGCCCTGCTGGGCCTGCTGCCCGGCAACGCCCGGACGCGGGGGACGGCCCTGCTGGACGGGCTGGACCTGCTCACCGCCCGGGAGAGCGTCCTGGCCGGCACCGTGCGCGGCCGCCGCATCGCCCTGATACCGCAGAGCCCCGCCTCGCACCTCACCCCCGTGCGCACCGTCCGCTCCCAACTGGAGGAGACGGTGCGGGAGCTGACCGGCCTGCGCGGGGCCGGAGTGCGCCCCGCCGCCGAACGCGCCGCCGAGCGCGCCGCGTTCCCCGCCGACCACCTCGACCGCCACCCCCACCAGCTCTCCGGCGGCCTCGCCCAGCGCGCCGCCACCGCCCTCGCCCTCGTCGGCGACGCCCCGCTGCTGATCGCCGACGAACCCACCACCGGCCTCGACCGCGACCTGGTCGACCGCACCGTCGGCGAACTGCGCCGCCACGTGGACGCCGGCTGCGGGCTGCTCGTCATCACCCACGACCTGGCCGCCGCCGAGCGCGTCGCCGACCGGGTGGCGGTGATGTACGCCGGGCGCATCGTCGAACTCGCCGGCGCGGACGACTTCTTCGGCGCCCCCGGCCCCCGGCACCCCTACGCCCGCGGACTGCTGGAGGCCCTGCCCGAGCGGTCCTTCACCTCCATCCCCGGCATGCCCCCGGAGCTGGACGCCCTGCCCGGCGGCTGCGCCTTCGCCCCCCGCTGCGACCGCGCCACCGACGCCTGCACGGTCGTGCCCGCGCTGACCGCCCCGCCCGGCGCCCCGGGCCGGGCGGTCGCCTGCCACCACGCGCACACCCGCGCGCCGGAGACCGCCGATGCCTGAGACGACCCCCGCGCCGGCCCCCGGCGCGCCGGACGCACGCCCCGCCCCGGCCCTCGAACTGCGCGACATCACCGCCGGGTACGACCGCCGTACCCCCGTGGTGCGCGGAGTGTCCCTGACCGTCGCCGACGGCGAGGCCGTCGGACTGCTCGGCCCCAGCGGCTGCGGGAAGTCCACCCTGGCCCGCGTCGCCGCCCTGCTCCACCGGCCCTGGTCGGGCACCGTGCGGCTGTCGGGCCGCCCGGCGCGCGGCTTCCGCCACCGCGCCCCGCGCGAGCTGCGCACGTCCGTCGGCGTGGTCTTCCAGCAGCCCCGGCTCGCCGCCGACCCGCGCCTGACCCTCGCCGACCTGATCGCCGAGCCGCTGCGCGCCACCGGCCGCCGCGCCGAGGTCCCCGAACGCCTCCCCGAACTGGCCGCCTCCGTCGGCCTGGGCGGCGACCTGCTCACCCGCCGCCCCCACGAGGTCAGCGACGGCCAGCTCCAGCGCGCCTGCCTGGCCCGCGCGCTGGTGCTCCGCCCGGAACTGCTGATCTGCGACGAGATGACCGCGATGCTGGACGCCTCCACCGCCGCCGCCCTCGTCGCCGCCGTGGAGGAGTACCGCCGCGCCCGCGGGGCCGCGCTCCTGGCGGTCGGCCACGACCGGGTGCTGCTGGGGCGCTGGTGCGACCGAGTGGTGGACTTCCCGGCGGGCTGAGGCGGGGAGGAGCCGGCGGCGCGCCCCGCACGGGCCGGAGCCGGCGCGGGACCGCCACCGCCGCACGGGCGCCGGCCGGGATCCGGGCCGTCCGGCCGCTGTTACGATCCCGGCACACGTCGTACGGGGGTTCGGCCGGGGAATCCGGTTTCTTCGACGGTGGTCGTCCCCTCGCTTCGAACTCCTCGGGGAGGGGATCTCTGTGGCCCGTCATATCCTCGCGCGCGGCCGGCCGGCCCTGCGCGCCGCCGTCGCCGCCGCCGTGTCCGCCGCCGCGGCGACGGCCCTGGTGCCGCCGGCGGCCGCCGCACCGGCGGAGGTCCCGCAGGAGACGGTGGTCCCGGCCGCCGAACGCACCCTCGACGTCTCGGCGGTGCCGTACGGCGCGGAGTCCCCGTCGAGCACCGACGGCGCGGGGGCCCGGGGCGTCCTGCACACCCTGGAGGGCCGCTCCGGCCTCCAGTGGACGCGCTACTCCGACGGCCGGACCGTCCCCGTGCCCGAGCGGGACGACCTGCCCTCGCCCCAGACGACCGGCAGCGACGTGCTCGCCCACCGGGACGGGAACCGGATCACCCTGCGGGACGTGGCCGAAGGGACGACCCGCACCGTGGACGTCCCCGCCGGACACGGGTTCTACGGCGTCTTCGGATCCACGGTCGCCACCTACCGCACGGTCACCGCCGGGGACGGGACGACCACCCGGGAGGCCCACCTGCTGACGCCGCGGGCCGACGGCACCACCGGGGACACGACCGTCACCGGGCTGCCGGCGGGCTCGGAGATCGGCAGGCCCGTGGCGGCCGACGAGGAGAGCGTCGCCTTCCTCGCCAGGGTGGGCGGACAGCAGCGGACCGCCCTGGCCGACCGCGGAACGGGACGGATCGAGGGCTGGACCGCCCCGGTACCCGCCCACTACGTCCACGCCGTCCTGACCTCCGGCCACCTCGCGCTGTACAGCACCTCCCAGAGCACCCTCCTGGTGGTGCCGCGCACCGACCCGTCCGCCGCGCCCGCCGAGGTCGCCCTGGAGGGCGGTTCCGTCAGCCCGGCGCACCACCTGACGGCCGTGGGGGACTGGCTGGCCTACCGGCGGTCCGGCGCGGAGGACTCCCTCAGGGCCGTACCGGCCGCCGGCGGCGACGCGGTCACGCTCCTGGCCGACATCCACCCGAAGGTCTCCGCCGCGCCCGGCCACACCGCCGTCGTCGTCGGCCGCACCGGCCGGACGGCGCAGGACGACTGGGGCATCCACCGCGTGGTCGCCGCGGAGGACGGGCGGCCCGCCGTCGTCACGGTCAAACCGCTCCCGCGCCCGCGCACCGCGATCCGGGGCGTGGCGCTGGCCCACGGGCAGCTGATGGTCGCCGACGACAGCCGCGGCCGGCGCGAGGTCTGGCGGCGGGCCGTCGCGACCGGCACCCCCGACTTCGGCGAGCGCACCCTGTTCACCGACTCCACCGTGCAGTTCGCCCCCTGCCCGGAGCAGGACGCCGGGTGCTCGCGCGTCCACGGCCTCGCGGACGGGCGGATCGCCTGGCTGGACCGGGCCACGGGCGACGGGCAGGACACGGTCCGGGTCCACGGCCCCGGCGACCCGGAGGACCTCTCGTTCCCCGTGCGGGCGGGCGGGCAGATCACGGACGTGTCCGGCGAGTACCTGGTCCACACCGCGCCCGGGGAGCAGACCGTCCACCGGATCGGCCACCACGCCAACCCCGTCCTGATCCGCGCCGCCGGAGCCGCCGCGGTCTGGGGCGACCTGCTGTGGACGCCCGGCGGCACGGCGGGCACCGTCACCGCCTACGACCTGGCCGCACGGAGGACCGTGGCCACGGTCGACACCGGCGCCGGCTGCGTGCCCGAGGAGCTCCAGGCGGTCGGCGACCGGCTCCACGTCGACTGCCCCGGCAGCGGGCCCTCCGTGGTGCACGACCGCGCCACGGGCCGGACGGTGACCGTGCCGTCCGGCGAGGCGCTGCTCGGCGACGGCCACGTCGTCACCCACGACCGCTCCTCGGGGCGGCTGACGCTCACCGACGTCACGGGCGGCGCCGCCTCCGGCAGGGTCGTCGGGGAGCTGCCCGACACCGGGGCCTCGCAGCGCGGGGTGCGCTGGACGGTGGACGAGTTCGGCGGGCACGTCGCGTGGGTGGACGGCCAGGAGCGCGTGCACCTAGTGCCCACCGGCGTCCCGACCCGGCCGCTGGCCCCGCTCGGCGCCCCCGGCGACGCCCCCGAGGTGTGGGCGGCCACCCGGGACGCCGCGCCCTCCCGGATCACCTCCGTGCTGCTGTCCAAGCCGGCCGGCCGCTGGACGCTGACCGTGCGCGACGCGGTGACGGGACGGACGGTCGACACGGTCACGGGCAGCTCGGCCGGGGGCCTGCTCTCCGTCGGCTGGCGCGGTCTCCACCCGGGCGCGTCCGGTGACGTGTTCCTCCCCGACGGCCGGTACCGCTGGACGCTGTCGGTCGCCCCGGAGGACGGCCACGGGGCCGCCCTGACCCACGGCGGGACGGTCGTGCTGCGCGGCGCCGGCCCGGTGCGCCGCGACCACGCGGGACCGGTGCACCAGCCGGACGGCGTGGGCGACCTGCTCACCTTCCATCCCGACGGCGGCTGGCTGACCTTCCAGCGCGGCGACGGCGCCGGAGGCTTCCAGGGCAAGACCTCGGCGGACGGCTGGCCGAGCGGGATCACGGCGGTGCCGTTCGGGGACCTGGACGGGGACAGGTGCAACGACGTCCTGGTGCGGATGCCCGACGGGGCGCTGCGCGGCTACCGGCCCGAGTGCGGCGACCCGGTCGCGCCATCGGCGCCGTACACCGGACTGGGCACGGGCTGGAACGCCTACGACGTGCTGACCTCGCCGGGCGACATGACCGGTGACGGACGCGCCGACCTGCTGGCCCGCCAGGCGTCCACCGGCGACATCCACCTCTTCGCCGCCCGGGCCGACGGCACGCTGGAGGCGGCGCGGCGGATCCGCTCGGGGTGGACGGGCTACACCGCGGTCGTCGGGGCCGGCGACCTGAACGGCGACGGGTACGGCGACGTGCTGGCGCGCTACGAGAGCGGGACGCTCTACCGCTACGACGGCACCGGCACCGGACTGCTGGAGGAGCGGGTCCTGCTCGCCTCCGGCTGGGGCGGCTGGTACGACACGGTCCTCGGGGCCGGGGACGTCACCGGCGACGGCCACGCCGACCTCGTGGCACGCGACAGGGACGGCGTGCTGTGGCGCAACGACGGCAAGGGCGACGGCACCTTCTCCGGACGCACCCGGGTGTCGGTCGGCTGGAAGGGCTACGAGGGCCTGTTCTGAGGGCCCGCCACCACCGCCGGACAGGGGCCGGGCAGGGCGCTGGGCGCCCTGCCCGGCCCCGTGCCGCCCCCACCCGCCGGCGCTCCCGAAGCCGGCGGGTCCACCGGTGCCGCCGCCCGCCCCCGCCCACCGCGATGCGGCCCGCCAGGACCGGTTCCGGCAGGATGCCCCCGGCGGCCCCCAGCCGGTGGAGGACCACTCCCTCGCCGAGCCGGACTCGTCGACCGGCGGCAGCAGCACGACCTCCTCGGCCGGCGTGACGTGCACCGGCGGACTCCCTCCGCCTCCCCGTCCGTTCGCGGTGGGGCACGCACGGACGCGGCCGCGGGGTCGTCCCGTGCGGCAGGACGGACCGGCGGCGGAAGGGTGTTGCGCGGACCCGCCCCCACCCCTAGGCTTCCCGCCGTGACTGCCGGGTCGGCCATGGGCCATACACGAGTGGGGCACCCGGCCCCGGCATGACGCCGGGGCGGGCGAGGGGCCCGCCGTTCCGTTCCCGCCGTCTCCGCCTTCTCCGCGCGCCGCGCGCGCGGCGTCGCACGTTCCGTGCGACGCCCCCGAGCCCCCTGGCGAGCCGCCCCGGCGACGCCGGCGGCGTGAGCCCGCCCGGGGCCGGCCGGCGGCCGGACCGACCGCGGAACCGGCGCGCCCTCGTCCCCTCCCCGCATCCCGGACAGCGGCCCCTCCCCGACACGGAGGCGGAGCCGGACGGCCGGCCGGCTCCGACCGGCCCCGTCCGCGGCCGGATGCGGCGCAGTGTCCCCCCGAACGGAGAGCAGCACATGCCGAATCACTTCGACCAGCAGGTCATCGAGGAGTTCCGGGCCACCGGAGGACGGGTCGGCGGACCCTTCGAAGGGGCCCGCCTGATCCTGCTCACCACCACCGGAGCGCGCTCCGGCACCCCGCACACCACCCCCGTCGGATACCTGCACGACGGCGACCGGATCCTCGTCATCGCCTCGGCGGGCGGCGCGCCGGAGCACCCGGACTGGTTCCGCAACCTGGTCGCCCACCCCCGCGTCACCGTCGAGGACGGCGTCTTCACCTACGAGGCGGAGGCCACCGTCCTGGAGGGCGACGAGCGCGACCGGCTCTTCGCCCGCGCGGCCGAGGCCGACCCGGGGTGGGCCGAGTACCAGGCGCGGGCCGGGCGCGTCATCCCGGTCGTCGCCCTGACGGCCGTCCCAGGCCCCCCGAACCCGACCGCGCAGACCTGGGGCGAGGCCCTGAAGGCCGTCCACGACGCCTTCCGCCGGGAGCTGTCCCTGATCCGCCGGGAGGTCGCCGGCTCCGGCCCCGGGCTGGGAGCCCAGCTCCGGGTGAACTGCCTGACCCTCTGCGCCGGGCTGCACCACCACCACACCAGCGAGGACACCGGGATGTTCCCGGCCCTCGTCCGGGACCGTCCCGGACTCGCCCCGGTGGTCGAGCAGCTGGAGCGGGAGCACGAGAAGGTCGCGGTCCTCCTGGAGGACCTGCGGCAGGCCGTCTCCGCCGACGGCGCGGACCCCGCGCACGTCCTCCGCGAGGTCGAACGGCTCACGGACGAGCTCGAGGCCCATCTGCGCCACGAGGAGGAGCACCTGGTCCCGGTGCTCGACGCCCCGACCCGCTGAGGAGGACGCCCGGCGGGAATCCCGCACGGCCGCGGTTGTTGGAAGGAGCATGACCGACGATCCGCTGCGCGCCGTCCGGCTGTCGGTCCTCGACCGCTCCCTGATCCGGCAGGGGGAGGGCGCGGACGAGGCCCTGCGCGCCACCGTGCGCTTCGCCCGGGAGATCGAGGCGCTGGGCTACCACCGCTTCTGGGTCTCCGAGCACCACGGCGTGCCCGGGGTCGCCGGCTCCGCGCCGACCGTGCTCGCCGCGGCCGTCGCCTCGGCCACCGAGCGGATCCGGGTGGGCACGGGCGGGGTGATGCTGCCCAACCACCGGCCGCTGGTGGTCGCCGAGCAGTTCGGGGTGCTGGAGTCCCTCTTCCCCGGCCGGATCGACATGGGGCTGGGGCGCTCGGTCGGCTTCACCGGCGCCGTACGGCGGGCGCTGGGGGCGCAGAAGGAGGACGCCGACCGGTTCGGCGAGGACCTGGCCGAACTGCTCGGCTGGTTCGCCGGCGACGGGGCCCGGACCGCGCCGGGGGTGCGCGCCGTACCGTCCGAGGGGCTGCGGGTGCCGGTGTTCGTGCTGGCCACCGGAGCAGGGGCGCGGCTCGCCGCCGAGCGCGGGCTGCCGCTGGTCATCGCCCCGGTGCGCGGCGAGGAGCGGATGCTGCGGGCGATCGGGGAGTACCGGAGCGCGTTCCGCCCCGCACCGGACGCCCCGGACCCGTACCGGAGGCCCTACGTGGTGGTCTCGGTGAGCGCGGCGGTCGGCGCCGACGCCGAGGAGGCGGAGGCGATGCAGGTGTCCGAGGCGTGGGCGACGGTCGTCTCCCGCACCAGGGGCGTCTTCCCGCCGCTGCTCCCGCCGCGGGAGGTGACCGGGCGGGAGATGACCGGGCGCGAGCGCGCCCTGTTCGCCGAGGCCCGCCGCTCCCAGGTCCACGGGACGCAGGAGGAGGTGGCCGCCGCGCTCTCCGGGCTGGTCCGGCGCAGCGGCGCCGACGAGCTGCTGCTCACCCTGAACGCCTACGACCACGGGCTGCGCCTGGACTCCTACCGCCGTCTGGCCCGTCTGGCCCGCCTGGCCGGCCCGGCCCGCGGCTGAGCGGAGCCGGCTCCGGCCGGCTCCGCCACCGCCCCGGTTCCGCGGCGCCCCGCCGCGCGCCCGGGATGCGGCGCCCCGCCGCGCGCCCGGGATGCGGCGCCCCGGCGCACCCCCGCCCGCTCCGAGGGCCGCGACGCCTCGGCAATGGACCTGTCGGCCCTGCTCCTTTTGGCCCTGTCGAGCGGTCCAATGCGGAGGCAGGGTGGGGGAGGCAGCGGACGGGAGCGAGCATGCGGAGGCAGAGCGTGGACAGTGCGGTCGACCGGTTCGACCGGTGGGTCAGGAACGAGTTCGTCGACCTGAACACCCGCCTGGAGGAGGGGTACTTCGAAGCCGGGGGCGACCTCGTCCCCGGCCGCCCCGACCTGGAGGAGGCCCGGCGGACCCTGACGGCCGACGGCGCGCGGCTGATCGCCCGGATCGCCGCCGACGGCCGCGTCCCGGCGGACGCCCACGAGAGGTACCGGCTCCTGGGCGCGGTCGGGTTCCACCTGGCGGCCTGCCGCAGGCACGGGACCGACGGCGCCGGCCCGGGCGGCGGCTCCGGCCCGGGCGGCGGCTCCGGCGGCCCGCTCACGGCCGCCTGGTCGCTGGCGAACCTGCTGGGCGCCTCGCTCGGCGTCGCCCCCCGGTACGTCTTCGCCCACCAGTCCCTGCACAACCTGTCCGTCCGGGGAGCCCTGCACACCTTCACCCGGCTCGACGACGAGCACCTGTTCGTCACCGTCAACGGGCTGGCCGCGCTGGCCTACCGGCGCGCCGCCGAGGCCCTGCGCGTGATCCCCGCCATGGGGGTGTCGAACCCGATGGCGGGCTACCCGCTGGAGAACGCCCGCTCGGCGCTCGGGGACGTGCTGGGATTCAACCGGAGGCTCGCCGAGACGCTCGACGCCGACCGCTTCCGCCTCAACATCAGGCCGTACTTCCAGTCGCACCGCGTCGGCGGCACGGAGTACCGGGGCGCGAACGCGGGGGACTTCGCGGCGATCAACGAGATCGACCTCCTGCTCGGGCTGTGCCGGGCCGACGACCCCTTCTACCAGGGCGTACTGGCCGAGAAACGGCCCTACGTCCCGCCGGGGGACCAGGCCGCCCTGAGCGCGGCCGTCACCGCGCGGCCCCTGCTGGACGCGTTTCTGCACGAGGCGTCGGAGGGCCCCGTCGGCCCGTGGCTGCGGCGGAACGCGGAACTCTTCCTCGACGTGTGCCGGGCGCACGGGGCCGCCTACGCCTTCCACCACCACAGGCTGGTCAGACCCTTCCTGGAGGAACCGGCCCGGCCGGCCCGGCACCTGCCGGGGGAGAGCCGGGGGCCCGTCACGGCCGGCGGCTCGCCCCTGGACGCGGTGATCGCCGTGCTCGGAAGGCTGAGCGACCTCCGCGCGGCCCGCACCCGGCCCGGGACGGCCGGGGCACGGGCCCACCTCGACAGGCTCCGGGAACTGCTGGCGGCCGGACCCTGACGGCCGCCCCCGGCGGGCCGCGCCGGTCGGGGCGCGGTCCCCGGCCCCGCCCGGCGGCGGTGGTCACGACGGCACGATGCCGCGCGCGATGCCCAGCTCCACCAGGTCCTGCGGGCGCAGCCGCAGCGCGTCGGCCGTCTCCCGCACCCGCTCCGGACCGCGCTTGAGGATGGCGGCGGCCGACTCCGGGGCGATGACGGAGAAGTAGGAGTCCGGCGTGACCCAGGTGTTGCCGGACGCCGCCAGTGCCAGCGCGCCCCCCGAACCGCCCTCCCCGACCACCAGCGTCGTCACCGGCACCCGGGCCTCGGCCACCGCCGCGAAGGCGTCCGCGATGGCCGCACCGGCACCGGAGCGCTCGGCCGCCTCGTCGTTGGCCGCCCCCGGGGTGTCCACCAGCGTCAGCACCGGGATGCCCAGCCGGTCGGCCATGCGGACCAGCCGGGCGGCGGTGCGGAAGCCCGCGGGCAGGTTCGGGGTGCCGCACTGGGCCGCATAGGCGACCGTGCGGCCGTTCCGCATGCCGAAGCCGCAGCGCATCCCCGGGTCCGTCCCGCCGCAGCGGTCACCGGATATCTCCTCGCGCACCTCGAAGTACGCGTCCAGGTAGGCGTCGGCGCGCGGCCGGTGCGGGGCGCGGGCCCGCTCCACCGCCTCCCAGCCGGTCCGCGGCAGGCCGGGCGCCGTGCCGAGCGCACGCGGCGGTTCGGGGGGACCGTCGGCGGGGGAGGCGAGCAGGGACAGCCAGCGCCCCAGCGCCTCCCGCAGCTCCTCGGGGGCCACGATCCGGTCCACCTGCCCGGACGCCAGCTTCTCCTCGGCCCGGTACGCGGCCGGGTCGGCGCCCGGCGGGCGGACCCGCGAGCCGGCGAACGCGACCTGCGCACCGGGCAGCGCCAGCACCACGTCCGAGCCGGCCCCCAGCGTCGCCCAGCCGCCGCCCGTCGTGGGGTCCCGCGCCACGGCGATCTGCGGCAGGCCCGTCGCACGGGTCAGCGCCGACTGGCGGGCGACCCGCTGGAGCTGGGCCAGCGCCCGCATGCCCTCCTGCATGCGGCTGCCGCCCGTCGCGATCAGCGACACCACCGGCAGCCGCTCGGCACGGGCGTACCGGTGGGCGGCCTCGATCCGGTCCCCGGTGCGCTGCCCGAGGGAACCGCCCAGGAAACCGAACTCGAAGGCGAGCAGCACCGTGCGGACACCGCCGACCGTGCCGGTGCCGCACACCACCGACTCGCGCTCGCCCGTCCGCTCGCGCGCCCCGGCCCGGGCGGCGCCGTAGCCGCTCCAGCCGATCGGACCGTCACCGCTGCCGCCGCCGTCCCCGTCCCCGGCGCCCCGGCCGGCACCGCTGCCGGGCAGCTCGGCGAAGCCCTCGGAGACCGCGTCCAGCACGGCGCGGGCCGGAAGCCGCTCAGCCACGGGCCAGCTCCCGCTTCACGACCTTGCCCATCTCGTTGCGGGGCAGGGAGTCGGCGAACCGCACGGCCCGGGGACGCTTGTGCGGGGCGAGCCGCCGCGCGACGTGGTCGGCCAGTTCCTGTTCGCCGGGCCGCTCCCGGCCCTCGGCCGGCACGATCCAGGCCACGATCCGCTCGCCCAGGTCCGGGTCGGGCTCGCCGACGACGGCGGCCTCGGCGACGCCCGGGTGGCCCAGCAGGCAGTTCTCGACCTCCCCGGCGCCGATCCTGTAGCCGCCGCTCTTGATCAGGTCGGTCGCACGGCGGCCCACCAGCCGGTAGCAGCCGTCGGCGTCCCGGACGGCCATGTCGCCGGTGCGGAACCAGCCGCCGTCGAAGGCCTGTGCGGTGGCGTCCGGGCGGCCCAGGTACTCGGTGAACAGGTTCGGTCCGCGCACCTGGACCTCGCCGACGGTCTCGCCGTCGCCGCCTTCGATGCGCTCGCCGGCGTCGTCCACCAGCCGGACGTCCACGCTGGGCAGCGGTACCCCGACGGTGCCGGCGCGGTGCTCGCCGCCGGCCCGCACACTGGTGATCATCAGCGTCTCGGTCATCCCGTAGCGCTCGACGACCCGCTGCCCGGTGGCGGCCGTGATCCGTTCGTGGTCGTGCAGGGGCAGCGCCGCCGAGCCGGAGACCAGCAGCCGGGCGCCGCGCAGGGCCGCGGCCAGCCGTCCGGCGTCCGCACCGCCCGCGCCGTCCGCCGCCCCGCCGTCCAGGACCTCGGCCAGCCGGTGGTACATCGTCGGCACCCCGAAGAGCACGGTGCCGCCCTCCTCCAGTGCCGCGGCGACCCCCTCGGGGGAGAAACGGCCCAGGTGGTGGAGGGTCCCGCCGCGCCGCAGCGGTCCCAGCACGCCCAGGATCAGACCGTGCACGTGGAACAGCGGCAGGGCGTGCACCAGCACGTCGTCGCCCGTCCACGCCCAGGCGTCGGCCAGGTCGTCCAGGGTGCCCGCGATCGCCCGGCGCGGCAGGACCACGCCCTTGGGCGGCCCGGTGGTGCCGGAGGTGTAGACGATCAGCGCCGGAGCGCTCTCGTCGGGCGCCGAGGTGGTGCCGTCGGGCCGGTACGTCCCCTCCGGCTCCAGGTCGACGTCGGTACGGGGGAGTGCGCCCAGCGCCCCGGGCAGTTCGTCACCGGGGGCGGCCAGCACGCGGTCGGGCGTGCTGTCGGAGACGATGTGGGCGATCTCCTCCACACCGGCCCGCGGGTTGACGGGGACGGCCGGCACCCCGGCCAGCAGCGCCGCCAGCACTCCGACACAGGTGTGCGCGGACGGCGTGGCCCACACCGCGACCCGCCCGGTCTCGGCGATCCGCAGGGCGAGCGCGTGCGCGGCCGCGGCCAGCCGCCCGTAGTCGACCACCTGGTCGCCGAAGCGCAGCGCCGGTTTCCCCGGCGACTGGTGGAGGGTCGGAAACAGCGCTGCGGGCACCCGGGGCTCCTCGTGTCGTACGGCCGTGCGGTCGGTCTCCAGGGTGCCTACCCATTCGGCCGCACGCAGCCCGGGCCGCGCGATGTGATCTCAGTCGCCCGCCGCCCGCGGGAAGAGCGAGGTGAACGCCTGGGCCGGATCCTCCAGTCCGCGGATGAAGGGCGAGTCGAAGTACCAGACGAGGAAGAGGAGGAAGGCGATCAGCGCGGTGAACAGCCCGGCCAGCACCAGCTCCCGGCCCGACCGCTGGATCTGCAGGGCGAACACCATGCCGACGGCGATCACCGCGCCCGACACCAGCCCGATCCACACCACGCCGGGCAGGGTCGGCTCGGCCCCCTGGCCGCGCGCGGTGCGGGCCTCGTCGGCTGCGGCCACCCGGTCCACCAGCGCCTGGTAGGTCTGCGCCTCGCGCGCGCTGCCCGGCTCGTGGTCCGTCACCTCCCGGCGCAGCCGGTCGAGGAGTTCGTCGCCGCGCTCGGTCAGCTCGCCGTGCTCGGACATGTGCGGCCACTCCACCGTCACCGTGTGGCGGACGTAGGCGTCGACGTCGGCGCGCACCCGGTCGCGGACCTCGTCGGGGTAGGCCTCGACGCGCTCGTGCACCTCGTACAGGGCCTGGGCCTCCTGGCGCACCCACTCGTCGGCGGCCGAGCGGCCCTCCCACACGCCGGCGATGGCCAGGCCGAGCACGATGGCATAGACCACGCCGATCATCATCGTCATGTACTCGATGACGTCGGGGGTCTCCGACGGGTCGTCGTCCTCGCCGGCCCGCCGCTGCCGCAGCAGGGTGGCGGCCACGACGGCGGCGCAGGAGCCGGCGATGACGAGCAGCAGGAAGAGCCATTCGGCCATGGGAGTCCCTCGCGGGTGGTGTCGGGTGGAGGCGGACCGTCCCGGGGGACGGAGGGGGTCCGGCGGGGAGCCGGTCGCGGGAATCAGCGGGAACGGGCTCCCGGGCCGGAACGGGACCCCGGGCCGGAGCGGGGGCGCAGCGCCGCGGCGGCCAGTACGGCGGGGGCGACGATCAGCAGGGTGCGCCCGATGAGGGGCAGGCGCGAGTCGGTCCGCCGGTGCGGGGCGGTGGCCCGGAAGACGACCTCCGGGGAGGCGCTCGGCGTGGGGGCGGCGCGCTCCGGTGGCGGGTTCTCACGCGGCGGCGCGGCGTGGACGGGAGGCGGTGGCGCGGTGACGGGAACGGGCTGGGCGGGAGCCGGCCGGGGCGGCACGGGGCCGGTGGTGGGGGCGGCCGGGGGCGTGGGAGGGACGGCCGGCGGCTCGGGCGTGGGGGTGGGAGCCGGTGCAGGCGGTGTCGGTTCGGGGGTGGGCGTGGGGGTCGGGGACGGGGGCGGGGGAGGCGGTGTCGGTGTGGGCGTGGGGGTCGGCCGAGGCGGAGGCGGTGTGGGCGTGGGCGTGGGGGTCGGCCGAGGCGGTGTCGGTGTGGGCGTGGGGGTCGGCCGAGGCGGAGGCGGTGTGGGCGGGGGGCAGTGACGTCCCAGGATCACGTCGAGCAGCGGACCGAGGTCCCCCCCGTGCGTGATCGCCACCGACAGGCGGGGACAGCCGGGACGGGTCGTCACCTCCAGCGACGAGCCGCCGCCGGTCAGCCGCGCCTCGGCGCTGTTCCCGGTCCGGACCTCGACACCGGGCAGCGCGATCCGCGCTCCGGGCGCCTCCCCGGCGCGGGCGCCGCCCGGAGCGGCGAGCACGAGGACGGCTCCGGCTGCCGCCGCGCCCACTCCCAGCCTGCGGTTCCTTCGGTTCACATGTGTTTCTTACGCCGGTTGGGCGACAGACGGGGGGAAACGGACAGTGGTTCCCCCGATGTGCTGAAAATGTGCCAAAGCTCTTCCCGATCGGGGAATTTGGCGTCATTCTCCGCGCACCGAGCTCCCGAAGCGGGGCGGCCCGGTCGTCAGGCCTCCCGGTGCGCCAGCGGGTCGTCCAGGACGGCGCGGACGACGGAGTGGGCCGCGCCCAGCAGCGGGCCGTCCGGGCCGAGGCGGGAGACCGCCACCGGCGGCGGGCCGGCCAGGCGGCGGTCCAGCTCGTGTTCGAGGGAGGGAAGCAGCCAGGGCGCCAGCCGGGCGAGGGCGCCGCCCAGCACCACCGTGCGCGGATCGAGGAGGTTGACGGCGCCCGTCAGGGCGGTGCCCAGCGCCGTGCCGGCCTCCGCCAGGGCCCTGAGCACCGCGCGGTCGCCGCCCTCGGCACGGGTGGCGAGCAGGTCGATGCGGGCGCCGGGGCCGGGATGGCGCTCGGCGGTGACGCGCGGATCGAAGCCGGCGGCCCGCAGGACGGCCTCCTCGCCCGCGTACTGCTCCAGGCAGCCGATGCCGCCGCAGGCGCACGGCCGGCCCTCCGGGCGCACCGGGACGTGGCCCAGTTCGCCGGCGAACCCGCGTGTGCCGCGCAGCAGCTCGCCGTCCACCACAACCGCGGCGCCGATGCCGATCTCGGCCGAGACGTGCACGAAGCCGTCGGGTTCGGGGGAGTGACCGCCCAGCCACAGCTCGGCCAGGGCGCCGAGGTTGGCCTCGTTGTCGACGGAGCACCCCGCCCCGGGGGCGAGGCCCGGGGTGTCCTCGTCCAGCAGGGAGGCGATGTCGAGGTCCGTCCAGCCCAGGTTGGGCGCCTGGACGACGGTGGTGGTGCCCCGGGCCACCAGGCCCGGCACGGCCACGGCCAGCCCGGCCGGGGCCAGCCCCGCCTTCCCGGCCTCCGCCGCCGCCTCGCGCACCAGTGAGGAGAGCCGCCGCAGCACCGGGCCCGGATCGCTGTCGCGGTTGGCCGCGTCCACCGCGATCCGGACGCGGACCTCGCCGCGCAGGTCCACGGCGCACACCGCCAGGTGGTCGACGCCGACCTCGGCGCCGATCCCGCAGGGGCCGCGGTCGCTCAGGGCCAGCGCGGTACCGGGCCGCCCCACCGCACCGGAGCGCCCCGGGCCCAGCTCCACCAGCAGTCCCGCGCCCAGGAGCTCGTCCACGAGGGTGGAGACGGAGGTGCGGGTCAGGCCGATCCGGGCCGCGACGGCGGCACGGGACATGGGCCCGTCGTCGGCCACCGCGTGCAGGACGCGGGCCAGGTTCCGCCGCCGCATCTCCTGCTGGGTCGTGGGCGCGGGTGCTGCCATGGGCGTGTGCTCCTCGGGGTCTCCTGGCGGTCCGCCGGGCGGGCGCCGGGCGGGCCCGCCCGGCGCCCGGTCAGTGCCGTCGCAGCAGCGTATCCGCGTCGTTCAGGGTGGTGGCGAGGCGGGCCAGGGTCTCCTCGTCGCGCTCCACCGCCTCGTACGCGGGACCGTCGGCGGTGGCCCAGCGGCGCGCCACCGCGGCCGCGTCCTCGCCCAGCAGCAGGGCGGCGGCCTGCGCCGCGGCGCCGAGCGCCACCAGCTCCTGCGCCCGCGGCACCTGCACCGGGCGCCCGGACAGCCGCCGGACGGTCTCCCGCCAGGCCGTGCCCTTGGCGCCGCCGCCGATCAGCAGGATCGGCGCGTCCGGTGCGGCGTCGGCGTCCAGGACCAGGTCGAGGGCGGCCAGCAGCGAGTAGACCGCCCCGTCGTAGGTGGCCTGGAGGATCTGGCCGGGGGTGGTGTCGTGCCGCAGGCCGGTCAGGGTGCCGGAGGCGTAGGGGAGGTCGGGGGTGCGCTCGCCGTCCAGGAACGGCAGCACGGTGACGCCCCCGCCGGCCTCGACCGCCTCGCGGTCCAGGCCGAACAGGGCCGCGACGCGGTCCACGGCCAGGGTGCAGTTGAGGGTGCAGGCCAGCGGAAGCCAGTCGGTGCGGGCGTCGGCGAAACCGGCGACGATGCCGGTGGGGTCGGCCGGCCGGGTGGTGGAGACGGCGTAGACGGTGCCGGAGGTGCCCAGGCTCAGCACCGGCCGGCCCGGGCTCAGGCCCAGTCCGAGCGCGGCGGCCATGTTGTCCCCGGTGCCGGCGGCCACCAGCGCGCCCTGGGGCAGCGGCAGCCCGTCCAGGGGCCGCACGGTGCCGGCGGCCTCGCCGTGGCCGAGCACGCGGGGCAGCAGGTCGGGGGAGAGCCCGACCCGCTCCAGGATCTCCGCGTCGTACTCCTCGGTGGCCGTGGACCACCAGCCCGTGCCCGAGGCGTCACCGCGGTCGGTGGTGCCCAGGCCGGTCAGCCGCTCGGTGAGGTAGTCGTGCGGCAGCCGCACCGCGCGGACGGAGGCAGCGGCCTCGGGCTCGTTCTCCCGCAGCCACTGCCACTTGGTCACGGTGAAGGAGGTCGCCGGGACGCTGCCGAAGCGCTCGGCCCACGCCCCGGGCCCGCCCAGCTCCTCCACCAGCCGGTCGCGCTGCGGGGCGGAGCGGACGTCGTTCCACAGCAGGGCCGGGCGCACCGGGCGGCCGCCGGCGTCCAGCGTCACCAGCCCGTGCTGCTGTCCGCCGACGGAGACCGCCGCGGCCCGGTGGACGGCCGGTCCGCACTGCTCCAGCGCCCGGCACAGGGCCTCCCACCACTGCCCGGGATCGCTCTCGTGGTCGGGGGAGACGGTGTGGGGCGCCTGGCCGCGGGCCACCACCTGGCCGGTGGCGGCGTCGACGACCAGCGCTTTCGTGGACTGCGTCGAGCTGTCCACACCGACTACGAGCGGACCTTCGGGTGCGGCCATGTCGCCTCTTCCTCTCTGGGGCTTCTGGGCGCATACTAATTTGTCAACGGCCCTGACGAAATACCCGAGAGGCATGTCATGAGCTACGAGCCGACGCCCGAGCACAAGTTCACCTTCGGTCTGTGGACCGTGGGCTGGCAGGGTCGCGACCCCTTCGGTGACGCGACCCGCCCGGCCCTCGACCCGGTCGAGACCGTGCAGAAGCTGTCCGAGCTGGGCGCCTACGGCGTCACCTTCCACGACGACGACCTGATCCCCTTCGGGTCCTCCGACGCCGAGCGCGAGGGCATCGTCAAGCGCTTCCGCCAGGCGCTGGACTCCACCGGCATGAAGGTGCCGATGGCCACCACCAACCTCTTCACCCACCCGGTCTTCAAGGACGGCGCCTTCACCGCCAACGACCGGGACGTGCGCCGCTACGCCCTGCGCAAGACCATGCGCAACATCGACCTGGCCGTCGAGCTGGGCGCCGGCACCTACGTGGCCTGGGGCGGCCGAGAGGGCGCCGAGTCCGGTGCCGCCAAGGACGTGCGGGTGGCCCTGGACCGCCTCAAGGAGGCGTTCGACCTCCTCGGCGACTACGTCGTCTCCCAGGGCTACGACCTGCGTTTCGCCATCGAGCCCAAGCCCAACGAGCCGCGCGGCGACATCCTGCTGCCCACCGTCGGCCACGCCCTGGCGTTCATCGGCGAGCTGGAGCACGCCGACCGGGTCGGCCTCAACCCCGAGGTCGGCCACGAGCAGATGGCCGGACTCAACTTCCCGCACGGCATCGCCCAGGCGCTGTGGCACGGCAAGCTGTTCCACATCGACCTCAACGGCCAGTCCGGCATCAAGTACGACCAGGACCTCCGCTTCGGCGCCGGCGACCTGCGCCAGGCGTTCTGGCTGGTGGACCTGCTGGAGTCGGCCGGCTACGAGGGCCCGCGGCACTTCGACTTCAAGCCGCCGCGGACCGAGGACTTCGGCGGCGTGTGGGCCTCGGCGGCCGGCTGCATGCGCAACTACCTGATCCTCAAGGAGAAGGCCGCCGCCTTCCGCGCCGACCCGGCCGTGCAGGAGGCGCTGCGCGCCGCCCGCCTGGACGAGCTGGCGAAGCCGACCCTGGACGAGGGCGAGACCGCCGCCGACCTGCTGGCCGACCGGAGCGCCTTCGAGGAGTTCGACGTGGAGGCCGCCGCGGAGCGCGGCATGGCCTTCGAGCAGCTGGACCAGCTGGCGATGGACCACCTGCTGGGCGTCCGCGGCTGAGGGCGCCGGCGAGCCCCGTGCGGGGGCGCGGGTGGCGGCCCGCACCCCCGCACGGCCGTTCCCTCCGGCCGCCGCGGCCTCCCGCGCACCCGCGCGCCGTGCGTCCGTCACGCCGCGCGGGGCTGCCCCGCGCCCTGTGAGGGGGCCGCCTCCCCCGTACCCGCGGTGCACCTCCCGGCCGGGGAGGGCGCGGCGGGCCGGACCGGGTTCCGGGCGGGCCGCCGGAGGCGGGACGTGCGCGTGCGCCGGGGCCGCCCGGCCTCCCCCGCCCGGGCCGGGCGGCCCCGCGTCAGGGAGCGGAGCGGCCGAACTCCAGCTCCGCCCAGACCATGTGGCCCGCGCCGCTCTCCCGCGGGCGCACCCCCCACTCCTCGGCCAGGGCGCTGACCAGCAGCAGTCCGCGTCCGCTCTCCCCCTCGGAGTCGGTCCCGCCGCCGGCGCCCTGCCGGCGCGGACGGGTGCCTCCGCCCTGGTCGGTGACCTCCAGGCGCAGCCGCAGTCCGGTGACCCGCAGCTCGCAGTCCACCTTGTCGCTTTCGGTGTGTCTGACGGCGTTGGTGAAGAGCTCGGAGACGACCAGCTGGGCGTTGTCGCGGACCAGCGCCCCGATGTCCCACTCCGTCAGGCGCGCGAGCACCCTCCGGCGCGCCTCGGCGACGGAGGCGCCGATGGCCGGAAGGTGGAAAGCGTCCCGCAGGTTCCGTTCGGCCGAACCCTCGGTGCGCTCTAACGGGCGAACTTCGGAAAAGTGAGCCACGTCCCCAGTGTGGAGGCGGTGACAACATCTGGCAAGGATCAATCTGTTGTTTGCAAAAACGCACATGCCACCCTGTCGCAATAGTCAAGTGGCATGACAGACTGCCGCTCTCCGCGCGCCGGTTGGCCGGCCGGGCGGGTCGGCGGGAGCGGGAGGGGCGGCGGTGGCGGAATCCCGGACGGGCGGCGCACCGACGGTGCTGCGCGTGGTGCTGGGCAGGCGGCTGCGGGAACTGCGCCGGCGCGCCGGACTGACTTACGACAGGGCCGCGGCGGCGCTCGACGTCACCCACGCCACCGTCCGCAGGATGGAGCGGGCGGAGGTCGGCCTGAAGCTCCCCTACGTCGAGAAGCTGCTGCGCACCTACGGCATCGCGGACCAGGGGGAGATCGACTCCTTCCTCGCGCTCGCCCGCGAGGCCAACCGCCCCGGCTGGTGGCACCGCTACCGCGACGTACTGCCCGAGTGGTTCAGCGCCTTCGTCGCCCTGGAGAGCGAGTCGCACGTCATCCGCGCCTACGAGCCCCACTACGTGCCCGGACTCCTGCAGACCGAGGACTACGCCCGCGCCGTGCTGCGCGCCGGGATGCCGCACGCCTCCGGCGCCGAGATCGAGCGGGGGGTCGCGCTGCGGCTGGAGCGCCAGCGGCTGCTGGAGCGCGCGGAACCGCCGCTGCTGTGGGTGGTGATGGACGAGACCGTGCTGCGCAGGCCCGTCGGCGGACCGGAGGTCATGCGCGCCCAGCTCGACCGGCTGGTCGAGGCGTGCTCGATGCCGACGGTGCGCCTGCAGGTCATGCCCTTCGCCGCCGGACCCCACCCGGCCATGTACGGGCCCTTCCACATCTTCCGGTTCCCCGTCCCGGAACTGCCCGACGTCGCCTACGGCGAGAGCCTGGTGGGCGCCGTCTGCTTCGACCGGCGCGACGAGGTGTCGGCGTTCCAGGAGGCACTGGACCGGATGTGCGCGCAGGCCGCGCCGGTGCAGCGGACCGAGGCCGTTCTGGAGGGCTTGCGCAAGGAGTTGTGGGAGATCGGATGAAGGAACGCGTCTACAGCGGCATGCCGGCCCGGCAGTTGGGGACCGAGGGCTGGCACAAGCCGTGGAGCGGCGGCAACGGGGGGAGCTGCGTGGAGGTCATGCGGCTGGCGGACGGCCGGGTGGCGCTGCGCCAGTCCGCCGACCCCGACGGCCCCGCCCTGATCTGCACCCGCCACGAGATCGCCGGGTTCATCCGGGGTGTGAAGGCGGGCGAGGCGGACTTCCTGCTCGCCCGGGAGACCGCGTAGGGGGCGGGCCGCCCCGCGCCGGAGCGCACGAGGCCGCGGGGACCCCGGCGGAGGCGGTGCGACCGACCGGCCCCGCCCCCTCGCGCCCCGATGCCCGCAGGCGTCCTCGAAGCGCCGGGAGCGGGGCGGAAATCCGCAGGGCGCCGGACCGCTCCTTTCCGCTTTCTCCGGCGGACGCGGGGCGGCCCGACTCGATTCGGTGCGCGCGGGTTTTTTGCGCGGATTGGCGGCGAACGCCGGACGAACGGGTTTTCGGCGGATTCCTTTTCCGGGACGCTATCTGACGAAGCGTCGGGACATAGGGCGTTACCCGAGGCAGGGTGAACCGGTTGTTCAGCTGAATGTCCGCATCGGTTTTGACATGGACGCTTCCTAAAAGCGCTCTCCGCTGCTACCACGGAGTAGGCACAATCCCTCTCCCCTCTTCCTCCACACTCTGGGAGGTCCCATGAAGTTGTCCCGCCTCGCCTCCGCGGCGGTCACCCTCGCCGCCGTCCTCGGACTGGGAATCGGTGGCGCGGGAGTGGCGTCGGCCCAGGAGGCCGCCGCCACGTCCTACGTGGCCCTGGGGGACTCGTACTCCTCCGGGGTCGGCGCCGGCGACTACGACAGCGCCAGCGGTTCCTGCAAGCGGAGCAACCGGGCGTACCCGGTGCTGTGGAAGAACGCCAACGCCCCCTCCTCCTTCCACTTCACCGCCTGCTCCGGGGCCAGGACGACCGACGTCATCAACAACCAGCTCGGTCCGCTGAACTCGGGCACCTCCCTGGTCAGCCTCAGCGTCGGCGGCAACGACGCCGGTTTCGCCGACGCCATGACGACCTGCGTGCTGCAGGGCGAGAGCGCGTGCGTGTCCCGGATCAACCAGGCGCGCGAGTACATCGCCAACACCCTCCCGGGCCGGCTCGACGCCGTCTACAGCGCCATCCGGGGCAAGGCGCCCAACGCCCGGGTCGTGGTGCTGAACTACCCCCGCTTCTACAAGCTCAACGGCAGCTGCTGGGTCGGACTCAGCGAGACCTCCCGCGCGGCCATCAACGCCGCGGCCGACCACCTCAGCGACGTCATCGCCAAGCGGGTCGCCGACCACGGCTTCACCTTCGGCGACGTGCGCGGACGCTTCACGGGCCACGAGATCTGCTCCAGCGACTCCTGGCTGCACAGCGTCGACTGGCTCAACATCACCAACTCGTACCACCCCAAGGCGGCGGGCCAGTCCGGGGGCTACTACCCCGTGCTGGAGGGCATCGCCTGAGCCGACCCGGCCAGAGCGGCGGCCGGTGGCGGCCCGCGGGACCCGCGGGCCGCCACCGGCCGCGCTCCTTCCGGTGCGGCCGCCGCCGGCCGTCCCGCCCCGGCCGGAGCCGGACGTCCGCGCCACCAGGGACTCCAGCGCCCCGGGATCCGGCCCGGGACCGGTCAGGGCCGCCTCGCCGGAGCCCGGGACCGCGCCGGAGCGGGCGACCGCCCGGGCCGGACGGGGTGGGGCTGCCCCCCGTACGGCCGGGGGAGCTGGGTCCCCGGCCGCACGGGTGCCGGCGCCATGGCCGGTGCCCGTACGGCGCTCCTAGGTTGGGGCGGGTCGGAAGCCGCACCGTCCCGCAGCCCCGGAGGCAGCATGCCCGGAACAGCACCCCCGACCGTCCCCCAGGGCCCGCCGGGCCCGGCGGGGGAGACCGCCGCGTCCGGCGGCAGCGAGTTCTCCCCACTGCTGCGGCAGGTCAGGGAGCAGGGCCTGCTGGAGCACCGCACGGGCTGGTACGCGGCGGGCATCGCCGTCAACGCGCTCGCCCTCGCCGCCGTCACCGCCGCGGTGTTCGCCCTGGGGGACTCCTGGTGGGTCCTGGTGTGGGCCGTGCCGCTCGCCGTCCTGTGGGCCCGCACCGCCTTCGTGGGCCACGACGCCGGACACGCCCAGATCGCCGGGAGCCGCCGCGCCAACCGCGTGATCGGGCTGGTGCACGGGAACCTGCTGCTCGGCATGAGCCACGCGTGGTGGAACGACAAGCACAACCGCCACCACGCCAACCCCAACCACGTCGACAAGGATCCCGACGTCGGGGTCGGCGTGCTGGTGTGGACCCAGCGGCAGGCCGCCGGGCGGCACGGTGCCGCGCGCTGGCTCACCCGCAACCAGGCTCGGCTGTTCTTCCCGCTCCTGCTGCTGGAGGGCGTCGCCCTGAAGGTGACGAGCATACGGATGCTGCGGTCGGGCGGACGCGACCGCCTCCACCGCGGCGACCGCGCGGTGGAGGCGGTGCTCCTGGCCGCCCACTGGGCCGGTTACGCCTCCCTGCTGCTGGCGGCGATGCCTTTGGGCCGGGCGCTGGCCTTCGCCCTGGTCCACCACGCGCTGTTCGGGCTGCACCTGGGGTGCTCCTTCGCCCCCAACCACAAGGGGATGCAGATGCCGGACCCGGGCGGGGAGCCCTGGGGGCACCTGCGCCGCCAGGTCCTCACCTCGCGCAACGTCCGCGGCGGGCCGGTCACCGACTGGCTGCTGGGCGGCCTGAACCACCAGATCGAGCACCACCTCTTCCCGAGCATGCCCCGCCCCCACCTGAAGCAGGCCCGGTCGCTGGTGCGCCGCCACTGCGAGGCGCTGGGCGTGCCCTACACCGAGACGGGGGTACTGGACTCCTACCGGCAGGCGCTGCGGCACATGCACGAGGTCGGCGCCGAGCTGCGCGCCTGAGGCCGCACGCGGGCGGCGGCCGGCGTCCGGGCCTGCTTCGGGCGGGGCCGGGGAACCCTCCGGGCCGCGGGGACGTTCCAGGGATGAGGCGGCGGTCCACCGCCGCACGAGGAGGCGTTGAAGATGGGCAACCGGGGGAAGGTCGCCGTCGGCGGAGTGGCCGTGGGGCTGCTCCTGTGGGTGCTGACCGGCAGTTTCCTGATAGGGCTGGCGGTGGTCGTCGGGATCCCGGCCCTCGCCTACCTGGCACTCGACCCCGCGCAGCGCCGCAGGGTGCGGCGGGTCGGCCGCAAGGAACTGGGGCGCTGACGGGCAGCCGCCCGGGATCCCTGCCGTTCCGCAGGCGCGCCCGGCGAGGGCCTCCGCTCCGGTACCGCCGCGCACGGCGGCGGGGCGACGGGGCGGCGGCGGCCGCCGTGCGGCCGGCTCAGACGACCGTGTCCGGCCGGACCGCCAGGCGCTCCAGCGCCCGGAGCAGACCGGGCAGCTCCGGCCCGCGGCCCACCGGGAGCACCTCGCCCGGCTCGTCGTCCAGCAGCACGAACGCGATGTCGTCGGTCCGCGCCACCAGGCTCCAGCCGGGACCGTCCACACGCAGCGTCCGGGCCTCGCCGGGGGCGAACGCCGAACGGACGCGGCCGGGCGGTGGCGGGGAGTCCAGGTAGGCCCGGGCCTCCTCCAGGGCGCGCCGCGCCCTGGAGCCGGAGCCCTCCCCGGGATCGACGAACGTGACGTCCGCGTCGACCTGCGCGCGCCACTCGGCCCACTGCAGCGCGATCTCGTCCGCGCCGAGCCGCCGCTGCGCCGGGCCCCACGCGGAGGTGTCGGGCGGCGAGAGGGGCGGACGGCCGCCGCCCGGCTCCGGTCCGGGCCCGGGATCGTGCGGTGCGGGGACCCCCGGCGCGGCCACCGCCACCGCCACCGGCCAGCCGGGGAGGACCGCGGCGATCGTCCGCTCGCCCGGCGACAGGTCGTACCCCATGCCGCAGTCCCAGGCGGCGATCGCGCACGCCACCAGGGAGACGTCCTCCGTGGCGACGGTCCAGCGGGCGCCCTCCCCGTCCTGCCCGAGGACGAGGCCGTACCCCTCGGCGTACGGCTCCAGACCGAGCGCGGCGCACGCCTCGGGGTAGTCGTCGCCGAGGACGCTCGGGAACTGCGCCGGGGTGAGCAGCACCGCGGTCAGCACGTACAGGGCGTCGTCGCCGCCGCCCGCGCCGTCCCCGCTCCGGGCCTCCGCCACACCGGTCTCCTCTCCGGCCAGCCGGACATCGTGCGCGCACCCTAGCCACGGCGGGGAGGCCGCGTCGAGAGACGGGGGACACACCGGGCGGGGGAGGGGCGGCGCGGGAGCCCGCGGGTCGGCGGCAGCCGGGTCAGAGGCGCACGGCCAGCGCCAGGTAGCGGCGGTCCTCGTCGGCGTACGAGGCCAGCCGCCAGCCCGCGGCCTCCAGCAGGGGCCGGAGGTTCGGCTCGGCCCGGAGGTCGCCGGGGGCGACCGCGCGCCCGTGGCGGGCCGCGAGGGCGGCGCGGCCCACCGGGTGGAAGAGCGCCAGACGGCCGCCCGGCCGGACCACCCTGCCCAGCTCCCGCATCCCCCCGGCCGGGTCGGGCAGGTGCGACAGCAGACCGGCGGCGAACACGGCGTCCAGCCCGCCGTCGCGCAGCGGCAGACGCATGACGTCGGCCACGGCCGGCAGGGCGTGGCGGTGCCGCCCGGCCGAGACGGCCTGCTCCAGCATGGCCGGGGTGAGGTCGAAACCCAGGACGGTCCCCTGCCGGCCGACGGCCGCGCGCAGGGCGGGCAGTGCGCGCCCCGTGCCGCAGCCGGCGTCCAGGACGGCGTCCCCGGGGCGGAGCCCCAGCTCGGCCACGGCGGCCTCGTAGGCGGGGCCGTCGTCGGGGAAGCGGGCCTCCCAGCCCGCGGCCCGCTCGGTGAAGAACTCCCGCGTCCGCGCCCTGCCGTCCTCCGCCACAGACCCTCCTTCGTGCGTCCTCCGCCGCGTGCCCGGCGCGGCCCGCCGTCCGCCGGCGACCGTCGCCGCGCCCGGGCACGGTACCCCCTCACGTTTCCGGCCGTGCCGGGGGAGGCCGAGAACGATGGTTGCCCCGGCGGCCGTCCTGGGTAAGGCTGGCACGGCACGACCATCAGACAGGGGGACCGGAATGGCTCTGGGCAGTGGACTGGACTGGTTGCTGGACGACCTGACGCAGCGGATGGCATCGGTACGGCACGCGCTGGTGCTCTCCGGCGACGGGCTGGTCACCGGGGCCAGCCAGGGGCTCGAGCGGAGCGCCGCCGAGCACCTGGCCGCGGTCGCCTCCGGCCTGCACAGCCTGGCCAGGGGCGCCGGGGAGCACTTCCGGACGGGCCGGGTGCGCCAGACCGTGATCGAGTTCGACGAGGGGATCCTCTTCGTGACGGCGGCCGGTGACGGCAGCTGCCTGTGCGTCCTCGCGGCACCGGAGGCCGACATGGGCCAGCTCGCCTACGAGACGACCCTGCTGGTGAGCCGGGTCGGCGAGCACCTGGGGGTGGCCACGCGCAACGGCCGCTGAACGGCCGGGGAGGGCCCTGGCGCGATTCCCGCGCCGCCGGTGCGCCGCAGGCCGGCGGCCGACCCCGGTGACCCGGCTCCACCAGCGGTTTCCCCGAGTCGTCCACAGGTTCGGCGAAGCGGCGGGCCGGCGGACTACCTTCGTCGCACTCGGTGATCGGAAGAGTGCGGAGGGGATGGCCATGTCGGTGGCACGGGTACGGGCGTCGGCGCTGGAGACCGCGGGGGTCGCAGGGGTACGCGAGGCGGAGGCCGCGCCGCGGCCCCTGCCCTGCGCGCCACCGGCGCAGGACGCGCCGGGGGGTGTCCGGGGCGCCCCGGTGGAGGCGGTGCCGGCGGGCGAGGCGTGCCGGGCGCTCGGGCTGAAGCCGCGGGAGCTGGAACTCGCCGTCGAACTCGGGGAGATCGGGGCGGTGGCGGCGGGCCCGCCGTGTGGACGCGGTCGGCGGGTTCCGGCGGCGGAACTGGCCCGGCTCCGCGCCGAGGAGGGTTTTCCGGCCACCCTGCGCGAGCGGCTGCGTCTGGTCGGTGCCCGGGAGGGCGCCGAGCTGCTGGGGGTGAGCCGGGCGCGGTTCGCGCGCCTGGCCCGCACCGGGTGCGTCGGCCCCGTGCGCTTCTCCCTCAACCGGTACCGGGCCGTGGTCTGGTTCTACCTCGCCACCGAGCTGAGGGACGTGGCCGGGCACCGGCCGGACCTGCTCCGCGGCCCCCTGCCGGAGGGGGTGCGGCGGATGCTGGCCCGGGGGGAGGACTGGCGGCCGCGCCACTGGCGCAACCGGCGGATCGCCCAGGCCGTGCGCCGTACGGACGACCCGTGGGCCGCCGCGGCCGCCCACGCCGCCGTGCTGGCCCCGGACGTGCTGGCGGAGGCCGTACCGGATCCGGCGGAGCGGGCCAGGCTGGAGGAGCTGCGACCCGCACTGGTCACCGCCCGGCCGGACTCCCCGGCGGCCGGGCGGGTCGTCCGGGCCCTCCTCACCGCCGACGGCGAGGAGGAGGTGCTGTGGCACCGGCTGGGCCTGGCGGCGGCGCTCGGCACGGCGCGGGCCGCGCGCCCCCTGTCCCGCCCGGAGGAGGGGCCGGGGGCGCGGTGCGGGCGTCACCCCGCCGTCCGGAACAGCCCCTCCTGCATCACCGAGGCGACCAGCCGCCCCCGCCGGTCGTAGAGCAGGCCCCTGGCCAGCCCGCGGGCACCGGTCGCCACGGGTGACTCCTGCTGGTAGAGGAGCCACTCGTCGGCCCGGAAGGGGCGGTGGAACCACATCGCGTGGTCCAGGGAGGCCATGTCGAAGCCGCGCGGACCCCACAGCGGCTCCACGGGCAGGCGCACCGCGTCGAGGAGCGTCATGTCGCTGGCGTAGGTGACCGCGCAGGTGTGGACGAGCGGGTCGTCGCCCAGCGGCCCCACCGCCCGCATCCACACCGCGCTGCGCGGATCGACCCCCCGCAGCTCCTCCCGGGACCAGCGCAGCCGCTCCACGTACCGGATGTCGAACGGCTGGCGGCGCGCCATGCGCTCCAGCGGTTCGGGCAGCGAGCCCAGGTGCTCGCGGAGCTCGTCCGCCAGTTTCGGCAGCGACTCGGGATCCGGCACCTCGGGCATCGGCAGCTGGTGTTCGAAGCCCGGCTCACCGCGATGGAAGGAGGCGGTCAGGTTGAAGATCGTGCGGCCCTGCTGCACGGCCACCACGCGGCGGGTGGTGAAGGAGCGCCCGTCCCGCACCCGCTCGACCTGGTACACGATCGGCACCCCGGGCCTCCCCGGGCGCAGGAAGTACGCGTGCAGCGAGTGCACCGGGCGCTTCCCGTCGGTGGTGCGCCCGGCCGCCACCAGCGCCTGCCCGGCGACCTGCCCGCCGAAGACGCGCTGCAGCGACTCGTCGGGACTGTGCCCGCGGAAGATGTTCTCCTCGATCCGCTCCAGGTCGAGCAGGTCGACCAGGCTCTCGGCGGCGTCGGCCGGGGCCTTGGGGCCGCTCCGGTCCGTCCGGGCGGTCTCGCTCATCGTCTGTCCTCTCTCATGTCCTTCCCGTCCGCCGTCACAGCCGGCCCACGTCGACGACCTTGATCACCGCGCGTCCCTCCGCGTCGGAGGCGGTGAGGTCGACCTCGGCGGAGATGCCCCAGTCGTGGTCGCCCTCCGGGTCGGCGAAGGTCTGCCGGACCCGCCACAGGCCGTCCTCGGGCCGCTCCTCGATCCGCAGCAGCTTCGGCCCGCGGGCGTCCGGTCCGGTGCCCAGGTCGTCGTACTCCTCCCAGTAGGCGTCCATGGCCTCGGCCCAGGCGTCGGCGTCCCAGCCGGCCTCGCCGTCCAGTTCGCCCAGCTCCTCCACCTTGTCCAGCGCGGCCAGCTCCACCCGCCGGAACATCGCGTTGCGCACCAGCACGCGGAAGGCGCGGGCGTTGGCGGTGACGGGCTTGACCTGGTCGGCGCGCTCCTGGGCCTCCTCGGCCGTCTCGTCCTCGGGATGGGCCAGCTGCTCCCACTCGTCCAGCAGGCTGGAGTCGACCTGCCGCACCATCTCGCCGAGCCAGGCGACGATGTCCTGGAAGTCCTCGGACTTCAGGTCGTCCGGCACGGTGTGCTCCAGCGCCTTGTAGGCACTGGCGAGGTAGCGCAGCACGATCCCCTCGGTGCGGGCCAGCTCGTAGTGGGAGACGAACTCCCCGAAGGTCATCGCCCGTTCGTACATGTCGCGGACGACGGACTTCGGGGACAGCGGGTGGTCGCCGACCCACGGGTGGCTCCTGCGGTAGAGGTTGTAGGCGTGGAAGAGCAGCTCCTCCAGCGGCTTGGGGTGGCTGATGTCGGCCAGCCGCTCCATGCGCTCCTCGTACTCGACGCCGTCCGCCTTCATCTGTGCGACGGCCTCGCCCCTGGCCTTGTTCTGCTGCGCGGCCAGGATCTGCCGCGGGTCGTCCAGGGTCGACTCCACGACGGAGACCATGTCCAGCGCGTAGGAGGGCGACTCGGGGTCCAGCAGCTCGAAGGCCGCCAGCGCGAAGGTGGACAGCGGCTGGTTGAGGGCGAAGTCCTGCTGGAGGTCGACGGTGAGCCGGACGGTGCGCCCCTCGGCGTCCGGGGTGTCGAGCTGCTCGACGACCCCGCCGTCCAGCAGCGAGCGGTAGATGGCGATCGCCCGCCGGATGTGGCGCAGCTGGCTGCGCCGGTCCTCGTGGTTGTCCTCCAGCAGCCTGCGCATGGCCTGGAAGGCGTCACCGGGACGGGCGATGACGGACAGGAGCATCGCGTGGGTCACCCTGAACCGGGAGGTGAGCGGCTCCGGGTCGGAGGCGATCAGCTTCTCGAAGGTCTTCTCGCTCCAGTTGACGAAGCCCTCCGGGGCCTTCTTCCGCACCACCTTGCGGCGCTTCTTCGGATCGTCGCCGGCCTTGGCGAGGGCCTTCTCGTTCTCGATGACGTGCTCGGGCGCCTGTGCGACGACCAGACCGGCCGTGTCGAAGCCGGCCCGTCCGGCCCGGCCCGCGATCTGGTGGAACTCCCGCGCCCGCAGCACCCGCACCCGGTTGCCGTCGTACTTGGTCAGGGCGGTGAACAGCACCGTGCGGATGGGCACGTTGACGCCCACCCCGAGGGTGTCGGTGCCGCAGATCACCTTCAGCAGGCCCGCCTGGGCCAGCCTCTCCACCAGCCGCCGGTACTTGGGCAGCATGCCGGCGTGGTGCACCCCGATGCCGTGCCGCACGTAGCGGGAGAGGTTCCGGCCGAACCGGGTGGTGAAGCGGAAGTTGCCGATGAGCTTGGCGATCTCGTCCTTCTCGGCGCGCGAGCACATGTTGATGCTCATCAGCGCCTGCGCCCGCTCCACGGCCTGCGCCTGGGTGAAGTGCACGATGTACACCGGCGCCTGGTGGGTCTGGAGCAGTTCGGTCAGTGTCTCGGTCAGCGGCGTCGTGCGGTACTCGTAGCTCAGCGGCACCGGCCGGGTGGCCGAGCGCACCACGGCGGTGGGGCGCCCGGTGCGCCGGGTCAGGTCCTCCTCGAACCGGCTCACGTCACCGAGGGTGGCCGACATCAGGACGAACTGTGCCTGCGGCAGCTCCAGCAGGGGGATCTGCCACGCCCAGCCGCGGTCCGGCTCGGCGTAGAAGTGGAACTCGTCCATGACGACCTGGCCGATGTCGGCGTCCGCCCCGTCGCGCAGCGCGATGGAGGCGAGCACCTCGGCGGTGCAGCAGATGACGGGTGCGTCGGCGTTGACCGAGGCGTCGCCGGTGAGCATGCCCACGTTCTCGGTGCCGAAGATCTTGCACAGGTCGAAGAACTTCTCCGACACCAGCGCCTTGATGGGGGCGGTGTAGAAGGTGACCTTGTCCTGGGCGAGCGCGGCGAAGTGCGCGCCGGCCGCCACCAGGCTCTTGCCGGAGCCGGTCGGCGTGGACAGGATGACGTTCGCCCCGGAGACCACTTCGATCAGGGCCTCCTCCTGGGCGGGGTAGAGCGTGATGCCCCTGCCCTCGGCCCAGCCGGAGAAGGCTTCGTAAAGAGTGTCGGGGTCGGCGGTGCTCGGCATCTGATCGATAAGGGTCACGCCCCCCATACTGCCTGCCGTCCCCCTCCCGGCGTGAACCGGCCGACGGCCCGAAGATCACCGACGCTACGCTGTGTCGCCGGCAGGACGGCGGAGCGGACGCGATGGGGTGGGGACACACATGATGGGACCGGCGCACTCGCTGTCGGGAGCGGCAGCGTGGCTGGGGGTGGGAGCGGTGGCGCACGCCCTGGACCGGCCGATGCCGTGGCCGGTCCTGGTGGCCGGGGCACTGATCTGCGCGGGTGCCGCCCTCGCCCCCGACCTCGACCACAAGTCGGCGACCATCTCCCGCGCCTTCGGGCCGCTGTCCAAGTGGCTCTGCACGGTGATCGAGAAGCTGTCGTGCGCGGTCTACAAGGCGACCCGCAAGCCCGGGGACCCCCGGCGGGCGGGCGGCCACCGGACCCTCACCCACACCTGGCTGTGGGCGGTGCTGATGGGAGCGGGTTTCTCCGCGCTCGCGGCGCTGGGCGGCCGCTGGGCGGTCCTGGGCATCCTCTTCGTCCACATGGTGCTGGCCGTCGAGGGGCTGCTGTGGCGGGCGGCGCGGGTCTCCAGCGACGTCCTGGTGTGGCTGCTCGGCGCGACCAGTGCGTGGATCCTGGCGGACATCCTGAACAAGCCCGGCAACGGAGCCGACTGGCTGTTCACCGGTGCGGGTCAGGAGTACCTGTGGCTGGGCCTGCCGATCGTGCTCGGCTCCCTGGTCCACGACCTCGGCGACGCCATCACCGTCTCCGGCTGCCCGATCCTGTGGCCCGTCCCCGTGGGCGGCAGGCGCTGGTACCCGGTGGGGCCGCCCAAGGCCATGCGCTTCAAAGCCGGCAGCTGGCTGGAGGTGCAGGTCCTGATGCCCGGGTTCATGCTGACCGGCGGCCTGAGCGGGCTGTGGGCTCTGGGCTACATCGGGTGACGCGCCCGGCCCTCCTCCCCCGCGACCGGGCGGGGCGGCGGGGGAGGAGGGCCGGGGACGGGCGGGCGTGCGGTCAGCCGTGCCAGGAGCGCCACAGCGCCGCGTAGGCACCGTCCGCGGCGACCAGTTCGTCGTGGCTGCCCAGCTCGCTGATCCTGCCGTCCTCCACGACCGCGATCACGTCCGCGTCGTGCGCGGTGTGCAGCCGGTGGGCGATCGCGATGACCGTGCGCCCCTCCAGCACCCGGGCGAGCGAGCGCTCCAGATGCCGGGCGGCACGCGGATCCAGCAGCGAGGTCGCCTCGTCCAGCACCAGGGTGTGGGGATCGGCCAGCACCAGCCGGGCCAGCGCGATCTGCTGGGCCTGGGCCGGGGTGACGGCGGCGCCCCCGGAGCCCACCTCGCTGTCCAGTCCGTCGGGCAGGGAGCGCGCCCAGCCGTCGGCGCCCACCGCCGCCAGGGCGTCCCACAGCGCGCCGTCACCGGCACCGGCGTCGGCCAGCAGCAGGTTGTCGCGGAGCGTGCCGACGAAGACGTGGTGCTCCTGGTTGACCAGTGCCACGTGGGTGCGCACCCGCTCCGCCGGCATCCGGGCCAGCTCGGCCCCGCCGAGCGTGACCTCGCCGGTCCGGGGGGCGTAGATCCCGGCCAGCAGCCGTCCCAGCGTGGACTTGCCCGCGCCCGAGGGCCCCACCAGCGCCATCCGCGTGCCGGGCGACACCTCCAGCGAGACCCCGTGCAGCACGTCGCCGCCCGCCTGGTAGCCGAACCGCACCGCGTCCGCACGCACCTCGCGGCCGCGCGGGGACACCGCCCCGTCCCCGGCGTCCGGTTCGATCTCCCGCACCCCCACCAGCCGCGCCAGGGAGACCTGGGCGACCTGGAGTTCGTCGTACCAGCGCAGGATCAGGCCGATCGGGTCGACCAGCATCTGCGCGAGCAGCGCCCCCGTGGTCAGTTCGCCCACCGAGACCCAGCCCCGCGTCACGAAGAGACCGCCGAGCACCAGCACCGACCCCAGGACCAGTACGTGCGTGCCGTTGACGGCGGGGAAGAGCACCGTCCGCAGCCACAGCGTGTACCGCTCCCACCGGGTCCACTCGGCGATGCGGCGCTCGGACAGCGCCACCCGGCGCGCGCCCAGCCGGTGGGCCTCCACCGTCCGCCCGGCGTCCACCGTCTCGGCCAGCGCCGCGGCGACGGCGGCGTATCCCGCCGTCTCCGAGCGGTAGGCGGCGGGCGCGCGCCGGTAGTACCAGCGGGCGCCCGCCAGCAGCAGCGGCGCGGCGATCACGATGGACAGGGCCAGCGGGGGAGCGGTGAGCGTGAGCGCGCCCAGCAGCAGACCCGCCCAGACGACGCCGACGGCCAGCTGGGGCACCGCCTCGCGCATGGCGCTCGCCAGCCGGTCGATGTCGGTGGTGATCCGGGAGAGCAGGTCCCCGGTCCCGGCCCGTTCCAGCACACCCGGTGGCAGCCGCACCGAACGGACCAGGAAGTCCTCGCGCAGATCGGCCAGCATCCGCTCGCCCAGGACGGCTCCCCGCAGCCGCACCTGCCGGGTGAAGACGGCCTGGACGACCACGGCGAGGGCGAACAGGGCCGCGACGCGCTCCAGGTGGAGGTCGCGCGCTCCCGCGGCGAGATCCTCCACCAGGCGCCCGAGCAGGTAGGGGCCGGCCATGGAGGCCGTCACCGCGGTGGCGTTGACCGCCACCAGGGCCGCGAACGCGCCCCGGTGCCGTCCGGCCAGCTCGCCGACGTAGGCGCGCACGGTCCGCGGCGAGCCCACTGGCAGGGTGGTGGCCGACTCCGGTGCGGCCGGATCGTGGGAAGGGGGTGCGACGCCGATCACGCGGTCTCCTCCATCTGCTCGTGCCGGTGCGGTACGGGCGCTTCCGCCGCCACGGGCCCGTCCCCGGGCGCTTCGTCCGCGCCGGCGGTGCCCGGGGCGCCGGTGGTGTCCGCGGTGCCGCCGGTGTCGCGGGTGACCACCGCGCGGTACGCCGGCTCCCGCGCGAGCAGGTCGCGGTGCGTGCCGGTCGCGGCCACCGCGCCGTCCCGCACGAACGCCACCCGGTCGGCCCGGTCCAGCAGCAGCGGGCTGGAGGAGAACACCACGGTGGTGCGGCCCGCCCGGACGCGGCGCAGCGCCCCCGCGATGCGGGCCTCGGTGTGCGAGTCCACCGCGCTGGTGGGCTCGTCCAGCACCAGCACCTGCGGGTCGGCCACCAGCGAGCGGGCCAGGGCCAGCCGCTGGCGCTGGCCCCCCGACAGGGACCTGCCGCGCTCGGTGATCCGCGCCCGCATCGGGTCGCCCCCCGGCTCGGCGGAGGCCCGCGCCAGGGCGTCCAGCACGTCGCCGCACTGGGCGGCCTCCAGCGCCCGCCGGGGTGGGACCGCGCCGGAGGACGGCACGTCGAGCAGCTCCTCCAGCGTGCCGGAGAGCAGCACCGGGTCCTTGTCCTGCACCAGCACGGCCGTACGCGCGGTCGCCAGGGGGAGTCCGTCCAGCGGCACACCGCCCAGCAGCACCGACGGCTCCCCCGGTACGGACCCGGCACCGTGCCCGCCCAGCCGCTCGGCGAGCCGGCCGGCGGCGTCGGGGTCGCCGCACACCACCGCGGTCAGCGCACCGGCCGGGACGAGGAGCCCGCTGGCGGGGTCGTACAGGTCGCCGTGCGGCTCCCGGACTCCCCCGGTGCCGCCGGCGGGGCTCTCGCCGGTCTGCCGGCGCAGGGCCAGCACCCGGGCGGCCCGCCTCGCCGAGGGCTTGGAGAAGGAGTACGCCATGGCGACCTCCTGGAAGAGCCGCAGCGGGAAGAGCAGGAAGGTCACGGCCCCGTACACCGTCACCAGCTCGCCCACCCCCACCCGGCCGTCCACGGCCATGCGCGTGCCCGTCCAGACCACGGAGAGCAGCAGCAGCCCCTGCAGCACCACCTGCACGGCGTCGATCAGGGACCACATCCGGGCGGTGTGCACCGCGGCCCGCCGCACCTCCTGGGAGGCCTGCCGGTACCGGTCGAGGAACAGCTCCTCACCGCCGATGCCGCGCAGCACCCGCAGCCCGGCCACCGTGTCCGCGGCCAGTTCCGTGGCCCGCCCCGCCTTCGCGCGCTGCACGTCCGCCCTGCGGGTGGCCGGCGGCAGCAGCGGCAGGACGGCTAGGACCAGCACCACCACGCCCAGCGTCACCACGCCGCCCAGCAGGGGCTCGTACACCGTCAGCGCCGTGCACACCCCGATCGTGCTCAGCAGCGCCGCCCCGAAGCGGGAGACGCTCTCCACGAACCAGCCGATCTTCTCGATGTCGCCGGTGGAGACGGCGACGACCTCGCCGGCCGCCACCCGCCGGGTCAGAGCGGCGCCCAGCTCCGAGGTCCGCCGCGCCAGCAGCTGCTGCACCCGGGCCGCGGCGG
This sequence comes from Streptomyces desertarenae, assembly GCF_042681365.1. Classification (NCBI taxonomy): domain Bacteria; kingdom Bacillati; phylum Actinomycetota; class Actinomycetes; order Kitasatosporales; family Streptomycetaceae; genus Streptomyces; species Streptomyces desertarenae. The sequence goes on along the minus strand of NZ_JBHUFU010000004.1, from coordinate 144,787 downwards.
TGATCCAGTTGGTGACGGCGGTGCGGTGCAGCATGGTGTCGCCGACCATGACCGCCAGGCCCAGCGCCATCACCAGCGCGCCCACCGCGGCGAGCCGTTCGCCGGAGCCCGCGGCGGCCCCCTCCACGGCCATGCCCACCACCACGGGGAAGGAGGCGACCGCCCCCATCTGCAGGATGCCCCAGGCCAGCGACTTCAGCTGGCCGCCGGCCTGTGCACGCCACAGCCAGACCAGGAAGCGGAACCCCGAGCGCACGTCGGGGTCCCCGGGATCGGGATACGGAAGGTCGCTGATGCGCATGGCGTCCCCGTGCGGCTCGGAGGGAGGGGGAGGAACAACCGTGCAAGCCTCCCCTCCCTCCCCGGGGAGGGGCAAAGGGTTTTCCCGCGGACCCCGGTTCCGCACCGGCCGGCCGCGGCGCCCCTCTCGGCCCGTCCGGCGCCCCCGGCCCGGAGGGGCTGCCGAGCCCGGCCTCCCGGGTTCCGCGGCGGGCGACCGTAGGCTGGTGGCCGAGCCGCGGGCGCCGGCGTACCGGCCGCCGCGGCGGCCCGGCCGGCCCGGCCGGGGAACGCCCGGACCGCCCACGAGGAGCGCATTGCACCACGACGAACCCGCCTGGGCCCCGCCGTCCCGCGAGCAGGGGGCAGAGCAGCCGCCCGCCCAGATCCGCCGCATCCTGCGCCTGTTCCGCCCCTACCGGGGGCGGCTGGCGGTCGTCGGGCTGCTGGTGGGCGCGTCCTCACTGGTCTCGGTCGCCTCGCCGTTCCTGCTGCGCGAGATCCTCGACGTGGCCCTGCCGCAGCAGCGCACCGGCCTGCTGACCCTGCTCGCCCTCGGCATGATCGCCACAGCGGTGCTGACCAGCGTCTTCAACGTCCTCCAGACGCTGATCAGCACCACGGTCGGCCAGCGCGTCATGCACGACCTGCGCACCGAGGTCTACGCCAAGCTCCAGCGGATGTCCCTGGCGTTCTTCACCCGCACGCGCACCGGCGAGGTCCAGTCCCGCATCGCCAACGACATCGGCGGGATGCAGGCGACCGTCACCTCCACCGCGACGTCCCTGGTCTCCAACCTCACCAGCGTGGTGGCGACGGTGGCGGCCATGCTGGCGCTGGACTGGCGGCTCACGGTCGTCTCCCTGGTCCTGCTGCCGCTGTTCGTCTGGATCAGCCGGCGCGTCGGCAACGAGCGCAAGAGGATCGCCACGCGGCGCCAGAAGCAGATGGCCGCGATGTCGGCGATGGTGACCGAGTCGCTGTCGGTCAGCGGCATCCTGCTGGGGCGGACCATGGGCCGCGCCGACTCCCTCACCCGCGCCTTCGCCGAGGAGTCCGAGCGCCTGGTGGACCTGGAGGTCCGCTCCAACACGGCCGGACGCTGGCGGATGTCGGTCATCGGCATCGTCATGGCGGCCATCCCGGCCCTGCTCTACTGGACCGCCGGCCTGCTCCTGCACCTGGGCGGGCCGTCGTTCTCCCTCGGCACCCTGGTCGCCTTCGTCACCCTCCAGCAGGGCCTGCTGCGCCCCACCGTCTCCCTGTTGAGCACCGGCGTGCAGATGCAGACCTCCCTCGCCCTCTTCCAGCGCATCTTCGAGTACCTGGACCTGCCGGTGGACATCACCGAGCCCGCCCGGCCGGTGCGGCTGGACCGGGCCCGCGGCGAGGTCCGCTTCGAGGGCGTCTGCTTCTCCTACGACCCGGACGCCGCCACCCCCACCCTCAGCGGCATCGACCTGACCGTCCCGGCGGGCAGCAGCCTCGCCGTCGTCGGGGCCACCGGATCGGGCAAGAGCACGCTCGGCTACCTGGTGCCCCGGCTGTACGACGTCACCGCCGGGCGGGTCACCATCGACGGGGTCGACGTGCGCGACCTGGACTTCGACTCCCTGGCCCGCACGGTGGGCGTGGTGTCGCAGGAGACCTACCTCTTCCACGCTTCCGTAGCCGACAACCTCCGCTTCGCCCGTCCCGACGCCACGGACGCCGAGATCGAGGAGGCGGCCCGCGCCGCCCAGATCCACGACCACATCGCCTCCCTGCCGCAGGGGTACGACACCCTCGTCGGCGAGCGCGGCTACCGCTTCTCCGGCGGGGAGAAGCAGCGGCTGGCCCTGGCCCGCACGATCCTGCGCGATCCGCCCGTCCTCGTCCTGGACGAGGCCACCAGCGCCCTGGACACCCGTACCGAGCAGGCCGTCCAGCGTGCGATCGACGCCCTGGCGGCGGGCCGCACCACGCTGACGATCGCCCACCGGCTGTCCACCGTCCGCGACGCCGACCAGATCGTCGTCCTCGACGGCGGCCGGATCGCCGAGCGGGGGACCCACGAGGAGCTGCTGGCCCGGGGCGGGCGCTACGCGGCCCTGCTGCGGCGCGACGCCGCCCTGCCCGGACCGGACGGTGCCGGACCGGGTCCGAGCCCCGGTCCGGGTGCGGCGGGTCCGGGCGCGGTGGAGGCCGCGTCCGCCTGATGCACCTGCGGGCCCTTCCTCCGGCCGGCCGTGCTCAGGCCAGCTCCCCCGCCGCGCGCAGGTCGTCGAAGACCAGCTGGTCCACCGGCGGCACCCGGTCGCGGTCGGCGTACGACAGCCAAGCGATCTCCTCGATCTCCCCGGCGGCGGCGAGCGTCCCGCGGTGGTCGCCGGTGTAGCAGGCCATCCGGACCACCAGGCCCGGCGCGTGCGCTCCGACCGGCGCCTCGTAGGTGCCGACGTGGACGATGCTCTCGGGCAGGACCGCCACCGTCAGCTCCTCCTCGACCTCCCGCAGCAGCGTCTGCTCGTCGCTCTCCCCCTCGTGGCGCTTGCCGCCGGGGATGTAGAAGAGCTCCTTGCCGCGCGTGCGCGCGCCCAGGATCAGCCCGTCGCGCAGGTGCACCCACGCCACCGTGTCGACGAGGCCGGCCGGCCCGCCGGGTATGCCCTCCGCGGGAAGCGTCACCGCGCCTCCCCCTCTCCGAGGGCGAGCACCGGCCTGCGCGGGGTGAACACGCCGAACTCGTTGCCCTCCGGGTCGGCCAGGACGTCCCACTCCTTCTCCCGGTCGCGCAGCCGCACCACGGTGGCGCCCAGCGCGACGAGTTCGTCGGTGTCGCCCCAGACCTCGAAGCGCACCCGGCTCGGCCCGTCCCCCACTTCGGGCACGGGCACGAACCAGATCACCGGTCCGGCGTCGTGCGGGTGGTGGATGGCCACCGGCCACTCGGGCGGCGGGGGAGGGTAACCCAGGGGCCGGCGGCGCTCGTACCCCAGGGCGGCGCACCACCAGTCGGCCAGCCCCTGGTGGTCGGCCGCGTCCACGACCAGGTCCTTGACACGTGCGGGCATGCGCCGAGCGTAGCCCGGCGGCCGCCCGCCGCGGCCCCGGGCACGCCGACCGCCCGCCGCGGTCCCGGGCGCGGTGGGGGATCATGGGGCCATGACTCCCGCCAGGATCCTCGTCTTCACCCGGACCACCGGCTACCGGCACGACTCCATCCCGCAGGGCACCGACGCCTTCCGGGAGCTCGCCGCCGCCCTCGGCCTGGCCGCCACCGCCACCGAGGACCCGGAGGAGCTCGCCGCCGCCCTCGCCGGAGAGGACTGCCGCGCGGTGGTCTTCCTCTCCACCAGCGGCGAGGTGCTCACGCCCGGGGGGCGCGAGGCCCTGCGGGCGTACGCCGAGCGGGGCGGGGCCTTCGTCGGCGTCCACGCCGCGACCACGACCGAGTACGACTGGCCCTGGTACGGCGAGTTGCTCGGCGCCCGCTTCGACCGGCACCCCGCGCTCCAGCCGGGCGTCGCCGTCGTCGAGGACCGCGACCACCCGGCCACCGCGCACCTGGGGCCCTCGTGGCCGTTCACCGACGAGTGGTACGACTTCCGCTCCAGCCCGCGCGGCCGGGTCAGGGTGCTGCTCTCCGCGGACGAGAGCAGTTACCGGGGCGGCGGGATGGGGGAGGACCATCCGCTGGCGTGGTGCCACGAGAACACCGGGGGCCGCGTCTTCTACACCGCCCTCGGCCACACCGGGGAGTCCTACGCCGACCCCGCGTTCCGCCGGCACCTGCTGGGCGGGCTGGCCTGGGCGGCCCGGCTGCCCCTGCCGGCCCCGGACTCGCCGGACGCCTGAGCCGGCCCGCCGGACGCGTCGTCCGGCCATCACGACCGGAAGGGTAGGCCCCCGGCACGGTGGAAGGATGGCTGTATGGTCACAATCCATCTCATTCCGGGTGACATCACCGAACAGTCCGTCGACGCGGTGGTGAACGCCGCCAACTCCTCACTGCTGGGAGGTGGAGGGGTCGACGGGGCGATCCACCGCAGGGGCGGCCCGGAGATCCTCGCCGAATGCCGTGACCTGCGCGCCTCGCGCTACGGCAAGGGGCTGCCCACCGGGCAGGCGGTCGCCACCACCGCCGGAAGGCTGCCCGCGCGCTGGGTGATCCACACGGTGGGGCCGGTCTGGTCCGCCTCGGAGGACCGCTCCGGGCAACTGGCCTCCTGCTACCGGGAGTCGCTGCGCGTGGCGCGTGAACTGGGCGCCCGCACGGTCGCGTTCCCCGCCATCTCCACCGGCGTCTACGGCTGGCCGCTGGACGACGGCGCCCGCATCGCGCTGGCCGCGGTGCGCCGGGAGACCGAGCGGGACGACACGTTCGAGGAGATCCGCTTCGTGCTCTTCGGGCAGCGGGCGTACGAGGCCTTCACGGCATGGCTGTGACCGGCTCCCGCGCCTGCCCCACCCGCACCACCTGCACGGTGCAGGTGTCGTCGGGGCCGCCGGTGAGGGCGTAGCACCAGCCCCCGGCGGAGTCCGTGTCCGCAGAGGCCTCCCCGCCCCCCGGACCCGGCGACGGGTCCGGGGGCTCCGGGGGCTCGGCCAGGACGAGGAGCACGAGGGGGAGCGCGGCGAGCGGAGTGACGATCCGCAGCACGGGGACTCCTTCACACGGGTTCGAGGGGTGTGACGGGCCCCCATGCTGCCGTGCCCGTGCTACGCACCGTCGACCCGTGCGAGAACGCGGTGTTACGTCCGCTCCGCATGTCCCCGCGCCACCCCGCGCCTCCCCGTGCCGCCTTCGCCCCGCGCGTCCGCGGCCGGTCCGGTCAGCGGTAGAGCAGGTAGGCCCGCCGCGTCCGCTCGAAGGCGCGGACCTCCTCCCGCCAGGCGGCGGTGATCTCGTCCACGTCCTTGCCGGCGTCGACCATCCCGCGCAGCCGGGGGGAGCCGGAGAGCTTGTCGATCCAGAACGGGCGCCTGGTGTCCCAGGCGTCCTGCCGCCAGGCGAAGGCGTCGTAGCGACGCGCCTCCACCAGCATCGCGACCGCCGTGGTGACGGGCTCGTAGCGGCGCGGGTCGGTGACGTGGATCTGGACCCCACCGCAGGTGGTGCCGGTGTGCTTGCCGAACGTCGGCACGAAGTAGCCCTCGCGGAACCGCACCCCCGGCAGCTTCCGCGCGTTGAGCCGGTCGCTGTAGCGGTGGTCCAGGTAGGGCGCGCCGATGAGTTCGAAGGGGCGGGTGGTGCCGCGGCCCTCGGAGAGGTTGGTGCCCTCGAAGTAGCCCGTCCCGGCGTAGACGACGGCGGTGTCCGGGGTCGGCATGTTGGGGGAGGGCGGCACCCAGGGCAGGCCGTGCTCGTGGGCGGTCGAGTACGGGTCCCAGCCCCGCACCGGGACCACCTCCAGCTCCACCGTCCCGCCGGGGCCCTCCTTCGGCAGCAGCTCCCCGTTGAAGTAGCGGGCCAGCTCGCCCACCGTCATCCCGTGCTGCTGGACGATCACCTCGGCTCCGACGCCGGAGGTGAACTCCTCGGTCATCAGCGGTCCGTCGGCCCGCCGGCCGATCGGGTTGGGCCGGTCCAGCACCACGAACCGGGCGCCGATCGAGCGGGCGGCCACCATGGCGCTGTACATGGTCCAGATGTAGGTGTAGTAGCGGACGCCGACGTCCTGGATGTCGAAGACGATCGTGTCCGCGCCGGCCCTCGTGAACAGCTCGGCCATCCTGGTCGCGTTGGCGCCGTAGGCGTCGTACACCGTCAGCCCGGTGCGCGGGTCGGTGAACTCCGGCTCGGACTCCCCGGCCTGCGCGCTGCCCCGGAAGCCGTGCTCGGGGCCGAACACCCCGGCGATGTCCAGCTCGCCGTGGGCCGCCATGGAGTCCACGATGTGGGTGGCGTCGCGCAGGACCCCGGTGGGATTGCTGATCACGCCCACCCTGCGGCCGCGCAGCACGGACCAGCCGCGGGCGGCCGCGGCGTCGGCGCCGGGGACGACGTCCCGGCCGCGGGACCGCCCCCCGGAGGGGCCGTCGGCGGCGGTGGCGGCGGTGGCGGGGGAGGCGAGCGGGGCGGCCAGCGCGGCGGCCGCACCACCGGCGAGAAGTGATCGGCGGGAAGGCATGGCGGGAAGCTATCCGCGCGCACCGCGGGCGACAAGGGGCCACGCACGGCGACATAGGTGTAGAGCAATGACAGGGCACCGACGGCGCAAGGGCGGCCCCGCGGCGGCGGGACCGCCCCGGGACCGCCACTCACTGCGCCAGGAGGACGACCTCCAGGGTGCGCGGGCCGTGGACGCCCTCGACGCGGTCCAGTTCGATGTCGCTGGTGGCCGACGGGCCGGAGATCCACGTCAGCGGGCGGACGGGGTCCAGCCGCTCCAGGGCCTGCGGGACGGACGCCACCACCTGGTCGGGCACCCGGACCACGCAGACGTGGTGGTCGGGGACGAGCGTGATGCGCCGGCGCCCCTGGTCGGGGGAGCCGTCCAGCACGATCGTGCCGGTCTCCGCGATCGCCACCGCGCACCCGGTCACCACGCTGTGGACCCGGTCCAGCTCGGCCGGCGTGGAGGCCGCCCGGTCGTGGATCCGCACCGGGCCGGCGGCCGCCAGCCACCACGGCGGCAGCCCGGGCGGCACCAGCACCTCGGCGGTGCCGCGCTCGGCCAGCAGCCGGCACAGCAGCACCGGAAGGCCGTCGGCGCCGGTGCGGTGCACCACGGCGCGGTAGTCGGCCAGGTTCTCCGCCAGCAGGTCGACCAGCGCCGCGGTCGCGCCGGGCCCGCCGGACGGGACGTGGGCGCGCGCGTAGCCGCGGGGGACGGGCACGCCGTCCGGCTCCTCCGTGCGCGGTACGTCGGCCAGGGCCCGGCGTATCCGGCCCAGCACCACCTCGCGGCTGCTCATCGCCCCTCCCCTTCCGTCCGGGCGCTCCCGGCTCCCCGGGTGCGCTGCCACCAGTGGCGGAAGGACTCCGCCGGGACCGCGGGCAGGTCGCGGCTCGCCGTCCAGGCCCGGCCCGGCCCCGGCAGGCGGCGCGGATGCAGCCGCCGGGTGCGGGAGGCCAGCCGCTGCCCGGCCCGCAGCGCGCCGGGGTGGTCGAGGGCCCAGCGGGCCGCCCGCATCGCGGCGCGCTCGGCCGCGTGCCCCCGCGCGGGCCGGACGGTCGTCCGCTGCCCGCGCACCGTCGTCTCCCCGCCCTCGGCGACGCGCTCGCGCAGGTGCACCAGCACCCGGGGGATGTCGATGGCCACCGGGCAGACCTCGTAGCAGGCACCGCAGAGCGACGAGGCGTACGGCAGCGAGGCGTCCAGCTCCGTCGTGGTGCCGCGCAGCTGCGGGGTGAGGATCGCGCCGATCGGCCCCGGATAGGCCGAGCCGTACGCGTGCCCTCCCGCCCGCTCGTAGACCGGGCAGACGTTCAGGCAGGCCGAGCAGCGGATGCAGCGCAGCGCCTGGCGGCCGACGGTGTCGGCCAGGGCGTCGGTGCGGCCGTTGTCCAGCAGCACCAGGTGGAAGTCGCGCGGGCCGTCGGCCTCCCCGGCGCCCGCGGTGCCGGTCCACATCGAGGTGTAGGGGTTCATCCGCTCGGCGGTGGAGGAGCGGGGCAGCAACTGGAGGAAGACCTCCAGGTCCCGCCAGGTGGGCACCACCTTCTCGATGCCGACCACCGAGATCAGCGTCTCGGGCAGGGTCAGGCACATCCGTCCGTTGCCCTCGGACTCGACCACCACCAGCGTGCCGGTCTCGGCCACCATGAAGTTGGCGCCGGAGATCCCGACCTTCGCCCGCAGGAACTTCTCCCGCAGGTGCAACCGGGCCGCCTCGGCCAGCTCGGCGGGGTCGTCGCCCAGGCCCTCGGGCGCCGGGCGGCCCCAGCGGCCCATCCGCTCGCGGAAGATGTCGCGGATCTCCCCGCGGTTGCGGTGGATGGCCGGCACCAGGATGTGGGAGGGGAGGTCGTCGCCGAGCTGGACGATCAGCTCGGCCAGGTCGGTCTCGCAGACGCGGATCCCGGCCTCCTCCAGTGCCGCGTTCAGGCCGATCTCCTGGGTCGCCATCGACTTGACCTTGACGACCTCCCGCTCGCCGGTGGCGCGCACCAGGGAGGTGACGATCCGGTTGGCCTCGTCGGCGTCGACCGCCCAGTGGACGGTGCCGCCCGCGGCGGTGACGGCCTCCTCCACCTGCTCCAGGTAGTGGTCGAGGTGGCGCAGCGTGCGGTCCTTGACGGCCGCGCCGGCGGCCCGCAGCTCCGCCCAGTCCGGCAGCTCGGCGACGGCTCCGGCGCGCTTGGCGCGGATGGTGCCGGTGGCGTGGCGCAGGTTGCGGCGCAGCCGCGCGTCACGGGTGGCCGGGCCCGCGGCCTCGGGGAAGGCGGGCATGCCCAGGTAGGTGCGGCCGCTCATCGCTCCCCGCCCTCCGCGTCGCGTCCGGTGCCGTCGGTGGAGGCCAGGATCTCGGCCAGGTGGACGGGGCGGACGGCCGACCCCCGCCGGGTGAGGATGCCGCCGATGTGCATCAGGCAGGAGTTGTCGACCGCGCACACCGCCTCGGCTCCGGTGCCCTCGATGCTGCGCGCCTTGTCGGCGCCCATCGCCGCCGACACGGCCGCGTTCTTCACCGCGAACGTCCCGCCGAAACCGCAGCACTCCTCCGCGCCCGGCAGTTCCACCAGCTCCAGCCCGCGCACGTTCTCCAGCAGCCGCCGGGGCCGGTCGCCCAGCCCCAGGGCCCGCAGACCGTGGCAGGTGGGGTGGTAGGTGACGGTGTGCGGGTAGGAGGCGCCGACGTCCGTCACACCGAGGACGTCCACCAGGAACTCGCTCAACTCGTACGTCCGGGACGCCACCTCGGCCACGGCGCGCTCCAGCGCGGCGTCCCCCGAGCGGGCGGCGATCCCCGGATGGTTCTCCCGCACCATCGCCGCGCACGAACCGGACGGGGTCACGACGTGGTCGTAGCCGCGGAACGCCTCGGCGTGGCGGCGCACCAGCGGCTCGGCCTGGCTGCGGTAGCCGGTGTTGAACTGCGGCTGCCCGCAGCAGCTCTGCGCCGGGGGGAAGTCCACCTCCACCCCCAGCCGCTCCAGCACGGCGACCGCGGCCCGCCCGGTGCCGGGGTAGAGCGTGTCGGTCACGCACGTCACGAACAGCGCTACCCGCATACCGCGGCCTCCGCCCGCTCCCAGGCCCCTCGATCACCCATGGGCTCATGGTGCCGCAGCGGCTGGGTGGTCCGCAGCAGCGACCGCAGTGCGGTCAGGTCGCCGTGGACGGCCCCGGCGGCACGCGCCTGGACCAGGACGTTGCCGAAGGCCGCCGCCTCGGCCGGGCCGGCGACCACCGGCAGCCCGCAGGCGTCGGCCGTCAGCCGGCACAGCAGCTCGTTGCGGGCCCCGCCGCCGACGACGTGCACCACCTCCACCTCGCGCCCCGACAGCCGCTGGGCGTCGGCGACCGCCCTGCGGTGGGCCAGGGCCAGGGAGTCCAGCACGCAGCGGACCGTCTCGGCCGGATCGCGCGGCACCGGCTGGCCGGTGCGGCGGCACGCCTCGGCGATCCGCTCCGGCATCCGGCCCGGCGGCAGGAAGACCGGGTCGGAGGCGTCGACCACCGAGCGCAGCCCGGGGGCCTTCGCCGCCTCGCGCAGCAGCGCCTCCAGCTCCGGCCGCAGCCCGTCGGCCTCCCAGGTGCGCAGGCACTCCTGGAGGAGCCACAGGCCCATGATGTTGCGCAGGTAGCGGACGGTGCCGTCCACGCCCAGCTCGTTGGTGAAGTTGGCGGCCCGCGACTCCTCGGTGAGAACCGGCGCCTCCAGCTCCACCCCGGCCAGCGACCAGGTGCCGGTGGCCACGTACGCGAACGCCCGGCCGCCCTCGGCCGGGACCCCGGCCACGGCGGAGGCGGTGTCGTGCGAGCCGACGGCCGTGACCGGCACCGGCCCGTCCAGCCCGCACTCCGCGAGCACCTCCGCGAGCAGTTCGCCGGCCGGATCGCCCGGACGGCGCAGCGGCGGGAACAGCGCCAGGTCGACGCCGAACGCCTCGGCCACCGGCCGCGCCCAGTCGCCGGTGCGCGGGTCGAGCAGCTGGGTGGTGGAGGCGTTGGTCAGCTCGGTGCCCATCTCGCCCGTCAGCCAGTACGCCATCAGGTCGGGGATCAGCAGCAGGTGCCGGGCGGCGGCCAGCGCGGACGTGCCGCGGGCGGCGACCAGCTGGTGGAGGGAGTTGAACGGCTGGTGCTGCAGGCCGGTGGCGGCGTACAGCTCCCGCGGCGGCATCACGGCCGCGGCCCGCTCGGCGGCGCCGTCGGTGCGGCCGTCGCGGTAGTGCACCGGGTTGCCCAGCAGCGTCCCCGAGGCGTCCAGCAGACCGTGGTCCACCGCCCAGGAGTCGATGCCGACGGACGCCGGACGCCCGCCGGGCACGGCGCGCCCGGCTGCCCGCAGCCCGTCCAGCACCCCCCGGTACAGGCCCAGGACGTCCCAGTACAGGGTGCCCGCGACGCGGACCGGCCGGTTGGGGAAGCGGTGCACCTCCTGCAGCTCCAGGACGCCGGGCCCGGCCGTGCCCACCATGACGCGCCCGCTGGAGGCGCCCAGGTCGACGGCGGCGAAGGACGGCGGGCCGCAGGGAGCGGCGGAGGAACGGGCGGTCGGGGGAGGGGGCACGGGGACCTCGCGGGGACGCGGAAGGGACGGAGGAGCCGGAGAGCCGGAAGGGGGAGGGGTGGTGGAAGGGCCCGGAGGGCCGGAAGGGACCGGGCGGCGGTCGCGGCGGGGAGCCGGTGCCCGCCCGGCCACCGCGGGGCGATCACGCGGTGGCCGGGCGGGAGCCGCCGGCCGCCGGGCCGCCCGCGGCGGCCCGGCACGGGGCGGCGGGCGTCAGCGCAGGAAGGCCGCGGCGACGCCCGCGTCGACGGGGACGTGCAGTCCGGTGGTGTGGGACAGGTCGCCGCCGGTGAGGGCGAAGACCGCGTTCGCCACGTGCTCGGGCAGCACCTCGCGCTTGAGGAGGGTGCGCTGGGCGTAGAACTCGCCGAGCTTCTCCTCCGGCACGCCGTAGACGGCCGCCCGCTGCGCGCCCCAGCCGCTCGCGAAGATGCCGGAGCCGCGCACCACCCCGTCGGGGTTGACGCCGTTGACGCGGATCCCGTGCTCGCCCAGCTCGGCCGCCAGCAGCCGCACCTGGTGGGCCTGGTCGGCCTTGGTGGCGCCGTAGGCGATGTTGTTGGGGCCGGCGAACACCGCGTTCTTGGAGGCGATGTAGACGATGTCGCCGCCCATCCCCTGGGCGGTCATCACCCGGGCGGCCTCGCGGGAGACCAGGAAGGAGCCGCGGGCCATGATGGCGTGCTGGAGGTCCCAGTCCCGCGCGGTGGTCTCCAGCAGCGGCTTGGAGATGGAGATCCCGGCGTTGTTGACCACCAGGTCGACCCCGCCGAAGGCCAGCACCGCCTCGCGGAAGGCCGCCTCGATCTGCTGCTCGTCGGTGACGTCCGCCGTGACGGCCACGGCCCGGTCGGGCCCGCCGAGCTCCTCGGCGACCCGGCCGGCGTTCTCGCCGTCGAGGTCCGCGACCACCACGCACGCGCCCTCGGCGGCCAGCCGGTGCGCGATGGCCCGGCCGATGCCGGAGCCCGCGCCGGTGACCAGCGCGATCCGGGTGGCCAGCGGCTTGGGCGCCGGCATCCGGCGCAGCTTGGCCTCCTCCAGCTCCCAGTACTCGATGCGGAACTTCTCCGACTCCTCGATCGGAGCGTAGGAGGAGACCGCCTCCGCGCCGCGCATCACGTTGATCGCGTTGACGTAGAACTCGCCCGCCACGCGCGCCGTCTGCTTGTCCCGGCCGAAGGAGAACATCCCCACGCCGGGCACCAGGACGATCGCCGGGTCCGCGCCGCGCATCGCCGGGGAGTCCGCGGTGGCGTGCCGCTCGTAGTAGGCCCGGTACTGCGCGCGGTACTCCTGGTGCAGCTCCTCCAGGCGCGCGACGGCCTCCTCCAGGGGCGCGGCCGGCGGCAGGTCCAGCACCAGGGGGCGGACCTTGGTGCGCAGGAAGTGGTCCGGGCAGGAGGTGCCCAGGGCCGCCAGGCGGGGGTGCTCGGCGCGGGAGAGGAAGTCCAGCACCGCCTCGGAGTCGGTGAAGTGGCCCACCTGCGGCCGGTCGGCGGAGGCGATCGCCCGGATGTGCGGCGCCAGCGCGGCGGCGCGCTCCCGGCGCTCGCGCTCCGGCAGCGGCTCGTAGCCCTCGACCACCGGGCCGAAGGGCTCGGGCCTGCCGCGCTCGGCGAGGAACGCCTCGGCGGTGCGGATGATCTCCAGCGAGTTGCGCTCGCACTCCTCGGAGGTCTCGCCCCAGGCGGTGATGCCGTGTCCGCCCAGGATGCAGCCGATGGCCCGCGGGTTGGCCTCCTTGACGGCGGCGATGTCCAGACCGAGCTGGAAGCCGGGGCGCCGCCAGGGCACCCACACCACGCGGTCGCCGAAGCACTCGGCGGTCAGCTTCTCCCCGTCGGCCGCGCAGGCCAGCGCGATGCCCGAGTCGGGGTGGAGGTGGTCCACGTGGGCGGCCTCGACCAGGCCGTGCATCGCGGTGTCGATGGACGGGGCCGCGCCGCCCCTGCCGTGCAGGCAGTGGTCGAAGGCGGCGACCATCTCGTCCTCGCGCTCCACGCCCGGGTAGACGGCCTTCAGCGCGCGCAGCCGGTCCAGGCGCAGCACGGCCAGGCCCTGCTCGGTGAGCGTGCCCAGGTCCCCGCCGGAGCCCTTGACCCACAGCAGCTCCACCTCGCCGCCGGTGACGGGGTCGCAGGCGGTGCCCTTGGCGGAGGCGTTGCCGCCGGCGTAGTTGGTGTTGCGCGGGTCGGCGCCCAGCCGGTGGGAGCGGGCGAGCAGCGCCTCGACCGCTTCGTTCCGTTCGGTCGTTCCGGTCATGTCCCTCACGCCCCCCAGCCGGCCTGCCGGCCGCCCTTGCGGTCCTCGGCGATCCGCTCGGCCCAGCCCGAGCGGTGGTAGGCCGCGACCGGGTCCGGGTCCAGGCCCATCTCCTCGCGGACCTCGGCCAGCAGCGGCCGTACGTCGGTGTTGTAGGCGTCCATCAGCGCGGCGTTGGCGGCGAGCACGTCGCCGGCGGCCTGGGCCGCCGCCAGCGCCTCGCGGTCGACCAGCAGCGCCTTGGCGGTGGCCTCCTGGATGTTCATCACCGAGCGGATGATCGCCGGGATCTTGGGCTCGATGTTGTGGCACTGGTCGAGCATGAAGGCGGTCTGCGGCCCGTAGCCGCCGCCGCGCACCACCTCGTACATGATCCGGAAGAGCTGGAAGGGGTCGGCCGCGCCGGCCATCAGGTCGTCGTCGGCGTAGAAGCGGGAGTTGAAGTCGAAGCCGCCCAGCTTCCCCTCGCGCAGCAGCACGGCCACGATGAACTCGATGTTGGTGCCCGGCGCGTGGTGCCCGGTGTCGACCACGACCTGGGCCTTCTCGCCCAGTTTGAGGCAGTGGGCGTAGGCGGTGCCCCAGTCGGGGACGTCGGTGGTGTAGAAGGCGGGCTCGAAGAGCTTGTACTCCAGCAGCATCCGCTGCCCGGTGCCGAGGCGCTCGTACACCGCCGCCAGGGCCTCGGCCAGCCGGTCCTGGCGGGCGCGCACGTCGTCCTGGCCGGGGTAGTTGGTGCCGTCGGCGAACCACAGCTTCAGGTCGCCCGAACCGGTGGCGTCCATGATGTCGACGCACTCCAGCAGGTGGTCCAGCGCCTTGCGCCGCACCGCCGCGTCGGGGTGGCAGACGCTGCCGAGCCGGTAGTCGTCCTCCTGGAAGACGTTGGCGTTGATCGTGCCGATCCGCACCCCGCGCTCCTCGGCGTACGCCGCCAGGGCGGCGTAGTCGTCGGCCCGGTCCCAGGGGATGTGCAGGGCCACGGTGGGCGCGACGCCGGTGTGCGCGTGCACCCGGGCCGCGTCGTCGAGCTTCTCCCGGGGGGTGCGCGGGACGCCGGGCTGCGCGAAGACCTTGAAGCGCGTTCCGGAGTTGCCGTAGGCCCACGAGGGTGTCTCGACGGCCTGTTTCCTGAGGGCCGCCTTCACGGCGGACACGGCGGTCATGTGTCAGAGCTCCTGGAGGTGAACGGCTTCATGAATCGTTTCATCGGCGGAAAACTATGGGCGGCCGATCGGGGTGTCAAGGGGGCGGGTGGCATCCCGCCCCGATGTCACCGCTCTTTCCGGCCCGGTTCGGATTTTCCCCGCTCGGCCATTGACGGGCGCCGCTCGACGGCCCTAGCGTCCCTGCGATCACCTTGAAACCTTTCATGGCCATGGCACCCCATATCCGGACGAGGAGGAGCCCGTGCAGCGTGTCTGCTTCCTGCTGAAGGTCCGTGCCGACCGGCTCGCGGAGTACCGGGAGCGCCACGCCGCCGTCTGGCCGGAGATGCTGCGGGCCCTGAGCGAGAGCGGCTGGCGCAACTACTCCCTCTTCCTGCGCGAGGACGGCCTGCTGGTGGGCTACCTGGAGACCGAGGACTTCGACGCCGCCCGGGCGGCGATGGAGGCGACCGAGGTCAACGCCCGGTGGCAGGCGGAGATGGCCGGCTTCTTCGAGTCGCTGGACGGCGGGCGGCCGGACGAGGCCATGCGCCCCCTGACCGAGGTCTTCCACCTCGACTAGGGAGCGCCGCCGGGCGGCGGGGCCACCGCCGGACACGGACCCGCCGCGGTGGGCGGGTGCGTAGCATGGGCGCGCGGCCCCGGGCCAGGCGCCGCGGAGAGTGAGAGGTCAGGGGACGGTCGACTCGTGGCGCGCATGGTGGGCATCAAGGACGTGGCACGTCAGGCGGGGGTGTCGGTCGGCACCGTCTCCAACGTCATCAACCGGCCGGAGATGGTCGCGGAGGAGACCAGGGCCCGGGTGCAGGCCGTCATCAGCCGCCTCGGCTACGTGCGCAGCGAGTCGGCGCGCCACCTGAGGGCCGGACGGAGCCGGATCATCGCGCTGCTGGTGCTCGACATGTCCAACCCCTTCTTCGCCGACGTGGCCTCCGGCGCGGAGCGCGCCGCACGCGAGGAGGGCCTGGGCGTGATGCTGTGCAACAGCGCCCAGAGCCCGGCGGAGGAGGCCGACTACCTCTCCCTCTTCGCCGAGCAGCGGGTGCGCGGCGTCCTGGTCACCCCGGCCGACGCCACCGGCCGCAACCTGGCCGACTTCCGGCGGCACGACATCCCCTACGTCGTGGTGGACCGGGTGCTCCCCAGCGAGGAGGGCTGCTCGGTCTCCGTCGACGACATCACCGGCGGCTCACTGGCCGCGCGGCACCTGCTGGCGCAGGGCCACCGCGAACTGGTCTACGTCAGCGGCCCGATGCAGCTGTCGCAGTGCCGCGACCGGTACACCGGCGCCCTGGCGGCGCTGCGCGAGGCCGGCCTGCCCGAGGGCGCGCTGCGGCGCGTCGAGGGCGAGCGGCTGGACGTGGCGGCCGGACGGGACGCGGGGGCGCGGCTGCTGGGGATGACGCCCCGGCCGACGGCCGTCTTCTGCGCCAACGACCTGCTGGCCCTGGGCGTGCTCCAGGCGCTGTTCGCCGCCGGGGTCTCGGTGCCCGGTGACATCGCGCTGGTCGGCTACGACGACATCGAGTTCGCCGCGGCCGCCGCCGTGCCGCTGACCTCGGTGCGGCAGCCCGCCTTCCGGATGGGCCGCACGGCGGCCGACCTCCTCATCGAGGAGACCGGTGGGGAGGCCGAGTCCCACCGCCACCAGCGGATCGTCCTCCAGCCCGAACTCGTCGTCCGCGACTCCAGCATCTCCTCGCCCCGCTGACCCGCCGGCCCCCGGTCACCGCGCGGCCGGCTCCCGGGCGGTCGCGCCGCCGAGGAGGGGGCCGCTCCCCGGTCCGCCCGCCCGGTCGCGCCCGAGGAGGGCCCGCACCTGGCGGACCGCGGCCCGCCCCGCGCGGTTGGCGCCGACGGTGCTCGCCGAGGGGCCGTAGCCGACCAGGTGGATCCGCGGGTCGCGGGCCACCCGGGTCCCCGCCATCCGGATCCCGCCGCCCGCCTCGCGCAGCCGCAGCGGCGCCAGGTGGCCGACCACCGGACGGAAACCGGTGGCCCACACGATCGAGTCGGCCGCCACCGCCCGCCCGTCGTCCCACTCCACGCCTGCGGGCACGATCCGGTCGAACATCGGCAGCCGCCGCAGCACCCCGCTCTCCCGGGCGGCGCGCACCTCCTCGGTCATCGGCAGGCCCGTCACCGACACCACGCTGCGCGGCGGCAGCCCGTCCCGCACGCGCTCCTCGACCAGGGCGACGGCGGCACGTCCGCGGTCCTCGTCGAAGGGGGCCTCGGTGAAGAGCGGCTCGCGGCGGGTCACCCAGGCGGTGGCGGCCGCGGTCCGGGAGATCTCCAGCAGGTGCTGGACGGCCGAGGTGCCGCCGCCCACGACGACCACCCGCTCGTCCGCGAAGGCGTCCGGCCCGGGGTACCGGGCGGTGTGCACCTGGCGCCCGGCGAAGGTCTCCTGGCCGGGCACCCGGGGCACGAACGGCCGGTCCCAGGTGCCGGTCGCGTTGATCAGCGCGCGGGTGGTCCACACGCCGGCGTCGCTCTCCACCCGCAGCCGCCCGTCCCCGGCCTCGCGCACCGCGCGCACGTGGACCGGGCGCAGGACCCGCAGGCCGAAGGCGCGCTCGTAGGCGTCGAAGTACTCCCCGATCACCTCGGCGGAGGGGCGTGCGGGATCGGCGCCGGTCAGCTCCATGCCGGGCAGGGAGTGCATGCCGTGCACCCGGCCGTAGGTGAGGGTGGGCCAGCGGAACTGCCAGGCTCCGCCCGGGTGCGGTGAGCGGTCCAGGACGACGAAGTCCCGTCCCGGCTCCCATCCGGTGCGCCGCAGGTGGTAGGCGCTGGACAGCCCGGCCTGCCCGGCGCCGACGACCACGACCTCCACATCGTCCATGTCCGCACCAACCGCGCGGGAGCTCCGCTGCTTCCCGGATCCGGCACCCGGCGGGGAGCGGACGGGAACCGGAAGGCGCCAAGATGGAGGCATGAGCGATCGATTCACCACCCGTGTGCTCCACGTCACCACCGGCTCGGGCGAGACCGTCGCCGACCTCACCCGCGAGTGCGAGGCGTTCCTCGCGGAGGTGGCGGGCGGCCGCGACGGGCTGCTCAACGTCTTCGTGCCGCACGCGACCGCCGGCGTGGCGGTGATCGAGACCGGAGCCGGAAGCGACGACGACCTCCTCGCCGCGCTGCGCGACCTGCTGCCCGCCGACGACCGCTGGCGCCACCGGCACGGCAGCCCCGGCCACGGCCGCGACCACGTCCTCCCGGCCATCGTCCCGCCGCACGCCACGCTGCCGGTGGTGGAGGGGCGGCTGGAGCTGGGCACCTGGCAGTCGGTCTGCCTGGTGGACACCAACGGCGACAACCCCGAGCGCAGGGTCCGGCTGAGCTTCCTCGCCTGACGGCCGCCCGCCGCCCGGCCCGGACCGTACGCGGGCGGGCGAGGAAGGAGGCTGGTAGCGCTCCCATCTTGGTCCAGTCCAATGCTACGGTCGGCCCGGCACGCCCGGCGGCGGGCGGCGGTGCCCCCGCGCGGGGCCGGACGGAGAAGAAGCAGGAGAGGGGCGGCGCAGTGGACGGAACGGGCGGCGGACGGCGGGCCTACATCGGGTCCTTCACCTCGGCGGGCGGGCGCGGCGTCACCACGGCCGCCGTCGACCCCGGCACCGGTGCGCTGACCGTGCTGCACCACACGGACGCGGTGCCCGACCCCTCCTACCTGGTGCCGGGACCGGGAGCGGGAATGCTCTACGCGGTCAGCGAGACGGAGGACGGCCGGGTCGCCGCGTTCTCCCTGGCCGACCCCGACCGGCCGGCGCCCGTCGGCGCCCCGGTGCCCGTCGGCGGTTCCGGGCCGACCCATCTGACCTGCGCCGCCGGCCAGCTGATCACCGCCAACTACACCTCGGGCAGCATCAGCTCCCTGCGGCTGCGGCCCGACGGCGGCCTGTCCGGGCCGCCGACCGTGCTGCCGCACCACGGCGGCGGGCCGGTGCGCGACCGGCAGGAGGGTCCGCACGCCCACGCGGTGGTGGCCGACCCCTCCTGGCGCTGGCTGCTGGCGGTGGACCTGGGCACCGACTCGGTGTGGACCTACCGGCTCGACCACGCCGGCGCCGCGCCGCGCCCCCACGGGCAGACCCCGCTGCGCCCCGGCAGCGGGCCGCGGCACCTGGTCTTCCACCCGCGCGGCGAGTGGCTCTACGTCATCAACGAGCTGGACTCCACCGTCACCTGCTGCCGCTGGGACCGGGCGAGCGGCGCCCTGGAGCCGGCCGCGACCGTCCGGACGCTGCCGGACGGCGCCGGAGCGGCGGGGGAGAACCACCCCTCGGAACTGGTGGTCTCGGCCGACGGCCGCTGGGCCTGGGCGGCCAACCGGGGGCACGACAGCATCGCGGTGCTGGCCCTGGAGCCGCACGGCGCGGACATGGAACTGGTGACCACGGTCTCCTGCGGAGGGCACTGGCCGCGCGACCTGGCCCTCGACCCGGCCGGGCGCAGGCTCTACGCGGCCAACGAGCGCTCGGGCGACGTCACCTGGTTCGACCTGGACCCCGCGACCGGTACGCCGCACCGGGCGGGGAGCATCGAGGTGCCCGCCGCCACGTGCGTCGTCTTCGGGTGACGCCCCGCCGCAGGGGCGGCCCGCGTCAGCGGGCCGGCGCCCCCTGCGGCGACCGCTGGGCGATGCCGATCTTGGCGGCGTAGGCGGAGGCGATCAGCTTGCCCACCGCGGTGTAGGAGCCCAGCGGCTCTGCGGCCGGGCACTCGGCCTCCTTCGCGGCGGACTCCAGCAGGCCCTCGGGCACTTCGGGGCCGATCAGGCAGGGCGCCAGGGCCAGCTGCCGGGAGCCGGCCTCGCGCAGCTGCTCCGCCACGCGGGCGACGGCGCCGTCCTCGTCCAGCCCGGCGGCCAGCACCGGGATCGCCAGGCGCGCGGCCAGCAGCATGCCGGTGATGCCGGCCGCCTGCACGGCCTCCTCGCCGCCCATGGTGGCCAGGATGATGCCGTCCGCGGCGGTGGCCACGGTGAACAGCCGGGCGCGGTCGGCGCGCGCCAGCCCCGCCTCGGAGAGCTTCACGTGGACGCCCTCCGCCAGCAGCGGGTGCGGGCCGAGCACGTCGGTCAGCTCGGCGCCGGAGCCGCTGTTCAGCACGGCCTGGCGTATGCGGCGCAGCTGGGCGCTGTCCGGGCCGGCCAGCAGCGGGATGACCACCGCGGCCGGGGACTCCTCCAGTCGGCGCCGGGCCTCCTCGGCCTCGGGAGCCACCTCCGAGCCCTCGGCCGCCGCGGCCTCGGCGGCGGCCGCCGCCGCCGCGATGCGCGCGGAGCGCTCGGAGGCCACCTGGGCCAGCACGGACCGGAGCGACGGGAACTCCTCGTCGTCACCGTCGACGTGGCCGACCCGGGCGTCGAGTCCGGGCAGCTCGGACCGGGCGATGCTCAGGGTCTCCTCGGCCAGGCTCCGCGAGGCGCCGGAGGGCACCCCGGGGACGGCCAGCACCAGAGCGGGCGCACCCTCGGGCGCGACGACGGGCTCCGGCCGGCGGTGCCGTCCGGGCTGGCGGGGACGCGGCATTCGTACGGGCAGGCCATTTGCGGGCCCAGTGGGGGTGCTCATGGCGCCGCATGCTAATGCCTGGACGGGCTCGGCTGTTCGGGCGGGGCGGGCGAGTCCCGGTCTGTCCGTTTTCCTCCCGCGCGTCGTGGTGACGGGACCCTCTCCCTGGGTCACCGGATCAGGTGCCGCCTCCTCCGTTCCGCGCGGCGCCGGTCACGCGGAGCGCCCTCCGCCGGTGCGGGTGATGTGCAGGAGCGCCGGATCGGGCGGCAGCCGCAGCGCGTCCCGGGCCAGCCGGCCGGCCACGAGCAGCGCTCCGGCCAGGGGGTCGCCGGCGGCGGGGACGGTGCGGGCGTGCGGCAGCCGGCCGGCCAGCTCCCGGCGCAACGGGGCCAGCAGCGGTTCGCCGATCCGGAACAGGCCGCCGGTCAGGGCGATCCGGCTCTCCCGGCCCGCCGGGCAGACGGCGGCGGCGCTCGCGGCGATCTCGGCGGCGGCCTCCGCCATGATGCGGGCCGCCACCGGGTCGCCCCCGGCGCACCGGGCGACCTCGGGGGCGAACGACGCCAGCACCGCGGGGCGGTCGGTGCGCGGGTAGAGCCGTCCGGGCAGGGAAGCGGCCGGTCCGAGGACCTCCTCGGCGCGGGCGAGCAGCGCCGCCGAGCCGCCCGCCCTGCCGTCGTGGGCGCGCAGGGCGGCCTCCAGACCGGCCCGGCCGATCCAGGCGCCGCCGCCGCAGTCGCCCAGCAGGTGGCCCCAGCCGTCGGCCCGCCGCCAGGCGCCCAGGTCCGTGCCGGTCGCGATCATCCCGGTGCCCGCGGCGACCACCGCGCCCGGCCGCTCGCCCAGCGCCCCGGCGTAGGCGGTCACGGCGTCCGCGGCCAGGGCCACGCACCCGGCCCCCAGCTCCCGGGCGAACGCGCCGGGCAGCACCGCGCGCAGCGCGTCCCCGAGGGTCGCCATGCCGGCCGCGCCCACGCACACGGCGTCGACCCGGTGGCCGGAGGGGCCACCGCCGCGCTCCCCCTCCCCGCCCGGTGCCGCCTCCGCGAGCAGGGCCCTGGCCCGGGGCAGCACCAGGTCCAGCAGGTGGTCGGGGTCGATGCCCGAGGGGCCGGTGCGCACCGGCCCGCCGGCGTCGGCGGCGCCCGCCGGCACGGGCACGCCGTCCGGGGCGCCGTCGGCCCGGGCCAGCGCGACGCGCAGTCCGGAGCCGCCGGAGTCGACGCCCAGCACCCAGCGCGTCACGGCAGCCGCCAGTCGACCGGCTCGGCCCCCTGCCGGACCAGCAGGTCGTTGGCCCTGCTGAACGGGCGCGACCCGAAGAACCCGCGGTCCGCCGACATGGGGGAGGGGTGCGCGGACTCCACCGACGGCACGGGCCCCAGCAGCGGGCGCAGGTTCCGCGCGTCGCGCCCCCACAGGATGGCCACCATCGGCTTGCCGCGCTCCACCAGGGCCCGGATCGCCTGCTCGGTGACCTCCTCCCAGCCCTTGCCGCGGTGCGCGGCGGGACGGCGCGGCGCGGTGGTCAGCGCCCTGTTGAGCAGCAGCACCCCCTGCTCCGTCCACGGGGTCAGGTCGCCGCTGGAGGGCCGGGGGACGCCGAGGTCGGCGTGGAGCTCCCGGAAGATGTTCTCCAGGCTGCCGGGGAGCGGGCGGACGTCGGGGGCGACGGAGAAGCTGAGGCCGACGGCGTGGCCCGGCGTCGGGTAGGGGTCCTGGCCGACGATGAGGACCCGGACGTCGTCGAAGGGCTGCCGGAAGGCGCGCAGCACATCGGGCCCGGCCGGAAGGTAGGTGCGTCCCGCGGCGATCTCCGCGCGCAGGAAGTCGCCCATCGCGGCGATGCGCCCGGCCACCGGCTCCAGCGCCTTGGCCCAGCCCGGTTCGACGATCTCGTTCAACGGTCGTGCTGCCACGGGCGGTCACTCTACTGGCTCCGCCGCCCCCGCCCGGCCCGGCGGCGGGTACCGACCGCGCCGCCCCGGCGCCGCGGGGGCCGTGCCGTCCCGCCCGCGCGGGCGGGACGGCACGGGCGCGTCACAGCGCCCAGGCGTACTGATCGGGCACCCGCACGGGCCCGCCGCCCAGTTCCCGCGCGGCGCGGTACGCCCAGTGGGGGTCGCGCAGCAGCTCGCGGCCGAGCAGCACCGCGTCGGCCTCGCCGTTGGCAACGATCTTCTCGGCCTGCTCCGGCTCGGTGACCAGTCCGACGGCCGCCACCGGCATCCCGGTCTCCGCCCTCACGCGGGCGGCGAAGGGCACCTGGTAGCCGGGGCCGACCGGGATGCGCACGCCGGCCGCGTTGCCGCCGCTGGAGACGTCCAGCAGGTCCACGCCGTGCTCGCGCAGCACGGCGGCGAGCCGCACGGTGTCGTCGGCGGTCCAGCCGCCCTCCTCCAGCCAGTCGGTGGCCGAGATGCGGAAGAACAGCGGCAGCTCCTGCGGCCACACCTCCCGCACCGCGTCCACGACCTCCAGGGCGAAGCGGGTGCGGTTCTCGAAGCTTCCGCCGTAGGCGTCGGTGCGCCGGTTGCTGTGGGGGGAGAGGAACTGGCCGATCAGGTAGCCGTGGGCACCGTGGACCTCGGCGACCTCGAACCCGGCCGCCAGGGCCCGCCGGGCGGCGTCGGCGAACTGCCGCACGATCCGGCCGATCTCCTCGCGCGTCAGCTCGTGCGGCACCGGGTGGCCCTCGGCGAAGGGCACCGGGCTGGGGGCGAGGGGGCGCCAGCCGCCGCGGTCCGCGGCCAGCGGCGCGCCGCCGCGCCAGGGCGCGTCGGTGGAGGCCTTGCGCCCGGCGTGGGCGAGCTGGATGCCCGCAACGGCGCCCTGCTCCCGCAGGAAGCCGGTGATGCGCTTCAGCGCCTCGGCCTGGCGGTCGTTCCACAGCCCCAGGTCTCCGGGGCTGATCCGGCCCTCGGGGGAGACGGCGGTGGCCTCCAGCAGGATCAGCCCGGTCCCGCCGACCGCCCGGGCGGCGTAGTGGGCGGCGTGCCACTCGCCGGCCACGCCCGCCGCCGGTCCGTCGGGCTCGGCCGAGTACTGGCACATCGGGGACATCCAGACGCGGTTGGGCACGGTCAGCGATCGCAGGGTGTACGGCTCGAACAGGGCGCTCACGGCGGGCTCCTCGTCGGATCGGATCGGGTGGTCGGCCGACTGGTCCTTTTACGATAACCGTCGTAGTACGGGAGGTGTCAAACTACGATGGTTCTCGTACCATGGAACTGTGACGCCCCGCACCCAGAGCCCGTCCGCCGCCCGAGAGCTGGATCACCCGGCCACCGGTGAGATCCGGCTGGAGGGCGTCCTGCACGCCCTCTCCGACCCCGTCCGCCTGAGGATCGTCCGCACCCTGGCGACGGCCGGGGAGGAGATGTCCTGCTCGGTCTTCGAGCTGCCGGTCAGCAAGTCCACGACCACCCACCACTTCCGGGTCCTGCGCGAGAGCGGCGTGATCAGCCAGAGCTACCGGGGCACCGCGAAGATGAGCGAACTGCGCCGCGACGACCTGGAGGCGCTGTTCCCCGGGCTGCTGGAGGCGGTGCTCACCGCGGCGGCCCGGCAGGAGGGGCGGGCCGGCGCGGGCTAGAGCATCGAGCGCATCCTGCCGATCTCGACGGTCTGCTGGACGGCCACGTCGCCCGCCATCTCCTGGACCTGCACGTCCCGGCCGTCCCGGGCCACGTCCTCGGCCATCGTCACGGCGCCCTCGTGGTGGGTGATCATCAGCTTCAGGAAGAGGCGGTCGAACTCCCCGCCGCGCGCCTGCCGCAACTCCTCGAGCTGCTCCTCGGTCGCCATCCCCGGCATCGGCCCCCCGCCGTGGCCGCCGTGCCCGTGCCCGTCCCCGCCCTCCCCGCGGCCGTTGCGCCGCAGCCAGGACCGCATCGCGGTGATCTCCGGCTTCTGGGCGGCGGAGATCCGCTCCGCCAGCCTCCGCACCGCGCCGGCCGAGGCGTGCTCCTCGGCCAGGCCGGTCATCACCAGTGCCTGCTCGTGGTGCTCGATCATGCCGGAGACGTAGGAGAAGTCCGCCTCGTTGGGCTTGTCCCGCCGCTCCTCGCCCGCCTTCCGCGCCTCCTCGGCGGAGAGCGTCTCGGCCGCCTCGCCGGGCCTGCCGGGCGCGATCACCGAGGGGCCGGCGGCGGAGGGGGCCGCCTCCCCGGAGCCGCCGTCGCAGCCGGTCAGCGCGGTCAGCGCGGTCAGTGCGGCCAGCGCGGCGAGCGCCGGCCGCCTCAGGGGCCTGCGGGGGACGGGGGCGGTCGGGAATCCGTGACGGTCTGCCACTTCTCCTCCTGGGCACTGGATGGTCCGGTGCGCCCGATCCTGGCACGGAAGGCGCCGTCACCGTGCCGGTATATCCCTGTCGCCATGAGCATGTAAGACGGCATACTGCCCACGTCCGTCGACCGCCCGACCCGGGCGGAGCCGAACGGATCGACAGGGAGGAAAAGTGACGTCGCTGCCCAGACCCCGCGCAGGACGCAGACACCTCGGCGCCGCGGCGGCCGTACTCGGCCTGCTGGCCGCGCTCACGACCGCCGGACCGGCGGCGGCCGTCCCCGACCCCGGCGACCCGCCGACCAGGCCGGGGAAGGCGTCGGAGCAGAACCGCACGGCGGCCGGGGAGGCCGGACGCGGCGGTATACCCGGCTCGGACGAGATCGTCCACAGCAGGAACATCTCCCATCTGGCCAACCTGCCCAAGGGCGCGCTGAAGAGCCTCAACACGGACCTGGCCTTCCAGGGGCGCTACGCCTTCGCGGGCAACTACGACGGCTTCACCGTCTACGACATCAGCCGCCCGAAGGCCCCGAAGGTGGTCAGCCAGGTCCTCTGCCCGGGCGGGCAGAACGACATCTCCGTCTCCGGCGACCTGCTCTTCCTGTCCACCGACTCCTCGCGGAGCGACGACTCCTGCAGCAGCACCGCGCAGTCGCCCACGGAGAAGAGCGCCTGGGAGGGCATCAAGGTCTTCGACATCAGCGACAAGCGCAACCCGAAGTACGTCGCCTCCGTCGAGACCGCCTGCGGCTCCCACACCCACACGCTGGTGCCGGAGCGCAGGGACGTCTACGTCTACGTCTCGTCCTACTTCCCCGACGAGACCTACCCCGACTGCCGGCCGCCGCACGACGGCATCTCCATCGTGAAGGTGCCGCGCACGGCGCCCGAGAAGGCCGCGGTCGTCGACTTCCCCGTCCTCTTCCCGGACGGCGGCAACCCCGGTCCGCCGTCGAACCCGAACACGATGGTCCCCACCACGGGCTGCCACGACATCACCGTCTTCCCCGAGGAGGACATCGCGGCGGGCGCGTGCATGGGCGACGGCATCCTGATGGACGTCTCCGACCCGGCCCGGCCCCGCGTCATCGACCGGGTGCAGGACAACGAGAACTTCGCGTTCTGGCACTCGGCGACCTTCAGTGAGAACGGCCGCAAGGTCGTCTTCACCGACGAGCTGGGCGGCGGTGTGGGAGCCACCTGCAACGCCGAGGTCGGCGACAAGCGCGGCGCCAACGGCATCTACCACATCACCGGCAGGGGCGACGAGCGCAAGCTGGTGTTCAAGAGCTACTTCAAGATCCCGCGCCACCAGGCCGACACCGAGAACTGCGTGGCCCACAACGGCTCGCTGATCCCGGTCAAGGGCCGCGACATCATGGTCCAGGCGTGGTACCAGGGCGGCGTCTCCGTCTGGGAGTTCACCGACTCCACCCGGCCGAGGGAGATCGGCTACTTCGAGCGGGGCCCGTACGCGGACCCCGACGCCATCGGCGGCTCGTGGTCGGCGTACTACTACAACGGCCACATCTACTCGAACGACATCCAGATGGGCTTCGACGTGCTGAAGATCCGGGACCGGCGCGTCGCCGGCGCCGAGCGCGTCAGGCTGGACGAGCTCAACGCCCAGACCCAGCCCGACTACCGCTGAGGCCGGACGCCTCCGCCCCCCGGCGCCCGCCGGCCGTCACGGCCGGCGGGCGCCGGGCCCTTGCCGGACGCCCCGGGTTCGGGGGCGTCCGGCGGGCAGCCCATCCCCCACTCCAGCCCGTACCGGCCGAACAGCTCGGCGCGCAGCCGCGCCGGCGGCATCGGGGCCCCGGGCAGCAGCACGGCGAAGACGGCGCCCATGAGCAGCGCGCGCAGCATCGGGTAGTCGGTGTCCGGGTCGGGGGAGCCGTAGCGGACGACGGTGTCGCGCAGGAGCCCGGCCAGCCGCTGCTGCTCGTCGCACTGGACGAACCCCTCGTACTGCAGGATCCCCGCCATGTGGGTGCGCATCAGGGTGGGGTGGTCCCTGGCCAGCCCCAGGATCGCGTCGATCGCGCGGGCCAGCAGCTCCCGTCCGGCGTCCGGGCCCGCGGGGCGGGGCTCGCGGTCGAGGGCCTCGGCCAGGGTGAGGTGCATCAGCCGGTGGACGGCCGACTGCAGCAACTGCCGCTTGCCGGGGAAGTAGTACGACACCAGCCCCCGCGCCGAGCCCGCCCGGTCCGCGATGTCCCCCAGCGTGGTCGCCTCGTAGCCGCGCTCGTCGACCAGCTCCACCGTCGCCCGCAGCAGCCGTTCGCGCGACCGTCGGCGCAACTCCTCATTGACCGATGCGCTGCGAGGGGACATCCTGTAACTCCTGCGTTGACTGGCTCCGAGCCAATATACTCAGAGGACTTCGGGCACCGACCGTGCAGGCCGGTGCCCGGCCGACCGCCGATCTCGGGCGACGCGGGGGATCGCCCGAGATCGGCCACCGGCTTCGCGGTGCCCTCCGGCGCAGCCCGAAGCGCCCGTCCCGCCCCGGCGGACCGGGCGAGGGCCCTCCGGCGCGGGGCGGTCAGCCCGGCCGGCGCTCCGGGGCCCGAGCGGCCCGCCTGTGCCACAGCGCCGCCGTGGCCGCCGCCACGGCGATCCCCAGCAGCCAGCCGGTGAGGACGTCCGTCGGCCAGTGGACGCCGAGGTAGACCCGGGTGAACCCCACCCCGACGACGCTCACCGCGCCGACCCAGAGCACGGCCAGGCGCACGGTGCGGCGGACGGCGGTCAACTGCGCGATCCACAGCAGGAGACCGAAGGTGAGGGCCGCCGTCATGGCGTGTCCGGAGGGCAGGGCCGCGTAGTCGGCCGAGTCCACGGGACGGGGCCAGCTGGGGCGGTCGCGGTCCAGCAGCGCCTTGAGCCCCTGCTGGAGGAGGGTGCCCGCGGCCGCGGCGCACGCGGTCCACAGCGCCGGACGCGCCGCGCCGCGCGCCAGCAGCCACACGACGACCGCCAGCAGCAGGGCCCGCATGGTCCACGGGTCCCAGACCCAGTCGGTCAGCACCCGGTTGAGCCGGGTCCAGCCCGGCTCGGCGTGGGCGGTGCGGTGCAGTTCGGAGGTGACGCGGGCGTCGAACCCCAGCAGCGGGTCCCAGCCGGCCGTGACGAGGGCCGCGACCACCGCGGAGACGACCGTGCACACCAGCGCGGTGAGGCGGAGGGGGGAGGACTTCGGGGGTGCGGGGGAGGAGGCCATGGTGGACATCGTGGCCGCCGGAGGGCTTTTCAACCGTCCGGCGGGGCGGGAGGAGGGGGCGCGCGGACACGGAAGGCGGGGACGGGCCGGCCTGCGCGCCGGTCAGCCCAGCGCCCTGAGCCCGGGGACGAAGGCCACCAGCAGGGGCACCAGCGGCACCGCCGCCGCCAGCGCCGTCACCCGCAGCCGGCGGACGACCGGCAGCCTGGGCCTGGCCGCCAGCAGCCGGTCGATCCGCTGCGGGACCTGTGCGGCCGGGTGCGGCACGGCGGGGTCGAAGACGCCCCGCTCCTCGTTGAGTTCGACCAGTGCCAGGGCCACCGCCAGCCGTCCGCAGCGCCGCGAGGCCATGTCGTCGGCCGCCAGCTCCACCAGGCGGTGCACCTGGTCGCGGAACGCCCGGAAGACCGGTACCCGGGGGAAGCCCGAGGCGAGCGCCGAGGAGCAGTGCAGCAGCCAGTCGTGCCGCGCCCGGCGGTGCCCCTGCTCGTGGGCGAGGATCGCGTCCAGCCCCCGGCCCTCCAGGCGCCGCAGCGCCGCGGTGGTGACCACCAGCCGCGGGGGGCTGCCCGGCAGCCACCACGCGTCCGGACGGTCGCCCTCCAGCACCACCAGCCGCTCGCCGGGGGCGGGTTCCTCGCCCGGCAGCATCGGCGCGCGGGTGCGCAGTTCGGCGCGGCGCGCACGCCGCCGGGCGCGCGAGAGGCGGATCTCCCGGGTGAGCATCGCCGCGGTCCACAGGCCGCCGCAGGCCAGCAGCACCGCGACCACCGCGGGCCAGGACTCGCCGAACGTGCTGAGCCCGTACGCCTCGACGACCTGGCTGGGGGCGGGGGCGAAGACGTGGCCCCGGACGGCCTGCCAGGCTGCGGCGCCGGACAGGGCCATGGCGAGCACGCAGCACAGCAGCACGGCGACCACCATGCACTGCCACACCAGCAGCGCCAGGACGGGCTCGCGATCCGGCCAGGAGCCGCGGGCCAGCACGCGCGGCGCCGTCGCCGCGATCAGCGCGCCCAGGACGAGCAGTGCGAGCGCCACCATCATGGGGCACAGCCTATGAGCAGGCCGCCGCGGCGGGTCCGGCCGGAGGGGGGAAGTGACGTACGCCTCACACGGCGAGCAGCATGGCGAACATCCCGATGCCCATCGACAGCCGGCAGGCCGCCGCCACCTCCGGCGGCCGCGGCGCCGCGCCGGAGGCGACGGCCGTACCCGGACGCGGCACGGCGGGGACCAGCCGGGCGCCGGCGTACAGCACGTACACCGCGAAGTACGCCAGCAGCACGGCCGTCACCGCGCCGGCCGGGACCGGGCCGCCCGCCGCCCCGGCCGCGTGGTGCCCGTGCGCGCCCGGAGGGGAGGACGCCATGGCGAGGGCCATGTGGACCATGGCCAGGGCGCCGACGGCGTGGTGGAGGTGGTGCGGACGGTGGCCGGAGCCGCCCGCGGCCAGCGCCAGTTCGTACACGGCGGCGGCGCCGAAGAGCACGGTGAAGGCGTGGGGCGGCGGCTGTACGGGCGGGTCCGGCACCGCCATCACCGCCATGCCGAACCCCATCAGCGCCTCGCCCGCCGCGGCCCGCCGCCCGGGCCCGCCGCCGCGCAGCGGCCGCAGGCGGGAGGCGCCCACGCCGCCGCACAGGGCCACCAGCATCCAGCCGACCAGCTCCGGTCCGTGCACCGCGCCTCCCCGACCGACTCCGCGGGGAGGCTGCCCGGCCGGGGCCGCGCGCACGGGAGCGCGCGGAAGCGGACGGGAGGGTGCGCACGGACGGGGAGGGCGCCGGAGCGGGACGGGGGCGTACCGCGGGGACGGGCCGCTGGGCGCGCCCCCGTCCGGCCCCGGTCAGATGCCGGGGCGGTACCGCAGAGGGTGGTCCGCGGGGACCTCGACCAGGACGATCCGCACTCCGTCCGGGTCGCTGATCCACATCTCCACCAGGCCCCACGGCTCCCGCCGCGGCTCGCGCAGCACCTCCACGCCGCGGGCGGCCAGCTCCCGGTGGGCCGCGGCGACGTCGGCGACCTGGAGCCACAGCCGCAGCGCGGGCGAGGGCGGCTCCCCGGAGCGCCCGGAGACCTCCAGGAAGCCCCCGCCCAGGAAGTAGACCGTCCCGCGCTCCGCCCCCGTGCCGAACTCCCGGTAGACGGGCAGGCCCAGGGCCTCGCCGTAGAAGGCCCGGGAGCGCTCGGGGTCGGCGGGGCGCAGCAGCACCCGGCTGCTCAGTACGTGTACCATGCCCCGGAGCCTAGGGCCGGAGTCCGGTGCGCGGAACGCGGAAACCGGACGGCGGGCGTGCCGGTTAGGCTCGGCCCCATGAACGCCCCGAACGCCGCAGGCCCCCAGGACACCGCCCTCCACGACGCCGCCCCCGGCGGCACGGCCGTACCGGCCCTGCGCCTGCGCCCCGCGGGCGAGGAGGACGTGCCCGCGCTGGTCGCGCTGGTGCAGTCGGCGTACCGCGGGGAGTCCAGCAGGGCGGGCTGGACCACCGAGGCGGACCTGCTGGACGGGCAGCGCACGGACCCCGAGGGCGTCGCCGGCGTCATCCGGGCCCCCGGCAGCCTGCTGCTGGTGGCCGAGCGGGACGGCGAGCCCGTCGCCTGCTGCCAGCTGGAGCGCCGCACGGACGGGTCCGGGCAGCCGGTGGCGTACTTCGGGATGTTCGCCGTCCGCCCCTCCCTCCAGGGCGGCGGGCTGGGCGGGGCCGTCCTGGCGGAGGCCGAGCGGCTGGCGCGGGACGAGTGGGGCGCGCGCGAGATGCACATGACCGTGATCACGGTCCGCGCGGAGCTGGTCGCCTGGTACGAGCGGCGCGGCTACGTGCGCACCGGGCAGCGGAGCCCCTTCCCGTACGGCGACGAGCGCTTCGGTGTCCCGCGCCGCCCCGACCTGGAGTTCGAGCTGCTGGTCAAGCCGCTCCGCTGACGATCGCCCGCCGTACGGCGGGCAGGTCGGTGACGACCCCGTCCAGGCCCAGCTCGCGGACGCGGGCCAGGTCCCGGTCGGTGTTGACCGTCCAGGAGATCACCTCGATGCCCATGCCGCGGCAGCGCTCCACGACGTCCGCCGTCAGCCGCGGCAGCTCGCAGGAGACCATGTCGGCCCCCAGGTCCGCGGCGCGCTCGGGTGCGGTGGGCGTGGAGGAGCCGGTGACCAGCGCGATGGGGATCTCCGGCAGGAGCTTGCGGGTCTCGCGCAGGGCGTCGTCGTGGAACGAGATCACCCTGACCCGTTCGTGCAGGCCGAGCCGCTCGACGGCCCGGGCGAGCACCCGGGCCGCGGCGCGGTCCTTGATCTCGGCCTGGAGGGGCGCCGAGACGGCCTCCGCCACCTCCTCGAAGACGGGGACCCGCTCGCCCTGCCCGGCGTCCAGTTCGCGCAGTTCGGCCAGGGTCTTCCGTGCGATCGGCCCCGAACCGTCGGTGGTGCGGTCCACGTCGGCGTCGTGCATCACCACCAGCGCGCCGTCGCGGCTGAGGTGGAGGTCCAGTTCGATGACGTCGAAGCCCTCGCGCTCCGCCCGGAGGAAGGACCGCAGGGTGTTCTCGGGCTCGACGCCCATCACTCCGCGGTGCCCGACGGTGAGCAGTGGCACGGCAGGTTCTCGCTTTCCTCGCGGGGCCGGCGGTACGTACGCGCCGCCAGGGTAGCGACGGGCGGCGGCGGCCGGCGCGCCCGGGGCGTCCGGGGCGCTGCGGGGGCCCCGGGCCTCCCGGGCCTCTGCGGCGCCTTCCTGCGGCCCCGGGCCGCCCATTCCGGGACGGAGCGGGCGCATCTCCGGTTTCAACGGCCCGTTGCGGGAAAAACAAGCGTCGTGCATGTGGTGTGCCGAAGGATTTTCTCCTCCTCGGGTTGATCAGAGAAGTGTCCGCAGCTACGGTGCTGCTACGAGAATTTCTTCTGTGGAGGGGTAGATATGACGGAAATCCTTTCGCCCGCGCCGATGGCGGGTGGTGTGCACGCCGCCGACGGAGCGTCCGCAGGCCGTGTCGTGGACCACCCGGCCTGGGCGGTGCTCAAGGAGGCCGTCGAGGCCATCCGTCCGGCCCAGTCCAAGGACGGCTCCATCGACTTCACGGCCGGGGACGCCCCCGCCCGGGCCGACGTCGAGCGGCACCTGGAACGGGTCGTGGCCGCCGTGGAGGAACTCGCCCCGCTGCTCCCGCACAACGACGCCTACCACCGCGCCCTGGTCGCCGACCTGCGCCGCTGGGCCGGCGAGGGCTTCGGCGTCCCCGACTTCCTGGACTCCCTGACGGCCTTCCAGCCGGCCTCCCGGCGCGTCGACGGACTCCAGCACCTGGTCGTCTTCCCGATGTACACGCAGAACGGCAACCCGAACCGCAACCTGGAGGCCGTCGTCCTGCGCGTGGTCTGGCCGGACTGGCTGGCGGAGCTGGAGCGCACCCGCTACGACAACCCGCTCTTCCTCGGCATCACCTTCGAGGACTTCACCGGCGGCTACGACACCCACTCCGCGGTCCTGTTCCCCGAGACCGTCGCCGTGCGCGAGGTGCCCGAGCGGTTCACCTGGGGCGGCATCTTCTGCGACCGCGAGGCGGCCCGCTTCCGCCGCGTCGTCGAGGCCGCCTGCGAGGTCACCAAGCTGGAGCTGCCCGAGGACGCCCGCGGCCTGCTGGCCGACCAGCAGCGCGCCCAGCAGACCTTCGTGCTGTGGGACATGGTCCACGACCGCACCCACAGCCACGGCGACCTGCCCTTCGACCCCTTCATGATCAAGCAGCGGCAGCCGTTCTGGATGTACGGCATCGAGGAGCTGCGCTGCGACCTCACCGCCTTCCACGAGGCCGTGCGGCTGGAGGCCGACGGCTACGCGCAGGGCCGGGACGTGCAGTACGCGGTGCTGCTGGAGCGCCTCTTCCGCTTCCCCGTCACCGGTGAGCGCAACCGCAACTACGACGGACTGGGCGGCCAGCTGCTCTTCGCCTACCTCCACCGGCACGACGCCCTGCGCTGGAGGGACAACCGGCTCTCCATCGACTGGCAGCGGGCCCGTGAGGTGACCGTCCGCCTGCGCGAGGAGATCGAGACCCTCTACCGCGAGGGCATCGACCGCCCCAAGCTGGTCCACTGGTTCAAGGCCTACGAGCTGGTCTCCACCTACCTCGCCCCGCACCCGGGCTCCACCTGGGCCAAGGGCCCCGACGCCCTCGACCTCAGCCTCCCGCCCCGCAAGCTGGTGGACGAGGTGCACCCGGACGAGTTCCCGCTGAGCATGTTCTACGAGGCGCTCGCCAGGAAGCTGCGCGATGTGATCGCCTCGACCAAGGGCATCACCGCCGACACCGCCGTCCCGGTCGCGGCGTGAGCGCGGGCCGCGGGGGGAACCCCACCACCGGGAACAGCGACCACAGAGGGGCCAGCACGATGACCAGTACGCACGGCAACGGGAACGGCAACGGCGGACCGCTGGAGGGGGCCGTCGTCGCCGTGGCCGGCGCGGCCGGCGCGGCCGGGCAGGCCGCCCTGCTGCGCCTGGCCGAGCGGGGCGCCACGGTCGTGGCCGCCGACTACGACGCCGAGAAGCTGGCGGCGGCCGTGGACCGCGCCCGCTTCGCGCACGGCGGTGCCACCGTCACCGGTGACATCATCGACCTGCTCGACCTGGAGGCCACCCGGGAGTGGGCCACCCGCATCGAGAAGGAGTACGGGCGGGTCGACGGGCTGGTCCACCTGGTCGGCGGCTGGCGCGGCTCGGCCGCCTTCGCCGAGACCGACCTGTCCCACTGGGACCTGCTGGAGAAGCTGCTGGTGCGCACCGTCCAGCACACCTCCCTGGCCTTCGAGGGCGCGCTGCGCCGCAGCGGGAAGGGCCGCTACGTCCTCGTCAGCGCCTCCGGCGCCACCAGGCCCACCGCGGGCAACGCCGCCTACGCCGCGGCCAAGGCCGCCGCCGAGGCGTGGACCCT
Source organism: Streptomyces desertarenae (assembly GCF_042681365.1). Lineage (NCBI taxonomy): Bacteria > Bacillati > Actinomycetota > Actinomycetes > Kitasatosporales > Streptomycetaceae > Streptomyces > Streptomyces desertarenae. The sequence goes on along the minus strand of NZ_JBHUFU010000004.1, from coordinate 111,428 downwards.
GGCGCTGGCCGACTCCTTCCGCAAGGCGGGCAGGGGGTCGGATGCCGGGCCGCCGGCCGCGGCTGCCATCCTGGTGGTCAAGGCGCTGGTCAACGATGCGATGCGCGCCGAGCGCCCGAATGCCAAGTTCGAGGGCTTCACCGACGTCGGGGACCTGGCCCGGTCCATCGCCGGCATCTGGGACGAGCCCACCGAGGAAGTGAACGGACACCGCCTGTGGCTGACCCCGCAACCGTAGAGGCCCACCCGACCGACGCCCGGCGCCGCCACGATCCTGCGGTGCGCGGTTTCGCCAGCGACAACTACGCCGGCGTGCACCCGGAGATCCTGGCGGCCCTCGCCCTCGCCAACGGCGGCCACCAGGCCGCCTACGGCGGGGACGAGTACACCGCGCACCTGCAGGAGGTCTTCCGGGCCCACTTCGGGCCCGCCGCGGAGGCCTTCCCCGTCTTCAACGGCACCGGTGCCAACGTCGTCGCCCTCCAGGCGCTCACCGACCGCTGGGGAGCGGTGATCACGGCCGAGACCGCCCACATCAACGTGGACGAGTGCGGCGCCCCCGAGCGCGTCGGCGGCCTGAAGCTGCTCACCGTGCCCACCGAGCACGGCAAGCTCACCCCCGAGCTGGTCGAGCGGGAGGCCTACGGCTTCGACGACGAGCACCGGGCGATGCCCCAGGTCGTCTCCATCACCCAGAACACCGAGCTGGGCACCGTCTACACGCCCGAGGAGATCCGGGCGGTGTGCGAGGCGGCCCACCAGCACGGCATGCGGGTGCACCTCGACGGTGCCCGCATCGCCAACGCGGCCGCTGCCCTGGGGGCGCCCCTGCGGGCGTTCACCACGGACGCGGGCGTGGACGTGCTCTCCTTCGGCGGCACCAAGAACGGCATGCTCCTGGGCGAGGCCGTCGTCGTGCTCGACCCCGGCGCGGTGCGGGCCATGAAGCACCTGCGCAAGCTGTCGATGCAGCTGGCCTCCAAGATGCGGTTCGTCTCCGTGCAGTTCGAGGCCCTGCTCGCCGGCGACCTGTGGCTGCGCAGCGCCTCCCACGCCAACGCCATGGCGCAGCGGCTCGCGGCGGGCGTGCGCACCGTCGACGGGGTGGAGGTCCTCCACCCCGTCGAGGCCAACGCCGTCTTCGCCCGGCTCCCGCACGACGTCAGCGAGCGGCTGCGCAAGCGCTACCGCTTCTACTTCTGGGACGAGGCCGCCGGCGACGTGCGCTGGATGTGCTCCTTCGACACCACCGAGGAGGACGTGGACGGCTTCGTCGCCGCGCTGCGGGAGGAAATGGGGAGGTGACCGGCCCCGGCCGTCTGTAGGGTGCCGGGCGTGGAGCTGATCCAGCAGACCCCGGACACGTCCGCCTACCTCGCGGCCGACGAGGCCGTCGACCACCGGCATCCGCTGGTGGCCGGAACGGCCTCGCGGCTGCGGGCGCTGACGGGCGGGAGGACGGGCGACACCGAGGACGCCGCCGCCCTCGTGCGGTACGCGGAGGCCGCCTTCGACTTCGTCCGCGACACCGTCCCGCACTCCTTCGACAGCGGCGACCCGCGGGTGGCCTGGCGCGCCTCCGACGTGCTCGCCACCCGCAACGGCATCTGCCACGCCAAGTCCCACGCGCCGGCCGCGCTGCTGCGCCACGAGGGCATCCCGACCGCCCTGTGCTACCAGAAGCTGGACGTCGTCCACGGCCTGGTCGCGGTGAGGCTGCCCGGCCGCCCCTGGGCCCGGCAGGACCCGCGGGGCAACAAGCCGGGGGTGGACGCCCGCTTCTCGCTCGACGGCGAGCGCCTGGCCTTCACGCCGGACCGGGCGGCGGGGGAGTACGACATCCCGCTGCTGTACGCCGCGCCGCCCGAGCCGGTCCTGACCGCGCTCAGGTCGGCCCGCGACCGGGCGCACCTGGAACTGCTGCTCCCCCGGTCCCTCGGGGAGCCGGAGCCGACCGCGCCGGCCGGCGCGGAGTGAGCGGAGCCGCGGCCTACAGGGCTCCGGCCGCGGCCGGAGCCGGAGCGGTGCCGCCCAGGTGGGCGGGGATCCACCAGGTGTCGTCCGGCCCCTTGGGCCGCACCGGGTAGGCGCGCTGTGCCGCCTCCAGCAGCTCCTGGACGCGCTCGCGCAGCCGCTCGGTCAGCCCCGCGGCCGTCTCGCCCTCGGCCGGGTGCAGCGGTTCGCCCACCCGGATGGTGATCGGGAAGTGGTTGCGGCCGAAGTCCCGCTTGTGCCCCTTGGTCCACAGCCGCTGGGTGCCCCACAGCGCCACCGGCAGCAGCGGGACGCCGGCCTCCTGGGCCATCCGGGCAGCACCCGTCTTGAACTTCTTCAGCGTGAACGACTCCGAGATCGTCGCCTCGGGGAAGACGCCGATGATCTCGCCGGAGCGCAGCGCCCGCAGGGCGTGCCGGTAGGCGTGCTCGCCCTGGGAGCGGTCCACGGGGATGTGCTTCATGGCCCGCATCAGCGGCCCCGACACCTTGTGCCGGAAGACCGACTCCTTGGCCATGAAGCGCACCAGCCGCTTCGCGGGACGGGCGGTCAGCCCGGCGAAGACGAAGTCGAGGTAACCGATGTGATTGCTGGCCAGCACCGCGCCGCCGCGCTGCGGCACGTGCTCGGTGCCCTCCATGTCGAAGCGCAGGTCGAGCGCTTTGAAGAGGGTGTGGGCGGCGCCGATGACGGGCGGGTACACGAGTTCTGCCATGGGGAGGACCCTTCTGGAGAAGCTGCCTGGGGAGGGTTCTCCCTGTGGACCTACCCGAACCTACGCTGCCGTAACTTCCCTGGCCAGTACCGGAGGCGGGAGATTTTCGTCACTTTCCCGCCCCCGGCCGCCCGACGGGCCGTCAGGAGGCGGTGGCCCGGCGCAGCGCCAGGTAGACCTCGCAGCCCAGGCAGTAGCCGAACGCCGCGTTGAGGAAGGCCGCCGCGAGCGCGCAGGCGACCGCCGCCGTGCCCAGCCACAGCGGCCCGGCGCCGTACCCCACCAGGCCGGCCAGGGCGAAGACCAGGCCGACGCCCTGCGCGAACCGGGGCGGCCCCGCGGCCTCGAACTCCACCGGGGGTCCCAGCCGGGGCCCGACCAGGGTGCGGAAGACCAGCCCGTAGGGGGAGCGCCCCACCCCGAGGAGCGCCCCGGCGGCGAACACCAGCGCCTGCGCGGCCAGCAGCCGGAAGCTCCCGGTGACCAGGACCGCGGCCAGGACCGCGGTGGTCACGGAGGCGGCGAACCTCGTTCCTCGTATGTCGACCCTCATGGCGCCAGCATTCCCCATCGGCGGGGGCGCCGGGGGTCGAGTGCGGGAATCGGCGACCCGGCCGGCGGCGCTGTGGAACGGCGGGGGGAGGATGCGGGGGGCGCGGGGCGCGCTCCCCCGGACGCGGCGGGGCGACGCGCGCGGCGAGGACGGGAAGGTGCATGGCGGGACTGATCGTGTGCCTGGCGGTGCTGGCGCTGGCCGGCGCCTTCGGGCTGTGGCACGGACGGCGCGACGGAAGGATGACGGTGCGCGTGAGGGACGCGGAGGAGAGGGTGACGGCCGAGGCGCTCGGCGTCGGGAGGCTGGGCGAGAGGGCCACGCTGGTGCAGTTCTCCAGCGCCTTCTGCCAGCCCTGCCGGGCCACGCGGCGGATCCTGGCGGAGGTCGCCGGCCTGGTCGGGGGGGTCGTCCACGTGGAGATCGACGCCGAGGCCCGGCTGGACCTGGTGCGGTCGCTGGGCATCCTGCGCACCCCCACCGTCCTGGTGCTGGACGCGCGGGGGCGGATCGTGCGGCGGGCCTCCGGGCAGCCGCGCAAGGCCGACGTGATCGCCGCGCTCGGCGAGGCGGTCGAGGGGGCCGCGTGACGGCCGGCGCCGGGGGCGGGGGCCGCCCGCCGCGTGACCCCGGTCGCATCTCGCCGGCCGGGGTTGACGGAGATCGTCCCCGGTCGCCAGCCTGGCACGATGTGGTCAGGGGATCTCATATGAGCGCACCGGGCGGCACCCGGCGGGCCCCGGGGGCGGCGGACTTCGGCCCCGGGCTGCTGCGTGCCGTCTTCCGGCGGCACGCCGCCGGGGTCGCCGTGATCACCGCCCGCGGGCGCGGCCGCCCCGCCGGCTTCACCGCCACCTCCCTGGCCTCCGTCGCCGCCGAGCCCCCGCTGGTCTCCTTCAACATCGCCACCGCCTCCTCCGTCTGGCCCGCCGTGGCCGAGGCGGAGCACGTGGGGGTCCACATCCTGGGCGAGCACCAGCGCGAGCTGGCCGCCACCTTCGCCCGTCCGGGCGCCGACCGCTTCGCCCCGCCCACCCGCTGGCGCCCGGGACCGCACGGGGTGCCCGTGCTGGAGGGCGTGCTCGCCTGGCTGGTCTGCGCGGTGGTCGCCCGCGTCCCCACCGGCGACCACCGGGTGGTCCTGGCCGAGGTGGTGGACGGCGACCCCTCGGGTGCGGGCCGTCCGCTGCTCTACCACGCGGGTGACTACGGCGCCCTCGGCGAGAGGGGCGCCCCCCGCTGAGCCGGCGGCCGCGCGGCCCCTCTCCACCGCCCGGACCGTTGGCAAGGTCACAGTTCACCGGCCTTGCCTACGGGAAGAAGGCTGGGTGTACTGACGAGTAATATCCTGGACGGAGAGCCGGCCCCACCGGACCGGAACCCGCCTCGATCAGGCGCCTATGCTGCCTGTGAGGCAAGGCAGCCCGTAATGACGACGCAGTAGGAGAGCCGGCGTGAGCTTGAGGATCGTTGTCTGTGTGAAGTACGTGCCCGACGCCACCGGCGACCGGCACTTCGCCGACGACCTGACCGTCGACCGCGACGACGTGGACGGTCTGCTGTCGGAGCTGGACGAGTACGCCGTCGAGCAGGCCCTCCAGATCGCCGAGGACGCCGACGACGCGGAGGTCACCGTGCTGACCGTCGGCCCCGAGGACGCCAAGGACGCCCTGCGCAAGGCGCTGTCCATGGGCGCCGACAAGGCGGTGCACGTGGAGGACGACGACCTGCACGGCACCGACGTGATCGGCACCTCCCTGGTGCTGGCCAAGGCGATCGAGAAGACCGGCTACGACCTGGTCGTGTGCGGCATGGCCTCCACCGACGGCACCATGGGCGTGCTGCCCGCGCTGCTGTCCGAGCGGCTGGGCGTGCCGCAGGTGACGCTCCTGTCCGAGGTCTCCGTGGCGGACGGCAAGGTCACCGGCCGCCGCGACGGCGACGCCGCCACCGAGCAGCTCGAAGCCGCCCTGCCGGCCGTGGTCTCGGTGACCGACCAGTCCGGTGAGGCGCGCTACCCCTCCTTCAAGGGCATCATGGCCGCCAAGAAGAAGCCGGTCCAGTCCCTGGACCTGGGCGACCTGGACATCGACGCCGACGAGGTCGGCCTCGGGGGCTCCTGGACCACGGTCGACGACGCCACGGAGCGCCCGGCGCGCACCGCGGGCACGATCGTCACGGACGAGGGCGAGGGCGCCAAGCAGCTCGCCGAGTTCCTCGCGGGCCAGAAGTTCATCTGAGCCCACGGGGCGCTCGCGCCCCGCATCCTCACCCGCCCTCGCAATCCTCGCAGGAGAGCAGATCCATGGCTGAAGTCCTTGTCTACGTCGACCACGTGGACGGCGCCGTCCGCAAGCCCACCCTCGAACTGCTGACCCTGGCCCGCCGCATCGGCGACCCGGTCGCCGTGCACCTGGGCGCCGGCGCCGACACCGCCGCCGCCACGCTCGCCGAGTACGGCGCGGTGAAGGTCCTCGCCGCCGACGCGCCCGAGTTCGCCGACTACCTCGTCGTGCCGAAGGTGGACGCCCTCCAGGCCGCCTACGAGGCCGTCTCCCCGGCCGCCGTCCTGGTCCCCTCCTCCGCGGAGGGCAAGGAGATCGCGGCCCGCCTGGCGCTGCGCATCGGCTCCGGCATCATCACCGACGCCGTCGACCTGGAGGCCGGCGACTCCGGCCCGGTGGCGACCCAGTCGGTCTTCGCCGCCTCCTTCACCACCAGGTCCCGCGTCACCAAGGGCACCCCGGTCATCACCGTCAAGCCCAACTCCGCCGCCCCCGAGGCCGCTCCGGCCGCCGGCACGGTCGAGCAGCTCACGGTGGCCTTCGGCGAGAAGGCCACCGGCACCAGGGTCGTCTCCCGCACCCCGCGCGAGTCCACCGGCCGCCCGGAGCTGACCGAGGCCGCGATCGTGGTCTCCGGCGGCCGCGGCGTCAACGGCGCCGAGAACTTCTCGATCATCGAGGAGCTGGCCGACGCCCTCGGCGCGGCCGTCGGCGCCTCGCGCGCCGCGGTGGACGCGGGCTGGTACCCGCACACCCACCAGGTCGGCCAGACCGGCAAGTCCGTCTCGCCGCAGCTGTACATCGCGGCGGGCATCTCCGGCGCCATCCAGCACCGGGCCGGCATGCAGACCTCGAAGACCATCGTGGCCGTCAACAAGGACTCCGAGGCCCCGATCTTCGAGCTGGTCGACTACGGCGTCGTCGGCGACCTGTTCGACGTCGTCCCGAAGCTGACCCAGGAGGTCAAGGCCCGCAAGGGCTGAGCCCCGGGCGCACGCCGGACCACGCGGTGGGGCCGCGCGACCGGACCGGTCGCGCGGCCCCACCGCGTCCGGAGGCGGTGCCGCGGGCGCGGCGCCGCTCAGGCCACCGGGCGCATCCGGCCTCCGGTCGCCTCCCGCAGCGCCGCCGCCAGCCGGTCCCGCACCGCGCTCTGGGCGGCGATGCGCTCCTCCAGCACGGCCAGCCGCTCCAGCACCACCTCCAGGCCCCGCCCGGACGGCGGGGCCGCGGTCATGTCCCCGTCCAGGCAGGGCGCGAACACCCGTACGTCCTCCAGGGTGAGCCCGACATCCAGCAGGCGGCGGATGTTGCGCACGCGCACCACCGCCTGCTCGCCGTAGACCCGGTAGCCGTTGCGGGCCCGTTCCGAGCGGAGCAGCCCCGCCTGCTCGTAGTGCCGCAGCGCCCGGGGCGTCGTCCCCGTCGCCCGTGCCAGCTCGCCGATGCGCATTCCCCTCACCCCCAGCGGCACCACTCTCACGCCACGACCGCCCCGCCGTCCACCGGAACCACCACCCCGGTGACGAAGGAGGCCTCCGGCGCCGCGAGCCGGACGATCATCCCGGCGACCTCCTCCGGCCGCCCGATCCGCCCCAGCGGGGTGTGCGCCAGCTGCCACGCCCGCACCTCGGCCCGCTGCTCCGGCGTCAGCCCCCGGTGCTCGCCGATCGGGGTGTCGATCGCGCCGGGCGCGACCGCGGCGACCCGGATCCCGCGGGGCGCCAGCTCCACCGCCCAGCTGCGGGTCAGCGAGTCCAGGGCGGCCTTGGCCGCCGCGTAGAGGGAGTTGCCCGGCCAGGCCCGCTGCCCCACCGCCGTGCCGACGTTGACGATCACCCCGCCCGGGGCCTCCAGGACGGGCAGCGCGGCGCGGGCCAGCAGGACGGGCGCGACCAGGTCGGTGGCCAGGAGCGGGCCGATCACATCCTCGGAGAGGGTGTCGAGGGAGCCGCCGAGGACGATCCCGGCGTTGTTGACCAGGACGTCCAGCCGTCCGTGCTCCTCCAGCGCGGCCTCCACGAGGCGCTCGGGCGCGCCCCGGGCGGTGATGTCGGCCGGCAGCGGGGTGATGCCGGGGTGCCCCTCGGCCGTCTCCTCCAGCGGACCCGGGCGCCGTCCCACCGCGATCACGTTCGCGCCCTCGGCGGCGAACGCGCGGGCCGTGGCCCGTCCGATGCCGGTACCGGCCCCGGTGACCAGGACGGTCCTGCGGAAGGTGCCGGCGCTGTGCCGTGCGGTCTCGGTCTCCATGGCGCCATCGTCCGACCCTGACGCAGGCGTCAGGGTCAAGCCGGGCGGCGGAGCGCAGCCCGGGCGGCGGGCGGTGCCCGGAAGCGGTCAGGGCTGCGGCGGCACCTCCCCCGACCCGCGCGGGACCAGCCGGGTGGGCAGCTCCAGGCGCTGCGGGGCGTCGCCCGAGCCTTCCAGGCGGCGGAAGAGCAGTTCGGCCGCCTTGCGGCCCAGCAGGGCGGGCTCCTGGGCGACGACGGTGACCGGCGGAGTGAGCAGGTCGGCCAGCTCGAAGTCGTCGAAGCCCACCAGCGCCACACGCCGCTGCCGCCCGGCCAGGACCCGCACCACGGTGACGGTCACCCGGTTGTTGGCGGTGAACAGGGCGGTGACCGGGCCCGGGCCCCGGTCCGCCAGCATGCGCTCGGTGTCGGCCCGTACGCGGTCGGGGCCGGTCGGGCCGAGCGCGACCCAGGACTCGTCCACCGGCAGCCCGGCCCCGGCCATCGCGGCGCGGTAGCCGCGCAGCCGCTCGGCGGCGGTGTGGATGCGCGGCAGGTCGCCGATGAAGCCGATGCGGCGGTGGCCGCGGGCGATGAGGTGGGCGACGCCGGCGCGGGCGCCGCCGAAGTTGTCCGAGAGCACCGTGTCGGCCTCGATGCCGGCGGCCGGGCGGTCCACGAAGACGGTGGCCACCCCGGCGGCGATCTCCGGCTCCAGGTAGCGGTGGTCGCCACCGGCGGGGACGACGACCAGGCCGTCCACGCGCCGGGCGCACAGGGCCAGGACCAGTTCCCGCTCGCGCTCGCCGTCCTCGGCGCTGGAGCCGTTGATCAGCAGGGCCCCGTGGGCCCGCGCGACCTCCTCGACGGCGCGGCTGAGCGGTGCGTAGAAGGGGTCGGCCAGGTCCTCCAGGACCAGCCCGATGCTCGCGGTGCGGCCCTTGCGCAGGATGCGGGCGCTGTCGTTGCGGCGGAAGCCCAGCGCGGTGATGGCCTCCTGAACCCGGCGTTCGGTGTCCGGGGTGACGCCCGGCTCGCCGTTGACGACCCGGGAGACCGTCTTCAGGCCCACCCCGGCACGGGCGGCCACGTCCTTCATCGTCGGCCGCAGCCCGTAGCGGTGCTTGGCGGTGCGGGCGGTGCGGGGGGTGTCGGCCACTGCGCTCCTGTCCTGTCGTCGGCGGTGAGACGGTCTCGGGGGTACGCGCCGGTGCACGAGCATAGGGCGGACGAGGGGAGTGGACAACGTTGTCAGAGATAGGTGAGACTTGCCGCTCATGGACCAGGATCTTTTCGCTGCCCTCGACATCGGCGGCACCAAAATCGCAGGCGCGCTGGTGGACGGCGACGGCGGACTGCTGCTGCGGACCCAGCGTCCGACCCCGGCCCGGGAGCCGGGCCGGAGCGTGATGCGGGCGGTGACCGAGGTGCTCGGCGAACTGCGGGCCGCCGCCGCGTGGCCGCGGGTGGCCGCCGTGGGCATCGGCAGCGCCGGTCCGGTGGACGCCCGGCGCGGCACGGTGAGCCCGGTCAACATCCCCGGCTGGCGCGACTACCCGCTGGTCGACGGGGTGCGCGCCGCCGTCGGGGAGCTGCCCGTGACCCTGGTCGGCGACGGCGTGGCGATCACCGCGGCCGAACACTGGCAGGGCGCGGCACGCGGCCGCGGCAACGCCCTGTGCATGGTGGTCTCCACCGGCGTGGGCGGCGGGCTGGTCCTGGACGGGCGGCTGCACGCCGGCCCGACCGGGAACGCCGGGCACATCGGCCACATCAGCGTGGACCTCGACGGCGAACCCTGCCCGTGCGGCGCCCGCGGCTGCGTGGAGAGGCTGGCCAGCGGCCCCAACATCGCCCGGCGGGCCCTGGAGAACGGCTGGCGGCCCGGCCCGGACGGCGACACCAGCGCCCGCGCGGTCGCGGCCGCCGCGCGGGAGGGGGACCCGGTGGCGGCCGCCTCCTTCGAGCGGGCCGCGCGGGCGCTGGCGGCCGGGATCGCGGCGACCGCGACCCTGGTGGAGATCGAGATCGCGGTGATCGGCGGGGGCGTCGCCCAGGCCGGCGAGGTGCTGTTCGGGCCGCTGCGGCGGACACTGGCCGAGTACGCCACGCTCTCCTTCGTCCGGGGCCTGGAGATCGCCCCGGCCCGGACGGGGACGGACGCCGGGCTGGTGGGGGCCGCCGCGGCCTGCCGGGAGGCGCTGGCCCGGACGCCGTGAGCCCGGACCGGGGGCCGCGAGCCGCCCTGCCCGCACGGGGCGCCGGCCGGTGCCGTGCGGGCGGGGCGGCGCCGGGAGCGCGTTTCCGGGGCCGGTCGCAGCGGGCAGGGAACCGGGGACGACGGAGGAGGGGGACCCGTGATCGTCTGGCTGAACGGCGCCTTCGGCGCGGGCAAGACCACCGTGGCCCGCGAACTGGTCGGACTGCTGCCCGAAAGCGTCCTCTTCGACCCCGGACTGGTCGGTGCCGGCCTGCGCACGGCCCTGCCCCGCAAGCGTCTGGACGAGGTGGCGGACTGCCAGGACCTGCCCGCGTGGCGGCGGCTCGTGGTGGACACGGCCGCCGCCCTCCACGGCGAGGTGGGCGGAACCCTGGTGACGCCGATGACGCTCCTGCGGCAGGAGTACCGCGACGAGATCTTCGGTGGGCTCGCCGCCCGCCGCATCCCCGTGCGGCACGTGCTGCTGGAGGTGGGGGAGACGGTCCTTCGGGAGCGCATCGCCCGGCGCGAGGGGAGACCCGGGGACGAGGGGGGCCGCGCGGCGGTGCGCGCCCGGTGCCTGGGGCGCCTCCCGGCGTACCGGCGCGCGCTGGACTGGCTGAGGGCCGACGCGTACACCCTGGACACCTCCTCCCTCACCCCGGCGCAGACCGCCGAACGGGTGGCGGCGGCGCTGCGCGCCGGGAACGGCGCCTGCGAGATCGTGCAGACCCCGGAGCCGACCGCGGAGACCGTGGCGGCCGGAGTCCTGCTGTTCGACGAGGAGGACCGGGTGCTGCTGGTCGACCCGACCTACAAACCCGGCTGGGAGTTCCCCGGCGGCGTCGTCGAGCCCGGCGAGCCGCCCGCCCGCGCCGGGGTGCGCGAGGTGGCGGAGGAACTGGGCCTGCGGCTGGACGCCGCGCCCCGGCTGCTCGTCGTCGACTGGGAGCCGCCCCGGCCGCCCGGCTACGGCGGCCTGCGGATGCTGTTCGACGGCGGCCGGCTGCCCGCCGCCGCGGCGCGCGGCCTGCTGCTGCCCGGCGCCGAACTGCGCGGCTGGCGGTTCGTCACCGAGGACGAGGCCGCCGGACTGCTGCCCCCGGTGCGGATGGAGCGGCTGCGCTGGGCCCTGCGCGCCCGGGAGCGGGGCGTCACGCTCAACCTGGAGGCGGGGACACCGGTCGGCACGTGAGGCCGCCGCGGCACCGCGCGGGCGGGCGTCCCGCGCGGCGCCGCGGCGGCCCGCCCGCCGGATCGCACCGGGCGAGCGGGCGGACGGACGGCGGTCAGCCCCGCCGCGCCGCGGCGTACCGGTGCAGGAACAGCGCCTCGGCGACCGACAGCCGCCGCAGCTCCTCGGGGGAGACGCTCTCGTTGGCGGCGTGGATCTGCGCCTCCGGCTCGCTCAGGCCGATCAGCAGGATCTCGGCCTCGGGGTAGAGCGTGCCCAGGGTGTTGCACAGCGGGATCGAGCCGCCCATGCCGGCCGTCTGCATCTCGGCGCCGTCGTACGCCTCGCGCATCGCCTCGGCCATGGCGCTGTACGCCGGGCTGGTGGTGTCCGCGCGGAACGGCTGGCCCTCGCCCACCTGCTCGACCCGCACCCGGGCGCCCCAGGGCGCGTGGGACTCCAGGTGGGCGGTGAGCAGCTTGGTGGCCTCGGCGGCGTCCGCGCCCGGCGGGACCCGCAGGCTGACCAGCGCCCGGGCACTGGCCTGCACCGACGGGGTGGCGCCGACGACCGACGGGCAGTCGATGCCGAGCACGGTGACGGCCGGGCGGGCCCAGATCCGGTCGGCGACGGTGCCCGAGCCGATCAGCTCCACCCCGTCCAGGACCCTGGCGTCCGCGCGGAAGTCCTCCTCCGCGTACTGCAGCCCCTCCCAGGAGGCGTCCGCGGCCAGGCCGTCGACGGCCGTGGAACCGTCCTCGGCCCGCAGCGAGTCCAGCATGCGGATCAGCGCGGCGAGCGCGTCCGGGGCGGCCCCGCCGAACTGGCCGGAGTGCAGGTTGCCCTCCAGCGTGTCGACCTCGACCGTCACCATGGTCATTCCCCGCAGGGTGGCGGTGACGGTGGGCAGGCCGACGCGGAAGTTGCCGGAGTCCCCGATGACGATGGCGTCGGCGGCCAGCAGCTCTGGATGCTGCTCGGCGTAGCGCTCCAGCCCGCCGGTGCCCGTCTCCTCCGACCCCTCGGCGATCACCTTGACGCCGACCGGCACCCCGCCGTTGGCCTTCAGGGCGCGCAGCGCGAGCAGGTGCATGATGAGGCCGCCCTTGCAGTCGGCGGCGCCGCGCCCGTACCACCGGCCGTCGCGCTCGGTGAGGGTGAACGGCGGGGAGAGCCAGGCGGCCTCGTCCAGCGGGGGCTGCACGTCGTAGTGGGCGTAGAGCAGCACGGTCGGCGCGCCGGCCGGGCCGGGCAGGAAGCCGTACACCGACTGGGTGCCGTCGGGGGTGTCCAGCAGCGCCACGTCCGTGAAGCCCTCGGCGCGCAGCGCGCCGGCCACCCACTCGGCCGCCGCCGCGCACTCCTCGGGCGGGAACTGCGCCGGATCGGCCACCGACCGGAAGGCCACCAGCTCGGCGAGCTCGGCCCGGGCCCTGGGCATCAGCGAGGTGACGGTGGCCTCCAGCCCTGATCGGGTGGGCGAGGGGCGGCTGCCCTGTGTCATGGGGAACGCTCCTTCGGGGTGCTGCGTTGTGTGCCTGTGGACGGGATCACCGGACGTACAGGCGGATACGTGGTGCCGATACTCCCACAGGGGGTGCGCGCGGCCGCAGGTCCTAGGATGCGGCGGTAACCGGTAGCGGCTAAGCGGGAGCGGTAACACACGTGAGCAGCGAGAACGCCGAGGGCACGGACGGGCAGAACCCGGTGTGGGACGTCGTGGTGGTGGGAGCGGGGCCCGCCGGGGCCTCGGCGGCGTACGCCGCGGCCGTCGCCGGACGCAGGGTCCTGCTGGTGGAGAAGGCCGAGCTCCCGCGGTACAAGACCTGCGGCGGCGGCATCATCGGGCCGTCCCGGGACGCCCTGCCGCCCGGTTTCGAACTGCCGCTGCGCGACCGGGTGCACGCGGTCACCTTCTCGCTCAACGGCAGGTTCGCCCGCACCCGCCGCTCCCGGACCATGCTGTTCGGGCTGGTCAACCGGCCCGAGTTCGACCAGGCGCTGGTGGAGTCCGCGCAGAAGGCGGGCGCGGAGCTGTGGACGGGCGCCGGCGTCACCCGCGTCGAGCAGCACGGGCCGGCCGTCCCCGACCGGCGCACCGTCGCCGTGGTCCTCGCCGACGGGCGGACGGTGCTGGCCCGTGCCGTGGTCGGCGCGGACGGCAGCGCCAGCCGGATAGGGGCCCACGTCGGGGTCAAGGTCGAGCAGGTGGACCTGGGCCTGGAGGCCGAGATCCCGGTGCCGCCGCCGGTGGCGGAGGACTGGGCGGGGCGCGTCCTCATCGACTGGGGGCCGCTGCCCGGCAGTTACGGCTGGGTCTTCCCCAAGGGGGACACGCTCACGGTCGGGGTGATCTCCGCCCGCGGCGAGGGCGCCGCGACCAAGCGCTACCTGGAGGACTTCATCGCCCGTCTGGGGCTGGCCGGCTTCGAACCCGAGATCTCCTCGGGGCACCTGACCCGCTGCCGCGCGGCGGACTCCCCGCTCTCCCGCGGCCGGGTCCTGGTCTGCGGTGACGCCGCCGGGCTGCTGGAGCCCTGGACGCGCGAGGGCATCTCCTTCGCCCTGCGCTCCGGACGGCTGGCCGGGGAGTGGGCCGTGCGGATCGCCGAGGCGCACGACGCGGTGGACGCCCGCCGCCAGGCCCTGAACTACGCCTTCGCCGTCAAGTCGGGGCTGGGCGTGGAGATGGGCGTGGGGAGCCGGATGCACGCCGTCTTCGCCCGCCGCCCGACGCTGCTGCACGCGGTGCTCACCGGCTTCCGCCCCGCCTGGAACGCCTTCGCGAGGATCACGCGGGGGACGACCACCCTGGGCGAACTCGTCCGCACCCACCCCGTGGCCCAGCGGGCCCTGGAGCGGCTGGACCGCTGAGCGCCGAGAACGCCGGGGAGCGCCCCCGGCGGGCGGCCCGGCGAGCCCGGGGTGCGGGCCCGCGCCGGGGCCGCCGCCGTCACGGAGCGGGCCGGCCCCGGCCGCCCGGTTGCGGCACCGTGCCCGGTCAGGACGCCAGCGCCGACTCCGGCACCGGCGAGGGGTCCTGACGCGTGATCCGCGCGTGCAGCTCGCGCAGGGCCGGGCCGGGTTCGGAGTTCGCCTCCTCCGCGAGCCGCCGCCGCGTCTCCTCGTAGACCAGCAGGGCGTCCGAGGGGCGGCCGCTGCGGTACAGCGCCAGCATCAGGAGCCCCACCAGCCGCTCGCGCAGGGGGTGTTCGGCCACCTGCCGGGTCAGCTCGGGGACGCACTCGCGGTACCGGCCCAGCTCCAGATCGCCCGCCAGGCGCGTCTCCAGCACCATCAGCCGCTTCTCCGCCCAGCGGCGCCGCTCCCCGTCCAGGTAGGGACCGGTGAGCCCCTCGGCGAACTCGCCGCGCCACAGCTCCTCCGCCTGCCTCGCCAGCGCGCCCGCCCGGTGCAGGTCGCCCGACTCGCGCGCGGACAGCGCCTCGCGCAGCAGCGTCCGCCGCTCCGCCAGGTCGTCGATCCTCGCGTTCTCCAGCCGGTAACCGCTGCCGGTCCACACCAGTTCCGGGGACGAGCTCCCCCCGCCTGCCGCCGTGAAGGCCCGGCGCAGTCCGGAGACGTACTTCTGCGCCAGGTTCCGCACGTGGGACGGCGGTTCGCCGCCCCAGACCGCGCTCACCAGCGCCTCGTACGACATCGGCCGGCCCTCCTGGAGCAGCAGGACGGCGAGCACCGCCCGCTGCCGGGGCGGTCCCAGCGGCACCTCGGTCCCGTCGCGCAAGGCTCGCAGCGGACCGAGCAGTTCGAATCGCAGACCCTCAGCCATGTGCGCCCTCCCTCGCTGCCCCATGAGCCTACGTCCTCGGGGGCGTTCCAGTGGATCTCCCGGCGAACGGCCGGCGGGTCGCGCCGGTGCGGCCGCGCGGGACCGCACGCGGGCGGGGACGCGGGCCGGCCCCGGTGGCACGTCCCCGGGGGAGCCCCCTGCGCCTCCCCGCCGCGGCGGCCGGATTCCGACGGCGGCCCGTCCCCTTCCCGGCCCCTCGGGGGGCCGGCCGGGTGAGGCCCGGCGGGGCGGCCGCCGGCCGCCGGCGGAGCCCGGGGCGGTACGCGGCCCGCCCCGCTTTGTTCGGGAGCGGTACAAAGACAGAATGGAGCGGTGACCCCGACGCGTACAACAAGGCTGGAGAGAGGCCGCGGCGCCCTCGGCCCGGCGCTGGAACTCGTGCACACCGGACGTGCGCCCACCCGCGCGGTGCTGACCGCGGAGCTCGGCGTGACCCGGGCGACCGCGGGGGCCGTGGCCGCCGAGCTGGAGGCGCTGGGGCTGATCACGGTCGACTCCCGGCCCGGGGTCGCCGCGGGCACGCAGGGCCGCCCCTCCCACCGGTTGTCGGTCGACCCCGACGGTCCGGTCGTGCTCGCCGCGCAGGTGCACGCCGACGGCTTCCGCGCCGCCCTGGTCGGGCTGGGCGGCCGCATCGTCGCCACCGAGCCGGGCGCCCTGACCGTGGAGGCCGACCCGGCGCAGGTCCTCACCGAGGTCGTGGGGGCCGGGGTCCGGCTGCTGCGGGAGACCGGACGGCGCTGCCTGGGGGCGGGCCTGGCCGTGCCCTCCGCCGTCGCCGAACCCGAGGGCACCGCCCTCAACCCGCTGCACCTGGCCTGGCCGCCGGGCGCACCCGTGCGGGAGATCTTCACCCGCTGCCTGGCCGAGGCGGGCGTCACGGGCCCGTCCGGGGACGAGCCGGCGACCGGCCACGCCGCCAACGACATGAACCTCGTGGCGCTGGCCGAGCACCGCCACGGCGCCGGGCGCGGCGCCCGCGACCTGCTGTGCGTGGCCACCGGGCACCGCGGGGTCGGCGGCGCACTGGTCCTGGACGGCCGGCTGCACACCGGCAGTTCGGGGCTGGCCATGGAGGTCGGGCACCTGACCGTGGACCCGGACGGCCGGCCCTGCCACTGCGGCGGGCAGGGCTGCCTGGACGTGGAGACCGACCCGCTGGCCTTCCTGGAGGCGGCCGGGCGCGAACCCGGTCCGGAGACCGGCATGCTCCGGCGCGCCCTGGAACTGCTCCGCACCGGGTACGGCAGCGACCCGGCGGTACGCGACGCCGCCCGCCTCCTGATCGACCGGCTCGGCCTCGGCCTGGCCGGGCTGGTCAACATCCTCAACCCCGACCGGATCCTCCTGGGCGGCCTGCACAGCGCGCTGCTGGAGGCGGACGCCGAGCGGCTGCACGCGGTCATGGGGGAGCGCAGCCTGTGGGGGCGCGGCGGGAGCGTGCCGGTGCTCGCCTGCGCCCTGGAGCACAGCAGCCTGGTCGGCGCCGCGGAACTGGCCTGGCAGCCCGTCCTGGACGACCCCATGGTGATACAGCAGGGCTGAGGACCCGGCCGGGCCGGGACACACCGGGGCGGGCGCCGCCGGGCGCCCCGGGCCGGCCGGGTCCGGTCAGACGGGCCGGGCCGGGGTCTGCCCGCCCGTGCGCACGGCCGTGCGCACGGGTGCGGGCGCCGGGGAGCGGGGCAGGGACCCGTCGGGACGCGGCAGCGGCTCCGGCGCGGGCGGAGGAGAGGGCGGCGGCCCGTCCTGCGCCGCCCGCGCCGCGTCCCGGGCGGTTCCGGCGGGCTCCCGGGGCTCCGCGGGGGCGGCGGACGGGACGGTCTGGGACGGCACCGGCAGGACGAGCCGCACCGCCCTGTCGGCGTCGTCGCGCCGTGCGCCGCGGACCCCGCCGGCGAGGTACCCGCCGGCGAGGAACCCTCCGGCGAGGAATCCGGCGGGGCGGCCGGCGGGCGGGCACGGCTCGTCGCGCACGGAGATCGTCAGTTCGCCCAGGCACAGGGCGATCTCCACGGTGCAGCGCCGGTCGGGGCCCGCCTGGCGGTGGACGTCGCAGAGCAGTTCGGCGACGCCGCTGGACGCCGGGCCGACGAGCGCGTCCAGTTTCCAGTAGCGCAGCTGAGCAGAAACGATTCTGCGGACCTGTCCGGCCTGCGAGGGGAGGGCCTGGAACTCCACCGTCCGCTGCCGGCCGGACGTACTGGGGTGGCTGATCACGACTGCGGCTCCCTGAATGGCGGTTGAGGGTTCCGGACGACGGAGAGCGCGTCAAGCGTGCTGACGGCCGCTACGACACAAGCATCAGCGTGATTCAGGTGGTGAAAGGGTGCAAGCCGGGCGTGTCAAAGGGGCAACGCACCGGCAGGGGACCTCCGCGGACCCGTGACGGCGGCCCGCCGGACGGGGAGGGGCGCGGGGCGCGGGCCCGTGCGGTGGGCACCGCCGGCCGGCCGCCGCTCAGCGGGGTGCCGCCCGCCGCTCCGCCGCGATGCCGGGGACCCGGCTCCGGGCACCGTGCAGCGCGGCCATCAGCCCGTCGCGCATCTGGCCCTTCAGGCGCAGCGCGTACCGGTTGCCGTTGATCGTCGCCAGTGCCCGGTCCGGCGCGGCGTACCACGCCCCGCTGATACGGACCTGCTCCACCGGGGCGCTGTCGATCTCCCGGCCGTAGCTGGTCAGCAGCACCAGCCGGCCGTCGCGGACGACGACCTGCCCGGCCCGGGTGAGCGACCGCAGCCACCGCGCTATCCGTACTCCGGTGGCACTGAACTCGGGCTCCGCCACAGCGCACCGCCTCCCGCCTCGTCACCGCCGGCCCGCCCCCGCGGCCGGGCCGTCACCGGCGCCACCCCCACCGGGTGCCCTGCCATGCAGTCTGCACCCCTCCCCGGCGGTGCGCCAGGGTGCGGGGACGGCAGTACGCGCACCGAAGCGCGGAACGCTCCCCTCCGCGCGACCGCGCGCTCACGGCGCGGCGACGCCGGCGCCGCGCGCTCGGCCCCCGCGCTCGGCCCCCGCGCTCAGCCCCCCGTGCGGCCGGCCTCCCCGCCCGCGACCACCAGCTCCAGGCCCGGCAGGAGCTCGCCGATCTCGGCGCGCGTCCCCGCGGGCATCCCGCCGTCGGTCACCAGCGTGTCCACCTCCTCCAGCGAGGCGAACGAACTGAGCCCCACCGTCCCCCACTTGGTGTGGTCCGCCACGACGACCACCCGCCGGGCCGAGCGCACCAGACGGCGGTTGGTCTCGGCCTCGGCCAGGTTGGGCGTGGACAGGCCCGCCTCGGCGGATATGCCGTGCACGCCCAGGAACAGCACGTCGAAGTGGAGGGAGCGGATCGCCGCGTCCGCCACCGGCCCCACCAGCGAGTCCGAGGGGGTGCGCACCCCGCCGGTGAGCACCACCGTGGCCGCGCCCTCACCGCCGCCGTCCGCCCGCTGCGCGGCGTGGAAGACGTCCGCCACCCGCACGGAGTTGGTCACCACCGTCAGCTCCGGCACGTCCAGCAGGTGCCGGGCCAGCGCGTACGTCGTCGTCCCGCCCGAGAGCGCGATCGCGCTCCCCGGGACCGCCATCGCCGCCGCCGCCCGGGCTATCTCCTCCTTGGCGCCCAGCTCCAGGGACGACTTCGCCTCGAACCCCGGTTCGTGGGTGCTCGCCCCCGACACCGGCACCGCTCCGCCGTGCACCTTCTCCAGGGCGCCCTGCCGGGCCAGCGCGTCCAGATCGCGGCGCACCGTCATGTCCGAGACGTTCAGCCTGCGCGTCAGCTCGTTGACGCGCACCCCGCCGCGCCGTCTGACCTCGTCGAGGATGAGCGCGCGCCGCTGCTCCGCCAGGAGGTTCTGGTTCTCGCTCACCTGCTGGTCCGTCCCTTCTCCCCACCGGTGGTCGTATGCGCGGTCGTACGGGCACCTGTTCGGTCCCATCCTTCCACGGCCCCCCGGCGCCGCCGCGGCACGGCGGTGACGCGCCGACGGACCGGACGGGGTGCGCCGGACGGCGTGCACCCCCCATCCTGGTTGCGCCGCACGGGAGTCGGCAGGCGCAGGACACACAGATCGGGGGCCGTGACATGTCCGAGAACCGGCCGGGACCACCGGCGGCCGAGCACCGCGAACCGGCCCTGGAACTCCTGGTGCACGGGGTGGGCGGGACCACGCCGCAGGAGATGCTGGGCGACCCGCGCACCGTGCGCGTCACCGGGGACGGCACCGCGGGCATCCACCGCCGCACCGACGACGCGGACGCCGAGGGCCGCCCGCAGGACCCCGAGGGGGAGCGCCCCGGCGGACCGGCGGCCGGCCGCGCCCGCCCCATCCCCGAGGCGTACTGCTGGTCCAACCTCACCTCCGGCAACAGCGCGCGGGCCCTGTGGCTGCTCCTGCTGCCGTTCATGGTCGCCAACCTCGCCCACTGGATGCGCCCGGCCGCACCCGCCCGGCATCCGGCCCAGCGGATCTACGACGTGCTGGTCCGGCTGGTGGCGCTCTCCCTGACCGTCCTGCTGACCGCCGCCGCCTGCGAGGTCGCCCTCGACCTGGTCGCCTGGCAGTGCGCGGCCTCCGCGCGCTGCACCGGCGGCAAGTCCTGGCTGGACCCGATCGCCGGGGGGTGGTGGTCGCAGCCCGGCCGGCGGCTCGTCCTGGCCGCGCTGCTGCCCGCCGGGCTCACGGCCCTGCTGTGGTGGCTGTCGCACCGCACCTGGAGCGCCTACGAGTCCGCCTCGCCGCCCCCGCGGCCGCCGGGGCCGGCCCATCCCCAGCCCGGCGGGGAGCGGCCCGCGCTGTCCCTGCCCGGTTTCTGGTACGGCCGCCGCCTGGTCTCCCGGCTGCGCGCCGCGCACACCGCCGCCGGACTGCTGACGGTGGCGACCGCGCTGCTGGCCGCGGCCCTCGACCACGACCGGCGGCCCGGCGGTCCGGTCCCGGCCGCCTGGGGCTGGGCGGCGGCCGCCGCCGTCACGGCGGGCTGGGCGGCCACCGTGCTGGTCGTGGCCCGCAAGGGGCGCACCGAGTCCGAACCGGACGAGGGGATCGACCGGCTGGCCTCGACGGTCCTCCCCGGCGCCGCGCTGGGGGTGCTGGTGCTGGTCGCCGGGTACGCCGCCTGGCCCCGCCCGGGATGGTCCTCCTCCGCCCAGCTCCCGGGCACCGGCGCGTTCGCCTGGCTCACGCTGCTGCAGGGAGCCCTGGCGGCCGCCCTCGCCGTCACCGCGTACGTGCTGCACCGGGCGGCACCCCCCGGCTCGTGCGCCGGGCGGTGCGCCATGGGCGGCCTCGGGGGCGCCGCGGTGGCGCTGCTGGCGTGCGCGCTCGGCGGGGTGCTGACCGGAGGGGCGGCCCAGCGCGTGGCCGACTGGCTGGACAAGGACGGCACCCCGGGCGTGGCCGGGGGCGCCATCGCCGGACCGCCGGTACTGCTGAGCTGGCAGGCCGCCGTGATCCCCCTGCTGCTGCTGGTCGTCCTCGCCTTCGCGCTGGGCGCCGCGGTGCACGCGGCGCGCGAACGCCGCCGGCTCACCCCGGGGATCGTCGACGCCTACGAGGGCGAGCCCCGCGAACTGGCCTCCCGCAGCCGCCAGATCGCCCGTGCCGTCGCCTGGGCGCGGCTCACCGACGCCGCGCCCGCCCTGATCGCCTCCGTCACCGCCGCCACGCTGCTGCTGGGCGGCGGCGCGCTGGCGGGCGCGGCCCGCACCGGACTGCCGCCCGGACCGGCGGCACGGACCTGGCCCGGACCGCTGCCCGCGGTCGCCGACGCGGTCCAGGCGCTCGGCTCCTGGCTGATGGGCGCGCTGGTGGTGCTGCTGGTGACGGTGGGACGCCGCGCCTACCGCGACGCGGCCGCCCGCCGCACCATCGGCATCCTGTGGGACGTGGGCACCTTCTGGCCGCGCGCGGCCCACCCCTTCGCGCCCCCCTGCTACGCCGAGCGCGCGGTGCCGGACCTGACCTGGCGGATGTGCACCTGGACCGCGCGGACCGGCGGACGGCTGGTGATCTCCGGCCACTCCCAGGGCAGCGTGCTGGCCGCCGCGGCCGTCTGGCAGCTCGATCCGGTCACCCGCGGACGCGTGGCGCTGCTGACCTACGGGTCCCCGCTGGAGCGGCTCTACGGGCGCTGGTTCCCGTCCTGCTTCGGCCCCGGCCCGCTGCGTGCCCTGAGCGAGGAGGTGGACTGCTGGCGGAACCTGTGGCGGCTCACCGACCCGATCGGCGGCCCGGTGCTGGTCGGCGGGGAGGACGGGGAGCCGGAGGTGGACCGCGGCCCGCTGCGGGACCCGCTGCAGTACGGCCGCACCCCCGAGCACCCGCTGCCCGAGCCCGTCCTCGGCCACGGCGACTACCAGGCCGACCCGGCCTTCGACGCCGAGCGCGCCGCCCTGCTGGACCGGCTGGCGGCGGTGCGCGACGGGGCGGCGGTGCCGTCCCAGGGCGCCCCCGCGGGGAAGCCCGTCCCCGCCGGGGGGCCGGAGGCGGACGGAGGGCCGCACCGGGAGGAGAGCGGCGCACCGGCCGGATAGCCCGGCAGGCGGCGGCCGCGGACCCCGCGCGACGTCCCGCGCCGGGCGCCCCTCAGTCCCGGGCGAGGGCCGGAAGGTCCTCGGGGTGGAGCAGCGTCAGGTCGTCGGTGTCGGGGTCGTCCAGCTGGGCGACCCGGCCCGCGTGCCGCTCGACCATCGCCTCGAAGGTCTGCCGCGCCGTGCGGCCGTTGCCGAAGGACGGCCCCTTGGGCAGCTCGGTGAAGTACTCCAGCAGTGCCTCCGCCGTCCCCTCGGCGAGCTGGTACTCGTGCTCCTCGGCCTGCTGCCCGACGATCCGCAGCAGCTCCTCGGGCGCGTAGTCGCCGAAGGTGATGGTCCGTGAGAAGCGTGAGGCCACGCCCGGGTTGACCTCCAGGAAGCGCTTCATCTCCGCGGTGTACCCGGCGACGATGACGACCACCTCGTCGCGGTGGTCCTCCATCAGCTTCACCAGGGTGTCGATCGCCTCCCGGCCGAAGTCCCGGCCGGAGTCCTCGGGGGAGAGGGCGTACGCCTCGTCGATGAAGAGCACGCCGCCGCGCGCCCGGTCGAACGCCTCCTGGGTGCGCAGGGCGGTCGAGCCGATGTGCTCGCCCACCAGGTCCACCCGGGAGACCTCCACCAGGTGGCCGCGCTCCAGCACCCCCAGCGAGTGCAGGATCTCCCCGTAGAGCCGGGCGACGGTGGTCTTGCCGGTGCCGGGGGAGCCGGTGAAGACCAGGTGCCTGCGCACGGAGGCCGCCTTCAGGCCCGCCTCCCGGCGCCGGCGGCCGACCTCGATCATGTCGATGAGGGCCCGGACCTCCTTCTTGACGCTCTCCAGGCCCACCAGCGCGTCGAGTTCGCCCAGCACCTCCTTCGCCGGGCGCGGGGCCCCGCCCGCCCCGCCGGAACCGTCGGGGCCGCCGGAACCGTCGGAGCCGCCCGGGGCGGCGGGCCACGGGGACGGCCCGGCCGGCTGCTGCTGGGGTATGCCGCCGAGCAGCCCGGCGGCGCGGGCGGCCGGATCCGCCGCGGACGCGGAGGGCGCGGGGCCGGCCGGCGGCCCGACCGGTGCGGCGCTCCGGTCGCTGGTGCAGTCCTCCACCACCGGCCCCTCGGCGGCGAACTCGTAGCCGCCGCGCGCGCAGCGCTCGGTGCGGCAGCGGCGCAGCACGGTGCGGCAGCCGTCGATCACGTGGAAGCCGTAGCCGTGCGAGCCGGTGACCCGGCAGCCGGTGAAGGTGCCCCGCCCCTCGGCGGAGACGTAGAAGCCCGCCTCGACGGGGTCGGTGACGGTGCAGCGCTCGACGGCGGGGTCCGCGCCCTTGGTGACGATCACGCCCGTGCCGGCGCCGTCGATCGTGCAGCCGGCCAGGGTTCCGCCGCTGCCGTGGTCCCGGAACCAGGCGCCGGTCGCGGCCTCCCGGATGCGGCAGTCGTCCAGCTGCACCGTGCCGCCGTCGCTCACCGACACCGCGGTGTTGCGCACCTGGGTCAGGTCGCTGTCCAGGACGTCGGCCCGCGAGCCCCGGTCCAGGACGAACAGGGCGTCGGGCACGTCGTGCACGCGGCAGGAGTCCAGCACGGCCGAGGCGCCGTCGCTCACCCACACCGCCGGGTAGTCGCCGGTGCTCTCGCCGATCTCGCAGCCGTTGGCGTCCACCCGGGTGCCCGGGTCCCACACGGACAGGCCGTTGCGGCCGAAGCGGCGCACGGCGGAGCGGGTCAGGGTGAGCACCGAGCGGGACCGCAGGTCGACCGCGTTCTCCGGGATGTCGTGGATCTCGCAGTCGGCGAGGGTGAGCACCGCGTCGGTGTCGAGGGTGACGC
This sequence comes from Streptomyces desertarenae, assembly GCF_042681365.1. NCBI lineage: Bacteria > Bacillati > Actinomycetota > Actinomycetes > Kitasatosporales > Streptomycetaceae > Streptomyces > Streptomyces desertarenae. The sequence goes on along the minus strand of NZ_JBHUFU010000004.1, from coordinate 88,123 downwards.
CGTCGGAGGAGGTGCGGTGCACCCGGCACTCCGACAGGTGCCCGGACGCCCGCGCGGCGACCTGCACCCCGGCGCCCCGGATCTCGTACACCTCGCAGCCCACGGCCTCCACCGCGCTGCCCTCCCCGGTCAGGGACAGCCCGGCGCCCGAGGCGTGGTGGACGCGGCAGCGCTCCAGGCGGGGATGGGCGCCGCCGTGCACCGACACGCCGGACTGCCCGGCCGCCACCACCTCGCACTCCTCGAACAGGCCGCCCGCGCCGCCGCCGATGCCGATGCCGAGTCCGGCGGGGTTGTCGACCGTGCAGCGGCGCAGGGTCGGCCTGGCGCCGGAGCGCACCTCGACACCGGCCGCCGAGCGCGTCACCACCCGCAGGTCCGACAGCTCCGCGGTGCACTCCTCGATCAGCAGCGCGGGCGCCGCCGCGTCCTGCCCCTCGATCTGGAGGTCCCGCACGACGGCCGCGGCGCGCACGGTCAGCGCGACCCCGTCGGGCGGCGCGATCCGCACCGAGCCGGCCTCCCCGCGCTCGGGGCCGCGCAGGGTGACGGCGCGTTCGATCACCAGGTTCTCGCGGTAGGTGCCGGGTGCCACGGTCAGCACGTCGCCGTCGCCGGCGGCCTGCAGGGCGGCGGAGAGAGTGGCGTAGTCGCCCGTTCGGCGCCGCCACCGCGACGTGCTGGTGTGCGTCACCTGGACCGAGCCCTGTGCCATGGACCGTCCCGCCCCAAACCTCGTGCGAACCTCGATCGCGCTGCCGCGCCCATCCGGAGCACCACCGTAGCGTGTGCCGGACGGGTGGGAGGACCGGTCCGGCCGCCGGCGGCGCGAGGGCCCGGCCACGGGTGACCGCAGGTCAGTTCGACCGCCCGGCCCGCCCCCAGTCGGGGCCGACCCGGGTCCACTCCTCCTCCCAGCGCGCGTAGCGGCGGACCATCAGCCGCCGTACGGCGAGCCGCCGCGCGAACTCCACCAGGCCCGCGGTGACCACGCCCGTCCCGGCGCCGGCCAGGGCGGCGTGCGAGGCGGCGGTGCCGGGATCCATCGGGCGGGTGGTGGGCTCGCCGCGGGCGTCGATCCACACCCGCAGCCTGTCCCCCGGCCCGGCCGCGCGGTCGGTGAGGACGGTGCCCGAGCGGGTGGTGCCGTCGGCGGCCGTCCAGGTGGCGGCCACCCGCCCGGAACCCGCCTCCGGGCCCGCGGACGCGTCGGCCGACGTCCCGATCACCGTCGCCCACACCTGGTGCCGCTGCCGGTGCTGCTCCCGCACGATCTCCGACAGCGTCCCGTGGGCGGCCCGGCCGCCCCACACCGCGGCGGCGGGCGCGGCGAGGAGCACCAGCAGGACGGCGCACAGGGCCAGCAGGCCCTCCACGCGGTCGGTGCCCCGGTACAGCGGGTTGCCCCGCCGGCGCCACAGCCAGGTGATCGACCGCACGACCGTTCACCCCCTCGTCCCCCGGAGCCCGCCGCCCCCGGTCCCGGGCGGGACCGGGCGGCGGAAGCACCGTTTCCTCTTCCCTCGACGAGCGTAGTGGCACCCGCGGGAGCCGCGCAGCCGCCGACCCGCCGACGCACGGGGAGGGGAGGGGAGCGGACCGGCGCGCTGGCCCCCTTCCGGGGGACACCGGTGTCCGGCGGGCCCGGGGCGGGGACTGATGGACCGTCCGTATCCGCCGTGGACGAGGTGAGGCCCGTGAGCAGCTCTTCCCAGTCCCCCGTCGTGGTCGGCGTCGACGGCTCGGACCGCTCCCTGCGCGCCCTGGACCGGGCCGTGGAGGAGGCGGTCCTGAGGGGGGCTCCGCTGGAGGTCCTGTGCGGCATGCCCCCGTACCGCTTCGCCGCCGCCGGGGGCGGCACCGCGGGGGAGGAGGGCGGCGGCGCAGGGCCGGGGCGGGGAGCGGCGGGCGCCGGCGACGAGCACCGCCGCGCCCTGCGCCGGCACCTCCGGCAGGTGGCGGAGGCGGCGGCCGAACGAGCCCGGGAGAGCGCCCCGGGGCTGCGGGTGGAGCCGGCCGTCACCGACGAGACCGCCGTCGCCGCCCTGGTGCACGCCGGCCGGCGGGCCGTGCTGACCGTCGTCGGCACCCGCGGCCACGGCGGGTTCACCGGGCTGCTGCTGGGCTCGGTGAGCCTGCGGGTGGCCGCGCACATCGAGGGGCCGCTGATGGTCGTCCGCGGCGACAACGACCGCCTGCACCACACCGTCGTCGTCGGCGTGGAGTACGGGACGGACGGCGATCCGGTGCGCTACGGCTTCGAGGAGGCCCGGCGGAGGGCGGCGGCGCTGCGGGTGCTGCACGCCTGGGAACTGCCACTGCACGCCACCGGCGCCCTGGCCCCGCCACCCACCCGCTACCTGGAGGAGATCGCCGAACAGCAGGCGCGCTACGAGGAGAACGTCCCGCTGGAGGCCGTCGCCGGGCTGCGCGAGGAGTACCCGGACGTCGACGCCCGTACCGAGACGGCGTACGCGGGCCCCGGCCACCTGCTGGTGGAGGCCAGCGCGGAGGCGGACCTGGTGGTCCTCGCCGCCCACCGCCGCCACCGCCGCTTCGGGATGCACCTGGGGCCGGTCGCCCACGCCGTGCTGCACCACGCCCACTGCCCCGTGGTGCTCGTCCCCACCGGCTGACCGGGCGGGTCGGGGCGGAAGGCCCGCGGCGGCGACGCCGCTCCCGCGGACAGCCGGGGGCGCGTCCACCGCGCGTTCGTGCGGCGAGGGGCGCATGCCCGTGCCCCCCCACTCGCTGGTGGTGCAAGGTGTTGCGCGCCGGGGTGCACGCTCCCGCACGACACTCCGTGCCCCCCACCCCGTTGCAGTCGCGCCTTCCGCGGCAGCACGATGACTGCGTGCTCAAGCAATGGCTGGCGCTGGAGGCGGGCGCGGACCCGGCCGAACGGGCGGTGGCGGTGCGCCGCGCCCACGAGGCGTTCCTCGCCGGCGGTGAGATCGGTGTGCCGGTGAGGGGCCTGGTGGCCGACTCCTGGCGGCGGTCGGCCAGGGCCTCGGTCGGACCGGACCACGTGGCCAGCGTCGACCTCACCGACCGGGACCTGGAGGCCTACCGCGCGGCGCACCCCCTGGCCCGGGTCATGCCGCTGTTCCGGGAACTGCTGGGCACCATCGCCGAGGACGGCGCCCACCTGCTGTCGGTGTGCGACGAGCACGGCCGGATGCTGTGGGTGGAAGGCCCCCCGCAGGTCAGACAGCGCGCCGAGAGGATGAACTTCATGCCCGGCGCCCGCTGGGACGAGGCGCACGCCGGGACCAACGCGCCGGGCACCGTCCTCGCCGTCGGCCACCCGGTGCAGATCTTCGCCGCCGAGCACTACTGCCGCCCCGTGCAGCCCTGGAGCTGCGCCGCCGCCCCTGTCCGGGATCCGCGCACCCGCCGCCTGCTGGGCGCCGTGGACATCACCGGGGGCGACCACCTCGCCTCCCCCCACAGCCTCGCGCTCGTCCAGGCCACCGCCCGCGCGGCCGAGGCCCATCTGGCCTCCCTCGAACCGGCCGCCGCACCGGCCCCCCTGCTGGAGGTGCTGGGCCGCGACGAGGCGCTGCTCCACACCGGGCCCCCCGCACCGGGCCGGGCCGGCGCCCGCGCCGGGGACGGGTCGGTGCGGCTGGGGCGGCGGCACAGCGAGATCCTGCTGCTGCTCGCCGCCCACCCCGACGGGCTCTCCGGCGACCGGCTGGCCCTGGAGCTGTACGGCGACCGCGACGTCACCCCCGTCACCCTGCGCGCCGAACTCTCCCGGCTGCGCAGGCTGCTGGGGCCCCTGCTGGCCTCCCGCCCCTACCGCCTGACCGGCCGCCTGGCCACCGACCTGGAGGCCGTCGACGGCGCCCTGGCCGCCGGGGACCCGGGCGCCGCGCTGACCGCCTACCGCGGCCCGCTGCTGCCGCTGTCCGAGGCGCCCGGCGTGATGCGGCTGCGGCGGGCGCTGGAGGACCGGCTGCGGCAGGCCCTGCTGGCCCGCAGGGACCCGGAGCTGCTGGGCGCCTGGGTGCGCACCCCGTGGGGCGAGGACGACCTGGAGGTATGGGAGGCGCTGGTCGGCGCGGTGCCGCCGGAGGCGAGGGCGGTGCCCGCCGCCCGCCTGCGGTGTCTGCGGGACGCCTTCGGGGTCGGCTCCCGCGCCGTCGGCGCCGCCCGCTGACCGTGCCGCCCGCGCGGGGGCACGCAACCTTCCCGCAACCTCCCGGTCCCTAGTGTGACGGTGCGCATCCACCGCCGGGCCGGTCCGCGGCACCGCCGCGGGCCGGCCGCCGCGGTGGGCCCCGGCCGTTCCGCGAGGACGACACCGAAGGACTCCGGGCGCACGGCGGTACCTGGTTCCATCCAGGACGAACGGCCCCGTGGCCGCCGGCGCCGGGAGGGGCTGCCCCCGCGGGCAGTGCGCGCCCCGGGGGGAGCGGCGTGGAGCGGCGCCCTCCTCCCGGAGGCCCGGGTGGTGCGGCGGAGCCGCGCGGCCTGCTTGACGGCGAGCAGGGCGCGCGTGCCGGCGGGCGCCCGACGCGTACGGGGTCCTCGCCCCCGTTCCGCCGCACCGCCTCCCGCGTCCCCGCGGTCCGTGCCCCCCGCCGTCCCGTCCCCGCTCCCGCGGCCCGCCCGCGGCGGCGGACGCACAGGACCCCGCCGGGCGATCGCCCGACGGGGTCCCACGAAGGCGGAGCGGGCCCGCACCGGGCGGGCCGTTCCGGACCGCACGCCGTCCGTCCGGACCGGCCGCCGTCCGGCACCGGTCCCCGACAGTCCCCGAGATCACGCGGCGGTGCGTCCGGCGCCGACGCCCGCGCGCCGTTCCGCCGGGCGGGGGTACGGACACGCCCGTGCGCCCGTACCGCCGCCCTGCCGGTGGCTCAGTAACCGCGCCCCTGGTACGGGTGGCCGTACGGCTCCTCGTACGCGGGGTACGGGCCCGGGGCCGGGGCGGGGGCGGGCATCTGCCGCGGCGGCGCCGGGCGCGGGGCGGCGACCGGACGCATCTGCGGCTGGGGCTGGTTCGGATAGCCGTAGCCGCCCCGCGGGGCGGTGGCCTGCTGGGGGATGTAGGGCGCGGGAGCCTGCTGCAGCGGCGCGGGCTGCTGCCCGGGTGCGGGCTGGTGGCCCGCGGCCGGGTAGCCCCGCGCCGGAGTCGGCTGCTGCGCCTGGTAGGAGGGCCCGGAGGGCAGCGCGGGCAGCGCGGCCGGGAGGGCCGGCAGGTGGTCGGCGGTCTCGTAGGGGGCCGCCGGGACGCGGATGGGAGCGATCTGAGGCTTGCCCCGCTCGGCGACCAGGCTGTCGTAGATCGGGGTGTCAGCGAAGGACGGCGTGCTGTAGTAGCCACCGCCGCCGTAGGTGCTGCGGGGGGACGTCATGCTCATAAGTTAAGCCCACGATGTGCTGGTTGGGGAGAGCGATCCGAAGGTCATTTGACGGGGTCTCGGTGGCCATCGACCACCGCTGTGGTCAAAGACGGGGAAAACAGCCGTTCCGTTCCCGGATGTCCCCGGGAACATCCGGTGGGAGGCCGGGCGCCGCGCTCCCCCGCGTGAGCGCCGCCGAGTGCGAGTAGGTTGGGATCGAGACCGTGCCGCGGGCGCGGGGCGGACGGCAGGCGGAGGGGAAGCGATGAGCATGCTCAAGGGCACCAACGTCCCGGTCCCCGCGGACTCGGTCCGCGTGGAGGTCGGGTGGCGCACCGGCCCCGGGGCGCCGGACGTGGACGCGTCGGCGCTGCTGCTGGTCTCGGGCAGGGTGCGCTCCGACGGCGACTTCGTCTTCTACAACCAGGCGCGGCACGCCTCCGGCGCCGTCCGCCACGAGGGCAAGCGCCCCGCGGGCGGCTCCGTGACGGACACCCTCGCCGTCGACCTGGCGCGGGTGGAGCCCGCCGTCGAGACGATCGTCGTCGCCGCGTCGGCGGACGGGGGCGCCTTCGGCCGGGTGCCCGGACTGTACGTGCGGGTGCTCGACGCCGCCGGGGGTGCCGAACTCGCCCGGTTCGACAGCCGGGACGCCACGGTGGAGACGGCCTTCGTCCTGGGCGAGCTGTACCGCCGGCAGGGCGCCTGGAAGTTCCGCGCCGTCGGCCAGGGCTACGACAGCGGACTGGCCGGACTGGCGGCCGACTTCGGGATCACGGTCGACGAGGGGCCCGCCGCCCCGCCCGCCCCCGCCCCGCCCGCCCCCGCCCCGGCGCCCACGGCACCCGCACCCGCCCCCCAGCCGCCGCCCGCGCCCCCCGCGCCCGACCCCGCGCCCCCGGCGGCGCCGCAGCCCGTGCGGCTGACCAAGGTCACGCTCACCAAGGAGGCGCCGCGGGTCTCCCTGGCCAAGCAGGGCGGCACCTCCGGCGCGATGCGGGTCAACCTCAACTGGCAGGTGCACAGGCAGTCCAAGGGCTGGGGCGCCCGGCTGGGACGGGCCATGGCCCTGCACGCCGGCCTCGATCTGGACCTGTGCGCCCTGTACGAGCTCGCCGACGGCAGCAAGGGGGTCGTCCAGGCCCTCGGCAACGCCTTCGGCTCGCTGCACCGGCCGCCGTACATCCACCTCGACGGCGACGACCGCACCGGCGCGGTCGAGGCCGGCGAGAACCTGACGATCAACCTCGACCACAAGGAGCGCTTCCGGCGCATCCTCGTCTTCGTCACGATCTACGAGGGCGCCCGCAGCTTCTCCGACCTCAACGCCACGGTCACCCTCACCCCGCACGGCGGCGCCCCCATCGACTTCTCCCTCGACGAGTGCACCGTCCCCTCGCCCGTCTGCGCCCTGGCGCTGATCACCAACACCGGCGGAGACCTCGTCGTCCAGCGCGAGTCGCGCTACCTGATCCCCGAACGCGGGGTGAGTCCGCAGCGCACCGTGGACCACGCCTACGGCTGGGGGATGCAGTGGACGCCCGGCCGCAAGTGACGACGGGCGCGCCGGCCGCGCCGCGCCCGTCCCCCCGCAGGGCCTCCGGCGAGGACGTCCCGGACCGGTGCCCGTAGGCTGTACTCCGTGAAGATCGCCCTTCTGGACTCCGGGATCGGGCTGCTGGCCGCCGCCGCCGCGGTGCGGCGCGCACGACCCGACGCCGACCTCGTCCTGTCCAGCGACCCCGGCGGCATGCCCTGGGGACCGAGGACGGCCGACGACATCACCGGCCGCGCCCTGGCCTGCGCGCGCGCGGCCGCCCGCTACGGCCCCGACGCGCTGATCGTCGCCTGCAACACCGCCTCCGTGCACGCCCTGCCGGTGCTGCGCGCCGAGCTGGAGCCCGCGGTGCCCGTCGTCGGCACCGTGCCCGCGGTCAAGCCGGCCGCCGCCGGCGGCGGCTCCGTGGCGGTCTGGGCCACCCCCGCCACCACCGGCAGCCCCTACCAGCGCCGCCTCATCGCGGACTTCGGCGGCGGGGCCGAGATCACCGAGGTGCCCTGCCACGGCCTGGCCGACGCGGTGGAGAGCGGCGACACCGGCGCCGTCGACGCCGCCGTCGCGGCCGCGGCCGCCCTCACCCCCCGCGGAGTGCGGGCCGTGGTGCTCGGCTGCACCCACTACGAGCTGGTCGCCGACCGCATCCGCGCCGCCCTCGCCGCGGAGGGGGCACCCGGACCCGCCCTGTACGGATCGGCCGCCGCGGTCGCGGCCCAGGCACTGCGCCGCACCGGCCTGGCCCCCGATCCGCAGGCGGCACCCACCGGAGGCCTCACCGTCCTCCTCGGCGGCCGTCCGGCCGGGCTTCCCCGCCCCGCGCGGAGCTACGCCGAGGGGCGGCTGCTGGCCGAGGCCGGGTCCGGGGCCGTCCGGGCCGCCGGCTGAGCGGGGGGGGCGGACCCGCCGTCGCCGGCCGGCGCCCGTGTACGGCCCCGGGCGGGATCCGTGCGTAGGCTCGCCGCATGGCGACTCCCGAATTCATCCGGCGGCTGCGCGCCAGCGCGGGCCGGCAACTGCTCTTCCTGCCCGGGGTCACCGCGGTCGTCCTCGACGACGCGGACCGGGTCCTCCTCGGCCGGCGGGCCGACAACGGCCGCTGGTCGGTCATCGGCGGCATCCCCGAGCCCGGGGAGCAGCCCGCCGACGCGGCGGTCCGCGAGGTGCACGAGGAGACCGCCGTCCACGCCGTGCCCGAACGGTTGGTGCTGGTGCAGACCCTGGCCCCGGTGCAGTACCCCAACGGCGACGTCTGCCAGTTCGTGGACATGACCTTCCGGTGCCGGGCGGTCGGCGGCGAGGCGCGGGTCAACGACGAGGAGTCGGTGGAGGTGGGGTGGTTCGCGCCGGACGCCCTGCCGCCGCTGGAGGAGTTCGCGCTGACACGCATCCGGCGGGCGCGGCAGGACGGCGCTCCCACGTGGTTCGAGACCACCGTCGACACCCGAAGTATGGGTGCGCGGCCCATCGGTGAGGGAGCGGCCCCTGCCTAGGGTGCTGGCCATGACCGCGCCGCGAACCCCGCGTACCGAGCCCGTTCCCCCGGCCCCCGCCGGCCCCGCCCCCCGGCCCCGTCCCGCCGGCGGCACCGGGCCCGCGGCCGCGCCCCTCGACCTCGGCGGGCGCACCGCCCTGGTCACCGGCGCCGCCGGGGGCATCGGCCGGGCCTGCGTCCTGCGACTGGTCGCCGCGGGCGCCCGGGTGCGCGCGGTGGACCGGGACGCCGAGGGGCTGAAGAGGCTGACCGGCCCGGCGGCCGGACTGCCCGGCGAGGTGGAGCCCGTCCACCTCGACCTCACCGACCTCGACGCCGCGGAGCGGGCGGCCGCCGGGACGGACGTGCTGGTCAACAACGCCGGGCTGCAACTGGTGCGCCCCGTCCAGGAGTTCCCGCCGGAGGTCTTCCACACCGTGCTGACGGTGATGCTGGAGGCCCCCTTCCGCCTGGTGCGCGGCGCCCTGCCCCACATGTACGCCCGGGGCTGGGGGCGGATCGTCAACATCTCCTCCGTCCACGGTCTGCGCGCCTCCGCCTACAAGTCCGCCTACGTCAGCGCCAAGCACGGCCTGGAGGGCCTGTCGAAGGTGGTCGCCCTGGAGGGCGCCGCGCACGGCGTCACCTCCAACTGCGTCAACCCCGCCTACGTGCGCACCCCGCTGGTGGAGAAGCAGATAGCCGACCAGTCGAGGGCGCACGGCATACCCGCCGACCGCGTGGTCTCCGAGATCATGCTCGCCGACGCCGCCGTCAAGCGGCTGATCGAGCCCGAGGAGGTCGCCGAGGCCGTCGCCTACCTGTGCGGCCCGCAGGCGTCCTTCGTCACCGGCACCTCCCTGGTGATGGACGGCGGCTGGACGGCGCACTGACCCGCGCGCCCGGTCCGCGCCGGCGCACGACGGACGCACCTCCGGCGCATCCCCGGCGCACCGGCCCTGGCGCACCCGCACGACCGGCAGGTATCCCTGTGCCCATGTCCCAGCACCCCGCCCCCGAACCCGCCTCCGCCCGGCCCGCCGGTCCCTCCGGGACGGCGCCCCTGGAGTTCCTCGAACTCCTCGCCCGCGGCGCGCCGGCCGAGGAGTACGAGCGCCCGGGGCTGCGCGGCCACGACCGCGCCCGCCTGCTCGCCCTGCGGGTGCGCTCCGAACTGGAGGGGCGCCGCAGGCGCGAGGCGGAGCTGACCGCGCTGTTCGAGACGGCGCACGACCTGGCCGGGGTGCGGGGCCTGGACGACGTGCTGCGGGCCATCGTGCAGCGCGCCCGCTCGCTGCTGGGCGCCGAGGTCGCCTACCTGACCCTCAACGACCCCGAGCGCGGCGACACCTACATGCGCGTCACCGAGGGATCGGTCTCCGCCCGCTTCCAGCAGCTCCGCCTGGGCCTGGGGGAGGGGCTGGGCGGACTGGTCGCGCAGACGGCCCGCCCCTACGTCACCGACGACTACATGCGCGACGAGCGCTTCCTGCACACCCGCACCATCGACTCCGGCGTCCGCGACGAGGGCCTGGTGGCGATCCTGGGCGTGCCGCTGGTCCTGGGCCGCGAGGTGATCGGCGTGCTGTACGCCGCCGACCGCCGGGTGCGCGTCTTCGAACGCGAACAGGTCGCCCTCCTGGCCTCCTTCGCCGCCCACGCCGCCGTCGCCATCGACACCGCCCGGCTGCTGGCCGAGACCCGCGAGGCGATGGCCGAGCTGGAGGCGGCCAACGCCATCATCCGCGACCGCAGCGCCGCCATCGAACGCTCCTCGGAGGTGCACGACCGCCTCACCGAACTGGTGCTGCGCGGCGGGGGCGTGGAGGACGTGGCCGCCGCGGTCTCCGAGGTCCTGGCCGGAACGGTCGAGTTCGCCGAGGGCGAGGGGGCGCGCGCCCGGGCCGTCGAGCGCTCCCGGCGCGACGGCCACGCGGTACGCGACGGCGACGCCTGGGTGGCCGCCGTCTCCGCGGGCGGCGAACTGCTGGGCGCCCTGGTGCTGGGCGGGCACCGCGAGCTGGACCCGGTGGACCAGCGCACCCTGGAGCGCGCGGCCATGGTCACCTCCCTGCTGCTGCTCGCCCGCCGCTCGGCCGGCGAGGCCGAGCAGCGGGTGCGCGGCGAACTCCTGGACGACCTGCTGGACGCGACCGGCCGCGACCCCCGGCTGCTGCGCGAGCGCGCCGCCCGGCTCGGCGCCGACCTCGACGTCCCCCACGTCGTCCTCGCCGCCCGCCCGGCCACCGGGGGAACCGGGCAGCGGGAGACCACCGACCGGCAGCGGCTGTGGTCGGCCGCCTCCCACCTGGCCGCCACCCGGCACGGCCTGGCCGCCGTCCGCGACGGCGGCACCGTGCTCCTGCTGCCGCTGCGCGGGGGCGAGAGCGCCGGGGACACCGCGCGGCAGGTCGCCGCCCAGCTCGGCGCCGCCGTCCACGTCCCCGTCACCGTCGGGGCGTCCCCGCCGGTGCCCGCGCCCGCCGCGGCGCCCGGCACGGTCGCCGCCGCCTGCGACGAGGCCCGCCGCTGCCTGGACACCCTGCGGCTGCTGGGCCGGCACGGGGACGGCGCGGCCGCCGACGACCTGGGCTTCCTCGGGCTGCTCCTGGCCGACGGCCGGGACGTGGGGGGCTTCGTCCGCCGCACCCTGGGCCCGGTCCTGGACTACGACGAGCGCCGCGGCACGGACCTGGTGGGGACCCTGGAGGCGTACTTCGCCTCCGGTGCCAGCCCGGTCCGCACCAAGGACGTCCTCCACGTCCACGTCAACACCGTGGCCCAGCGGCTGGAACGGGTCGGCCGGCTGCTGGGGAGCGACTGGCAGAGCCCGGAGCGGGCCCTGGAGGTGCAGTTGGCGCTGCGGCTGCACCGGATGGCCGCCCGCTGACCGCCGCCGCCCGCCGGGGCGGGCGGCGGCCGCGCCTCAGAGGGACTTCGCCGGCGCCGGGTCCGCGGCCGCCCCGGCACCGGCCTCCCGGCCGTCCTCGCCGATCCGCTCCAGGTCCCGCATGCGGGTCTCCTTCGCGGCACCGACCGCCAGCACGGTCAGCAGCGCGGCGGCGATCAGGTACAGCGCGACCGGGGTGGCGCTGCCGAAGTCCGCCAGCAGAGCGGTGGCGATCAGCGGGGCGGGGGCTCCGGCCGCCACCGACGAGAACTGCGCGCCGATCGAGGCCCCGGAGTAGCGCACCCGGGTCGCGAACAGCTCCGAGAAGAACGCCGCCTGGGGCGCGTACATCGCCCCGTGCAGGACCAGCCCGACGGTGACGGCCAGCAGCACCGGGCCGAAGTCCTCGGTGTCCAGCAACCGGAAGAAGGGGAACGCCCACAGGCCGATGCCGACCGCGCCCAGCAGGTAGACCGGGCGGCGGCCCCACCGGTCCGACAGCGCGCCCCACGCGGGGATGACCGCGAAGTGGACCGCGGAGGCGACCAGCACCGCGTTGAGCACCGTCTGCCGGTCCATCTCCAGGTGCTTGGTGCCGTAGGTCAGGACGAAGGCCGTGATGACGTAGTAGCCGATGTTCTCGGCCATCCGGGCGCCCATCGCGGTCAGCACGTCGCGCCGGTGCTCCCGCAGCACGGTCAGCAGCGGCGTGGCCTCCGCCTCCCGCTCCTCGGCCTTCCGCGCCTCGGCCCTGGCCAGTGCCGCCTTGAACACGGGCGATTCGTCCACCGAGAGCCGGATCCACAGGCCCAGCAGCACCAGCACCCCGGAGAGCAGGAACGGCACGCGCCAGCCCCAGGACTCGAACGCCGCGTCCGGCAGCACCGCGGTGAGCACCGCCAGCACGGCGGTGGCCAGCAACTGGCCCGCGGGCGCCCCGGTCTGCGGCCACGAGGCCCAGTAGCCGCGCCTGCGGGCGTCACCGTGCTCGGAGACCAGCAGCACCGCGCCGCCCCACTCGCCGCCGAGCGCGAAGCCCTGCACCAGCCGCAGCACGGTCAGCAGCACCGCCGCCGCCGAGCCGATCTGGGCGTGGGTGGGCAGCAGCCCGATGGCGAAGGTGGCGCCGCCCATCATCAGCAGGCTGACCACCAGCAGCCGCTTGCGGCCGAGCCGGTCGCCGTAGTGGCCGAAGACCAGCGCGCCCACCGGGCGGGCGACGAAGCCCACGGCGTAGGTCAGGAAGGCCAGCAGGGTGCCCACCAGCGGATCGGAGCCGGGGAAGAACAGCTTGTCGAAGACGAGCGCGGCGGCCGACCCGTACAGGAAGAAGTCGTACCACTCGATGGTGGTGCCGATCAGGGACGCGGTCACGACGCGCCTGAGGTTCGAGGGCGTCGGCGGAGCGGCCGCGGAGGAGGACATCGGCACCACTTCCTGGCGTTCGACGGGGACGGTTGCGTGTCGCCACACCGTAGGAACACACAGGTGGGAGGCGTATGTGGCGGGAAGCCACAGTTTCGGGCGCGGGAGTGCGCGCACCCACCATGGAGGCGGCCACCGCGGCCGGCGCCCCCGCGAGGGGCACGGCGGGACCGGAGGAGGGGCATCGGCTCGTAGGATGCCTCCCGGGGCGCGGGCAAGATGGCAAGTCGAGGGCGGTGGGCGCCACATGGCAGGTGTGCCGGAGTTCTCGAAACCGCTCGGGAACCGCGGTTCCGGCAGATAAAGTCGCAGGTCACTCAGTGTGCTCCCCGCACCCGCGGGGATGGTCCCTGATCGACCGCCGCGATGCGACTCCTGCTCACGTGCTCCCCGCACCTGCGGGGACGGTTCCTCAGGGGCGCTGCCTGCAGAACCGTGCAGACTTGCACCCCTCGACCAGCAGCGACCTCTCCGGTGTTGGGTCGGTGCCGACTTCGCAGAGTCGGAGGAGGGAAGACTGCCGGTACAAGCTTCGACCGAGTGAGTTGCCGTACCACTCGATGGTGGTGCCGATCGGCGACGCGGTCACGGCGCGCCTGGGGTTCGAGGAAGTCGGTGTCGGCAGGGGCGCGGAGAGGACCGCCGAGTCGCATCGCCCGAGTACCGCCCGAAGGTGCCGTGCCGCTCCCCGTGCTGGTCCGGTGGCGGCTGAAAACCCACACCGCTGCTTGTCCCCCCTCTCCCGTGCCGGGTTGACGCCGGCTGCGGGGACAGGGGACCGGCAGTGGACCGACCTCCCGGCCAGGCTCGCCCGGCGAGCCGCCGGCGGCGGCCCGGACGGACGGGAGGGTCGTGGTTCCCCGGGCCCGCCTCGGTGCCGGGCGCTACTGTCGCGGGCATGGTCGAACACGATGTCCTCGGTGCCACTCGCGAGGCCTACGACGCCGTCGCCTCCACCTATGCGCAGCTGTTCCGCGGCGAACTGCGCGACAGGCCCCTGGACCGCGCGGTCCTGGGCGCCTTCGCCGAACTGGTCCGTGGCAGTGGGGACGGCCGGGTCGCGGACCTGGGGTGCGGGCCCGGCCACATCACCGCCCACCTGGGCGAGCTGGGAGTGGCGGTGTTCGGCGTCGACGCCTCGCCCGCGATGGTCGAGCTGGCTCGGCAGGCCTATCCGGGGCTGCGGTTCGACGTGGGCTCGATGGCCGCGCTGGACATCGCCGACGGCGTGCTGGGCGGTGTCCTCTCCCGTTGGTCCGTCATCCACACCCCGCCGCGCGAACTCCCCGCCGTGCTCGTGGAGTTCCACCGTGTGCTGGCGCCCGGCGGCCACCTTCTGATCGGCTTCTGGGCGAGTGACGGCCCGTCTCGTCCGACGCAGGTCTTCGACCACACGGTCGCGCCGGCCTACCGGTGGTCGCCCGACCACCTCGCCGGGATGCTGCGCGACTCCGGGCTGGCCGAGGTGGCCCGGATGGTCCGCGAGCCCCAGCCCACCGACCGGCGGCAGTTCCAGGAGGTCCAGCTACTGGCCCGCAAGGCCTGAGCGAGAGCTGTCCGGCCGGGCACGCGGCCGCGTGCGGTCCGCCGGGCGGGAGCCCGCCCCGGGCTCCGGAAAGGGCGAGGCGTGGCGGCACCGTCCGGGCTGCCGGTGCGCGGAGGGGGTTGCGAGGGGTCCGGAGCGGCGCCGCGGCTCCGGGAGCGGGCCGGGGCGGTGGCGCCGGCCGGCTCGTGCACACCGCGGGCGGCGGACTCGCCGCCCGCGGCGCGGCGGTGTCTTCCCGGCCCTCGGCGAGCGGCGCTGACCAGCGCTTATGGGGTGTGCTTCGGCCGTCGGCCGCACAACCGGGGAAACGGTGGGCGGACGGTGAATGACATAAGGGGCGAACCAGCGTATTTTCGGTGCAAATTCGCTGCGCCCGCACTTCCGACCGGATTCGTGCAGGTGCCGACCGAGGGATCGGATGAATGAACCACGAACCCGCCCGGCGGAGTCCGGCCGTGCCGGGCGGCACACGCCGCGGCCCCGGACACCGGCACCGGCCCGGCACCGCATGCGGCGGCCGTGCGCCCGCCCGGCGGGGGGTCCCCCGCCCTGCCGGGCGGGCGCACGGGGCAGGCTCCGGACGGGGGACGCGCGCCTGCCATGAGTGTTGAGACGCTGTCGGCCGAGTCCGACTTCTTCGCCCCCCGCGCGGCGATCGACGACCTGCTGGGCGAGTTCCTGACGCAGAAGGCGCACTCCGCCTCCGTGCCCGGCCAGTCGGCACTCGCCCTCCTGTTGCGCGACTTCCTCGTCGGAGGGAAGCGGGTCCGCCCCCTGCTGTGCGTGACCGGATGGCACGCGGCGGGAGGACAGGGGAGTTCCGCACCGGCCGTCCGGCTGGCCGCCTCCATCGAACTGGCCCACGCCTGCGCCCTCATCCACGACGACATCATGGACGCGGCCGACAGCCGGCGCGGGCGCCCCACGATCCACCGGCTGCTGGCCGGCCACCACCGCCTGCCGTCGATGGCCGAGCGGTTCGGTGCCGCCGGGGCCATCCTGGTGGGCGACCTCGCCCTCGTCTGGTCCGACGAGCTCCTGCACACCACACCCATGCCCGACGCCCACCGCACGGCCGTCCTGCGCTGCGTCGACCTCGCGCGCGCCGAGCTGATCGCCGGTCAGCACCTCGACCTGCTGACCACCGGCGACCTCGACGTGAGCGTCGAGACGGCCCTGACCGTCGTCCGCTACAAGACGGCCAAGTACACCGTCGAAAGGCCCCTGCAGGTGGGGGCCGCCCTCGCCGGCGGCGGGCAGCCGGTCATGGACGCCTGCAGCGCCTACGGGGTTCCCCTCGGCGAGGCGTTCCAGCTCCGGGACGACGTGCTCGGGGTGTTCGGCGACCCGGACCGGATGGGCAAGTCGCACCTGGACGATCTGCGCGAGGGCAAGTGCACCAGCCTCATCGTCCACGCCCTGCGGGCCGCCGGCCCCGCCGAGGCCGCGCGGCTGCGCGCGCTGATCGGCGATCCGCACCTGGGCGAGCAGGAGGCCGCGGAGGTCCGCGCCATCCTCACCGGCACCGGGGCCCGGGCCGCGGTCGAGCGCATGATCGAGGAGAGGCACCGGCAGGCCCTGGACGCCCTGGCCTCGGCGCCCTTCCCGCACGGCGTGGTCCGCACGCTGGAGGCCGTCGCGGAGGCGGCCGTACGCCGGACGGCCTGAGACAGGGGCGGGCCGTGGGCCGCCCGCCCGAGGAGCACGGAGTACGGAACCGAGCGATGACCACCCTGACGACCCGCGCTCCCGCGGCGGTGCTGCAGACCGTCTGGCGGGAGATCCGCCTGAGCTGGCTCTTCATCCGCGCCGACCGCTGGACCACCGTGTTCCCCGCCACCTGCTTCGTGACGGCGGCCGCCGTCCACGCGCGGCTGGCCCTCCACGAGGCCGTGGTCGCGGTCGCCCTGGGCGCGCTGTACTTCTGGCTGTTCGTCTACGAGCACACCCTGGCCAACCAGCTCGTCGGCGTGGAGGAGGACCGTGTCAACAAGCCCTTCCGCCCGCTGGTCACCGGCGACAGCAGCATCCGCGGCGCCCGGCTGCGCCTGGCCGCCGTCCGGATCGCCTTCCCCGCGTACGGCTACTGCCTCGGCGTCCTGGAGTGGGCGCTGCTGTGGCAGATCCTCTCCCTGCTCCAGCACGAGTACGGCTGGGGCCGCCACTGGGCGGGCCGGAACCTCTACGCCGGGATCGGGGTCATCGCCCAGCTGGCGGCCGCGTGGGAGATGGTCACCGCCCTCACACCGGACGCCTGGCGGTGGATCGTGACCCTGACGGTCACCGTGACCTTCCTCATGTCCGTCCAGGACCTCCGCGACATCACCGGCGACCGCGCGGTCCGCCGCTCCACCATGCCCCTGGTCTTCGGGGAGAGGCGCACCCGGGTCTTCCTGTGCGCCGGTTTCGCCGTCGGCCCCGCGGCCATCCACCACTTCCTGATGGCGCCCGCCGGCCCGCACTGGTGGATCGTCGCCACGGACGTGCTCCTGGGCGGCCTGAGCCTGCTGCTGGCGGCCCGGGTGGTGCTGCTGCGCGGACCGGAGGAGGACCAGCGCACCTACCGCCTGGTGGAGCAGTGGTACACCCTCGCCCTCGCCTCCACCCTCTACACACTCCGCTGACCGGAGGGGCCGACGTGCGGACGGAAGACGGGCGGCAGTCGCGGCTGCGGATCAGCGGGGTGTGGAAGGCGTACGGCCGCAGGCAGGTCCTGCGCGGCGCCGACCTCGACGTGCCCGCCGGGGCGCTGGTCGGGGTCGTCGGCAGCAACGGCGCCGGCAAGAGCACGCTGCTCCGGATCGCCGTGGGGCAGCTGACACCCGAGAGGGGAACGGTGGTGCGGACCGGGTCGCTGGGGTACTGCCCGCAACTGTCCGTGCTGAACGACACGTTCACCGTCCTGCAGCACCTGAGGCTGTTCCAGGTGGCCTACCGGCTGCCGGCCCTGGAGCGGGCCCGCGAGCTGATGGAGCTCCTCGGCTTCGCCGACTGCCTGCACCGGCGCGCCGGGGAGCTCAGCGGGGGGACGCGGCAGAAGCTCAACCTGCTGCTCGCCCTCATGCACGATCCGCAGCTGTTGGTGCTGGACGAGCCCTACCAGGGCTTCGACTGGGACACCCACCAGCGTTTCTGGGCCCTGGCGGACCGGCTGCGCGGCGAGGGGCGGTCGATCGTCGTGGTCTCGCACCTGCTGCACGACCTCCACCACTTCGACGCGGTCCGCCACCTGCGCGAGGGCCGTCTGGTCCGCGAGGAGCACATCCGATGACACGCCACGGGGCGGCGTTCGCCGCCATGCTGGGCTGCACCCTGCTGGGCCACCGGCGCAACCGCCTGGCGGTGGTCCTGGCGGGCGCGTTCATCCCGGTGTGGATCGCCGTGACGCACGTGTGCGCCTCCGCCCGGACGGTGCGCTTCCCCCTCGACGCCGCGGTCTCCCAGGCCGCCGCCCAGGCCAACCACGTCGGCCAGGTGACCAACGCGCTCGGTGCCGTGACGATGGTCAGCGGGTTCATGATGTTCATGGAGACCTTCAAGGCCGGGGAGATGGACCGCCGGCTGGTGCTGGCCGGCTACCCCCGGGTCCCCCTGCTGCTGGCGAAGGTCGCCGCCCTCGTCGTCGTCGCCGTCCTCCTGGCCCTCTACACCACGGCCCTGCTGGTCGTCTCGACCCCCGTGCGGCAGCCGGCCCCCCTCGCCCTCGCCGCCCTCGGCGCCGGTCTCGCCTACGGCGGCATCGGCCTGCTGCTGGGCACCGTGGTGCGCGGGGAGCTGGAGGGGTTCTTCCTGGTCATCATGCTCGGCCTGCTCGACACCGGCCTGCAGAACCCGTCCCTGAACGTGGTCGACGTCGCCGGCCGCGGCGCCCTCCCGCTGTACGGCGCGAACCAGTCGGCGCTGGCCGGGGCCTTCACCTCCGCCGGCCCCTGGGACCACGCCCTGCTGCCCCTCGTCTGGTCGGCCGCGGCCGGCGCCCTCGCCCTGGCCGTCTTCCACGTCCGCACCCGCTCCTACGGCACGGCCGTCGCGGCGGCGCCGCCCGCACCGCCGGAGACGGCCGCGCCGGTCCTCCCGCCGGTGTCCGGTTAGCGGTGCCGCCTTCCGCCCTCCGCCCGCGGGCGGAGGGCGGAAGGGCGTTCAGTTCGGCGCGGACCGGGCCGAGACGGCCCCGGTGTTCTGCCGCCGGGTGTAGCGGCCCAGGGCGGTGAGCGGGAAGACGTGCCGGTACAGGCCGTAGTTGAGGGCCTGCACCCCGGGGACGCCCGTGCCGGTGAACTGCGGCTCCTCCCAGGAGCCGTCCTCCGTCTGCGCCCCGGTCAGCCAGGCCACCCCGGCCCGGACCGCGGAGCCGTCCCGCTCTCCTGCGGCCAACAGCGCGAGCAGCGCCCAGGCCGTCTGCGACGGTGTGGACGGGCCCCGGCCGGCGAACGCCGGGTCGTCGTACGAGCGCCAGTCCTCCCCCCAGCCGCCGTCGGCGTTCTGCACGGAGGCCAGCCAGGCGACGGCGCGCCGGACGGCGGGGGCGTCGTGCGGGACGCCGGCGGCGACGAGGGCGGGGACGGCGCAGCCGGTGCCGTAGAGGTGGTTCATCCCCCAGCGGCCGAACCACGCGCCGCTGTCCTCCTGGTGGTCCAGCAGCCATCGGACGCCGCGCCGTGTGCGGGGGTCGTCCCGCCGCCCCAGGGCGGCGAGCATCTCCACCACGTGGGCGGTGACGTCGGCGGTGGGCGGGTCGGCGCAGTAGTCGCCGATGTCGAAGAAGGGGAGCCTGTTGACCAGCGTGCCGGTGCTGTCGGCGTCGAAGGCGCCCCATCCGCCGTCCCGGCTCTGCATGCCGCCGGTCCACCGCGCCGCCCTCTCCACGGCGTCGTCGACGCGGGCCTCGTCGCGGGGGGCCACCCGGCGCAGCGCGAGGATCACCTCGGAGGTGTCGTCGTTGTCGGGGTAGGTCTGGTTGTGGAACTCGAAGGACCAGCCGCCCGGGGCGAGACGGGGCCGCCGCACGGCCCAGTCGCCGGGCCGCGTGGTCTGCCGGGTGAGCAGCCAGTCCGCGGCCCCCAGCAGCGCCGGGTGGCCGGCGGGCACTCCCGCGTCGGCGAGCGCGGTGACGGACAGGGCGGTGTCCCAGACCGGGGACTGGACCGTCTCCGTCATCCGCATGCCGTCCCCGGTCCAGACCGCGCTGTCCTCGAGGGCGCCGAGGGCGGCCCTGAGCACCGGGTGGTCCAGCGGGAAGCCCTGCGCGTGCAGGGCCAGCACCGCGTAGCCGGTCATCGGGCCGAACCCGCCCCAGCTGCCGTCCGCCTCCTGGCGTTCGAGGATCCAGCGGACGCACGCCGTCAGCGCCGCCCGGCGCACCGGGCCGGGGGTGGCCCCGCGGCAGGCGCGCAGGACGCGGTCCAGGCGCCGGAACGCGCCTTCCCAGCCGCCATGCGGGCCCGCGGCCGCCGGGCCGGCGGGCGGACCGCCGGGGGCGAACAGCTCCTCGATGCCGAAGGGCGCCGGCCTCACCGGCCGGTGCGCGCTGACGACCGCCAGCGGCACGAGCACCAGGCGGATCCAGGAGTTGAAGGAGTGGATGCTCAGGGGCGCCCGAGCCGGCAGCGCGATGATCTCGGGGGGCACCTCGGGCAGGTCGTCCCAGCTCCACCAGCCGAACAGGGCGAGCCAGATGCGGGCCGTCAGTTCGCCGGCCGCCACGCCGCCGCTGCTGCGGACCCACGCGGCGCACCGGAGCATGTGCGCCTGGTCCGGACGGTCTCCGGCGAGCCTGAGGGCCACGTAGGCCTGGATGGTGGTGCCCAGGTGGCCGGGGCCGTCGTGGACGAGCGACCAGGTGCCGTCCGCGCGCTGCCGCGAACGGATCCACCGGCCGGTCGCCGCGGTCACGCGCTCGTCCCGGATCCCCAGGAACCGGCGCAGGAGCAGGTCCTGGGCCTCGTAGGCGACGTCGGACTGCGTGACGCCCTTCCAGTACCCCTCGGCGTGCTGCCGCGCCAGCAGGTGCTCCGCGGCCCGCAGCACCGCCCGCCGGGCCGCCTCCTCCACCGGGTGGGAGGCGGGGAGGGCGTAACGCGCGAGGGCGTCCGCCGCGGGGACCGGGTCGTTGGTTCGTGACGCGCCGCCGGCCGTCGTCGTCATGGCACTCCCGCACATCACTCGTGGTCTGGGTCTGGTGTGTGGACGCCCTCGGGACGCGCCGCCGGGCACCGGGCACCGGGGCCGGGGCGTCGGCGGCGCGTGCCGCGGGCACGGCGGCCTCGCGAGGGACGTGTGAGCAAAAACTACCCATAACCGGCGGAAGTTCGCACCGGGGCGCGCGGGACCCGCCGGCACCGGCCCGGCCGGAGGGCGCGGCGGCCGGTCCCGCAGGCGCACCGGGGAATCCGAACAACCGGCTGACTTTTCACGGAGGATCGGGCACACTGGGGCGTCCGGTGAGCGGTGATCGCTTACCGGAATCGGGGGAGACGCCACGGGGGTAGCGTGCTGGGATTCCTCGTCCGCCGGGCGTGGGCGCAGCGGTCGCTGGTCGCCGCCGTGCTGTTCACCGTCACGCTCACCGGCTGCGCGCTGACCGCGCTCGCGGCGTACGGGGACGCCGTGGCCGACGCCGGGCTGCGCCGGGTGCTCACCGACCGGTCGGCCGCGCGGGCGCTGCTGGAGGCCGAGGCCGACGTCGGGGCCGCGGACCGGGAGCGGCTGGACGCCCTGGTGCGCGAGGCCGCCGAGGACGCCTACGGCGGACTGCCCGTGAGCGTCCACGCCAGCACCAGGACGGGCCCGTACCAACTGCCGCGCGACGCGCGGGCGGTGGAGGGGGAGCACGGGGACGGCGACGGACCCCGGCTGACGCTGCTGGCCACCTTCGACGCCTCCCGCGTGGCCTTCACCG
Organism: Streptomyces desertarenae; assembly: GCF_042681365.1. NCBI lineage: Bacteria > Bacillati > Actinomycetota > Actinomycetes > Kitasatosporales > Streptomycetaceae > Streptomyces > Streptomyces desertarenae. The sequence continues at coordinate 66,981 of NZ_JBHUFU010000004.1, read as the reverse complement.
CCGGAGCGCGCCCCGGTCCGGTGCGGGACGGGGAGGAGGGCGCCGTCCCGGTCGCGGTGCACGAGACCGCCGCCCGGGCCCTGGGCCTGGAGCCCGGGGACCGCGTGACCCTCGCCGACCGGCGCGACGGCGAGCCGCTGGAGGTCCGGGTGACGGGCCTGTACCGCCCGGCCGACCGCGACGACCCCTACTGGCGGCTCGACCCGCTGGCCGGCCGGGGGATCCGCACGGTCGACTTCACCACCTACGGGCCGCTGCTCGCCGACCCCTCGGCCCTCACCGGCGGCCGGGCCGCGCCGGCCGCCGTGTCCTGGCAGGCCCGCGCCGACTTCTCGACGGTGACCGCCGACCGGGCCGACCGGATCCGGGAGTCCGCGGAGCGCGCCGCCGAACGCCTCGGCGCCGTCCCGGGCGTGGAGGCCGGCACCGGGCTGCCCGGGCTGCTGGCCGAGGCGGAGCGGTCGCTGCGGGTGAGCCGGTCGGCGGTGCTGGTGGGCGCGGCCGAGCTGGCCCTGCTGGCCGGATGCGCGATCGTCCTGGTGGCCGGCGCGCTGCACGAGCCGCGCGCCGGGGAGGGCGCCCTGCTGCGGGCCAGGGGCGGCACCGGCCGGCGGCTCGCGGCCCTCACGGCCGCCGAGGCCCTGCTGCTGGCGCTCCCCGCCGCCGTCGTCGCCGCGCTGGCGGCCGGACCCCTGACGGAACTGCTGGCCGGGTACGGCCCCCGGGCGCTCGCCGGGGTCCGGGCCCCCGGGGCGGCCGACGGCCGCACCTGGGCGGTCGCCGCCGCGACGGCGCTGGGCTGCGCGGCCGTGCTGACCGCACCCGCCCTGCGCCGCCGGGGCGCCTACGTGCGGGAGCGGTCCGCCCGGCTGCGCCGTCCGGCCGTCGGCACCGCGCTGCGCGCCGGGGCCGACGCCGGGCTGCTGGCCGTCGCCGTGGCGGCCTACCAGCAGCTGGCGCGGCACGCGGAGGACGGCGGGGCGTCCCCGGGGGGCGGCGGACTGCTCGGCGCCGACCCCGTCCTCGTCCTGGCGCCCGCGTGCTGCCTGCTGGCCGCGGCGGTCCCGGCGGTCCGGCTGCTGCCCGCGGTGCTGCGGGCCACCCGCTGGGCGGCCGGGCGGAGCCGGGGACTCGCCACGGCCGCCGCCCACTGGCAGCTCTCGCGGCGCCCGGGCCGCGCCGCCGGGCCGATGCTGCTGGGGGTCCTGGCCGTGGCCGCGGTCACCCTCACCGCGGGCCAGGCAGCGAGCTGGGACCGGTCGCAGCAGGACCGGGCCGACCACGCCGCCGGCGCCGACCTGAGGGTCACCGGCTCCTCCACCCCCGTCTTCGGGCAGGGCGGCGCGTACGACGGGATCGACGGGATCGCGGCCGTCGCACCCGTGGCGCGCGAGCGGGTCGTGCTCACCGGAAACCGCACGGCGACCCTGCTGGCGATGGACACCCGGCGGGCGGCCGACGTGGTGCGCCTGCGCCCGGACCTGGCGGACGCACCCGCCGGCCGGCTCTACGCCCCGCTGCGCCCCGGCGGCCGCGAGCCGTCCGGCATCGTCCTGCCCGCCGACACCCGGCGGCTGGTCCTCGCCGCGCGGCTGCGGGCCGACGGGTCCGGGCGCGGCGGGGGCGCCGCCGTCGGGCAGGGGGAGGTGAGGGCCGTCTTCCGGGACCGGTACGGCACCCCCCACACCTTCTCCCTGGGAACGCTCCCCGCCGACGGCGAAACCCACGGGCTGACGGCGGACTTCGCCGCCGCGGCCGGCGCCGCGGGCGCCCCCGCCGGGCCGCTGGGCCTGGTCCGGCTGACGGTCGACCACCCCCTGCCGGACCGCCCCGAGCGGCTGCGGCTGACCGTCGACGGGCTGCGGGCCGTCACCGGCGGTGGCACCACCGAGGTGGAGGGGCCCGCGGACGCGGACTGGCAGGCCCTGGCCCGGGTCGACGACCCGGACTTCCGGGCCGCGCCGGAGCGCGGGTACGTGGAGATGGAGGCCGGCACCCCCGCCGCCGCCCGGAAGGGGACCGTGTTCGACGTCCGCTACGGCAGCGGGGCGCAACCGGAGCCCCCGCCGTGGGAGAGCCGCCACCGCGGCACGCTCACCCTGCGCGTCGCCGGCGACCCCGGGGTGCCGGCGGCCGTGGCCACCGACGCCTTCCTCGCGGCCCAGGGCGCGCGGGTCGGCCAGACGACCACCGTGGAGGTCTCCGGCGTCCGCCTGGACGTCCGCGTCGCCGGGGCGGTGCGCGCCCTGCCCACCCTCTCCGCGCACGACGGGGAGGCCGCCGGAGGAGCCCTGCTGATGGACCTGCGCACCCTCCAGGACGCACTGCTGGCCCGCTCCGCCCAGGGGGTGCAGCCCGCCGAGTGGTGGCTGGCGGCCGAGCCGGGCCGGGACGCCCAGGTGGCCGGGGCGCTGCGCGCCCGCCCCGAGGGGATGACGCTGGTCGTGCGCGACGAACTGGCCCGCGAGCTGGCCTCCGATCCGCTGGGCGCCGGACCCCGCACGGCCCTGACGGCCGTCGCGCTCGCCGGCGCGCTCCTCGCTCTCGCCGCCTTCGCGGTGGTCACCGTCGGGGCCCTGCGCGAACGCGCCGACGACCTCGCCGTGCTGCGGGCCCTGGGCGCCCCCCGGCCGCGGATCGCCGCGTCGATCGCCGCCGAACAGGGCTTCCTGGCGGTGGCGGCCGTGGGACTCGGTGCCCTCGCGGGCGTGGCGCTGACCCGCCTGATCGTGCCCCTGACCGTCGTGACCGCGCAGGGGGCGCGGCCCGAACCCGACGTGGCCGTGGTCCTGCCCGGCTGGCTCCTGCCCGTCCTGGCGGCCGTCGCGGCGGCCGTCCCGGCGGCGGTGACCGCGGCCGCCGCCGCGCGGCGCGGGCGCCCCGCCGACGCGCTGCGCAGGATGGAGGAGTGACATGGCCGACGGCGAACGGCGGGAGACGGCCCGCACCGCCCCCGGCGCGCGGGGCGCGGCGGCCCCCTGGGTCCGCGCCCGGCTGCGGACGTCGGCGGCCGGCTCCCTGGCGATGGGCCTGCTGGTCCTGGTGACGGCCTTCCTGGCCGCCGCCGTGCCGCGGCAGACCGCCGCCCAGGAGGACGAGGAGCTGCGGCAGGCCCTGGCCGGCGCGCCGCTGGAGCGGCGCAGCGTCACGGTCACCGCGGACGTCCACCACGTGGCGGTGCGCGACGGGTACCGGCTCCCCGGCCCGGCGGCGCTGGAAGAGGGGGCGCGGGCCCTGCGGGACGCCGCCCGCCCGCCCCTGGCACCGGACCGCGACCGGGCGGTGAACGGCATCCGCACCAAGGAGCCCGTCACGGTCGACGGGCACGGGCTGCCCCGCCCCTCCGGGATCGACCCCCAGCTGACCCTCCACACCGCGCCGCTGCAGGCGGAGAGGCACCTGCGGCTGGTCTCCGGCCGGATGCCCTCGCCCACGGTGCGCGAGGACACCGTCGAGGCCGTGGTCACCGAGCGCACCGCAAAGACCATGAACCTCAAGACGGGCTCCACCGTCGTCTTCCCCGACGTCACCGGCACCCCGGTGACGGTGCGCGTCAGCGGCGTCGCCGCCCCCCGCGACCCGGACTCCGCCCACTGGAGGATCGAGACCGACCTGCTGGAGCCCAGCCTGCGCGCCGTGCCCACCAAGATGCCGCCCCCGCTGGAGTACTGGCACTTCACCGCGCTGATCGACAGCGGCGCGCGCGAGGTGCTGCTGCGCTGCGACGGCGGGGCCGCGATCTACGGGCACCATCCGCTGCGCGTCGGGGACGTGACGGCCGCGAACGCCTCCGCCCTGCTCGCGGCGCTGGTCTCGCTCTCCTCGGGCGCGGACGAGGCCCGGCTGAGGGACCGCTCCCCGCTGCCCGACCCGGACGTGGACGCCGACGGCCCGGCCGGGCTGCTGGAGGCGTTCGAGCAGGAGCGCGCCACCTCCCGGGCCCTGGTGACGACCGCGGTCGTCGGCGTCGGGACGGCCGCCGCGGTCGTGCTGGTGCTGGCCGGCGTCCTCACCGTCACCGCCCGCCGCCCGGAGCTGGAGCTGCTGAGGGCCCGCGGCGGGAGCCTGCCCGGGATCGGGCTCCGGCTGCTGGGGGAGACCTCGGCCGTCGCGGTCCCCGCCGCCGCGGCGGGCACCGCGGCCGCCTTGCTGTGGGTGCCCGCGCCCGGGGTCGCGGCGTCCCTGGCGATGGGCGCGGCGGTGGCCCTGGCGGCCTGCCTGACGCTGCCCCTGCTCGCCGTGGCGGCCCACCGCAGACCGGGCCCGCCGGTGCGCGGCGACGTGGCCGCCGCCCGCCCCTCCCGCCGCCGCACGGTCGCGGAACTCACCGTCGTCGCCCTGGCGTCGGGCGGGCTGGTCGCCGTACGGCGCGGCACCGGCGCCGGACCGGGTGCCGGGACGGCCGTCGATCCGCTGACCGCCGCCGCCCCGGTGCTGCCGGCGGTGGTGGCCGCGGTGGTGCTGCTGCGGGTCTATCCGCTGCCGCTGCGCCTGTCGGCCCGCCCGGCGGCCCGGCTCCGGGGACTGGTCCTGCCGCTGGCCCTGGCGCGCCTGGGCCGCGCCCCGGCCGCCTCGGTGCTGCCCCTGCTGGCGATGGTGGTGGCCCTGACGGTGTCGGCCTTCGGCGGCTCGGTGCTGGCCGGCGTCACCGCGGGCAGGGCCCACGCCGCGCTGGCCGAGGTGGGCGCCGACGCCCGCGTGGAGGTTCCCGGCGTCTTCCCCGAGGACCTGGAGGAACGCCTCCGCCGCGTCGAGGGGGTGAGCGGCACCAGTGCCGTGCGGATCGAGAACGGCCGGAGCCTGAAGGGCGTCCGGGCCGCCCCCTTCGCGCTGGTCGCCGTGGACCCGGAGACCTACGCGCGTCTGACCGCCCGCACCGGGCTCGACGGCGACGGGCCGTTCCCGGCCGGGGAGCTGGGCCGGGCCGGCGGGGAGGGCGCAGCGGTGCCCGCGGTCGTCTCGCCCGGCCTGGCGGAGGCCCTGGGCGAGGGCGGGGAGGCGGAGGTCGACGCCGTCGTCGGCGACACGCCCGTCCGGGCCGTCGCCGTCCGCGGCCGCACCCCCGCCGTCACCGGGGAGTTCGCGGTGGTGTCGTCCGCCGCCTTCGCCGGGGCGCACCCCGACCGGCGCGGCAGCCACGCGCTGCGCCCCACCACGGTGCTGGTGAGCGGTACCGGGCTGGACGGCCGCGCCCTGCGGGCCGCGGCCGGGGAGGAGGGGGAGGACGTGACGGTGACCGTGCGCGCGGAGCGGGAGGCCGGTTACGAGTCCGGTCCGCTGCAGGACGGCACCCGGCTGGTGCACGCGGCGGCGGTGGCCGCGGGCATCGGCTACGGTGCGCTGGCGCTGCTGCTGTGGCTGCTGCAGTCGGCCCCCGGGCGCCGGACGCTCCTGGCCCGGCTGCGGGCGATGGGGGCGAGCCGGGGCCAGGGCCGCGCCCTGGTGTGGGCCGAGACGCTGCCCCTGGCGGTGCTCGGGGTGGTGGGCGGGGCGGTGGCGGCGCCGGCGACCGTGGCGCTGCTGCGGCCCGGTGTGGACCTGACGCCGCTGGCCTTCACCGCGCAGGTGCGTGCCGCCGGCGAGGAGACCGTGCGGGCGGCGCTGGTGCCCGACGCGGGGTCGCTGGTGTGGCCGTCGCTGCTGCTGCTCGCCCTGACCTGCGTGGTCGCGGCCGTGCAGGCCGGGACGGGCGGCGTGCGTGAGGAGGCAGAACGCTTGAGGACGGGGGAGCGGGAATGAGCGGACCGACGGCGGCCGCGGCGGACGGGACGGCGGCGCGGTCCCGCGGCGGGGCCCGGCCCGGGCGGGAGGCGCTGGTCGTCTGCGACCGGCTGGTGCGCATCTTCACGGCGGACGGCGTCGAGGTGCAGGCGCTCCAGGGCCTCGACCTGGTCGTCGGGCCGGGGGAGCTGACCGCTCTCGTCGGGGCCTCCGGCAGCGGCAAGTCCACCCTGCTGAACATCCTGGCCGGACTGGACACGCCCTCGGCGGGGGCCGCCGAGGTCGCCGGGTTCGACCTGGTGGCGATGGACGCGGCCGCCCGGTTGCGCTACCGGCGCGAGGTGGTGGGGTTCGTCTGGCAGCAGGCGGCGCGCAACCTGCTGCCCTACCTGACGGCCGCGCAGAACGTCTGCCTGCCCATGCAGCTGGCCCGTGACCGGGTGCCGCGGCGGCAGCGGGCCGGACGGGTCCGGGAGCTGCTGGAGCTGCTCGGCGTCGGCCACTGCCACGATCGCCGGCCGGAGCGGATGTCCGGCGGTGAGCAGCAGCGCGTGGCCATCGCCGTGGCGCTGGCCAACTCCCCGGCCCTGCTGCTGGCCGACGAGCCGACCGGCGAGCTGGACTCGCGGTCGGCGGACGAGATCCTCGCGGCCATGCGCACGGTCAACGAGGAGCTGGGCACCACCGTCCTGATCGTCACGCACGACGCGTCGGTCGCCTCGGCCGTCCGCCGCACCGTCGCCATCCGCGACGGGCGGACCTCCTCGGAGGTGCTGCGCCGGGCGGCGGTCGACGAGCACGGCACCGAGGTCGTGGTGGCCCAGGAGTACGTCACGGTCGACCGGGCGGGCCGTCTCCAGTTGCCGGCCGGGTTCGCCGAGAAGCTGGCGATCCGCAACCGGGCCCGCGTCGCCCTGCAGCCGGACCACATCACCGTCCACCGGGACGACTCCCATGCCGGGTAGGCCGGCGAAGCGCAGACCGACGACCGCGGAGGCGGAGGACGACATGCCCGTGAGCAGCGCCGGGACGCCCGCACGGGGCGAGCGGGAGCGGACGGGACCGGAGGCGATGGTCACCGTACGGGGCCTGGTGCGCACCTACGGCGGCGGACCGGCCGCCGTGCACGCCCTGCGCGGGGTGGACCTGGAGGTGCCGCGGGGCGAGCTGGTGGCCGTCCGCGGGCCCTCGGGCGTGGGGAAGACGACGCTGCTGAACCTGGTCGGCGGCCTGGACCGGCCCGACGGCGGGCAGGTCGTGGTGGACGGCACCGACCTGTCCCGGGCCGGTGAGAAGCGGCTGCTGCGGCTCCGGCGCGAGCGGATCGGGTTCGTCTTCCAGAACTTCGGGCTGGTCCCCGTTCTGACCGCGGCGGAGAACGTGGGCGTCCCGCTGAGGCTGCTCCGCACCCCCTGGCGCGAGCGCGAGGAGAGGGTGGGGCACCTGCTCTCCCTGGTCGGACTGGCCGAGCACGCCGCCCAGCGGCCCGGGGAACTCTCCGGCGGCCAGCAGCAGCGGGTGGCGATCGCCCGGGCGCTGGCGAATCGCCCGGCGCTGCTGATCGCGGACGAGCCGACGAGCCAGCTGGACGCGGAGACCCGCCGGGTGGTGACGGACCTGCTGCGCGCCGCGGTGGAGGACGAGGGCGCCACCGCCCTGGTGACCACGCACGACGAGGACCTGCTGGAGCGCGCGGACCGGGTGTTCGAGCTGCGGGACGGCCTGCTGGCCGGGGAGGCGGAGGGGGCCGGGCAGCGGTGAGGACGGTCCCGGGCCCGCCGGACACCGGGGCGGCGGGGCGGTAATCCAGTGAATCGGGCTGTTTTCTCCCGCCTGGGAGATAGAACCGATAGGCGCGCAATGGGGCGATATGAGCGAGCGGCCGCCGAAGGTGTGCCGGGAGTCACACATGCGGCCTCCTCCGCCTTCCCGGAATGGAAGATCGATATTCCCTCCCTTCGGACTGTCCGCCGTGAGCGGGTATCTGACCGCCTTTCGATTCCTCCGGGGTGCCGCGCCCCGGTGAAGATCCTGTGCGCACCGCGGTCGAAATCCACGGCTCGGTGACACATTCGCGGACCGCGGCTTTTCCGTCCCTTGTCTCCGTGAATCGGTTGTGTTTATGTGTCCTCGCCTCCGCTGCATCGCGGGGGTTCCACCGCCGGGACGCCGAATCCTGCCGCCCGGCCGGTGGAGGGAGCGCAGTCGACCGCGGCAGGAGCGGGGAAACCGAGTAAGTGCCGTGACCGCGCGTTTTCCGGCGGTCCGGCTCGGGGTGAAGCCTTGTCTCCGGGTGCCCTTGGGCACCGGGGAGAGGCCGGGCTGCTCCGGCCCGAATCCGACAGCTAACCTCGCAGGCGTGGGAGAGGACTCACACCCATGTCTCGTGGTCGCCACCGCCGTCCGCGCAAGCCCCTGATAACCCGTCAACTCTCCCGCATCTCCCTGGTCGCCGCGGCCGGCGGCGCGGGAATCGCGGCTCCGGTGGTCGCCGCGGGGAGCGCCAACGCGGCCTCCGTCTCCGTGTGGGAGAAGGTCGCCGAGTGCGAGAGCAGCGGCAACTGGTCCGTCAACACCGGGAACGGCTACTACGGCGGGCTGCAGTTCTCGCAGTCCAGCTGGGAGGCCGCCGGCGGCACCCGGTACGCCCAGCGCGCCGACCTGGCCACCAAGGAGCAGCAGATCGCCGCCGCCGAGAAGCTGCTCGAACTCCAGGGCCCGGGGGCCTGGCCCACCTGCGGCCCCGCGGCCGGACTCGGCCGGGACGGCAGCACGCCCGGCAACGACCCCGCCCCGCAGACGGGCTCCGCCGCCCCGGCCGGGAAGAGCGGCGGGAAGGGGAAGACCGCAGCCGCGGACTCCTACACCGTCGTCAGCGGCGACACCCTCCACGGGATCGCCACCGACCACGGCGTCGAGGGCGGCTGGGAGGCCGTCTACGAGGCCAACCGGGAGACCGTGGGCGCCGACCCGCACCTGATCCTCCCCGGTCAGGAGCTCACCCTGCGGACGGACCGGACCGGTGCCGACCGCGCCGACCGCTCGCAGCGCGCGCAGGCGGGCCCCGACGCCCGGCAGACCGCGCAGCAGCCCGCCGAGAGCTACCCGGACAACCTGGACGGCTGGATCCGCGAGGCCCTGGCCATCATGCGGGCCAACGGCATCCCCGGCACCTACGAGGGGATCCACCGCAACATCATGAGGGAGTCGGGCGGCAACCCGAACGCGGTCAACAACTGGGACATCAACGCCCAGCGCGGCACCCCCTCCATCGGCCTGCTCCAGGTCATCAAGCCGACCTTCGACGCCTACCACGTCGCGGGCACGGCCGACAGCCAGTACGACCCGGTGGCCAACATCGTGGCGGCCTGCAACTACGCGGCCGACCGCTACGGCTCGATTGACAACGTCAACGGCCCGTACTGATCCGCACCGACCGGTCCCGGCCGCCCGGTGCCGCCCTCCCGCACGGGGCGGCGCCGGGCGGCCGCGGCCGTCCCGGCCGCGGGGCGGGCCCGCCGGGCGCCCCGGAGGGGCCGGAGGGGCAGGGTCCCTTAGAGGGAGGGCCGGTCACGGGATATCTTGATGTCGAGCAATGTTGCAGACGTGGAGCGGAGCACACGGTGACTGACTCGACCATCATCTACACACACACCGACGAGGCCCCGGCCCTGGCGACCTATTCGTTCCTGCCGGTGATCGAGGCCTACGCCTCCAAGGCCGGTGTCGCCGTGGAGAGCCGTGACATCTCCCTGGCGGGCCGGATCATCGCGCTCTTCCCCGAGTACCTCAAGGAGGAGCAGCGGATCGGTGACGCGCTCTCCGAACTCGGCGAGCTGGCCAGGACCCCCGGCGCGAACATCATCAAGCTGCCCAACATCTCGGCCTCGATCCCGCAGCTGAAGGCCGCGATCGCCGAACTGCAGGAGCAGGGGTACGCCCTGCCGGACTACCCGGACGACCCCAGGACCGACGAGGAGCGCGAGATCCGCGCCCGCTACGACAAGGTCAAGGGCAGCGCCGTCAACCCGGTGCTGCGCGAGGGCAACTCCGACCGCCGCGCCCCCGCCTCGGTGAAGAACTACGCCAAGGCCCACCCGCACCGCATGGGCGCCTGGACCCCCGACTCCAAGACGAACGTCGCGACCATGGGCGTCGACGACTTCCGCTCCACCGAGAAGTCCGCGGTCGTCGGCAAGGACGGCTCGCTGCGCATCGAGCTGGTCGGCGACGACGGCAGCACCACCGTCCTGCGCGAGTCCGTGCCCGTCCTGGCCGGTGAGGTCGTCGACGCCGCCGTCATGCGCGTCGCGGCCCTGCGCGAGTTCCTGAAGAAGCAGGTCGAGCGCGCCAAGGCCGAGGGCGTGCTGTTCTCCGTGCACCTGAAGGCCACCATGATGAAGGTCTCCGACCCGATCATCTTCGGCCACGTGGTGCGCGCCTTCTTCCCGAAGACGTTCGCCGAGTACGGCGAGACCCTCGCCGCGGCCGGCCTGAGCCCCAACGACGGCCTGGGCACCATCTTCAAGGGCCTGGAGGCGCTGCCCGAGGGCGCGAAGATCAAGGAGTCCTTCGAGGCCGAGCTGAACGAGGGCCCGGACCTGGCCATGGTCGACTCCGACCGCGGCATCACCAACCTGCACGTCCCCAGCGACGTCATCGTCGACGCCTCCATGCCGGCGATGATCCGCACCTCCGGCCACATGTGGGGCCCCGACGGCCAGGAGGCCGACACCCTCGCCGTCCTGCCCGACAGCTCCTACGCCGGCATCTACCAGGCCGTCATCGAGGACTGCCGCGCCAACGGCGCCTTCGACCCGGCCACCATGGGCTCGGTGCCCAACGTCGGTCTGATGGCCCAGAAGGCCGAGGAGTACGGCAGCCACGACAAGACCTTCGAGATCCCCACCACCGGCACGGTGCGGGTCACCGACGACGAGGGGAACGTCGTCCTGGAGCAGACGGTCGGCGCCGGCGACATCTTCCGCATGTGCCAGACCAAGGACGCCCCGATCCGCGACTGGGTCAAGCTCGCCGTCACCCGCGCCCGCGCCACCGGCGACCCGGCCGTGTTCTGGCTGGACGAGGGCCGCGCCCACGACGCCAAGCTGATCGAGAAGGTCCGGGCCTACCTGCCCGAGCACGACACCGAGGGCCTCCGGATCGAGATCATGGCGCCGGTGGACGCCATCAAGTTCTCCCTGGAGCGCATCCGCCGCGGCGAGAACACCATCTCCGTCACCGGCAACGTGCTCCGTGACTACCTGACCGACCTCTTCCCGATCCTGGAGCTGGGCACCAGCGCCAAGATGCTCTCGGTCGTCCCGCTGATGAACGGCGGCGGCCTGTTCGAGACCGGCGCCGGCGGCTCCGCGCCCAAGCACGTCCAGCAGCTGGTCAAGGAGAACTACCTGCGCTGGGACAGCCTGGGCGAGTTCCTGGCCCTGGCCGTCAGCTTCGAGCACTTCGCGCAGACCACGGGCAACGCGCGCGCCCAGGTGCTCGCCGACACCCTCGACCGCGCCACGGCCACCTTCCTGAGCGAGGACAAGTCGCCCAGCCGCCGCCTGGGCGGCATCGACAACCGCGGCAGCCACTTCTACCTGGCCCTGTACTGGGCTCGGGAGCTGGCCGAGCAGACCGACGACGCCGAGCTCGCCGCGGCGTTCGCCCCGCTCGCCCGGACGCTGACCGAGAAAGAGCAGAAGATCGTCGAGGAGCTGGCCGCGGTCCAGGGCTCCCCGGCGGACATCGGCGGCTACTACCGCCCCGACCCGGCCAAGGCCTCGGCGGTCATGCGCCCGTCGCGGACCTTCAACGAGGCCATCGCCTCGCTGGCCTGACGGGCCGCCCCTCCCGGGTGCGCTTCCCGCCCCGGCCGGACCCCGGTCCGGCCGGGGCGGTTCCCGTCCGGTCCGCGCCGCCCCGGTGGCCGCGGTCAGCGGTAGGTGAGCAGCGGGCGCCGGTCCCCGGCGAAGTGGGCGTGGTCGTTGAAGGACAGCAGGCTGATGCCGGAGGAGCCCGCGGCGACGGTGGTGATCGCCGCGTTGACCGCCACCCGGTTCAGCGCCACGACGCCGGCGGGCGGCGCGGACAGCAGGGCACCGCACAGGGCCGCCAGCACCCCGCCCGAGGTGACCACGACGGCGTCGCGTCCCGGCCCGAGCTCACCGGCCAGCTCCCGCAGCGCCTCGGAGGGGCCCGCGGCGAACCGCTCCCAGCCGCCGTCGTCCGCGTCGTCCTCCATCCAGGCCTCCAGCGCGCGGTCGAGCAGCGCCTGGAAGCCGCGGTTGCCGGCGGGGACGCCGCCGTCGCCGCCGGGGGCCGCGCCGTAGCGGCCGACGAGGCCGACGTGGTCGTACTCGTTCCAGCGCGGGTCGGTGCGCGGCGCCCCGGCCAGGCCGGCGGCCTTCATCAGGAGCTCGGCCGTGTCCCGCTGCCGCTCCAGGGTGCCGCAGACCACCAGCGGGTCGCGCGGCGCGCGCCGGGCCAGCTCGGCTCCGGCGACCTCCGCCTGCCGGCGGCCGAGGTCCGACAGCACGTCGTACCCCTCCGCCGTGCCGGCGCCGAACGACGCCTGACCGTGGCGGACCAGATGGATGACCGGCATCGCTGCCCTCCTTGCTGTCGGTGATCGCTGTCGTCCGGGGCGGCCCGCCCGGGCGGTGGTGCGACGGGCTCGCCGCCCGCGCCGGCTCGGACCGGGGCGATGCGGCCGGAGAAGGGGGCGACGGCCTCGACCGGGGCGCGCGGCGGCTCGGCGCGGACGCCCCCGGAGGGCGCGGCGGCACCGGCCCCGGAGGCGGTGAGGCCGCGGGCTGCCCGCTCGCCCGGTCCTGCGCCGGCCCCGGTGACGAGGGCGCTCCGGCGGACGCTCATGCGGTGCCTTCCCGTGCGTCTCCTGCTGTCGGGCCGACGGGCGCGGATCCCGGGGCCCGGCCGCGGTGGTGCGGCTCCTCCGGGGGCCGGCGCGGACGGTCCTCCGCATCCGCGGCGGAGGGGACCTCGCGGCCGGCTCCTCGCCGGGGCGGCGTCGCCGTGACCGCGAGGGTAGCCAATGCGCCGGGCGGCGCTCAACGGCGCGGACGCCCGGTGGCCCGGACCACCGCGCCCGGCGCGGCGGCGGACACGGCCCCGCCTTCCGCCCCGACCGCCCCCTACCGGGCCGTCGCCGGCCGCTCCCGCCGGACGGTCGTGGTGCGCACCGTGCGCCTCCCCCGCCGCGGCGCGGGAGCCCCCGCTCCGGCCGGCGGTCCGGACGGCCCCCGCCCACCGGCGCCGCAACGCCCTGCGGCCGCCCGGGGGTCGGGCCGGGGCCGGCACGACGGGAGGGGTCCTCCGGTCCGGAGGAGAACCGCTGCCCGGAGCCCCGTTCCCGCGACGGGCCGGAACTCCCCTGTTTGGAAGTCGTGTTCAGGGCAAGGCGGTCCGGTGAAGACAACAAGGAGGTATCCAGACATGGGCATCATCGCGTGGATTCTCATCGGTCTGTTCGCCGGTCTGATCGCCAAGGCCCTCATGCCGGGCCGGGACCCCGGCGGCATTCTCGTCACCATGCTCATCGGAATTCTCGGAGGCCTCCTCGGCGGTTTCCTGGGCAAGGTGATATTCGGCGTGGAATCCATCGACGGATTCTTCGAACTGTCCACCTGGATAGCCGCCATCATCGGCTCGGTCATCATCCTCGCGGTCTACCGGATGGTCACCGGCCGCAGCCACGGCCGCGGCCGCGCCCACGCCTGACCCGGACGCCGGACGTCCGCCGGCCCCCGGGCACCCGCCGGCCCTCGGCGGTCCGCTCACCGGAGCGGACCGCCGAGGGCCGGCGCGCGTCCGGCGGCACGTCCCCCGGGCCGGGCACCGGGCGGACGTCCGGCCCGGTCTCCTCCGCCCGCACGCCGGACGGTCACGGGCTCACTCTGTAGAGTGAGCCCGTCATGAGCACTTGGAGCGGAACGGCCCCCGGATGGACGGCGGGGGAGGGGCAGGGCGGTCCGCCGTACGCACCCTGGCAGCCGCCCACCGACATCGAGCAGCGCCTGTACGAGGCCAAGGCGCGCGGCGACTGGAGCGCCTATCTGGACGCCCTGGCCGCCACCGAACTGTTCCACGCGGTCTCCCGTCCGTGGGCGGACGCCAACCCGGGGTACGTCCGCCTCTTCCCCCACTGGGATCCCAGGACGCGCCGGCACTACGTGACGGTCCTGACCGAGGGCATGCTCCCCTGCCCGGCGCCCGACCCGGTGTACATGGAGAACTCGCTGGGCTGGTACGCCGCCACGTGGAAGGACCCCGACTGGTGGCTGGCGGTCAACCCCGGCACCCCGTGCGAGGCGTACTTCGCGGCCACCCCCGAGCACCGGCGGCTCTGGACCCACCACGCCCAGCGGATGTCGGGGTGGACGAGGAAGGGACGGCTGCGCACCCTGCGGGTGGGCGGCGTGTTCCAGGGGCCCGTGGCGCACGGCCTGGCCTGCGGGGCGCTGCTGTGCGTCTCCAACGGCTCCCTGTGGAACGCGATGGGCTGGCACGGAACGGGTTACGACCGCGAGCGGGGGCGGCTGGCGGAGTGGTGGGGCATCACCACCCGCGAGGAGTGGCTGTCGGCCCTGGAGCGGCTCCTGAAGGGCGAGATGAGCAACTCCTCCTGGGAGTTCGTGCTGGAGGTCCGGCGGGCGATCGCCCGCGAGTACGGCGGCGCGGTCGAGATCGACCACTGGCGCGAGGTGGTCGAGCGCGTCGTGCGCGGGCGCGCCGAGCAGGCCGCCGCCCGCGGTGCGGCCGGTCCCTCCGACCCCGGCGCGGAGGCCCGCCGGCTCCAGCACCTCATCGGCCGCATCGTCCGCTACGAGGCCCGGTTCCGCGCGGACGGTCTGCTCCGCGAGGGCGAGTACGTGACGTCCGTCCTGGCCTGGGACTACGGCCGGGCGTCGAAGATGGCGCGCTGGGGCCTGGGGGCCCGCTTCTGCGACGTGGGCGAGGCGGAGCGGGCCGTGGTGCGGGCCGGCCGGGCCGGCCGCCTCGAGTACCGGTCGTGGGAGGCGTTCTCGGCCGGCTACGTCCTCGGGCGCTGCCTGCACTTCGACGACGAGGAGTTCGGCAGCTGGTACGAGGAGATGCTGAACGCCCACCGGGTGCTCACCACCGACCCCGGAAGTCCCTGGCTCACCATCCCCTGGAAGTGACCGCCGCCCTCCCGGACCGTCCGCGGCCGAGGGCGGCCGGGCAGGCGGCACCACCACCGGACGCGCCGCCGGACAGGCCGGCAGACGTCGCCATATACCCCTAGGGGGTATAGGATGGAGGTGTTGCAGCCCGTCGCGGAGCGATGGGCGGAGGGGAGCGCCATGAACACCGCAGTGAAGATCGCCGGATTCGCCACCGCGCTCGCGGCCGCCTTCGGGGGCGCGTACGGAGTGGGGAGCGCCGTCGGGCCCTCCAGAGCCGGACCCGCTCCCACCGTGCACACCGAGCGCGAGGGGCACCGGCCGGACGGCGGAGGCGGGGCGCGCGGGGGCTTCGGCGGCGAGGCCCCGGTGGGAGGGCTGCGGGTCGCCGAGGACGGGTACGCCCTCGACCTGGCCACCCCGCGCATCGCCGCGGGCGAGGAGGCGGAGCTGCGCTTCACCGTCCGGGACGGCGACGGCCGGCCGGTCACCGCGTACCGCGCCGAGCACGGGAGGGAACTGCACCTGGTCCTGGTCTCCCGGGACCTGGCCACCTACCGGCACCTCCACCCCGTCCGGGCCGGCGACGGAACCTGGAGTGCTCCGGTGGAGCTGCCCCGGGCCGGCGACTACCGCGTCTTCGCGGACTTCACCCCGGACGCGGAAGGGGCCGGAAGCGTCACCCTGGGAGCCGACCTGGCCGTCTCCGGAGCCTACGAGCCGGCCGCCCTCCCCGAGCCGTCCCCGCGCGCCACCGTCGACGGCTACACCGTCACCCTCGACGGCACCCTCGGGCCCGGACGGGAGAGCACCCTCGACCTGGAGGTCACCCGGGACGGCCGCCCCGTCACCGATCTGGAGCCCCACCTCGGCGCCTCCGGGCACCTCGTCGCCCTGCGCGCCGGCGACCTGGGCTACCTCCACGTCCACCCCGAGGGCGCGCCGGGCGGCGGTGCCGCCGGGGCCGGCCCCGGCGTCTCCTTCACCGCCACCGCGCCCAGCAGCGGCACCTACCGGCTCTTCCTGGAGTTCAAGCACGACGGGAAGGTGCGCACGGCCGCCTTCACCGTCACCGCGGGCACCGGACGGGGCGCGGACGCCCCCGCCCCCGGAGCCGGTCACGGAGAAGGCCCGCACGGCCACTGACGGGCAGCGGCACGCACGGGCCGGGAGTCAGGCCGCCGGCGGGAGCGCGGGTGCGGTCACAGGGTGGCCAGCAGTTCGTTGCACGCCTGCTCGCAGCGGCGGCAGGCCTCGGCGCAGATGCGGCAGTGCTCGTGCATGTCGGCGTGGCGCTCGCACTCCTCGGCGCAGGACTTGCACACCATGGCGCAGGCCTGGAGCTGGGTACGGGTGATGTTGGCGTCGTAGCCGGTGTGCCGGGAGAGGATCTTGCCGGTCGCCTCGCAGATGTCCGAGCAGTCCATGTTGGTGCGGATGCACTTGCGCAGCTCGGCCACCATCTCCTCCGACAGGCAGGCGTCCGCGCACGCGGTGCACGTCTGCGAACAGTCGAAGCACTCGGAGATGCACCGCTCCATGGCGGAGCGGTTGACGTCGCCGAGGTCGGCCGGGTAGGTCCGCAGCATGTCCTTGACCATCGTGGTCATGGCCTTCACCCTTTCCGTTTCTCGTCCGGGAGCGGGCGGTCCGGGCCGGTGACCAGACCCATGACGCCCTTCCGTGCGGGTAACACCCCGGAACGGGTGGCAAACCACCGGATGGATCCGTTTCGCCGGATTCCGGCGCGGGAGCGGGCAGGGGAAGGCGCCGGCCAGGAGGGGGGAGCCTGGCCGGCGCCGGTCTGCGGGGTGCGGGTGCCGGTGGTGGCGGTCGCCTCTCGGCGAGTGGCACTGCGAGGCTTCAGCCGGACGATCGTCCTCGCAGGCGATGGGTGAGGCCCGGGGACACTGTCCCACCACCGGAACCCGCGTGGGGTACAACCGGCGCCCCCGCCCGGTCATTCCGTGCCATAGGGGGCAATCGGTGTGATGCCCGTCACCGGGCCGTCCGCCGCCCGGCGGCGGACGGCCGCGACGAGGAGGGCGAGCGCGCCCGCCGGCGCGGCGGTGGAACGGACGGGTGAGGGGCAGGGGAGCGCCCTCCCCGGACGGTGCGGGGGGCGGAGGGGGAGGCGCGGGGCGCCCGGCCGCCGGTATCCGAGCCCTCCGCACACAGCCAACCCTTCTCACGCAGGAACAAACACGAGGCTCACGAAAGCCGTCATCTTCGGACATCCGTGCCGTGAAACTGCGCCCCCTCGAAGTGGCCGGCCAGGGGGTGGGCGCGCTGCCGTTCCGGAAGGGCCGCGCCGGCCGTGGCCGAGCGGGTGGAGCAGCGGACGAGCGGGCAGCCCGCCGACGAGCGCACGGAGACCGGGCCGCCGGCGGTCCAGGTGGCCGCCGGCCCGGTCCCCCGGCGGCCGGCGCGGAACGGCGTCACCGAACCGGGATCGGCTGGGTGAGGTTCACCGGGTTGCCGTCGGGGTCCCGGATGTGGGCGACGCGCTGCCCCCACGGCATGTCGTCGGGGCCGCCGCGGACCGAGCCGCCCAGCGCCTCCACCCGGCCGAGCGTCTCATCGACGTCGTCGACGCCGATGCTGAGCAGGATCCGCGGCTCCGCCCCGGTCCCCGGGTCCGCCTTGGCCACCAGCCCGAGGTCGGTGTCGCCGATGCGCAGGCCGCGGTAGAAGACCGGGCCCTCCGCCGGAACCCGGAAGACCTCCTCGGCGCCGAACAGCTTCGTGTAGAAGTCGAGCAGGACGTCCTGGTCGGCGGTAACGATCACTGGCTGGATGGTGGACATGGCACTCCTGTCGGGAACGGTCGTGTCGCCGGTTGGACCGTTCGAGGACGGCGAACTCATCGGCGGGACCACCCCGCCGGACGGCCCGCACCGCACACGGCCGGCACGAGCACCCTGAAACGACGTCACGTCACCGCCCGCCGGCCAGCCGCCTCAAGGCGGCGGAACCCCAGTGCGCGGAGGAGGGAGCCGTCCGCCGGACGTGCCCGCCCGCCGCCGGGAGGGTTTCCGCGACCCGTCGCCGCTCAGCCGGGCGCGGGACCCGCGGGCGCGATGTTGTGGTTGAGGTGGAAGACGTTGCCGGGGTCGTAGCGGGCCTTCACCTCGGCCAGGCGGCGGTGGTTGCCGGCGCCGAACCCGGCGACGACCCGGTCCTCCCCCTCGTTCCCGATGAAGTTGAGGTAGACCGCGCCGGTCGACCAGGGGGCGACGTCCGCACGGGCGTCGTGCGCCCACCGCTCGGCGCGCTCGTCGTCGGCCGGGTCCTCCCACAGCCCGAAGGGATGGACCACCCAGGGTGCCCCGCGCCACGGGACCGGGAACTCCTCCGGCCCCCGCGCCACCGCCCCGCCCTGCGGGAACAGCACGTGCTGGGAGGGCGAGGGGACGATCATGTCGTCGGCCCGGCGGCAGAAGAGGTCCACGGCCCGGTCCGGGAGGGACGCCAGGTACTCGGCGGACCAGTGGTTCCGGTAGCCGGGCGGATCGTCGAGCATGCACTGCAGGTCGGCGTAGGGGAGTTCGGCGAACATCTCGGCGTGGTGGTCGAGGCCCAGGACGGGCTCGGCCACGTCCCGCAGCTCCTGCATCACACCCGCGTAGGTGACCAGGACCGCGCAGGCGAGCCTCCCGGCCATCTCCTCGGGGACGAAGTCCTCGGACGGCGCGGTGAGGTGGATCAGCCCGCCGCCGACCTCGTCGGGGGCCGACTCCAGGAAGTCCCGGTAGACGCGCGCCACCTCCGGCCCCGCCTCGGGCGGCCACATCAGCAGCGCGACGCTCACCACCGGCAGCGGGTGGAGCCGGAGTTCGAGGGAGGTGGCCACGCCGAAGTTGCCTCCGCCGCCGTGCAGGGCCCAGAACAGGTCGGGGTGCTCGTCCTCGCCGGCGCGGACGGTGCGGCCGTCGGCGGTCACCAGCTCCACCGAGAGCAGATTGTCGCAGGCCAGGCCGAACTTGCGGTCCAGCCAGCCGGTGCCGCCGCCGAGGACGAAACCGCCCACGCCGGTGGTGGACACCCGGCCGCCGGTGGTGGCCAGGCCGTAGGGTTCGGCGGCCCGGTCCAGCAGGCCCATCGTCGCGCCGCCGCCGACCCGCACCCTGCGGCCCTCGGGGTCGACCGTGACCGTGCGCAGCGGCCGCAGGTCGACGACGAGCCCGCCCTCGGCGAGCGAGGTGCCCGCCACGCTGTGCCCGCCGCCGCGCACCGCGATCTCCAGCCCCTGCTCCCGCCCGAAGCGGACCGCCTCGGCCACCTCCCGGGCCGTCCCGCACCGGGCGATGACGGCGGGCCGCCGGTCCACCATCGCGTTGAAGACGGCGCGGGTCTCGTCGTAGGCGGCGTCGCCCGGCACCACGACGCCGCCGCCGAACCCGGCGCGGAAACCGGCCAGGGCCGCGGCGGCGGGCGGGCCGCCGGCCGCACCGCGGGACGCGCTGTGGGCTGCCATGCCGCCCCCTTCGCCCGGGCCGTCGCCGGGCCTCCCTTCGACCGTAACGCCGGCCGGAGACGGTCCGCACGCCGGCCGGGCGGGCGCGGCCCCGGCCGCCGCCGGATCCGGCCCGGTCAGCCGCCGCCGGGTGAGGGCGGGGCGCCGGGACCGGCCTTCCCGGACCGCTCCTCCACGTCGTCGAGGTAGTGCGCGCGGCCCTCGCCGTCGATGTCGAACGAGCCCTCGGGGATGATGCAGAACTCGTTCCCCTCGGGATCGGCCATGACGAGGAATCCGCCCTCGTCGTACCGGTGCAGGCGCCGCCCGCCCAGTTCCTCGATCCGCCGCTGCTCGGCGGCCGGGTCCGGCGAGGCGAGGTCGATGTGGACGCGGTTCTTCCCCGTCTTCGGCCCGGCGCCCCGCTGGAAGCCGAGCACCGGCCCGTCGCCGCGTTCGAGCCAGACGTAGGGGCCGAAGCGCGCCCGGACGCCCCTGCCCAGCACACGGGACCAGAAGGACGCCAGCGCCTCGGGGTCGGTGCAGTCGACGACGACGGCTTCGATGCCTGGAGGACGGTCTGCCATGCCCCAAGACTCGCACAGGCGCGGGGCGCGTAATGCGGTCGACAGGCAGCGGGGTCGGTTGGCAGGCTCCCGTCATGGGACACCCGATCTGGCCCCTGTACGGCCTGAGGATCACCACGCCGCGCCTGGAACTGCGCCTCCCCGGCACCGACCTCCTGGAGGAGTTGTCCGCGGTGGCCGCCGACGGCGTCCACGACGCGTCGCGCATGCCGTTCACCGTCCCGTGGACGGACTCACCGCCCCGGGAGCGCGCCCGGGCGACGTTCCGGCACGTCCTGGGCACCGTCGCCGACTGGACCGCACACGAGTGGACGCTGAGCCTGGCGGTGCTGTGCGACGGGAGGGCCGTCGGGCGGCAGGACCTGAGCGCGACGGACTTCCCCGTCACCCGCGAGGCGCGGACCGGGTCGTGGCTGGGCCTGGCGCACCAGGGCCGGGGCATCGGCACGGAGATGCGGGCGGCGGTGCTGCACCTGGCGTTCGAGGGGCTCGGTGCGCACGCCGCGACGTCCGCGGCGATGACCGACAACCCCGCGTCCCTCGCGGTGTCGCGCAAGCTCGGCTACCGCCCGGACGGCCTGGAGACGGCGGCCGTGCGGGGCGAGGCCCGCACCCTGCGGCGGCTGCGCCTGTGCCGTGAGGACTGGCGGGCGCACCGCACGGTCGAGGTCGGGATCGAGGGCCTGGAACCGTGCCGGGCGCTCTTCGAGGGGTAGCCGCGGACGGCGGGAAGGGCGCGGACGGCGTTCCGCCCGGTCAGGCGGCGGCGTCGAGGTCCGGTGCGGCCGCGGGCCCGGCGGAGAGGTGACCGGCCCGCTCCGCCGCGGTCCGCCAGGCGCCGACGACCGCGCGGCGGACCCGGGCGGTGGCGGTGACCACGTCGCCGGAGAGGCGGAGCGGCGTACCGACGTGCACGTGGACACCGGGACGGCGCAGCGGCGCCGTGACGAACCCGGCGACCTGCTTGGCGGCGGACCCGGAGCTGATGCGCCGCGAACCGGCCTGCCCGAGCGGGACGACCGGGGCGCCGGTGGCCAGCGCCAGCCGCGCCAGACCGCTGCGGAACGGCCCCGGTGCCGCCTCGCCGGCGTCCGAGCGGCGCGGCAGCCCTCCCTCGCCGTAGACCAGGACGATCCGCCCCGCCGCGAGTGCTCCGGCGGCGGCCTCCAGGGACGCGGCGGCCCGGCAGGTGCCGCGGTGCACCGGTATGTGCCCCTCCCGGACGAGCGCGTGGCGCAGCCCGGGGATCCGCCACAGCCCGGCGGTGGCCAGGACGACGGGCTCGTCGGCGCCCAACCGGTGAAGGGCGGCCAGGACCACGCCGGGATCCACCAGCGAGGTGTGGTTCGCGGCGACGATGCTGCCGGGCGCGAGCTCCGCGCCGGGGTCGGAGGTGACCCGCAGGCGGCCGAGCACGGGGACGACGGTACGGGCGACGGTGCTGAGCACGGTGGTCTCCTTGTGCGTTCTCCGGGCGTCGCGGAGGCGGGGCGGGCCCATCGTCGCCCGCCGGTGCCCCGGGGCACCTGAGTAGCCGTACTCATCTCCGCACCCGCACCCGTACGGAAGACGATGAATAGTGTGCCAAGCAATGAACAAGAGGGAACGGAGGAGGCAGGCCGCGGTCACCGCGCACGATGCCGTCGTCGGGTGCGTCGGCGGTGACCGCGGAGCCGGTGCCGAGGATCGCGCCGTGGCCGACCCCGTGCCGGGCCGCGCCGCCCCCGCCGGTCCTCAGTCCGCGGGGACGTACTTGTAGCCGACCCGCCGGACGGTGGCGATGCTCCGCCGGTGGGCGGGGCCGAGCTTGCGGCGGAGCCGGGCGACGTGGACGTCGACGGTGCGGCCGTCCCCCACGTGCGCGTATCCCCACACCGCCTCCACCAGGCGGGCCCGGGTGTGCACCCGGTGCGGGTGCGCCGCCAGGTGGGCCAGCAGTTCGAACTCCAGGTAGGTCAGCTCCAGGGGCCGTCCGTCGACCGAGGCCGTGCGGCGGTCGGTGTCGACGTGCAGGCCCCGGACCGGGCCCGGGGGGACCGGCGGGACCGGCGGGACCGGCGAGGGGCGTTCGGGGCGGTGCGGGGGAGGGGGCGCGGAGGGGAGGGGGATCGCGGGTGCGCCTCTTGCCGCGTCCGCCCGGTGGACGGTGAGGTGCGCGGGGAACAGGTCGTCGGGGCTGAGGTCGCCGGGGGCGAGGACCAGGTAGGCGACGAGCGGCGCGGATGTCCCGCCGCCGGCCGGCACGGCGGTGCGGGGGCGGCGGGAGGAGTTCTCCGAAAGGGCGAGGATGCGGCTCATGAGGACTTCCCTGGTGCGAGGAGGGCGGGTTGGAACAGTGCGCGGTATTCCGCGCGGGCGAGGATGCGGAATACCGGGGAGGGCGGCAGGGCCTCTCCTGCCGGCGGTTCCGGACCGGTGGGCGGATTCCCGTGTCCGCCGGCGGTGCCGGGCGCGGGCGGGCTCGGGGCCGGCGGCCGGTCACGCGGCTCAACGGGCCGCGGAACACAGGGCGCCGGCCTGGCGTCGCGGATCGACGTGCCGGCGCGTGGCGAGGGTCTCGGCGTTCCTCATGGCGTACAGGAACTGTGCTCCGCGGTGGGTTCCGTCAATGTTCCGGTGCATTCGTCTCGTCCTGCGGAGAGAAGAGGGAAAGGGCACCGGAGAAGGCCGCGGCGACAACGGGTTCCGCGGTCCGGAACCCGTCGTCGCCGCGCGGTGTCTCCGGATGACCGCCATCCGGAGGGGAGTGCGCGCGGGGCGGCCGGTGACCGTGCGTCGGGAACGCCCCTGCTTCCCTACTTTCCCTAGTTGATAAGTAGGGAAACTTTCTCGCGGGTCCTCCGCCCGGTCAAGGGGAAGTCCACAGTGCGGACAGCGGCGCGGAAGCGGTCGCCGTGCCCGGCCGCAGGGCGGGGCGCCTGGATCAGGGGTTGGTCCAGGCCTCCGGGTCCTCGGCCAGGGAGGTCACCAGGGCGGGCAGCCGGCCCGCCGCCACGTCGGCCAGCGTGACCTCGTCCAGGATCTTGCGGACGTTGGCGCGCACCGCGATCCACAGGGGCAGCAGGGACTCGGCCGGCCCCGTGTACGACAGGTCCGGCGGGCGGGCGCCCCGTACCGAGACCAGCGGCCCGTCCACCACGCGGATCACATCGGCGACGGTGATGCTGTCGGCGGGCGCGGCCAGCCGGTGGCCGCCGCTGCCCCCGCGCTGGCTGACCACCAGCCTGCCGCGGCGCAGGTCGGTCAGGATGCCCTCCAGGAACTTGTGCGGGATGCCCTGCGCCCTGGCGATCGCCTCGGCCTTGACCGGACCCTCGTCGCCCGACGCCGCCAGTTCCAGCAGGGCACGCACCGCGTAGTCCGCTCTCGCCGAGATCCGCATGCCCGCATTATCGGCCACCCGGCCGCCCCGCCGCCCGCCGGGACCCGGCAGGCCGGCGGGCGCGGGAGAGCACGGCCCCGGGGCCGTTCAGAGCTTGCGGTAGTCGTAGGCCTCCGCCGCCGCGGCCGCCACCGCCTCCAGGTCCGCCCCGGTCGAGGCGGTGACCACGGCAGCGACGGCACCCTCCACGAACGGCGCGTCCACCAGGCGCGCCCCGTCGGGGAGTTCGCCGCCCTCGGCGAGGAGGGTGCGCACCGTCAGCACCGCGCTGCCCAGGTCCGCCAGCAGCACCACCCCCCCGCCCCGGTCGGCGCGACGGGCCGCCTGGGCGATCAGCTCCGAGCTGGTGCCCAGCCCCCCGTCGCCGGTGCCCCCGGCCGCCGTCACCGTGACGTTCCCGCCGCCGCCCGACAGGCCCAGGGCGAGCCGGGCGACGGACTCGGCCACCTGCCTGCTGTGCGACACCAGCACGACGCCGACCGGCTGCTGCTCCCCGGCCCCCCGCTCCCCGCTCACGCCGCCACCCCCGACGCCTCGGCGGTCTCGGCGAGCGCGGCGAAGAACAGCGCGGAGGAGGCCGCTCCGGGATCCATGTGGCCGATGCTGCGTTCGCCCAGATAGCTCGCCCGGCCCCGGCGTGCCTGCATCGGCACCGTGGCGGCGGCTCCCTCCTCGGCGGCCGCGCGTGCCGCGGCGAAGTCCGCGCCCGACGCGCCCAGCGCCTCGACGCCCGGGAAGAGGGCGTCCAGCATCGTCTTGTCCCCCGGCGCCGACGACCCCAGCTGCGCCACCGCCTCCACCCCCGTGCGCAGGGCCTCGCGCAGCCGGGCCGCGTCCACCGTCTCCTCGGTGCCCAGCGCCTTGCCCGCGCGCCGCAGCAGCGTCCCGTACAGCGGTCCCGAGGCGCCGCCGACCGTGGAGATCAGCCGGCGCCCGGCGAGGGCGAGCACCGCGCCCGGTGACGCGGGGCGCTCCTCCTCCAGGGAGGCGAGCGCGGCGGTGAAGCCGCGCCGCATGTTGGCGCCGTGGTCGGCGTCGCCGACGGCCGAGTCCAGTTCGGTCAGCCGGTCCGCCTCCCGGTCCACGGCGGCCCCGACCGCCGACATCCAGGTGCGGAAGAAGGCGGCGTCCAGTGCGACGGTCACCAAGGTCTCCTCTGTCGGTGTCCAGGTGTTCGGTTGCTCCGGTGGTGCCCCGCTCCGGCGCGCGGCCGGAGCGCCCGGCGCGGACCCGGGGGCTGCCCGGTCCGCGGTCTGTGCCTGCCCCGCAGGACGGCGTCACATGCCCCAGCGCAGCGCGGGAGTGCGCACCGGGGCGTCCCACAGCCGCAGCAGCTCCTCGTCCGCCCGGCACAGCGTGACCGAGCAGCCGGCCATGTCCAGGGAGGTGACGTAGCTGCCGACGAGCGTGCGGGCCACGGCCACGCCGCGCTCGCCCAGTACCCGGTGCACCTCCGCGGCGAAGCCGTACAGCTCCAGCAGCGGGGTGCCCCCCATGCCGTTGACCAGGGCCAGTACGGGCCCGTCGGGGCGCAGGTCCTCCAGCACCGCGTCCAGCGCGGCGTCGGCGATCTCCCCGGAGGTCATCATGCCGCGCCGCTCGCGGCCGGGTTCGCCGTGGATGCCGATGCCCAGCTCCAGCTCGCCGGGCGGCAGGTCGAAGGTCGGGCCGCCCTTGGCCGGGGTCGTGCAGGCGCTCAGCGCGACGCCGAAGCTGCGCGAGGACTCCACCACCTGCCGGGCGACCGCCTCCACCCGCTCCAGCGGCGCGCCCGCCTCGGCCGCCGCGCCCGCCAGCTTCTCCACGAACAGCGTCGCGCCGGTGCCGCGCCGGCCGGCGGTGTAGGTGCTGTCCACCACCGCCACGTCGTCGTTGACGAGGACCTTGGCGACCTGCACGCCCTCGTCCTCCGCCAGTTCGGCGGCCATGTCGAAGTTCAGCACGTCGCCGGTGTAGTTCTTCACGACGAACAGCACGCCGCGGCCGCTGTCCACGGCGGCGGCCGCCCGCGCCATCTGGTCCGGGACGGGGGAGGTGAAGACCTCGCCGGGGCAGGCGGCGTCGAGCATGCCGTGCCCGACGAACCCGCCGTGCATCGGCTCGTGGCCCGAGCCGCCCCCGGAGACCAGTCCCACCTTGTCCGCCACCGGCGCGTCCCGGCGCAGCACGATCCGGTTCTCGACGTCGACCGTCAGCTCGGGGTGCGCGGCGGCCATGCCGCGCAGGGCGTCGGCCACGACCGTCTCCGGCACGTTGATCAGCATCTTCACGGGTGCCTCCCAGTAAGCTCGGCAGGTGGGTCGTCGGCCTGCGTTTTTGCTGGTCGGAGCATGTTCGGGCGGTTCTCGATCCGGGCGGCCCGCAGCGGCCGGAAGCGGGCTGCGGCGGTAGCGACGCCGACTGTGGCGACGCTGTGCCGGGTTCCTGCGGCGGACCGGGGGCATGCCGACCGGAGTCCTACGAAGGCAGTATCGGCCCTGCGGCTGCGAAGGTCACGTGCGCCGGCATCCCGAGCGAGTCGGTGGGGGCGAGCGGCTCTCGGCACCAGGGTGCGGAGGGCGGGGCGGCGTGCGGCGCGGACGCGACCGCGCCACCGCGCCCGGTCGCGGGGACCGGGCGCGGTGGCGCGGGAACGGGCGGATCGGTGCGTTCCGGCGGGCGGGGGCCCGCCGGGGCGCCGCGCCCGGCGTCAGCCGCCGTTGTTCTCGGCGGCCACGGAGGCGTGCACCTCGTCCATGTCGAGCCCGCGGACGGCGTCGATCACCTGGTCGAGGGCCGGGGCGGGGAGGGCGCCGGGCTGGGCGAACACCAGGACGCCCTCGCGGAAGGCCATCAGCGTGGGGATGGAGGTGATGTCGGCGGCCGCGGCCAGGGCCTGCTCGGCCTCGGTGTCGACCTTGCCGAAGACGATGTCGGGGTTGGCCTCGGAGGCGCGCTCGTACACGGGGGCGAACATGCGGCAGGGACCGCACCAGGCGGCCCAGAAGTCGACGAGGACGATGTCGTTGTCGGTCACCGTCTTCTCGAAGTCGGCGGCGGTCAGGTCGACGGTGCTCACGCGGGTTCCTTCCGGTCGTCTCGTGGGACCCCCTGGCCGGGCAACGCCCGGTGCCGGGAGAACATTCCCGGTGTGCCGCGCGGTCTTACGCGCGGCGGGTCATGTGCAGCCGCACGGTCAGCCCGCCGGGGGTGGAGCGGGTCTCGACCAGGTCGCAGAGCTGGTGCATCATCCACAGTCCGCGCCCGCCGTCGGCGGTGTCCAGGGTCGGACGGCGCCGCCCGGCCAGCAGGTCGGTGAGGCGCCCGCGGTCGCGGACCTCCGCCACGCAGGAGGAGTCCTCCCCCCACAGCACCAGGGTGCCGCGCCCTCCGCCGTGGGCCAGGGAGTTGGCCGCGGCCTCGGCGACGGCGAGGACGAAGTCGCCCCGGCGCGCGGCGTCGAGGCCGGCCCGGTGGGCCCGGGCGTCCGCGTGGTGGCGGACCTCGCCCAGGTCGCCCGCGGCGAAGGCCAGGGTGCGGGCGCCCGGCGGGGGCGCGGGCAGGGGGAGGGCGTCGCACTCGGCGCTGACCGCGGCGGGGCCGGCGTAGCGCGGGCTGGGCCGCTCCCGTCCGCCCTCCCACAGCACCGGGTGGGTGCGGCGGGCGTCGGCGCACACCGCCGGGGGGAGCTCCGAGACGTCATAGGGGCACAGGACGGTCACGGCGCGTCCGGTGAAGGCGGCGTTGATCAGCGCCTCGTGCCGGGTGGCCTCCACCACCTCGGCGGGGGAGCGGCGGGCCCAGACGGGCTCCCCGACGATGCGCGCGGCCCGGCCGGGGTGCCGGTCGGCGAAGTCGCGCAGCCCGGCCAGGATGCGGCCGGGGTTGCGGCCGAAGTCGGTCATGTCGGTGAGGCGGAGCCGGTCGGCGCCGACCGTGCCCAGCCGGCCCCGCAGCAGCTCCAGGCGGGGGCCGGGGACGGCGACGAGGACGGGGTCGCCGGCTTCCAGCGCACCGGCGACGAAGCCGCCCACACCGTCGAGGTACTCCTCGGGGGTCCGGTAGAGGAGCGCCGGATGGACGAAGGGCCCGAGGTCCTCCCGCCCGGGGGCGGGAGCCTCTGCGTCGGTCACGGGGACCACCTCTGGTGTGGCGGGGTCGGGCGGAGGCGGACGGCCGCGGGGGAGGACGCGCCGGTCGCACCGGCACGCCGCCGGTGTCGGCACGTCGGTGGCCGCCTCCGTCCGGCCCTGGATTCCGCCAAGGGCTACGTCTGCCCCGGAAGCACCGGGCGCACACCGGTCCGGCCGTACGGGCAGGGTGCGGCGGAGCCGGGGGAGTGCCGTGGGCCGGGGCAGACCGGCAGGACGGGGCGCATCAAAAGGAGGATCGGGGGAAGGCCCACGGAGGGACGGCGGGCTCCGCCGGGCTCCGGTACGGTGCGGCCGGAGGGGGAATCCGGTTCCCTCCAGGGCCTCTTGGGGCCGCTGCTAGCATGTGCCGAACAGCAACAAAAGGGGCGGGGAGCAGTGTCTTGTCGCCCTGTGCAACCAGCCGGACGCAGACGTCACGGACGCGGGCCGGCGACGAGGACTGTTGAGAAGGGCCTGTGGTGAACGCCAGCGACGCAGCCGTGCGGGACCGGTTGACGACCGCGATCAGGGAGCGCGGCGACGAGATCGCCGACCGGTGGGTGCAGCTCCAGCAGCAGCGGGCGGCGATCGGCATCGAGGAGGGTGAGCTGCGCGAGGAGGCCGACGCCCTCCTCGTCCTGCTCGGCGGCGCCCTCAACGACAGCGACCACGGCATGGAGAGCGTGGTCGACGCCCACCGCGACCTGCGCGACGCGGTGATGGAGCTCTCCCTGCGCCGCGAGCGCACCGGCGCGACGCCCACCGCCACCTCCCTGGCCATCCTGGCGCTCAAGGACGCCCTGCTGGAGGCCGTGGAGCGCGACAACCACGATCCGCGCGAGCTCTTCCCCGCCGCGCTGATGATCAACCGGCTGCTGGACGAGGCCGCCGCGCTCTCCTTCACCGCCTACGTCGAGCGCCGGGAGCAGATCATCCAGCGGCAGAGCCGCCAGCTGCTGGAGATGTCCACCCCTGTGGTGCACCTGTGGCGCCAGATCCTGGCCGTGCCGCTGATCGGCACGCTGGACACCGCGCGCACCCAGGTGGTGATGGAGAACCTCCTCCAGTCCATCCAGTCCCACGAGGCCCGGGTGGCGATCATCGACATCACCGGTGTCCCGACGGTGGACACGGCCGTCGCCCAGCACCTGATGCAGACCGTCAACGCGGTCCGGCTGATGGGCGCGGACTGCTTCATCAGCGGTGTGCGGCCCTCCATCGCCCAGACCATCGCGCAGCTGGGCATCGACCTGTCCACCATCCTCACCCGCGCCACCCTCGCCGACGCGCTGGCCGCCGCGGTGGAGATGACCGGACAGGACTCGCCGGCCGGCGGGGCGCAGAAGAACCGATGACCGGCCGCCAGTCCATGGACATCCCCATTCTCAGGCTCGGCGACGTGCTGGTCACCGGCCTCATCAACGAGCTCGACGACCAGACGGCGTCCGTGTTCGCCGAGGAGCTGACCGAGCGCATCGCCGCCGAGCGGGCCAGGGGCGTCCTCATCGACGTCTCCCGGCTGGAGATCATCGACTCCTTCGTGGCCCGCGCCCTGACCGAGCTGAGCACCATGGCCCGGCTGCTGGGCGCCCGGGTGATCGTGGCCGGCATGCGGCCGCCGGTGGCGATCACCCTCGTCGAGCTCGGTCTCGAACTCACCGGGGTGGAGACCGCGCTCAACGCGGAGCAGGGCATGGCAGCACTGGGCTGGCACCATGCCCCGCGGCCCCCGGAAGGGGGGACCCGACGTGAAACTCTCGGATGAGCGAAGGGCAGGCACCCCGTTGGCCCACGCGCCCGGAGACGACGGGACGGGCGGTTCGCGCGCGGGTTCCTCGGCGGGCGCCCCGCAGGCCGCCCCCGCGACGTACCCCGTCCGCACCGACGAGGACCTGATCACCGTCCGCCACGCGGTGCGGGCCGCCACCGTCGAGGTCGGCTTCGGGCTGGTGGACCAGACCCGGGTCGTCACCGCCGCCAGCGAGCTGGCGCGCAACGCCTACATCCACGGCGGCGGGGGCACGGTGACCATCGAGTTCCCGCGCTCGGCCGGCCGCCGCGGCGTCCGGCTGGTCGTCCGGGACGAGGGCCCGGGCATCCCCGACCTGGAGGCCGCACTCGTCGACGGGTTCACCACCGGCGCCGGCCTCGGGCACGGGCTGGGGGGCGCCCGGCGGCTCATGCACGAGTTCGAGGTGCACACCGAGCCCGGCAGGGGAACCACGATCAGCGTGACCCGGTGGACCGCGCAGTGAGCGACCTGTCGTCCCTGCCGTCGGAGGGGCTGACCGACGAGATCGGCGTCGACCACGAGAGCGCGGTCCCGCTGGCGGCCTCGGCCGCGCGCAACCGCGCGCGGCAGGCCGGCCTGCCCGGCGCCATGCCCGACCAGGCGGCCGTCGTGGCCAGCGAACTGGCCGGCAACCTCGTCAAGCACGCCACCGGGGGCACGGTCTTCGTCCAGCTCCTCCCGCACGGCGAGGGGGTGGAGATCACGGCCGTCGACCGCGGCCCCGGCATACCCGACCTGGACCGCTCGCTGGCCGACGGCTACACCACCGCGACCGGCTCCCTCGGGGCGGGCCTGGGCGCGGTGCGCCGGATCGCCTCCGAGTTCGCCATCCGCACCCACCCCGGCTCCGGCACGCTGGTCAACGCCCGGCTGACGGTGCCCGGCGCGGTCCGGCCGACCCGCTGGCGCACCGGCTCGGTGTGCCTGCCGGCCCAGGAGGAGCGGTACTGCGGGGACGCGTGCGCGGTGGCCGAGACCGGCGACTCCCTCACCGGCCTGGTCGTCGACGGCCTCGGGCACGGCGCCTCGGCCGCGGAGGCGGCCCGCTCCGCCCTGCGCTCCTTCCGCACCGCCCCCGACCGCCCCCTGGACGACGTCCTGGCGTCGCTGCACCGCGCGCTGCGCCACACCCGCGGCGCCGCCGCCGGGGTGCTGCGGCTGCACTCCGACCGCGCCGAGTACTGCGGCATCGGCAACGTGCGCGCCGTGGTGCTCTCCGGCGGGGAGATCGGGCACCGGATGGCCGGCCAGCCCGGCATCGTCGGCTGGAACGTCCCCACGCCCCGGACGCGCACCGTGGCGCTGGGGCCCGGCGCGGGAGTCGTCCTGCACAGCGACGGCATAGAGTCCCGCTGGTCCCACAACCCGCCCACGTTCCTGCTGCGGCTCCCCCCGCCCCTGCTGGCAGCCGCCCTGGCCCACCGCCACCGGCGCATCCGCGACGACGCCACCGTGCTCGCGGTCCAGGCGGCATAGAGGTTCCATGACCGACACCCAGTCCCCCCACCCCACACTGCCGAGCCTGCGCCGGGCGGTGCGCCGCCTGGCGTGCGCCCACCGGCTGCCGGCCGAGCTCCGGGCCCGGCTGGTGCTCTCCGCGGTGGACCTGGCGCGCACGGAGATCGCGGCGGGACGGCCCGTCCGGCTGGCGGCCTCCGTGGAGCCGCCCTCCCAAGGTTCGCCGGGGCACCTCGTCGTCACCCTCCACACCCTCGGCGACCTCACGGCGGGCTACGACGAGGGCGCCGCCGACCTTCCCCTGCCGGCCCAGATCACCACGGGTGGCACCGCCACCTGGCGCCTGCCGCTGCCCGGTCCGCGGGGCGAGGACGCGTCCGGCGCCGCGGACGCCCCGGCCGTTTCGGGGACCGCCGTCCCGGCCCAGTCCCACAACGGCGGCCCGGGGACCAAGGCGTCCCCCGGCCCACGGCCCGCCGAGCCCGCCGGGCGGCCGGAGGCGGACGGGTCCGGGGCCGGTGCCGAGACCGAGACCGAGGCCGTGGAGCAGGAGCTGAGGACGGCCCTGGCCCGCATCGACGCCCTGACCGCCGAGCACCGGCGGCTCAAGCACGAGCTCGCCGAGACCAACCGGGGCACCCTCGCGCTCTACGTCCAGCTGGAGGAGCGCGACGAGCAACTGCGCAAGGCCCACGGCCAGACCCTGCGCGAGCTGGAGGACGCGCTGCGTCCCCCGCCGATCGAGGTCGAGGGCCTGGAGATGGCCGTCCACTACGCGCCCGCCGGCACCGACGCCCCCACCGGGGGCGACCTCTACGACTGGCTCCAGCTGCCCGACGGCACCGTCCACATCACCGTCGTCGACGCCCTCGGGCACGGCGTGACCAGCACCCGCGGCGCCCTCAACGTCACCCACGCGGTGCGGACCCTGGCACTGGAGGGGCATCCGCTGGAGTCGATCGTCGCCCGCACGGCCGAGATCCTGATGCCCTTCGACAGCGAGCTGATGTCCACCGTGCTGCTCGCCCGCATCGATCCGGCGACCGGCGACCTGTACCTGGCCAACGGCAGCCACCCGCCGGCGCTGCTGCTCCCCGCCGAGGGCGAGCCCAGGTACCTGGAGGTGCGCGGCCGGGGCATCGGCTACCCGCTGGCGGGCAGCGAACGGCTGCTGCACGTGAAGATGGCCCCCGGCGACCTGCTCGTCCTGTACACCGACGGCCTCACCGAGAGCCGCCGCGACCCGCAGGAGGGCGAGGCCCGGCTGGTCGAGGCGGCCCGCCGCCACGCGGACCGCCCCATCGAGCGCATCCCCGGCGCCATCGCCGAGGACATGCACACGATCATCCTGCACCCCGACGACACCCTGGCCCTGGCGGTGCGCGTCCCGCGCGCCTGAGCCGGGGCGCGGGACGGCGGCGCGCGAGGCGCGCAGGGGGTGGCGGCGGAACGGGGGGGGGCGGGGCGTCAGCCGCCCATGCCGTCCACCACGGTCTGGAGCCGGGCGGCCAGGGTGTCCGGGTCGCGGCCGGCGGCGTCGCCGCCGAGCCGGGCGGTCAGGTCGTCCCGGGAGACCACCTCGACGGCGCCCCGGTAGGAGTCGGTCCCCAGCCGCCCGGCGGGCACCACCTGGGCCCGCCCCTCCAGGATGACCAGCCGGGGGTCGGGGTCGGGGGAGTCGAGCAGCTCCCGTACGTGCTGGGCCGTGATCTCGCTCGGCACCTCGCGGGCCTCCTTCTCGGGTCGGTGCGGCATCTCTCGGGCCGGCGGCGCGCCGGTGCGGCCGGCGGGAGCCCCCGTCCTCCTTCGTGTGCCCGGCCGGCGGGCGGGAAGTCCGGGGGCCCGCGCCGCCCCGGTCGTCAGGGGGCGGTCCCCCCGCCCCGGCCGGCGTCCGGACCGTCCGGACCGTCCGGGGCGTCCGGACCGTCCGGGGCGTCCGGACCGTCCGGGGCGTCCGGACCGTCCGGGGTGGCCGGGGCGACCGGACCGGTGGCGTCCACCGTCACCCGCTCCCCCCGGCGGCAGTGCACCACCCCGGCGGGGAAACCGGGCCGCGCGGCCTCCCGCAGGAAGTCCGACAGCGGGGACTTCATGACGGTGTAGTCGTCGTAGTGCACGGGCAGCACGTGGCGGGGCCGCAGCAGGGAGACCAGGTCGGCGCCCTGGAGCGCGTCCATGGTCACCAGCAGCCCCCCGGGGAGGGTGGTGCCGCCCAGGTGGAGCACGGCCAGGTGGATGTCGGGGCACACCCGGGCGATCTCCCGCAGGCCGGGGAAGACCAGGGTGTCGCCCGAGACGTAGATCCGCAGCCGTACCTGCCCGCCCGGGTCGCCGAACTCCAGCAGGCTGCCCATCACCGGGGGCAGCAGGAAGTTCACCGGGCCCGGTCCGTGCCGGCCGGGCAGCGCGGTGATCCGTACCTGGCTCGCGCCGCGCACCAGGACGTGGTCGTGCCAGGTGGGCAGGCCCGTGGCGCGGCTGAAGCCGTGCAGCCCCTGGAGCCGCCGGGAGGCGTGCGGGGTGGTGACGATCGGCAGGTGGCGGGGCAGGCCGCGGCGGGCCACCCGGTCCCAGTGGTCGCCGTGCAGGTGGGACAGGACCACCGCGTCGAGTTCCGGCAGGTCGCCGATCCGCAGCGCGGGCTCGGTGCGGCGCCGCGAGAGCAGGCCCTTGCCCAGGTAGGCGTACTGGCCGCGGTGCAGGAAGTTGGGATCGGTCAGCAGAGTGAGGTCGCCGTAGCGGATCAGGAGGGTGGCGTTGCCGACGAAGAGGATCTCGGCGGCCCCCGGCGGGGGTGGGATCGGCATGGCGGGCTCTCCTCCTCGTGCGCGCGCCCTCGGCTCCCCGGTGGGCGCGGAGCTCCACGTCCGATACGGGGATGCGGCCCGGTGTCCGGTCGGGGAAGGGAGCCGGGCCGCACCGGGTGCCGGTTCAGGTCCTGGCGGCGCGTCCGCGACCGCCCAGGAGGGCACCGAGGCCGATCATGCCCAGGCCCAGCAGGAAGTGGAGCCAGTCGTCGGCCGCGTTCAGCGGGACGAAGTTCGCACCGCTGTCCTTGTCGATGATCAGACCGTAGAGCCACAGCAGCAGGTAGATCAGGCCGCCGCCGATCAGGAACGCCTTGGCGCCGGAGGCGCTGCGGGCCATCGCCAGGCCGACGATGCCGAAGGCGAGGTGCACTAGGTTGTGCAGGACGGACACCTGGAACAGGCCGAGCAGCTTGGCGTCCGAGTGGTGTCCGGCGAACCCCATGTCGCCGAAGTTCGTGGTGATCCCGGGGATGAACCCCAGGATGCCCACGAGGATGAACACCGCCGACACCACCTTGGCCGCGGTGATCAGCGGGGATCGGTG
This sequence comes from Streptomyces desertarenae, assembly GCF_042681365.1. Classification (NCBI taxonomy): domain Bacteria; kingdom Bacillati; phylum Actinomycetota; class Actinomycetes; order Kitasatosporales; family Streptomycetaceae; genus Streptomyces; species Streptomyces desertarenae. Next base: position 32,952 of record NZ_JBHUFU010000004.1, on the reverse strand, counting down.
AGCCGTTCCCGCCGTGCCCTGACCCGTGTTGGCCATCGTCATCATCTCCCTGTGATCGATTACCGGCCGGTTCGAAGTACCCGCCGAACCGGGACGGAAACGGCCCGGATGACGGAACCTCAGGTGTCGGACGTTCCGGACCCCGGCGTGCCGTGGGTTCCGAGCCCTCCGGACGCGCGGGAGCGGCCCTCCCGCGACCCCTCGTACGCCGCGGGCCGCACCGTCGCCAGCCCCGGTCCCGGCTCCAGGCCGGGCAGGCTGTTGCGGTAGACGTCGAAGCCCGGGGTGGAGCGGGTGGGGGCGGGCAGCGGCGAGCGGACGGTGAGCACCGCGAAGGTCCGCCACCGTCCCAGCGGCTCGGCCGCCCGCAGGTCGAACACCAGCGGCCCCCGCTCCAGCGCCCTCCGCAGGGGGCCGGGGCTGCCGTGGACCGGACGCAGCCGGCGGCGGGGGAAGGCGGCCAGCACCATGCCCCGCCCCCCGACCCGGTAGGTCAGCAGGGTGCTGTACGGGCCGCCCAGCGCGTCGCCGCGCGGCAGCGGCAGGTGGCGCAGCACCGGCAGGCGGGAGCTGCCGGTCAGCAGCAGGTCCAGGGAGTGCCCCGGCCCGCCCGCGTCCTGCACCCGGACGGCGAGTCCCAGCCAGTCGGGCAGCGGCGGCGGCAGGCCGGCGCCCCGCGACAGCCGCACCGCGCACTCGTACCGGCCGAGCCCGTCCAGCCATGGCACGCCCCAGGGTTTTCCGGACAGCCCCGGCATCACCAGCTCGCCGGTGCAGCCGAGGCCCTCGGGGTGGAAGGCGGGGGCGCGGCGCATCCGGGCCAGCCACCGGAAGCCGGTCCGGGTGCCGAGCGCGCGCAGGGATCCCGACATCGCCCCTCCTGTTCCGTCCGGCCGTTCGTCCGGTCCCGCCGGGCCGTCCGGCCGTTCCCGCTCCCAGTTGCCGCTGCGCGGGAGACGAAACCCGCGCACACCGCGGCCGGTCGGCGCCCCGGTGCGCAACCGGCACACTCCGACACGGATCCACCGCCTTACCACCCGATCGGGCGAGGCCCCATACTGGGCGGGCCGGGGGGCGGCAGCAGGCGGGAGGGGGCGGCGGCGCGGGATGAGGGAGAGGACACTGCTCCAGGGCCGGTACCGGCTGCTGGACGTCGTCGGGCGCGGCGGCATGGGCCAGGTGTGGCGGTCGTACGACGAGTCGCTGGGCCGGACCGTCGCCGTCAAGTGCCTCAAGCCGCTGGGGCGGCAGACCGAGCCGTCCGCGGTGCGGGCGATGCGCGAGCGGTTCCGCCGCGAGGCGCGGGTCGCGGCCTCCCTCCAGCACCGCGGGGTGACCGTGGTCCACGACTTCGGCGAGCACGACGGGGTGCTCTACCTGGTGATGGAGCTGCTGGAGGGCCACAACCTCAGCCAGCTGATGGAGGCGGACGGCGGCCGGCCGCTGCCCGTGCCCGACGTCCTCGACATCACCGAGCAGGTCGCCGCGGCCCTCGCCTACACCCACGACCAGGGCATCGTGCACCGCGACCTGAAGCCCGCCAACGTGATGCGCACCGCCGACGGGACCGTGAAGATATGCGACTTCGGCGTCGCCAGACTCGGCCACGACGCCGGCTTCACCACCCGGCTCAGCGGCGCCGGCGTGGCCATGGGCACCCCCCACTACATGTCGCCGGAGCAGATAGCCGGGGCTCCCCTCGACCACCGCAGCGACCTGTACTCCCTGGGCTGCGTGCTGTACGAGATCACCACCGGGGCGCCGCCCTTCGACCGGGAGGACACCTGGGGCATCCTCGTCGGCCACCGCGAGACCGAGCCCCGGCCGCCGCGCGAGCTGCGCCCCGACCTGCCCGCCGGCCTCGACCGGCTCGTCCTCGACCTGCTGGCGAAGGACCCCGACGAGCGGCCGGAGGACGCCGCCGAGCTCCTCCGCCGCGCCGCCGGGGTACGCCGTGCCGTCTCGGGCTCCGGACCGGGCGGGTCCGCCGGGGCGCCGACCCCGCCGCGGACGGCCCGCCGGCTGCCCGCGTGGACCCGCGGGATGACCACCGGGGCCAAGGCCGTCACGGGCTGGGCCGCGCACCCGGCCTCTCCGGCCTCCCCGGGCTACCCCGGCGCCCTGGACGGCACCTGGACGGGCCCCGCCGCCGACGCGCCGCGGCCGCCGCACCCCTCACCGGAGCTGCTCGCGGTGTTCGCCAGCCGGCACAGCGCCGGGCTGAGCCTGGGCCGTCTGGGCCGCTGGGACGAGGCCGGACGGGCGCACCGCGCGGTCGCCGACGACCGCGAGCGGGTGCTGGGAGCCGACCACCCCGACACCCTCGCCAGCCGCCACGAACTGGCCCGGGCGCTGGGGCGGCTGGGCCGCTGGGAGGAGGCCCTGGAGGTCTGCCGCCGGGTCGCCCGCGCCCGTGCCCGCGTCCTGGGACCCGACCACCCCGACGCGCTGGCCAGCCGGAACGACGAGGCCCACTGCCTGGAGCGGCTCGGCCGCAGCGCCGAGGCGGCCGAGCTGTACCGCGAGGTGGCGGTGCCGGGGCGGGAGCGCGGAGGCGGCGGCTGCTGAGGGGACGGGCCGGCCGCCGGCGTGCGGGGTCACCCGTCCCGGCGTGCTGCCGTGCGGCTCGGGCGCCGTTCGGGGCGTTGGCGGGAGCGGCGGGTCCGGGCACGACGCGGCGACGGCGGCGCTCGGCGGGGGGGGCCTTCCGGCGCCGCCCGCGACCGCGCTCCGTCCGGCCGGGCACGGCCTCGGCCGCGGGGCCCGGCCGGGAGGGAGCCCTCAGTCGGACGAGGCGGTCCAGCCGTCGGCCGCGACGCGGCCCGCGTCCCTTCGGCGGGAGTCGTCGAACAGCACGTCCTCGCCGTCCTCGATCCGGATGCCGTCGACGTACGCGCCGCGTCCCGCGTAGCGGCCGTCCGTGGCGTACCGCCAGCGCAGCCGTACCGGCCGGCCGCGCAGGCCGCCCAGTTCCGCGGAGGCCCGGTGCCAGACGCGCCCCGAGTAGCCGTACACGGTGCCGTCGGCGCGCTCCACCGGCTCCCCGCCGGGCCGGACGGTGGTGAAGGGCACCGGCTGCCAGGTCGCCCCGCCGTCGCCGGACGCCTCCAGGTGCAGCACGTCCCACGCGCGTTCGGTGTCCCACCACAGCGCGAAGCGCAGCCGCGCGTCCGCGCCGCGCGGCGTCACCTCGGGCAGGGTGAGGGTGGCGGAGGCGCCGCCGGCCATCCCCGAGAACCACGCCCGGCTCCCGTGGGCGGGACGCACCGGCACGGCGCGGGCCAGGCGGGTCGCGGCGGCCACGCGCGGAGCACTGCCCGAGCGCCAGGTGCGCACCGGGTGGACGGAGTTGCCCAGCAGCACCAGGAAGGTGTCGGTGGTCGGGTCCAGCACCAGGCAGGTGCCGGTGAAACCGGTGTGCCCGGCCGAGTGCGGGGTGGCCATGGCCCCCATGAACCAGTGCTGGTACAGCTCGAAGCCCAGCCCGTGCTCGTTGCCGGGGAAGTCGGTGTTGAAGTCGTGGAAGAGCAGGTCCACCGACTCCTCCGACAGGATCCGGGCACGGCCGTACGCCCCGCCGTTGAGCAGGGTGCGGCACAGCACCGCCAGGTCCCAGGCGCAGGAGAAGACCCCGGCGTGGCCGGCCACCCCGCCGAAGGAGTGGGCGTTCTCGTCGTGGACCTCGCCGTGCACCATGCCGCGGTCCAGACCGGACCAGGGGCGGCGGGCGTCCTCGGTGGCGGCGATGCGCGGTTTCCAGGAGGCGGGCGGATTGTAGCGGGTCCACCGCATGCCCAGCGGTTCGGTGACGTCCTCGCGCAGCAGCACGTCCAGGGTCTTGCCGGTGACCTTCTCCAGCACCAGCTGGAGGGTGATCAGGTTCAGGTCGGAGTAGCGGTAGACCGTGCCGGGCGGGTCCAGGGGCTTCTCGCGCCACAGTCTCCGCAGCCGGTCGGCGCGGGTGGGCTCGGCGTACAGCGGGATCCAGGCGGCCAGCCCGGAGGTGTGGGTGAGCAGGTGCCGCAGGGTGATGCCCTCCTTGCCCTCGGCGCCGAACTCGGGCAGGTGGGCGGCGGCGGGGGCCTCCAGGTCCAGGGCGCCGCGCTCGATCTGCCGGACGGCCAGGATCGCGGTGAACAGCTTGGAGACGGAGGCGAGGTCGTAGACCGTCCCGGGGGTCGCCGGGACCTGCTGCCCGGCGGGGAGCTCGACGCCCGTGTCGGTGGTCTCGTCGTAGCCGGAGTAGCGCACCGCGTGGCCGATGGCCTCGTGGAGGGCGACCGTGCCGCCGCGTCCGGCCAGCAGCACCGCGCCCGCGTACCAGGGGTGCTCGGGGGAGGGGCCGAGGAAGGCCCGCGCCTCCTCCACCAGGAGCTCCAGGTGCTCCCCCAGCAGCCCGGCGCGCCGGGCCGGCCCCCGGCGCAGCACCGGGGCGCCGCCGGGGGCGGGGGCGTGCGGGCACCGGGCGCCGGCCCCGGCGGCGGGCGCCGAGGCCAGCACCAGGCCGCCGCCGAGCGCCAGGGCCCGCAGGCCGAGCTGCCGCCGCCCGATGCCCCGTTCCCCGGCGGCGCGTGCCGCCGGGTCCGGCTCCGGCCGTGCCGCTGAGCCCGGTGCCGAACCCCGTGCGCAATCCGTCATGCCGCGACTCCCTCGGGAAGAATCTTTCAGCTGATCAGGAAAATGCCGGAACTCTCTTCCAGAGCGTGCCACCTGTCAACCCCTGCGGCACGGCCGGAGCCGTCCCGCAGGCGGTGCGGCGCCCCGGCGCCCGCGGACGTGCCGGGGGGCCTTCCGCGCCGGGCCCGGGACGGTACGGCCGGCGGAGCGGTCAGCGGTGCACCACGCAGCCCCTCCGCTCCAGTTCGCCCACCGGTTCCGGGGCGGGACGCACGCCCGTCCAGCGCAAATCCAGCCGCTCCAGGGCGGGCAGCTCCCGCGCCACCCACGGCGGTACCGCGCGCAGCGGATTGCCGCGCAGGTCCAGGCGGCGCAGCAGGGGCAGCCCGCGCAGCACCCCCGGCACCTCCGCCAGGGCGTTGTCGCGCAGGTCCAGCTCCCGCAGTTCCCGCAGCCGGGACAGGCCGGGGGGCAGCGCGGTGAGGGCGTTGCCGCGCAGCCACAGTTCGCGCAGCGCGGTGAGCCGCCCGAGTGAGGCGGGCAGCTCGCGCAGCCGGCACCGCTGCGCCCGCAGTTCGACCAGGCGGACCAGCCCGCCGATCTCCTCCGGCAGCGCCTCCACCGGATTGTCGCCGACGTTGAGGTAGGTCAAGCGGTGCAGTCGTCCCAGCGAACGGGGCAGCGCGGTGAGCCGGTTGTCGTGCAGGTACAGGCAGCGGCTCAGGGCGGTCAGCTCCCCGATCTCCTCCGGCAGCGCGGTGAGGGCGTTGTGGCCCAGGTCGAGGGTGTGCAGCCGCCGCAGCCGGCCGATGTCCGGCGGGATCGAGGTGAGGCCGTTCCCGGCGAGGATCAGCACGCGCAGGTCCTCGCGCCGCCACACCGCGTCGGGGACGCGTTCCAGGCCCGCCCGCCACAGGTTCGCCGCGGGCTCCGCGGCTTCGGTGTCCATGACGGCGCACCGTACCGTCCGCGTCCGCGCCCGGTCCGGTGCCCGGCGGCCCGTCAGCCGGCCTCCACCGGGACCGGCAGGCCGGCCCACGGCCGGCGGCGCCCGCCGCTGACGGCGGCGACCCCGGCGTCGTCGTAGCGCCGGCTCTCCAGAGACCAGTCGAGGTTGCCGCGCATCACGTTGCGCATGCCGTCCACGTAGTCCGCCACCTGCGCCCGCACGGCCCCGGGCGTCCCGGTGCCCTCCAGCCGGGCGGACAGGAGCGCGGCGTGCTCCAGGAAGCGCGCGACCCGTCCGTTGGCGGCGGCGCACACCTCCGGCACGCACTCCCGGACGGAGCGGCCCGTGCCGCGGGCCAGGAGGATGACGGCGTTGTTCACGTCGCCGACGGCCAGTTCCTTGTCCAGCGAGACGATGTCGTTGACGAAGATCGCCACCTCGTCGGTGATCCGCCGCATCTCCCGCAGCGGGAAGCCCTCGTGCAGCTCCCGCGGCAGGGTGTACCGGCCGAAGCGCTCGGCCAGGTCCAGGCAGGGCTGGATGCCGATGGAGTGCCGCCTGGCCGCCAGGTACTCGTCGATGCCGGGCAGGGCGTCCCCGGAGCGGTTCAGCGCCTCGCGGTGATGGGCGAGCAGGTAGCCGTGCCAGTGCTCCCGGAAGCGGTGCCGCCACAGCGGGCCCATCCCGTCGTTGACGCGGCGCCACAGGTCGCGGAAGCCCTCCACCAGCGGGCCCGCTTCCGCGCCGGCGGAGGGGGCGTCCCCGTCCATGACCCGCACCAGGGAGTCCAGCAGGCGGGCGACGGCGTCCGGCCGCTGCCCCAGCTCCCCGTCGAACTGGTCGTCGAAGACGAAGAACCAGCCGTTGACGTCGGTGGCCAGGGCCAGGTCCTCGCCCCGGGCGCGGGGGTAGAAGCGGGCCATGGCCCGCTCCAGCCGCAGGGCGTCGTACTCCCGGAGGTCGGAGCCGTCCCGGAGCAGACCGAAGTCGCGGAGCCAGCACAGGGTGTGCAGCCGGGCCTCCTCGACGTCGGAGCTGATCGCGCCGGCGAAGGGTATCTCCAGCAGCGCCGTCCGGTGGGCGAGCGGGCTGCGGGGAGCGGGTCCCTCTGGAGTGGTGGTGTGCGGCATGGAGCGGAGCCTCCCTCGGCGAGCGATGGCATGCTGGGGGCGGGGTGCCTGACGCATATTCAAGTCACCTTTGGCCACCGGGGGTTGCCGGTCAAGGGAGAGGACCGTTTCCCCACCCCGGCGTGCGCGGGAGGCGCGGGACGGCGTGCAGGCCCGTGAGCTGAGGTGATGTTCTTCTCGGCGGGAAATCGCCCCAGGGAGCCACAGCCGGTTCGCGCTGGCGTACGCTCGGCGGCAACTGCCAGTGGAACAGCGGCGCGGCAACCGATGCGGCGGACGAAGAGCAGGGGCGAATGCACCGGGCGATGTTCGAGCGGGAGTCCGAACTCAGGGCACTGGACGGAGCGTTGGCGGAACTGGCCGCGGGCACCGGGAGCCTGCTGGCCTTCGCCGGGCCCGCGGGGCTCGGCAAGACCTCCCTCCTGGCCGAGGTGCGCAGGCGCGCGGCGGCCCGCGGCTACACGGTGCTGTCGGCCCGGGGCGGCGAGCAGGAGCAGGAGCTGCCCTTCCACACCGTCCGCCAGCTCGTCCAGCCCCTCCTCGCCGCGGTCGGCGAGGAGGAGCACCGCCGGCTGCTGGGCGGCTGGTACGACATCGTGGCCCCGGCCGTCGGCCTGGTGGCCCCCGGAGGGGGCGGCTCGCCCGATCCCCAGGGCGTCCGCGACGGGCTCGACTGGGTGGTCACGCGCTTCGCCGTGCGCAACCGCCCCGTGGTGGTGCTCCTCGACGACGCCCACTGGATCGACGCCGAGTCCCTCGCCTGGCTGACCTCCTTCGCGCCCCGCGTCGAGGAGCTGCCGATGCTGATGGCCGTCGCCTACCGGCCCGACGAGCGCTCCCACCGCACCACCCCCTTCCAGGCGCTCGCCACCCGGCACGGTTCGCGCCCCTTCGAGCTGGTGGCCCTCACTCCGCAGGCGGTCGCCCGGCTGGTGCGCGGCACCCTCGGCGAGGACGCGGACGACGCGTTCTGCCACGAGTGCTGGACGGTCACCTGCGGCAACCCCTTCGAGGTCGTCGAGTTGACCGCCAAGGTCGCCGACCGCCGCCTCGAGCCCCGGCACGAGAACATCGCCGAACTGCGCGACCTGGCCACCACCGTCCGGGGCAGCGGCCTGGTCGAGCGCCTGGACCGCCTGGGCCCCTGCGCCGTGCGGCTGGCCTGGGCCGCGGCGGTCCTGGGCACCGAGACGTCGCCGGCCCTGGCCGCGGACGTCGCCGGCCTGGGTCCCGAGGAGGCCGCCGAGGCCCGCGCCCGGCTGCACGCGGCCCGCATCCTGGCCGGCGGGACGGAGGAGGGCGAGCCGCTGCGGTTCTTCCACCCGCTGATAGCCTCCGCCGTCCACCGGGCCGTCCCGGCCGCCCTGCGCGTCGCCCTCCACGGCCAGGCGGCGGCGGTCGTCGCCGAGGCGGGGCACGGCGCCGCGGCCGCCGCCCGCCACCTGCTGGAGGTGCACCCCGACGGTGACCCGCGGGTCGTCGCCACCCTGCGCGAGGCCGCCGCCGAGCACCTGCGCGCCGGAGCCCCCGAAGCGGCGCAGCGCTGCCTGGAGCGTGCCCTGCGCGAGCCGCCCGGACCGGGCGAACGGGCGCGCGTCCTGTTCGAACTGGGCCGCTCGGGCCTGCTCATCCGGCCCGCCGCCACGGTCGGTCACCTGCGCGCCGCCCTGGAGGAGCCCGGACTGGAACCGGAGCTGCGCGAGGCCGTCACCTGCCGGCTGGCCCAGGCCCTGGGCCACAGCGGCCGGATGGCGGAGGCCGCCGCCCTCGTCGCCGAGGAGGCGCGGCGGGCCACCAGTGCCCGCACCCGGCTGCGGATGCTGGCCGAGCAGTTCATGTGGAACGCCTTCCGCGCCGACGAGCCCGATTCGCCCGCCCGCTCGCGCCGCCTGGCCAGGATCGCCGGCCACCTGTCCGGCCGCGGCATGGCCGAGCGGTACATCCTCGCCCTGCGCGCCTGGGACGCGGTGGTGCGCGGCGAGCCGGCGGCCACCGCCCTGTACTTCGCCGACGAGGCTCTGGGCTCCGGTCTGAGCTGGACGGACGAGGACTGGGGCTTCGAGGTGCCCGTCATGGCCGCCCTGACGTTCCTCTACTGCGACCAGCCCGGACGGGCCGAGGCCGTCTTCGCCGAGGGCATCGCCGAGTGCGAGCGCAAGGGCTGGCGCGGCTCCCACCTGGCCTTCGGCTTCACCCTCCTGGGCTACATCCGCTACCGCCGCGGCCGGCTGGCCGAAGCCGAGGGCCTGGTGCGCGAGGGGCTGCGGATCGCCGACCGGGTGGGGTCCGGCGCCCCCGCGCAGCTCGCCGCGATCGGCACCCTGGTGCAGACCCTGCTGGCGCGCGGACGCCCCGGGGAGGCCCTGGAGGTCGCCGAGCGCTACCGGTACGGCACCGCCGTCCCCGGCGCCGTCGTCTACCCCGACGCCCAGGCCGTCCACGGGGAGTTGCTGCTGGCCTGCGGCCGCAGGCGGGACGCGGAGCACGAACTGGCCGGCGCCGGCCGGCGTCTGGACCGGCGCGGCATGCGCAACCCCTCCTGGTGCCCCTGGCAGCAGCACCTCGCGCTCGCGGTCGCGGAGGACGCCCCGCAGCGGGCGGCGGACCTGGCGGCGCAGTCGGTGGCGCGCGCCCGCCAGTTCGGCGCCGCCTCCGCGGTGGGCCAGGCGCTGCGGTGCGCCGCCGAGACCGCCGCCGGCGCGGACCGGACGGAGCTGCTGCGGGAGGCCGTCGACCACCTGGAGCGTTCCCCGGCCGCCTACGAACTGGCCCGCGCGCTGGTCGACCACGGTGCCGCGCTGCGCCGTGCCGGACTGCCGCAGGAGGCCGCCGACCAGCTCTACCGGGGTCTGGAGACGGCCGTGCACTGCGGCGCCGACGCACTGGCCGCGCGGGCGCGCGAGGAGCTGACCGCCGCCGGACTGCGCCCCCTGGAGCTGCGGTACGCCCAGAACGAGGCCCTGACCGGCCGCGAGCGCACCGCCGCCGAGCACGTCGCACGCGGTCTGGCCGACGAGGAGGTCGCCCGGGAGATGCGCGTGCCGGGGCAGGCCGTGACCCGGCTGCTGTCCACGGTCTACCGCAAGCTCGGCACCGACCGGTCCGGTCTGGCCAGGGCCCTGGGGCAGGGGTAGGGGACGGGACGGGCCGGCGGCGCCGGGGACGGGCCCGGGGCGGGCACGGCAGGGCGCGGATGCCCACCCGCGCGCCGGGGCGGGCCCCGTACCATGGCCGCATGTCCTTTCTCCGCCGCCGCAGCGCCCCCACCCCCGCCGGACCCGACTTCGACGTGCTGGCCATGGACCCGGGCGACTGGCCGGGCAACCTCGGGGCCGGACTGCTGCCCGCGCCGGACGGCAGCTGCCAGGGCGTCTTCCTGCGCTACGACCTGTTCGGCGGCCGCGGACCGGCGATGATCATCGGCAACCTCCCGGAGGGCTCACCGGCCCGCGAGACCGCCGAGGGCCAGGTGCCCTTCGAGGTGGCGCAGCTCATGGCGGCCCTGGAGAACGACGAGGAGGTCACCGTCACCGGGACGGAGGAGAGCCCGGTGATGCTGGAGGACAACCTCCTCATCGTGCGGCGGATCATCTGCTCCGAGACCAGGATCTCCTGCGTCCAGTTCGACCGCAGCGACGGCGTGCTGGTCACCATCGCCAGCTGGGACCGGCCGATCACCGAGGACCTGTACCAGCTGCTGAAGCCGCTGCCCGCGGAGATGTTCCAGCGCTAGGCGCACCCGCGCCCCGGCCCCGGCACGGCGCCGCCGTGCCGGGGCCGGGGCGCGGCCGGTGTCAGCCCGCCCGGCGCACCGTGACGTCGGCGGCCCTGACGAACGCCACCCGGTGCCCGAGCTGGATCTGGTAGTACTCCTCCTCGCCCCGCACCACCACGTGGTGCGCGGGGTCGAAGGTCTTGGCGTGGTAGTACTCGCCCTTCGTCCGCAGCCCCAGCGCGTACGCCTGGCCCGCCCCCACCGCGTACGGCAGCGGCGAGATCGCCTGCGCCGGGACGCCCTCGGGATAGGCGGACGCCTCCGGGTAGGCGCGGCCGTAGACGGGCACCGGTGCGACGCCCTCCCGCGGAGTGACCACCCAGCCGCGGGAGCCGACCGCGGTCGGCCCGTCGGCGGGGTTGTGGAACCACGCCTTCTGGCCGAGGTACCAGATCGCCGTCCACGCGCCCCGGCGCTCGGCCACCGCGTACTGCTGGCCGGTCGTGGCGCGGGCGCCGGTGTCGTTGACGCCGGTGGTGGAGTCACCGCCGCCCGGCCGCAGCCCGGCGTCCCTCACCAGCGGTGCGTCGGGGCTCGGTTCGGTGTGCAGCCGCACCGCGCTCGACCCGTGCGGCGGGCAGGGCAGGCCGGAGGTGTCGCAGCGGGTGTAGACCGGCTTGTGCTCGTCGTAGTCGGGCCGGATGGTCACCAGCTCCGAGTCCGGGCCGGCCGTGGGGTGGAAGGGCGCGCCCAGCAGCGTGAAGTAGTGCCGCCAGTCCCAGTACGGGCCGGGGTCGGTGTGCATCCCGGGGACGGCGGCCGCCGTCACGCCCGGCACGTTGTCGTGCCCGAGGATGTGCTGCCGGTCCAGCGGGATGCCGTACCTGTGGGCCAGGTGCCTCACCAGCCGCGCCGAGGTGCGGTACATCGCCTCCGTGTACCAGGCGTCGGGCGCGGTCAGGAAGCCCTCGTGCTCCAGGCCGATCGACTTGGCGTTGACGTACCAGTTGCCCGCGTGCCAGCCCACGTCCTTCAGCGGGACGTGCTGGGCGATGTGGCCGTCGGAGGAGCGCAGGGAGTAGTGCCAGGAGACGTACCGGGGGTTCTGCACCAGCTTCAGCGTGGTGTCCCAGGTCGCCTCGGTGTCGTGGACCACGATGTAGTCGATCCGCTGCGACTCGGGGCGGTCCGCCCTGTCGTGGTTGCCGTAGTTCGGCGAGCCGTCGGGGTCGGAGTACTCCTCGTACGGCGCCGGGATCCACGCGCACGAGACGGACCTCGGGCACTCCACGCGTCCGTCGCGCCCGGAGGCCGGGGTCCGCGAGTCGGGTCCGGTCGGCTGCGAGGTGTCCGGGGCCAGGTCCGGAACGCCCTCCAGCACCACGACCTGCCCGGAGTCCGTGGTGCGCCGCCCGCCTTCGCGGATCACGGCGAAGACCTCGTCGGCGAAGACCTCCGCGGCGCCGGCGTCGGAGGAGCCCGGATAGCGGGCCACGGCTCCGTACCACTCGGCGGGATCGTCGCTCGGCGGCAGCCCGAGCTCCTTCTGCGCGGCGGCCAGCAGGGCCGCGCCGCCCTCGATGTTGGCCGCCGGGTCGGTGCGCAGTTCCTCCTCGCCCAGCCCGGTCAGCTCGGCGGCCCGTTCCAGGGTGCGCAGCCGCCCGGGCAGCTCCTTGGGGTCGGGGAGTTCGACGTGCACCTCCCTGGTTCCGCGGGCGGTGTCGCCGCGCGGGTCCTCCGCGCCGTGGCCGTGGTGCGGCCGCTCCCGGGCCAGGGCGGTGCGCAGGTCGGTCAGGTGCATCGGACCGTAGCCGCCCGCGACGCTGGGCGCGCCGCGGTGGCCGTCCCAGCGGGACTGGAGGTAGGACACGCCCAGCAGGATGCTCTCGGGCACCCCGTGGCGGTCGGCGGCACGGGCGAACGCCCGCTGGAGCGAGACGGGGTCGGACTCCCCGGCACCGGCCGGCGGACCCGCCGGGAGGAGGGCCAGCAGCAGGGCGGCGGCTCCGGCGGCGGTGAGCGTGCGCAGCGGGCGCCGGAGGCCCGCCCCCCGGCGGGACGGGCGGGCGGGGCCGTGCGGTGCGCGCGGGGAGCGGGACGGTCGGGGCGGTGGGCCGGTGGGGACGGGAGTCGGCAAGACGGCCTCCAGGGGGGAGTTCCCGCGGTGGCGCGGGAGGGACTGCCCCACAGGGGTACCGGCCGCCCGACGATCCGTCAACGACGCGCGGGGAGCAAGTACTCGCACGTCAGAGCCGTCTTCGCGGGCTTTCCCCCGGACGGCCCCCCGGCCTGGGGCGCGTCACAGGTCCAGCCCGGTGGCGCCTCCGCGGCCCACCGGGGCACCACGGCGCCGGGTGGGCCGCGGAGGCCGGGCGGAGCGGCGGATCAGCGGGTGCCGACCGCCGCCCGCACCGCCCGCCGGGCCATCGCGCAGTCCTCGTGCAGCCGGCGCAGCAGCAGCCGCTGCTCCTCACCGGTGCTCATCCGGCCCGCCCGGTCGGCACAGGCGGCGGCCGGGCCCGGGTCCCGCATGGTGTGCTGCACGGCCGTCTCGCAGGCCCGGATCTCACGGGTGAGGACGAGCATCAGGTTCACCAGGAAGGCGTCCCGCGCGTCGCGCCCGGAGGACTGGGCCGACTGGCTGATCCGGCGGCGGGCCGCCGGGCTGTCGCCGAGCACCGACCACAAGGTGGCGAGGTCGTAGCCGGGCAGGTACCAGCCCGCGTGCTCCCAGTCGACCAGCACCGGGCCGGCCGGGGAGAGCAGCACGTTGGTGAGCAGGGCGTCGCCGTGGCAGAACTGGCCCCGGCCGCCGCGCGCCAGACCGCGCAGCAGCTTCCCCAGGTCGTCCGTGTCACGGTCGGTCAGCAGCCCCAGCTCGTGGTAGCGCGCGATCCGCCGGCCGTAGTCGAGCGGGGCCTCGAACACCCCGGCGGGCGGTTGCCAGGCGTTCAGCCTGCCGATCGCGCCCAGCACGGCGCCCAGGTCGGCGGGGGCGGGGGGATCCAGCGGATGGCGCTGGAGGGCGGCGGGCCGGCCGGGCGCCCGCTCGGCGACCAGGGTGCAGCGGTCCGGGTCCGCGGCGATGAGCCGGGGCACCCGCACCGGCGGCCGGTTGCGCACGAAGGCGCGGTAGACCGCTATCTCGTGCCGGAACCGCTCGGCCTGCGCGGGGGAGTGGTCCAGCAGGCACTTGGCCACCGCCGGGGAGCGGCCGACGGTGCCGAGCAGGATGACCGAGCGCCCGCCCCTGCGCATCACCTGCACCGGCTGGAACTCCGGGCAGATCCGGTGGACCGCGGCGACGGCCGCGCGCAGCCGGGCGCCCTGCGGACCGGACAGGTCCAGCCTCCCGCCGGCCGGCGGGGGGACGGCGCCGTACGGCCTGCGCGGCCGCGGCAGACCGCCGGCCACGGGCGCGGCGCGCATCGGGTCGGTGCGGACGGTGGCGTGCTGCTGCCGAGGACGCGGCCGGGCCGGGGCTGACACGGGGGACGGTGTTGGATTCATGGACGAGCCGGATCCCTTCGTGCGCCGACAGGTTGCCGCACCACCCGGCCGACCGGAGCCGCACCGCACCCTGGGGAATGCGGCGGACCCACGACCGGACGGGGTGGCGCGGTTCTACAGCACACCCGTGCACGGGTGGCCCGCCATCTGGCGGACCCTGGCGAACCCTGGCGAATGGCCTCGGCCCCCTCGCGCGGGTCCCGGCGGGGGCTACTGTCAACCCAGCCGAGATCCTGGGGGCTTGACGTGACCAAGGGACCCAACACCCGCCTTGCGGACCTGTTCGGCCTCACCGGCTGGTCCAAGGGCGAACTCGCCCGGCGCGTGAACCGGCGGGCGGCGGCCATGGGGCATCCGCAGCTGGCGACCGACACCTCCCGGGTGCGGCGCTGGATCGACATGGGGGAGACCCCGCGCGACCCGGTGCCCAAGGTACTGGCGACCCTGTTCACCGAGCGACTCGGCCGTGTCGTGACCATCGAGGACCTCGGGTTCGGACGATCGGGGCAGGCGGGAAGACGCCAAGCCGTCCACGGGCTGCCGTGGGCACCCGAGCAGACCGCCGCGGTCCTCACCGAATTCACGGGAATGGACCTCATGCTCAACCGACGCGGCTTGGTGGGCGCGGGCGCCGCGCTCACCGCAGGATCGGCGCTCAGCAGCGCCATGGACGAATGGCTCCGGACCGATCCCTCCCCGCTTCCGCGGGCCCACCGGCCCGGCGGGCCCGCCACCGCCGATCCCGTCTCCCTCGACCGCTACGAGGCGGTGCCCGTCGGCACCCAGGAGGTCGGGGCCCTGGAACACTCCGTGGAGGTCTTCCGCGCCTGGGACGCGGCCCGCGGCGGCGGTCTGCAGCGCAAGGCCGTGGTGGGCCAGCTCAACGAGGTGGGCGGCATGCTCGCCTACCGCCACCCGCCGCACATCCAGCGGCGGCTGTGGGGAGTGGCGGCCAACCTGTCGGTGCTCGCCGGCTGGATGTCCCACGACGTCGGCCTGGAGCCCACCGCGCAGAAGTACTTCGTCATCGCCGCGCACGCCGCCCGCGAGGGCGGCGACCGGCCGCGCGCGGGGGAGGCCCTGTCCCGGGCCGCGCGCCAGATGGTGCACCTGGGGCGGCCCGACGAGGCCCTGGACCTGATGAAGCTGGCGGAGTCGGGCTGCGGCGACGAGGCCCTGCCGCGCACCCGTGCGATGCTCCGCACCATCGAGGCGTGGGCCCAGGCCTCGATGGGGCGCGGCCAGGCGATGCGCCGCACCCTCGGCGAGGCGGAGGAGCTGTTCGTCTCCGACCGGGGCGACGTCCCGCCGCCCAGCTGGATGCAGATGTTCGACGAGGCGGACCTGCACGGCATGCAGGCCCTGGCCTACCGCACCCTCGCCGAGCACGACCCGTCGGCGGCCAGGACCGCGGAGAGGCACGCCAAGGAGGCGCTGAGGCTGCGGGGGAGCGGCCGCGAGCGGTCGAAGATCTTCGACTACATCTCGCTCGCCTCCGCCTGCTTCATCGCCGACGACCCCGAGCAGGCCGACCGCTACGCGCGGCTGGCGCTGGTCTCCATCGGCAGCACCTCCTCGCACCGCACCTGGGACCGGCTGCGGGAGATGTACCGGCTCACCGCGCGGTACGCCGGGTACTCCGGGATCGGCGACCTGCGCGAGGAGATCGAGCTCGCCCTGCCCGCGGCCCCGAAGCGGCCCCGGGACGGCGCGCCGGTCCCCGCGCCCCGGTGGGGCGGGACCGCGACGCTCTGAGGGACGCCCGGCTGCCGCCCCCGGGCGGGCGCGGTCCGGGCGGGAGCGGGGGGAAGCGGCGGAGGGGCGGGCTCCGCTCCGCCGCGGTCCTCCCCGGTCCCGCCCGGTCCCGCGCGGGGCGGCGCGGAACCGGACTCCCCGGTATCCTTCGGCGGCCAGGGAGCCGCTTCCCGCCGGAACACCGAGGACGCCGGGGAACCACGGGACGAACAGGAGGAGAACCCGCGGCGGCCGGCGACGGACGCCGGAAGCGGAAATCCCGTTGCCAGTCCCACACCCCGCACCGGATGCTGACCCTATGTTCGCCGATTCCGTCGATTCCGACATAGCGCCCAGCGGTACGCTGCTCGGCCTCCTCCAGAGGGGCCGCGGCGACGGCACGCTGTACGCTCTCGCGGCCCCGCGTGCCGAGGCACTCGCCGCGCTGAGCCACTGTCTGCGCTGTGACCCCCGGCGTGACTGGCAGATCGAGCACCGCTCCCTGTACTACGCACGCCTCCACAGGGACCTGGACGCCGGACTCGGCGCCATCGAGGAGCACCTGTTCGACCCCGCCGACCTCGTCGACACCGCCGAGGAGCGCACCGGACTCGCCCTCTCCGTCCTCGGCCACCTCGCCTCCTACGGCGACCGCGGCGCGCTGCTGCTGCTGCGCCGCTACGCCGAGCGCGGCGCCAACTGGCGGTGGGCCCTGGACGAGCTGGCCGTCCGCGACGACGACGCCGGACTGCGCGCCCTGGGCCCCGCCGTGCTGGCGCGCTTCCCCGAGACCCCCGAAGGCGACGCGGAGCTGGCCGAGGCGGTCCGCGACGCCTACGAACCGCGGCCCTGGCGGCTGTGGAGCGAGGACCCGGACCGCCCCGGACAGGCGGAACGCATCGGGCGCGCCCGCGAGGCGGGTTCCTTCGACCGCTGGCGCCGCCAGATGCGCCCCACCGGACCGCGCCCCGGCTGGAGCGTCCGGGAGGTCCTCCGCTGGGCCCAGGACGACGGCCCGTTCCCGTCCGGCCCCCCGCCCCGCGACCCGCTGCGGCGCGAGGCCGCCGCCGCCCGCTGCCTGGCCGCCGTCGCCGGCCCCGACGACCGTCCCGAACTGCTCGCCGCGGCCCGGAGCGGCCCCGCCGCCGCCCGCGCCGTCGCCCTGCGCCACCTCGCCGAGCGCGGCGACCCGGCCGCCCTGGACCTGATCGAGGCCGCCGCGACCGAGCCCGCGGACCCCGTGGAGGACCCGCACGCGGCCGTCGCCCGGTCCGCGCTGGCCGCCTTCTCCCGGATGCGCGGAGCCGCCGCCCTGGAGCGGGCCCGCCGGTGGGCGCGGCGCGAGGACGCGCTCGGGAGCGCGGCCGCCGAGCTGCTCGCCTGCCACGGCGGACCGGAGGACGCCGACGCGGTGCTGGCCGCGCTGCGCCGCACCGTCCGCACCGCGGGACCGGACGCCGCCGCCCTGCGCCCGCTGGTGGACGGCACCGGCAGGCTGGCCGTGCACTGCGCCGCGCCCGTGCTGCGGCACGTCTACCGGGAGACGGCCTCCTCCCAGCTGCGCGGGCTCACGGCCCGCGCCCTGGCCGCCACCGACCCCTCCTTCGCGGCGGGCTTCGCCGTCGAGTGCCTGTGGGACTGCGAGGAGTCCACCCGCGAACTCGCCGCCCGCCACGCCGCGACGGGCGACAGCCGGGTCGTCGAGCGCCTGCGGCGGCTCGCCGCCGACCCGGCCGAGGAGGAGGGCGTGCAGAGCGCCGTGCGGGGCCGGCTGGGCCCCGGCGGCTCCGCCGCCCGCCGCGTCGGCTGACGCGGCGGGCGGGGGCGCCGGTCCGCCGTTTCGATCTCTGTCGGTGGCAGCGCCTAATCTGTGCCACGTGACCACAGCCGTATCCGCCTCCTCCCCCGGCGCCGCCCGGCCCGCCCCCGGACCGGCCGCCGACGAGGGCCTGGCCCGGCGCCTGAGGGCGCTGGCCTGCACCGCGCCCCTGCACGACCTGGACGCGCGCAAGGCCAACCTGGCCGGGGAGTACAGCACGTACTCGATGGCGGAGGTGGCGCTCGCCGCCATCGACCTGGTCACCCTGCACATGGACTTCGACACCGGCGCCGACCACGAGGAGATCGTGGCCAGGCTGCTGCCGCGCGTCGCCGCCCAGGCCCCGCAGCGGCCCGCCGCCGAGCACGAGCGGGTCGCCCGCTGGGTCCTGGAGAACCTCATCAACGTCGGCAGCGTCGACCGCGGCTTCCGCGCCGTCTACGGCACCTTCGGCCCCGACGGGGAGTACGTGCGGCGCGACTACGACTTCAAACTGATCGAGGAGGTGCCCGGCCCCGGCGGCGGCGTGTACCTGCGCACCACCGACGAGGCGGTCAACGTCCTGGTCGGCGCCCTGGACACCGACGTCACCAGCGCGCAGATCGCCGCCGAGGTGAAGCTGGAGGTGCTGATCAGCCGCGGCCGCCTCGCCGACGCCCAGCTCGCCGCCGAGCAGGCCCGCTACCGCACCGTCCAGTACGCCGAGACGCTGCGCCGCACCCTGGAGGCCACCCGGCGCAACGTCCGCGCCGTCGACTGGCTGAACGCCGTGCCCGACATGATCGCCGAGGCGCTCGACCACGTCGCCGACCGCTACCGCCACGAGAACGCCATCCTCACCAACATCCGCAGGGCGCGCGACGAGGCGGAGAGCGCGGACCACAGGCTGCGCGCCGCCGAACTGGTCGACATCGTCAAGGACTGCATCCGGCGCCACACCCAGCTCCAGTCCCGGCTGCTGGAGGCCGGCCCGCTGTTCCGCGCCGAGCAGGACCGGCAGGCCTTCGCCCCGTCCGCCGCCCGGGTGGGCCTGGACCTGTACGGACAGCTCCTCGCCCCGGTGCTGCCCCTGCCCCTGGAGCGGGCCACGAGGGTCACCGACGCCTTCTTCGCCCGCGGCACCGGGCTGCGCGCCCCCGCCGCCGTCCGCCTGGGGGACCTGACCGAGCTGCTGCTGACCCCGCCCGCCCCCCGCGAGCACCTGGGCGCGGAGATGCCCGAGCCGGATCTGATCGCCACGCCCGACGACAGCCGCTTCAGCGAGGAGCAGCTCGAAGCCGCCACGGAGCTGCTGGACCTCCCCGCCGACGCCCCGCGCCGGCTCTCCGGCCTCCTGGCCGAGGCGCGCCGCCGCGACCCGGACCTGCCCTACCTGGTGGCCCTGCTGGCGGTGCACGCCGCCAGCCCGCCGGTGGGCACCGCCTACCGGCAGGGGGAGCGGCGGCTGCTGTTCGCCGTGGACGACGGCACCGAACTGGACGACCCGGAGTTCGGCGGCGCCGATCTCATCGTGGGCACCGCCCTGCTGGACGCGGCGGGCATGGCAGCGGACCGCTCGGAGGTGGCACCGTGAACGACGAGAACCCGTACGAGACGGCCGAGGGCGCGTACGCCGGGCCCGGCGGCCCCGACGCGCCCGACGCGCCCGAACCCGGCGGGCGCCCCGGCGCCCCGGCACCCGTCACCCCCGCAGATGCCGCCGACGCCGCCCGGCTGGTCTCCTTCGGGCTCCAGCCCAAGCTGTCGCCCGCCCGCGACGCCGAGTACGCCGAGCTCCTGCGGCGCTACCGGGAGGAGCCCGCCTTCGCCCGCCTCGCCGACGCCGTCGCCACCGGCCTGGGGCTGGTGGTGCTGGAGGTCTCCCCGCGCGCCGGGATGGCCGTCACCGCCGCCGAGGACTCCGTCTTCGCCGTGCGGATGGGCGACTACGCCCGCCGCGCCGGCGCCGACTCGGCCGACCGCTTCCTGCACGGCCTGGCCCACCTGGCCATCGCCGCGCTGGCCTTCCCCCGGCCCGAGGACCTGGCCGACGACGGCTACGTCGGCAGGATCTCCGTCAACGGGGTGGACGCCTTCGTGCGCCAGGCGTGCCGGCGGCTGGAGGAGCGCGCCGAACGGGAGGGCGAGAACACCGATCCGGCCAGCGACGCGCCCGGTCTGGAGGCCGCCTGGCGGGTGTACGCGCGGCGCAGCGCCACCGGCGCCACCAAGGACGCCCGGCGGCTGGCCGGCTCCACCACCGGCATCGTCGCCAAGGCCGCCTCCTTCCTCGCCGACTCCGGCTTCCTCCAGCGCACCGGCGACGACGCCGGCGGCACCTACCGCACCACGGCCCGCTACCAGCTCCAGGTCCGCGACATGGCCGGCAGCGCCGCCATGGCCGAACTGCTGGAGCTCGGCGTGGTGCCCGTCAGCGACGGCAGCGCCACCCTGCTGCCGCCCCCCGACGCCGACGACCTCGACCCGGTCGTCGACGCCGGGCTGCCCTTCCACCGCTGAGCGAAGCGGCCACCGCCGACCGCACCGAACCACACAGCCGAACCACCTCGACGACGAGAGCACCGCCATGTACGAGCTGTCCCGGATCCGCCTCTACTCCATCGGGCCCGCCGGTGCGCGCTACGCCGACACCGTGCTGGACCTGCGAGGGGTCGGCGAGCCGGTGCCCAGCCCCGCCCCCGCCCAGGCGGACTTCTTCGAGGAGGAGCCGGTCGGCCCGCCGCGCCGCCCGGCACCGGCCGGCGTGCTCTTCCTGGAGAACGGCGGCGGCAAGTCCGTCCTGCTGAAACTGATCTTCTCGGTGATGCTGCCCGGCCACCGCAACACCCTCGGCGGCGCCAGCTCCGGCGTGCTGCGCAAGTTCCTGCTGGCCGACGACTGCGGGCACGTCGCCCTGGAGTGGCAGCACACCCTCACCGGCGAGACCGTCGTGGTCGGCAAGGTCAGCGAGTGGCGCGGCCGGCAGGTCTCCAGCGACCCGCGGAAGTTCGCCGAGGCCTGGTACAGCTTCCGGCCCGGCCCCGGCATGAGCCTGGACTCCCTGCCGGTCGCCGAGTCCAACGCGGTGCGGCCCGCCGCCGAGGGGACCTCCGCGGCACGCGGGCGGCGCCGCACCATGAAGGGCTTCCGCGACGTGCTGGTCGAGGCGGGCAGGGCCTACCCGGGCCTGGACGTGGTCTGGGAGGAGGTCCACGAGCGCTGGATCGAGCACCTGGGCAACCTCGGCCTGGACCCGGAGCTCTTCCGCTACCAGCGCGAGATGAACGCCGACGAGGGCGAGGCCGCCGGCCTGTTCTCGGTCAAGAACGACTCCGACTTCACCGACCTGCTGCTGCGGGCCGTCACCGACACCCGCGACACCGACGGCCTGGCCGACCTGGTCCACGGCTTCGCCCACAAGCTCGGCCGCCGCGCCGAGCTCACCGCCGAACGCGACTTCACCGCCGGCTCGCTGGACCTGCTGCGCCGCATCGACGAGGCCGCCCGGCGCCGCGAGCAGGCCCGCGCCGTCCACACCGGGGCCGAGCAGCGCACCCGCACCCTCGCCCGGCGCCTGTCGGCCCGCGGC
Source organism: Streptomyces desertarenae (assembly GCF_042681365.1). Lineage (NCBI taxonomy): Bacteria > Bacillati > Actinomycetota > Actinomycetes > Kitasatosporales > Streptomycetaceae > Streptomyces > Streptomyces desertarenae. Next base: position 11,910 of record NZ_JBHUFU010000004.1, on the reverse strand, counting down.
ACCGCCGAACGCGGCCGCGCCGCCGAACTCGCCGAGCGCGCCGACCACGCGGCCCGGGCCGTCACCACCGCCGAACGCGACCGCGACCGCGCCGCCCTCATCGCCTCCGAACTCGCCTACCGCCACGCCTCCCTGGCGCTGGCCGCCGCCGAGAGGAGCGCCGCCGCCCAGCGCCGCGAGCTCGGTGACGCCCGCACCCTGCACGCCGCCTGGCAGGCCACCGAGACGGTGCTGGCGCACCGCGCCGCCGCCGACCGCGCCGCCCGGGTGGCCGCCGCCATCCGCGAGGCCGAGCGCGACGCCGCCCCCGCCCTGGCCGCCCGCGCCCGCGCCGCCGCCGACCTGGTGCGCGCCCTGCAGACCGCCGCGGAGAGGGCCGAGCAGCTCGCCGCCGAGGAGGAGGAGCGCTCCACCGCCCTCCAGACCGCGGGCGAGGCCGCCCACCGCGACGCCACCGCGGCCGCCACCGAGGCCCAGCGCGCCCGCAGTGAGAGCGAGCACCTGCGCCAGCGGCTGGCCGAGGTCGAGCAGGAGACGGCCGAGGCCGTACGGGCCGGCTGGCTGGACGGCTCGGCCCCCGACACCGACCCGGCCCGTGCCGCCCTGGCCGCCAGCGATGCCGAGAAGGCCGCCGTCGCCGCCTGGGAGACGGCCAAGGAGGCCGCCCGCCGCACCGCCGAGCGCGCCCGGGAGACAGCGGCCGAGCTCGGCCGCGCCGAACTGGCCGCGGCCCGCGCCGTCGACGCCGCCGAGGCGGCCGGTGCCGCCCACGCGGCCGAGCGCCGCACCGCCGAGGCGCTGGGCGCGGAGGAGCGCCTGGCCGAGCTGCTGGGCCTGCCCGCGGGCGGCACCGGCGCGGCGGGCGGCCCGCTCGGAGCCGAGGAGGTCGACCGCACCGCCGAGACCCTGCGCGACCTGCTGGAGGAGAGCGTCGCGGCCGCCGAGCGGCAGCTCTTCGAGCTGCGCACCGCGGCCGCCGACGACTCCCGCATCCTCGGCGCCCTCGGCGACGGCGGCCTGCTGCCGCCCGGCCCCGACGTCCTGGCCACCGTCGAGTACCTGGGCGAGCACGGCATCCCCGCCCTGCCCGGCTGGCGCTACCTCGCCCAGGCCGTGGACCCGGCCGACCACGCCGCCGTGCTCTCCGCCCGGCCCGAACTGGTCGACGGCGTCGTCATCACCGACCCCGACAGCCACGCCCGCGCCCGCGAGGTCCTCAGGGACGCGGCCCTGCTGCCCCGCTCGGCGGTCGCGGTCGGCACCGCGGCGGCCCTGCTCGCCCCGGTCCCCGCGGCCGGCGCCGACGGGGCCGGCACCGACGGGGTGTTCCTGGTGCCGCCCAACCCGGCCATGCACGACGAGCGCGCGGCCGACGCCGAGCGCCGGCAGTTGCGCGAGCGCGCCGCCGCCCGCGAGGAGGAGATCCGCGCACTGGCGGCGCGGCTCTCCGCCGACCGCTCCCTGGCCGCCCGGATCGCCTCCTGGCGGACCGGCTGCCCGCCCGGCCGCCTCGCCGAGCTGGCCGCCGGCGCCCGCGCCGCCGACGAGGCGGCCGAGGCGGCGCGGCAGCGGCTGGAGGAGGCCCGTGCCACCGCGGCGGAGGCCGCGGAGGCCGCGGCCGAGGCGGCCCGCGTCCGGGACGAGCGGCAGGAGCGCGCCCAGCAGGCCCGCCGCTCCGCCGACGCCCTGGCCGGACTCGCCTTCCGGCTGCGCGAGCGCGCCAGGTGGCAGACCCGGCTGCGGGAGCTGGCCGACGAGGCCGCCGAGGCCGAGGCCCGCGCCGGCGTCTGCCTGGAAAGGGCCCGCGCCGCCGACGAGGACCGGCGCGCCGCCCAGCGCGCCGCCGACGACGCCCGCCGCACCGCCCGTGCGCTGCGCGCCGAGCGGGCCGAGATCGCGGGCGCCCCCGACGCCCCGGACGGCCTCGACGACGCCGCCTCCGGGTCCTCCGCCGAGCCGCCCGCCTCCCTGCCGGCCCTGCGCGAGGCCTACCGGGCGGCCTCCCAGCTCTACGAGAAGGTCGGCGTCGGAGCCGACCTCCGCGCCGAGCAGGCCCGCGCCGAGGGCGACGAGAGCGCCGCCCGCGCCGCCCTGGACCGGCTCACCAACAAGGTCCGCACCCGTGCCGCCCAGCTCCTGGAGGGCCCCGACGGGGCCGACGGCCCCTCCCGGCAGGCCGCCGCCGCCCGCGCCGAGGCCCTGGTCCAGATGCTGGAGTCGCGCGCCTCGGCCGCCAGCGAGCAGCTGGGCCGGCTGCGCGGCGAGGCCGAGCGCCTGGCGCCGGGCGAGGACCGGGAGGCGTACACCGAGCTGCCCGGGGAGATGGTGCCCGCCGACGCCGAGCAGGCCCAGGCCCTGCTGCGGGGCGCCAACTCCGAGCTCGCCGCCCGCACCGACGCCCTGGAGGCAGCCCGCGCCGCCCACGCCGAGCTGGTGCGTGCCCAGCGCGCCGCCGAGGACGCCGCCGCCGCCTTCGACGAGCTGGCCGCCATGCTCCGCGACCTGCTGCGCGATCCCCACGGCACCGGCGGCAGCGGCGAGGACGGAGCGGAGCCCGAACCGTACGCCGAGCCGCTGGAACAGGCCCGCCGCGCGGCCGCCGAGGCCCGCCGCTCCCTGCGCGGCTGCGCGGCCGACCTCACCGCGGCCGAGGCGGCGGTGCGGGAGGCGAGCGACGTCCTGGTGCGGCACGCCAACGCCACCCGCTACGAGCAGGTCCGCACTCCGGCCCGGCAGCAGATCCGCGAGCTGCCCGCCGCCGCCCTGCCCGACCACGCCGCCGCCTGGGCCGCCGCCTTCGAGCCCCGGCTGCGCGTGCTGACCGACGAGCTGGAGCAGTTGGAGCGCAACCGCGACAGCATCGTCGACCGGCTGCGCGGACTGGTGGAGTCCTCGCTGGCCACCCTCCGTTCCGCGCAGCGGCTCTCCCGGCTGCCGGAGGGCCTGGGGGAGTGGTCGGGCCAGGAGTTCCTGCGCATCCGTTTCGACGACCCGGACCACGCCGTCCTCGCCGAGCGGCTGGGAGAGGTGATCGACGAGGCCACGCGGGCCGCCGTCCGCCGCAACTCCGACCTGCGCCGGGACGGCATGAGCCTGCTGCTGCGCGGTGTCCGCGCCGCCCTCCAGCCGCGCGGGGTGGCGGTGGAGATCCTCAAGCCCGACGCCGTGCTGCGCGCCGAGCGGGTGCCGGTGGGGCAGATGGGCGACGTCTTCTCCGGGGGCCAGCTGCTGACCGCGGCCATCGCCCTGTACTGCACGATGGCCGCGCTGCGCAGCAACGACCGCGGCCGCGACCGGCACCGGCACGCCGGCACCCTCTTCCTCGACAACCCCATCGGCCGGGCCAACGCCACCTACCTGCTGGAGCTCCAGCGGGCGGTCGCCGATGCGCTGGGCGTCCAGCTCATCTACACCACCGGCCTGTTCGACACCACGGCGCTGGCGGAGTTCCCGCTGGTCATCCGGTTGCGCAACGACGCCGACCTGAGGGCGGGGCTGAAGTACATCAGCGTCGAGGAGCATCTGCGGCCCGGACTGCCCAAGCCCGATCCGGAGTCGGAGCCGGTGCACGGCGAGATCACCGCCACCCGGATGTTCCGCCGCCCGGACCGGCCCGGGCGGCGGGAGGGGGACCGGGCCGCGGCAGCCGCCGACTGACGCCCCGCCGGCGGACCGGGGCGCCGCCGCGACGCCGGCTCCCCCGCTGCACGGCCAACGGGCCCCGCCCGGCCGCCCGGACGGGCAGGCCCCGGAATCGCCTCGCCCGTGCCCGCCTCCTCCGGTACGGTCACGGCATGGTCTTCGCTGCCGGGGAGCCCGCGGGGTTCGTGTGGGGCCTCCCCGGCGGTTCCCGAGCCGAAAGCAGGTTTCGCCATGGCATGCCGTATCAGTGAACTCGTTCTGGGCTGCCGCGACCCCGAGGCGCTGGCGCGGTTCTGGTGCGAGGTCCTGGACTTCGTCGTGCTCGACCGCGAGGGCGGCGACATGGTGGAGATCGGGCCGCGCGAGGGGTTCGGCGGTCCGCAGCCGACGATCGTCCTCAGTCGCAGGGACGAGCCGGAGAAGGGGAAATCCCGGCTGCACATCGACGTCAACGCCACCGACCGCGACCAGGACGCCGAGCTCGAACGCCTGGTGAAGCTCGGTGCGCGCCCGGCCGACATCGGCCAGACGGGGCAGGAGTCGTGGCATGTCCTGGCCGACCCCGAAGGCAATGAGTTCTGCCTGCTCAAGGCCCGTCTCGCCCCGCTCTGACGCTCGTCGGCCACACCCCGGCACCAGGTGCCCGGAGGCTGCCCCGCCATCCGGCGCGACAGGCGTGCCGTGATCGTGGCGTGGGCGAGGTCTCCGGTGTGGAGGGTTCACCGACCCGGAACCAGTCCACCGGAGACCTCGCGGCCGCCCCGGCGGTGGCGAGGCGGCTCGACCCGGCCGACGGGCGGGGACGGGACCGGCCCTAACCGTGCCTCCTGCGGAAGACCGCACGTTCACGTGCCACGCTGCCGGGCGTCGAGACCACCCCGTTGCGCTGGATCCACATCTGCCGCGTCACCCACACGTCCAGCACGCCCCAGGTGGTGACCACCGTGCCGGCCACAGCGGCCAGCACCATCGGGAGGGCGAGCCACACCCGGGCGAGCGAGCACAGCACGGCGACCATCACCAGCACCAGCGTCACCGCGACCAGGATCACCGCACGCACCGCCGCCACCCGCACCGGATCGGGCATTCCGGACTCCCCGTCCACGGTGTCCAAGATGTCCATGCAATCTCCACCCTCCTCGTACACCGCATCCCCAACCGCCTCCGGGCGGATCCGCCCGGATCCGCCCGTCCCCCGGTCGTCGCTGCTCACACCCATCCGGTCTCCCCGTACCCGCGGCACGTGGACGCGTCCCACGCACTGTCAGGAGACCGGAGTACCACAGCGGAACGCCCCGACCGCACAGGAACGGCCACCGCGGCGCCACGGGTCGGCCCGGACGCCCCACGGGCCGCCTCCGCCGGTAGTAGGCTCGCGCCGTTCGCCGGGGAAACCCGTTCCCCTGCGAAGCGGGGCGGACGTAGGGGAGGCCATGCGCTTTCGCGGCAAGTCGATCCGCCGGAAGATCGTGGCGCTGCTGCTGGTCCCCCTGGTGGCGCTCACCTCCATCTGGGCGTTCGCCACCGTGATCACCGGTCGGGAGGCGGACCGGCTGCTCGACGCCGCCGCCGTGGCGGACGAGCTGGGCGGGCCGGTCCGCGCGACCGTCCTGGCCGTCCAGCGGGAGCGCCGCCAGGTCCTGGTCCACCTCGCCGATCCGCGCCGCTCCGACTCCCTGTCCGCCCTGCGCGAGAGGCAGCGGGAGACCGACCGGGCGGTGGCCGCCCTGCGTTCCGGGGCCGCCGGCGGACGGGTCCGGGACGAGCTCGACGGCGACGCCCGCGAGCGGCTGGACGAGCTGCTGCGCAGGCTCGGCGGCCTGGAGAAGGTCCGTGCCGGGGTCGCCGACAACACCGTCGAGCGGCGGGACGCCTACGACGCCTACAACGCCCTCGTCGATCCCTGCCACGACTTCCTCGCCGCCGTGCGCGGCCTGGACGACGTCCGCCTGGACAAGGAGGGCCGCGCCCTCATCGGCCTCTCCCGCGCCCGCGAGTACCTCGCCCGCCAGGACGCCCTGATGGCCGCGGCGTTCGTCACCGGCCGGATGTCCGGGGACGAACTGCGCGCCTTCTCCGACCGGGTGGCCGAACGCGAGCTGACCTACCGCCTCCACCTGGCGATGCTCCCCGCCGAGGACCGCGAGCGCTACGAGGACTTCTGGGCCGGCCCCGACGGCCGGGCCCTGCGGGCCGCCGAGGACGGGATCATCGGGGCCGGCGCGGCGGGTGCCGTCGGAGCCTCCCACCCCGAGCGCTGGCGCAGGGTCTCCCAGACGGCCCTGGAGGAGCTGCGCCGCATGGACGCCGAGACGGGCGTCCGCCACCACCGGCGCGTCGAACCGGAGGCCGCCTCCGTCCTGCTGCGCGCGGGGATCGCCGGGATCCTCGGCTTCGCCGCCGTCCTCGTCTCCGTGGCCGTCTCCTTCCGCGTGGGCCGCGGCCTGGTCCGCGACCTGGACGCGCTGCGCCGCGAGGCGTGCGAGGCCGCGGGCGTGCGGCTGCCGGGCGTCATGCGGCGACTGGCGGCCGGCGAGCAGATCGACGTCGAGGCCGAGGCGCCGCGCCGGGAGTACGGGCGCGACGAGATCGGGCAGGTCGGAAAGGCCCTCGACACCCTCCGGCGGGCCGCGGTCGAAGCGGCCGTCGACCAGGCGGAGATGCGCCGCGGGGTCTCCGAGGTGTTCGTCAACCTCGCCCGCCGCAGCCAGGTGCTGCTGCACCGCCAGCTCACCCTGCTGGACGCCATGGAGCGCCGCACCGAGGACCCCGAGGAACTGGCCGACCTCTTCCGGCTCGACCACCTCACCACCCGCATGCGCCGCCACGCCGAGGGCCTGGTCATCCTCTCCGGCGCCGCCCCGTCGCGGCAGTGGCGCACCCCCGTGCCGCTGATGGACGTGGTGCGCGCCGCGGTCGCCGAGGTCGAGGAGTACGAGCGGATCGAGGTGCGCGATCTGCCGCCGCTGGCGGCCGACGGGCCGGCCGTCGCCGACCTGACCCACCTGGTGGCCGAACTCCTGGAGAACGCCACGGTGTTCTCGCCGCCGCACACCGGAGTGCAGGTGTTCGGCGAGCGGGTGCCCAGCGGTTTCGCCCTGGAGATCCACGACCGGGGCCTGGGCATGTCCCCCCGGGCGCTGCTGGAGGCCAACATGCGGCTCGCCGAGACGCCCGACTTCCGGCTCTCGGACACCGACCGGCTCGGCCTGTTCGTCGTCTCCCGGCTCGCGCAGCGCCACGGGATCCGCGTCTCCCTCCAGCCCTCCCCGTACGGCGGGACCACCGCCGTGGTGCTCATCCCCGAGAGGCTGCTCTCCGAGGCCGGTGCGCAGGCGCGGGACGCCGGGGGCGGGGGAAGGGGCACGGACGGCGTCCGCACCGCCGCCGGGCTTCCGCTGCGCGGCGGCGCGCGGCCCGCCGGCGGGCGGGGAACCCCGGGCGGTACCGGGGGTTCGGAGGAGGCCCCGGACGCCCTGGAGGGACCCGGCTCCGGCGCGCACCGCCGGGCGGAGGCCGGGCCGGTCCCGGGGGAGGGGCGGGACCGGGAGCGCGGGGGGCGCGGCGGGCAGGGCCGCGTCCCGGAGCGGAGCCGGACCGGGGACGCCGCCGCGGCGCGCGACCGGATGGCCTCCCTCCAGCACGGTCTGCGCCGCGGGCGGCGGAACGCCGGGCTGCCGGGCGGTACGGGTGCGGACGCACCGGCCGGTACGGGTGTGGACGCACCGGCCGGGGGGAACGGCTCGGACGAGGCGGCACCGCGACCGACGTACTCGAGGAGGACGGGCGATGACCGCATCACGGAGCACGGAGGGGGACGCCGTCCGGCAGGAGGGTGAGCCCGGCGGGGCCGTCCCCCGGCCCGGCCGCCGCGCCGGGCGGGCCGGATCCCGTCCGCGGACCGCCCGGTACCGCGCCCGCGGGACGGGGTGAGGCCGCCGTGACGGACAGGTGGCTCGACGACGCGGCCGGACCGGTGGTGCGGCCGTACGCCATGACCCGCGGCCGCACCACCGGCGCCGGAGAGGATCTGGACGCGCTCGCCGTGGTGATCGCCGAACCGGACGCGCCCGAGCGCGCCGCGCAGACGTGCGCGTCCGGTGCGCCGGAGGAACGGCGGGCCCGTGCCCGGCCGCACACGCCCGAACCGCCCGGCCCACCGGGAGGCACCGGGGTGCTCGGGCCGGAGCACCGGGAGATCGTCGCCCGGTGCAGCCGGTCGCCGCAGCCGGTCGCCGGACTGGCGGCCGGGATGGACCTCCCGGTGGGAGTGGTCCGGGTCCTCGTCGGCGACCTCGTCACCGCCGGGCTGGTCCGCGTCACCCGTCCCGTGCCCCGGGCGGAGCTGCCGGACGAACGGATCCTGCGCCACGTGATCGACGGGCTGCGGGCGCTCTGAGGGCCGGGCCGCGGCGCGGCGGAAGGGGCACGGGGAAAGGTGCCGGACCCGCCGGGAGGCGGACCGGCCCGCCCTGCGGGAGGCCCCGGGAGGACCGGGGCGCCCCGCTCCTCAGACCGGCCTGGGGGCCGGGCGGTGCGCCTGCGCCGGGTCCCGGACGAGGCGCGCCTCCACCCGGCCGTCCACCACCCGGGTCTCGAACACCGGCTGGGGCGACGTCGCGGGGCCGCGCACGTTCCAGCCGTCGGACAGCCGGAAGACGCTGCCGTGCCACGGGCACCGCACGCAGCCGTCGGCGACCGTACCCTGCGACAGCGGGCCGGCCATGTGACTGCACCGGTCGGCCAGCGCGTACACCGTCCCGTCGGTCTCGCGGAAGACCAGCACCGACGTCTCGTCGATCCGCCGCCGCACCGGCTCGCCGACGGGCAGGTCCGCCAGGTCGCCGATCGGGTGCCAGCCGGGCTCGACCACGGCGGAGACGTGCTCGGCGTGGTTGGCCCCGGCCGCCTGCCGGTAGGAGAGGTGGCCGCCGAGCGCGCCCCCGACGCCCACCGCCGCCAGGCCCGCCAGTCCCAGCAGGCGTCCCCGCGCACGCCGGCCGCGCAGCCGGGCGCCCAGCGACGCGGCGTACAGGCCGACGGCGGTGATGTTGGTCGCCGCGTGCACCAGGCCCACCCGCATCTGCGGCTTGCGCAGGTCGGCCCAGTCCACCCAGCCCGCCAGGGCGGCGGGCGCGGCCGCGACCAGACCGAGCCCCACCAGGGTGTCGGCGCCGCGGCGCTGACCGGGCAGCAGGTCCAGGACGGCGGCGGAGAGCCACGAGCCGATGGGCACCTGGACCATCAGGGGGTGCACGGGGTGGCCCACCCAGCGGCCGTGGAGGACGTCGCGCGCGTCGCCCAGCGGGAGCGCGTACACGGCGCGCCGGAGCGGTCCGAGCACGGGGTCGAGGCGGGGGGAGCCCTCCAGCCGCTCCACGGCGGTCATCACCCGTCCCGGGCCCTCGGGGTCCGGGAGCACCGACCGCACGGCCGAGAGAGCGGCACGAATGTTCCGGTAAACAGGCATACCGCCCAGTTCCCGAGCGGTGTGGAACGTAAACGGCCCGCCGGGGGCACGGTGCCCGGCGGGCCGCACCCGCACGTCCCCGTCCCCGGCGGACCGGGCGGGCTCAGTCGGCGTCCTCCTCCCAGCCGAGGCTGCGCTCGACCGCCTTGCGCCAGTTGCGGTGCTCCCGCTCCCGGGTGGCGGCCTCCATCCGCGGGGTCCACTCGGCGTCCTTCCTCCAGTGCGCCCTGAGCTCGTCGAGGTCGGACCAGACGCCGGTGGCCAGGCCGGCCGCGTACGCCGCGCCCAGACAGGTGGTCTCGGAGACCACCGGGCGGATCACCGGCACGTCGAGCACGTCCGCCTGGTGCTGCATCAGCAGCCCGTTGGCGGTCATGCCCCCGTCCACCTTGAGGCTGGTGATCTCCACCCCCGAGTCCTGGTACATCGCGTCGACGACCTCGCGCGTCTGCCAGCTGGTGGCCTCCAGGACGGCCCGCGCCAGGTGGGCCTTGGTGACGTAGCGGGTCAGGCCGGTGATCACGCCCCGCGCGTCGGATCGCCAGTAGGGGGCGAAGAGGCCGGAGAACGCCGGGACGATGTAGGCACCGCCGTTGTCCTCCACACTGGCCGCCAAGGGCTCGATCTCGGCCGCCTCCCGGATGATCCCGAGCTGGTCCCGGAACCACTGCACCAGCGCCCCGGTGATGGCGATGGAGCCCTCCAGGCAGTAGACGGGCCGCTCGCCGCCGAGCCGGTAGCCCACCGTGGTCACCAGCCCGCTCTTGGACGGCACCGGGCGGTGGCCGGTGTTCAGCAGCAGGAACGATCCGGTGCCGTAGGTGTTCTTGGCGTCGCCCACGTCGTAGCAGGTCTGCCCGAAGACGGCCGCCTGCTGGTCGCCCAGCGCCGAGGCCACCGGCACTCCGGTGGACGTCCCGACCGCGGTGTCGCCGTACACCTCGGCCGAGGAGCGGATCTCGGGCAGCATCGCCTCGGGCACGCCCATGGCGTCCAGGATCGAGGAGTCCCACTGGAGGGTCTCCAGGTTCATCAGCATCGTCCGGCTGGCGTTGGTGACGTCCGTGACGTGGACACCGCCGTCCGTGCCGCCGGTGAGGTTCCAGATCAGCCAGGAGTCCATCGTGCCGAAGGCGATCTCGCCCGCCTCGGCGCGCTTGCGCAGCCCCGGCACGTGCTCCAGCAGCCAGGCGGCCTTCGGGCCGGAGAAGTAGCTGGCCAGCGGCAGGCCGGTCCGGTCGCGGAAACGGTCCTGCCCCGCCTCGCCCCCCAGTTCCCGGCAGAGCGCCGAGGTCCGGGTGTCCTGCCAGACGATGGCGTTGTGGACGGGCCGGCCGGTGGACCGGTCCCACAGCACGGTGGTCTCGCGCTGGTTGGTGATGCCCATCGCCGCCAGGTCGCGGCCGCGCAGTCCGGCCTTGGCGAGCGCGCCGGCGACCACGGCCTGGACCTTGGACCAGATCTCGGTCGCGTCGTGCTCCACCCACCCGGGCCTGGGGAAGATCTGCTGGTGCTCGCGCTGGTCGGCGGCGACGATCGAGCCGCCGCGGTCGAAGATGATGCAGCGGCTCGACGTGGTGCCCTGGTCGATCGCGGCGACGTACGTGGGTGCGGTGTCCGTCATGACGGTTACCTCGGTGCCCTTCTGCTGGTTGCCCGGTTCTTCCGCTGTTCCCGCTCCTGCTCCTTCCCCCCGCTGTTCCCGCTTCCGCTCGTTCCTCCCCGCCCCCGCCCCCCGGGAGGTCAGAAGGCGAGGCCGTAGACGAGCGCCGCCAGGACGCCGCCGATCAGCGGTCCCACCACGGGGACCCACGAGTAGCCCCAGTCGGAGGAGCCCTTGTTGGGGATGGGCAGCAGCGCGTGGACGATGCGGGGGCCCAGGTCGCGGGCGGGGTTGATGGCGTAGCCGGTCGGCCCGCCCAGGGACAGGCCGATCCCGACGACCAGCAGGGCGACGACCAGGATCAGCGCGCCGGACTCCCCCAGGCCCGTGGTCAGGCCGAAGGCCAGGATCGGCAGCACCAGGGCGACGGTCGCGATGATCTCGGTGACGAGGTTGGCCACCGGGCTGCGGATCTCGGGGATGGTCGAGAAGATGCCGAGGGTGGGCGTCGCGGTGTCCCTGTCGCGGTTGGCCGAGAACTGCGCGTAGTACACGAGCCAGGCCAGCACCGCGCCGAGCATCGCGCCCAGGAGCTGGCCGGCGAGGTAGACCGGGACCTTGTCCCAGTTCTCCCCGCTCTGCACGGCGATGCCCACGGTCACGGCCGGATTGATGTGCCCGCCCGACAGGGGCGCCGCGGTGTACGCGCCCGCGAGGACGCCGAAACCCCAGCCGAAGGCGATGACGACCCACCCCGAGTTCTGCGCCTTGGAGTGGTTGAGGGTGATGGCGGCGCACACCCCCGCGCCGAAGAGGATCAGAATCGCCGTTCCGATGATCTCGCCGAGGAAGATGTCGCCGTTGGGGAAGTTCATTGCCGCTCCTCGTGCCTTGCCCCGGACGGCCGCCCGGGCGTCCCTGCGGGTGCGTCGTACCGCGCCGGCGGATCCGGCGGCACGGCGGGGCCCGTGGCCCGCCCGGCGTCCGCGGCGGGCGCGCGTGTCCGGCGGAATCGCCCCTGGGGTGCGCGGCCATGTGCCCGACATACGGCGATACCGTCTGATAGTCGGAAGTGTTCACCCGGCCCGGGGAAGCGTCAAGGAGATCGGCGCCGCGCGGTGGCCGGGTCCGCCGCGCCGCCGTACGGGAGGGCGGTCCGCCGGCCGCCCGGCCGCCGCGGTGCGCGGCCGGGCGG